>NZ_JBEZYZ010000002.1:0-775208 GCF_040638895.1 Streptomyces sp. NPDC024017 | reverse complement strand
CCGTGAATGTTTACCGGTAATCCGGTCGACACCACGAGAGCGGAACAGTCAGGCGGAATAGGCCCGACCGTTCACAGCGTCCTCGCTGTGTTTTTTCAAAGGAACCTCGACCATCGGTTGTCCGATGGACGGGGTATCAACATATCTGGCGTTGACTTTTGGCACGCTGTTGAGTTCTCAAGGAACGGTCGCTTCCTTTGTACTCACCCTCTCGGGCTTTCCTCCGGGCGCTTCCCTTCGGTCTTGCGTTTCCGACTCTATCAGATCTTTCCGATCCGATTTCCTCGGTGCTTTCCAGGTTCCCGCTTCCGCGTTTCCCTTTCCGGCGGTTCCGACTCTATCAGATCCTTTCGGGCCTGATCCCCGGTCAGCGGGGTTTGTCTTTGCGGCTGTTGGGCCGTTCCGACGAGTGAGACTTTAGCGGATTCCCCGGCTCCCGAGCCAATCGGGGGCCGCGTCCTTTCGAACGAGGATTCCTCATTCCGTAAATACACATGCCAATGAAGCGACGACAGATGTACTGCACGCCGAATAGTGGCTGGTACCTGCGGATTGGCTGCCCGGGGACCGACCGGAGTCGGCGCTCACGTCGGGCAACTCGGAGAACACTACGGATCCGGGTCTGGGCGTGTCAACTCAAGGGCGGACGGCACTTCGGGGGCGTACTGTGGGCCGCATGACGACGCGTACGTGCACCCAGCTGTGGTGGGCCGCCTGACGGCGGCCGTCCTCACGTATGCACTCTACGGCCGCCGCTTCGGCGGCCGTTTTCGTTTCTCCCTCCCGGAACCACGGAGGGGCGGCCGCCCGGAGCGGCGGTCCCGACCAGGAGGTGGAGGAGAGATGACACGGGTCTTCAGCGGGGTCAAGCCGACGGGGCATCTGACGCTGGGGAACTACCTGGGGGCCATGCGGCGGTGGGCCGAGGTCGACCAGCACGAGGCGGACGCCTTGTTCTGCGTCGTCGATCTGCACGCCCTGACCGTGGACCACGATCCCGCGCGGGTGCGCAGGCTGAGCCGGCAGTCGGCGACGCTGCTGCTGGCCTCCGGGCTCGATCCGGAGCTCTGCACGGTGTTCGTGCAGAGCCATGTGGACGAGCACGCCCGGCTGTCCTACGTGCTGGAGTGCGTGGCCACCGACGGGGAGATGCGGCGAATGATCCAGTACAAGGAGAAGGCCGCGCGGGAGCAGCGGCGGGGCGGGAGTGTGCGGCTGTCGTTGCTGACGTATCCGGTGCTGATGGCGGCGGACATCCTGGCGTACGGGGCCGACGAGGTGCCGGTGGGGGACGACCAGGTGCAGCACGTGGAGCTGACGCGGGATCTGGCGGTGCGGTTCAACCAGCGGTACGGGCACACGTTCGTGGTGCCGCGGGCCACGCGGCCGGGGGTGGCGGCGCGGGTGATGAACCTGCAGGATCCGGCGTCGAAGATGGGCAAGAGCGACGACGTCGGGCCGGGGATCGTCTATCTGCTGGACGAGCCGGACGTGGTGCGCAAGAAGGTCATGCGGGCGGTGACCGACAGCGGGCGGGAGGTCGTGTACGACCGGGAGGCCCGGCCGGGGCTCGCCAACCTGCTGGAGATCCTCGCGGCGTGCACGGGTGGCGAACCCGGGGCCTTGAGTGCTGGGTACACGTCGTACGGCGCCTTGAAGAAGGACACGGCCGAGGCGGTGGTCGAGGTGCTCCGGCCGTTGCAGGAGAGGCACAAGGAGTTGTGCGCGGATCCCGGCTATGTGGAAGGGGTGCTGCGAACCGGTGCGGAGCGGGCCCGGGGGATGGCCCGGCCGACGGTGGATGCCGCGTATCGGGCGATCGGGCTGTTGCCGGCCGTGGCGGAGGCGGCGACCGGTGCCGGGGCCGTGGCGGCGGTGTGAGGTGACGCGGCTGCGGGGGCGGGTGACGGGCCCGCCCCCGGTGGTCAGCTGTTGTTGCCGGAGGCCAGGGCGCGGCTGCGGTCGCGGGCGGCTTCGAGGGCGGCGATGAGGGCGGCCCGTACGCCGTGGTTCTCGAGTTCGCGGATGGCGTTGATCGTCGTGCCGGCCGGCGACGTGACGTTCTCGCGGAGCTTGACCGGGTGTTCGCCGCTGTCGCGGAGCATCGTCGCGGCGCCGATGGCGGACTGGACGATCAGGTCGTGGGCCTTGTCGCGGGGCAGGCCGAGGAGGATGCCGGCGTCGGTCATGGCTTCGACCAGGTAGAAGAAGTAGGCCGGGCCGGAGCCGGAGAGGGCGGTGCAGGCGTCCTGCTGGGACTCGGGGACGCGGAGGGTCTTGCCGACGGCGCCGAAGATCTCCTCGGTGTGGGCGAGGTGGTCGGCGGTGGCGTGGGTGCCGGCGGAGATGACGGACATCGCCTCGTCGACCAGGGCGGGGGTGTTCGTCATGACGCGGACGACCGGGGTGTCGGGGGCGAGACGCTCCTCGAAGTAGGCCGTGGGGATGCCGGCGGCGCCGCTGATGACCAGGCGGTCGGCGGGGACGTGGGGGGCCAGCTCGTCGAGGAGGGTGCCCATGTCCTGCGGTTTGACCGTGAGGATCAGGGTGTCGGCGGTCTTGGCGGCCTCGGGATTGCTGACCGGGGTGACGCCGTAGCGGGTGCGGAGTTCCTCGGCTCGTTCCTGGCGGCGGGCGGTGACCAGGAGGTCGGACGGGGTCCAGCCGGCGCGGATCATTCCGCTGAGCAGGGCTTCGCCGATCTTGCCGGTGCCGAGGACTGCGACTTTCTGGGTCATGGCTGAGGTGCCCTCCGGGGGTTGCGCGTCGTCCGGGTTCATCCTCGCACTCGGGGGTGGCGGGCGGGGGTGATGTCCGGTGGGCGGAATGCCGGCGCCTTCGCCGGGTGGTCTACGCCGTCCGGCGCCTGAGGGTCGCTGCGCCCAGGGTCAGGACCAGGAGTGCGCAGCCCGCGACGATCAGGGCGTCGCGGACGAACGCGGCGGTCATGTCCGTGTGGCGGAGGACCTCGTTCATGCCGTCGACGGCGTAGGACATGGGGAGGACATCGGAGATGGCCTCCAAGGCCGGGTGCATGTCGTCGCGCGGGGTGAACAGGCCGCACAGGAGCAGCTGGGGGAAGATCGCCGCCGGCATGAACTGGACCGCCTGGAATTCCGAGGCCGCGAAGGCCGACACGAAGAGGCCGAGGGCCGTGCCGAGGAGGGCGTCGAGGAGGGCCACCAGGAGGAGGAGCCAGGGGCTGCCGGTGACGTCGAGGCCGAGGAACCAGACCGCGAGGGCCGTGGCCAGGGCGGACTGGATGATCGCGAGGGTGCCGAAGGCGAGGGCGTAGCCGGCGATGAGGTCGCCCTTGCCGAGGGGCATGGCGAGGAGGCGTTCGAGGGTGCCCGAGGTGCGTTCGCGCAGGGTGGCGATGGAGGTCACCAGGAACATCGTGATCAGCGGGAAGATCCCGAGGAGGGACGCGCCGATGTTGTCGAAGGTGCGCGGGCTGCCGTCGAAGACGTAGCGCAGCAGGAACAGCATCACGCAGGGGACGAGGATCATCAGTGCGATGGTGCGGGGGTCGTGGGTGAGCTGGCGCAGGACCCGGGCCGCGGTGGCGGTGGTGCGGGAGGCGTTCAGGGCCCTCGGTGGGGTGATCGTCCTGGTCGGGGTGGTGGTCATCGGGTCGTCTCCTTGGTGCGGGCCGCTGCTTTTGCCGCGTCCACGAGGTGCAGGAAGGCCTCCTCGACCGTGTCGG
Organism: Streptomyces sp. NPDC024017; assembly: GCF_040638895.1. Lineage (NCBI taxonomy): Bacteria > Bacillati > Actinomycetota > Actinomycetes > Kitasatosporales > Streptomycetaceae > Streptomyces > Streptomyces sp. NPDC024017. The sequence continues at coordinate 771,502 of NZ_JBEZYZ010000002.1, read as the reverse complement.
CGCCGGTGCGGGCGCGCAGGGTGTCGGGGGTGTCGTCGGCGAGGAGTTCGCCCTCGCGCATGAGGAGGAGGCGGTGGCAGCGCTCGGCCTCGTCCATGACGTGAGAGGAGACGAGGAGGGTGGCGCCGCAGCCGGGCGCGATGTCGTGGAAGAGGTTCCACAGGTCGCGGCGCAGGACCGGGTCGAGGCCGACGGTCGGTTCGTCGAGGACCAGGAGTTCGGGGGCGCCGAGGAGGGCGACGGCGAGGGAGACGCGGCTGCGCTGGCCGCCGGAGAGGTTGCCGGCGAGAGCGTCGGCGTGGGTGGTGAGGTCGACGTCGGCTATCGCGCGGGTGACGTTCTCGTCGCGGCGGTCGGCTGCGGCGCGGCCGGGGTCGAGGATCGCGGCGAAGTAGTCGAGGTTCTGGCGGACGGTCAGGTCGTCGTAGACGGACGGGGCCTGGGTGACGTAGCCGATGCGGGTGCGCAGGGTGGGGTGGCCGGCGGGGTGGCCGAGGACGTCGAGGGTGCCGGTGACCTTGGCCTGGGTGCCGACCAGGGCGCGCATGAGGGTCGACTTGCCGCAGCCGGAGGGGCCGAGGAGGCCGGTGATCTGGCCGCGGGGGACGGTGAAGCGGAGGTTGCGCAGGACCGTGCGGGGGCCGCGGACGACGGTGAGGTTCTCGGCGTGGACGGCAGTGGTGTCCGGGTCCGGGGACTGGCCCGGGACGGCTGCCGGACCTGGGCGCGGCGAACCGGGAGCATTATTCATCATGCGATGAATAATGCTCCCGGGGGTGGGAGGCGTCAAGCGGGTGCGCGTCAGGCCGGGGACTTGGCGAGGAGGAGGACGACCTCGTAGACCTCCTCCACGAACCCGTCCGGGAAGGTCCGGAGGAGGTGCTCGCGCTCCTCGGCCAGGAACGCCGCGGTGTGTTCCGCGCCGTGCACGAGGAAGACCGAGTGGCTGCCGATGTTGGCCAGGTGGGTGTCGACCGGGACGCGGCGGCTCCAGCGGACGGTGCGGTGGGTGAAGTCGAGGCGGCCGGTGGGGTCGGCGGCGCGGGCGTTGACGTTGCGCTTCTCGGCGGAGACGTCGATGCCGAAGTGGCGTTCGGTGCGGGCGGCGGCCTCGGCGATCCAGGGGACGTCGAGGGCGTCGGTGTTCCACCAGAGGGCGAGGGCGCCGCCGGGGCGCAGGACGCGCAGGGCCTCCGGGACGGCGCGGGCGGGGTCGGTCCAGTGCCAGGCCTGGGCGTAGGTGATGAGGTCGACGGAGGCGTCGGTGAGGGGGAGGTCGTCTCCTGTGCCGCGGATGATCGGGATGCCGGGGAGGGCGCGGCGGAACTGGGCCGCCATGCCGTCGCCGGGCTCCACGGCGATGACGTTCGCCCCCCGTGCGTGGAGGAGGGCGGTGGCGATGCCGGTGCCGGCGCCGATGTCTGCGGCGCGGGCGCCGGTGAGGGGCCGGCCGGTCAGGTCTTCTATCGCGTCGAAGAGGGCCGGGGGGTAGGAGGGGCGGTTGGCCGCGTATTGGGCCGCGGCGGCGTTGAAGGAGTGGGCTCGGGCGGTTCGGGAGGGCTCGGCGGGAGGTTCGGGGGTGCGGTCGGCTCCGATGGGGTGGTCGGTGGAGGGAGGTGTGGTCATAGGGCCATGGTGGCCGGGGGTGGGGTGCGGTGCGGTGAGTTTTCGGTGAGACCGGCGGATGCTGAAGTGCGGTGGCCGGCGGCGCTCTTCGTGCGGGGCAGGGGGTTGGCCCGCAGGCCCTAGCGGGGGGTGGTGAGGCGGGTGAGGGTGACGCCGCTGGGGAAGGCGGTGCGCTCGGCGACGTCGAAGACGGTGGGGTCGAAGGCTCCGTCGAAGGCAGGGATCCCGGCGCCGGCGACCACCGGGTAGTGCTTGATGACCAGTTCGTCGATCTCGGGCAGGAGGGCACCGGCGAGCTTGCCGCCGCCGCAGAGCCAGACGTTCAGCCCGGTGTTCTCCTCCCGCTTGAGTTCGCGGACGAGGGCGAGCGGGTCGCCCGGAACGACGGTGACGGCCGGGTCGACGTCGGGCGCGAGCGTGCTGGAGACCACGTACTGGCGCAGGTGCGCGTAGGGGCTGGTCATCCCCCTGTCGAGGGGGTCGCGGTAGGTGCCGAGGCCCATGACGACGGGGTCGAAATACCGGTTGGGTGCGTCGGCGAGGCCGACGGCGGCGCGGTAGGCGGTCGGGACGGTCTCGGGGTACAGGGAGTTGACCCAGGCGCTGTAGGCGGCGCTCTGCTGTTCGTCACCGGCAGGGAAGAAGTCGTACTCGCCGCGGGGTCCGGCGATGCGGCCGTCGAGGGTGACCGCGATGTAGTACACGAGCTTTCGCATCTTTGATAACTCCATTCGTAGTACTCTCCTTGAAGTGGTTTGGAAGTTAGTACTACACCTGGAGTGGTGTCAATGGTGAGACGGAACGACCAGCGGCGCGCCGCCCTCGTCGATGCGGCGATCGAAGTACTGGCCAGGGAGGGCGCACGGGGTCTGACGTTCCGGGCGGTGGACGCCGAGGCCGCCGTACCGGCCGGGACCGCGTCCAACTACTTCGCCAGCCGGGACGACCTGCTCACCCAGGCCGGCGCCCGTGTCTACGAGCGGCTCCAGCCCGACGACGCGACGATCGCGCGCCAGCAGGCGGCCGGCCGCGACCGGGAGACCTACGCCGTGCTGATGCGGGAACTGGTCGGCCGCGTCGCCGCTTTCCGCACCGGCTACCTCGCCCTCCTCGAACTGCGCCTGGAGGCCACCCGCCGCCCCGAACTGCGCAAGGTCCTCACCGAGCGGGTCCGCGCCGACGTCGACGCCAACGTCTCCTACCACGAAGCCTCCGGCCTCCCCGGCGACGCCATGGCCGTCAAACTGCTCATGCTGACCCTGAACTGGCTGATCGTCGAACAGCTCACGCTGCCGGACGTCTTCACGGAGGCGGAGCGCGAGGAACTGGTTACGGCCGCGGTCGAGCGCATCGTGGCGGCGCACTAGGCGGCCGGCCCCTCAACCCGCGTCGACAACCCTGCGGGTCAGTACACCTAGGGCCGGCGGCGGTTCCTCGGGTTGCCCGAGCGGCGGGTCGTGCGCTTCTCGTACTGCTTGCGGGCCTCTTCGTACTCCTCGCGGTGGAGCTTCTCTCCGGGGGCCTCGGTGAGGGAGCGGAAGAAGTAGGCGAGGAGGGATCCGACGAAACCGACGGTCAGGAGGCCGCGGAGGGAGGCCTGGCGGTCGGGGTCGGGGCGGCGGGTGAAGCCGTCCCAGGTGTGGCGGAAGGCCAGCGCGCTGCAGATCGCGAACATCACGACCATGAGGAGCGTGACGAAATCGCCGATCGCGGCGATCTGGAGGCCCTGGTAGGCGAGACGCAGGACGAGGCAGGAGGCGACGGCGGTGGCGAGGGAGCCGGCGGCGACCGCGATGCGGCGTGCGGTGTAGCCGTTGTCGTGGTTCAGCCAGGTCGTGCCGAAGAAGCGCAGGGGCTCTGGTCGGGGGCCGAGGGCCTCGGCCGCGGAGCCCGCGGGGGTGACAGGGGTGCTGTCGTCTGCACTCACGGGTCGATTATGACCCTTGCCGGACCGCGGGCTCCGTGCGGGCTAGCCGCAGCGGGAGGCGACGTAGCCGTCGCTGCCCGTCTTGACGTAAGCGTCCGCGACGAACTCACCGTTGCTGATGTTGTCCCAGATGTTCGACGTGCCGTACGTGCCGGTGACGGTGGTCCCGGGCCCACGGCTGCGCCCACAGCAGCAGTGGTGACCACACCGACAGCCAAGGACTTCCAGTCGAACAGTCCGGTCGGGTCGCATGAGTGGTCCCGGCGTAGTGAGAGGCGGATCAGGAGCAGCGCGGGCGGACGTAGCCGTCGCTGCCGGTCTGCACATAGGCGTCCGAGACGTACTCGCCGTCATCGATGTTGTCCCAGATGTTCGTGGTGCCGTACGGACCCGCCACCGTGGTGCCGGGGCGCTGGCAGAAGATGGTGACCCTGGCTCCCTCGGGCAGGACGCGGACCAGGGCGTAGCCGGTGCCGGGTCCGCTGCGGACGTTCAGGCGGACGCCCGGGGCGACGGCGTACGAGCGCAGGGCCGATGCCGCCATGGTGACGGCTTCCCCCTCGCCTCTGCCTTCGAGTTCCTCGACATGGTCGACAGACATGCGTTTCTCCCCCGTTGAACCCCATGGCTGCCATGGGGTGTCGTTGATTCCCCCGAGTCACGCCATGAAACACGTGTGCGCAACTCGTGCGTGGAGGCTAGCAAGCCGCCTCTGTCCCGTACGAGTCTTCGACTAGGCTCCGTGCGTCGCGCGCGCGGACGAACAGCACGGGGGTGGTCCCATGGCGCCACAGCGGAACGCCGGAGCGGGCGCGGAAGCGGAACTTCCCGAATACGCCGGTCACTACCGTCTGGAGTCCTGTCTGGGCTCGGGCGGCATGGGTGTCGTGCATATGGCCCGGAGCGCCTCCGGGATGAAGCTCGCGGTGAAGGTCGTACACGCCCAGTTCGCCAAGGACCCCGACTTCAGGGGGCGTTTCCGGCAGGAGGTGGCGGCGGCGCGGAAGGTGAGCGGTGCCTTCACGGCACCCGTCGTCGATGCTGACCCGGACAGCGAACGGCCTTGGATGGCGACGCTGTTCATCCCGGGACCGACCTTGTCCGACCAGGTCAAGCGGAACGGCCCCATGGAACCGGCCCAGTTGCGGCGCCTGATGGCGGGGTTGGCCGAGGCGCTGCGTGACATCCATCGTGCCGGGGTCGTCCACAGGGATCTGAAACCGAGCAACGTCCTGCTCGCCGACGACGGACCGAAGGTCATCGACTTCGGCATCTCCCGGCCGATGGACAGCGAACTGCGCACCGAGACCGGGAGGTTGATCGGTACGCCGCCCTTCATGGCGCCCGAGCAGTTCCGGCGACCGCGCGAGGTGGGGCCGGCCGCCGACATTTTCGCGCTCGGGTCGGTGATGGTGCACGCGGCCACAGGCCGGGGGCCGTTCGACTCCGACAGCCCGTACATCGTCGCCTACCAGGTGGTGCACGACGAGCCCGACCTGACCGGTGTGCCGGACGAGGTCGCGCCGCTGGTGCTGCGGTGTCTGGCGAAGGAGCCGGAGGAGCGGCCGACGCCGGACGAGTTGATGCGGGAGCTGCGATCCGTCGCGGCTTCGTACGACACGCAGACGTTCATACCGGCTCAGCGGACCGGGGACACCGAAGGTTCGTGGCAACCCGCCGGGAAACCCGTCCGTGCGGTGGAAGCCGCCCGTGCCGTGGAGTCCGGTCATGCGGTGAAAGCCGGTCGTGGCAGAAGGCTGCGGCTCGGCAGGCGGACGCTCCTCGGAGCCGGGGCGTTCGGCCTGGCCGTTGTCGGTGCTCTGGCCTCGCTCCCGTTGCTCGACGGTGACGGTGGCTCACCGCAGCCCGCCTCCCCGCGGACCACATCGGCCGCGTTCAGCGGGTGGCAGACGACCCCGGCTGCCGGGGACAGCGCACCCCTGTGCTCCCACGGGGCAGGACGGCTGCTCTGCGCCACGTCCGGACTGGTCTTCGCCCTGGATCCGTCCGACGGACACCTGTTGTGGCGGCACCCTGTCGGCAAGGGACCCCGGAAGGAGTCGCCGGTGCTGGCGGGTGGACTCGTCCAGCCCTCGCCGGACCAAGGGCGTCGTCTGGAGGCGCTCGATCCGGCCTCGGGCAAAGTGCGCTGGCAGCGGGTCACACCCGAGGCCGGCAGTGCGGTGTACGCCGGCGGCATGCTCCTGGTCACGGGTGCCGACGGGAAGGTCACCGGCGTGGACGGCGCCTCGGGCGACTCGCGGTGGAGCACCCGGATCCCCGGCCATGAGGTGCCGTACGTCGCCACGTTCACCGGTGACCCGTCGGCGTACGCCATCAGCGCGTCGGGGGACGGGAAGCGCACCCGGCTCACTGTGGTGGACCCGCGGACGGGTGACGTGCGCTCGGACGTCCGGCTCGACGGGACGCTGAAGCCCTTCGGCGCGTCGGACGGCTCGGTGTTCCTCCTGTCCGTCGACGCGGTGCACGGCGATGCGCGGGGCGTGGTCCGCTACACCCCGAAGACGGGTGAGACCCGCCGGGTGCCCCTCACCGCTCCCCTCCAGCAGGCCCATGGCGCCGTGCGCGGGAACCTGGCCTACCTCATGGGGACCGGGGGATCGATGGTGGCCGTCGATCTCGAGGCGCGTGAGCAGATGTGGAGTCTGGAGACGGGAACGATGCGGGGGTCCACGCCGGTCGCCGGTGACCGGTACGTGTACGTGGCCGCGTCGGACGGGCGGCTGCTCGCCGTCGACGCGCGGCGCGGGAAGCTCGCCGGGCAGACGTCCCCCCTGCTGGGCGACCGGTCGGACCGGATCCCGGCCGCGCTGCCCGAGCCCGTGGTCGTGGGCGACCGGGTCTACGGCAGTGCGCCGGACGGGACCGTCTTCGCCGTGAACGGGCGCGATCCGGCGGCCTGGTAGCCGACGGGCATCGGCTCCGGCGGCCTGGTAGCCGGCGGGCATGCGCGAGGGCCGCCCCCGGCACGCGGAAGACGGCCCTCGGTGCGAGAAAGGTCAGCCCAGCTTCGACACGTCCCGCACCGCGCCCTTGTCCGCGCTGGTCGCCATCGCCGCATAGGCGCGCAGCGCCGCCGAGACCTTGCGGTCGCGGTTCTTCGGGGCGTACACGCCGTTCAGCGCCTGCTCGCGGCGGGCCAGCTCGGCGTCGTCCACCAGCAGCTCGATGGAACGGTTGGGGATGTCGATGCGGACGCGGTCGCCGTCCTCGACCAGGGCGATGGTGCCGCCCGCGGCCGCCTCGGGCGAGGCGTGGCCGATGGAGAGGCCGGAGGTGCCGCCGGAGAAGCGGCCGTCCGTGACCAGCGCGCAGGTCTTCCCGAGGCCGCGGCCCTTCAGGTACGAGGTCGGGTAGAGCATCTCCTGCATGCCGGGGCCGCCCTTGGGGCCCTCGTAGCGGATGACGACCACGTCGCCGTCCTTGACCTGCTGGGTGAGGATCTTCTGGACGGCCTCCTCCTGCGACTCGCAGACGACCGCCGGGCCCTCGAAGGTCCAGATGGACTCGTCGACGCCGGCCGTCTTCACGACGCAGCCGTCCACGGCCAGGTTGCCCTTGAGGACCGCGAGGCCGCCGTCCTTGGAGTAGGCGTGCTCGGCGGAGCGGATGCAGCCGCCCTCGGCGTCCTCGTCCAGGGCCTCCCAGCGCTCGGACTGGGAGAAGGCCTCGGCGGAGCGGACGCAGCCGGGGGCCGCGTGCCACAGCTCGACCGCCTTCGCGGACGGGGAGCCGCCGCGCACGTCCCAGGTTTTCAGCCAGTCGCCCAGGGACGGGCTGTGCACGGAGTGCACGTCCTCGTTGAGCAGGCCGGCCCGGTGCAGCTCGCCGAGCAGGGCGGGGATGCCGCCGGCGCGGTGCACGTCCTCCATGTAGTACGTGCGGTCCTTGGCGACGTTCGGGGCGACCTTGGCCAGGCACGGCACGCGGCGCGAGACCGCGTTGATCTCGTCGAGGCCGAAGGGGACGCCCGCCTCCTGCGCGGCGGCCAGCAGGTGCAGGATCGTGTTGGTGGAGCCGCCCATGGCGATGTCGAGGGCCATGGCGTTCTCGAAGGCCGCGACGGACCCCACGCTGCGGGGCAGGACCGTCTCGTCGTCCTGCTCGTAGTAGCGGCGGGTGATGTCCATGACCGTGTTCGCCGCGTCGACGTACAGCTGTTTGCGGGCCGTGTGCGTGGCGAGGACCGAGCCGTTGCCCGGGAGGGAGAGGCCGATGGCCTCGGTCAGGCAGTTCATCGAGTTGGCGGTGAACATGCCGGAACAGGAACCGCAGGTCGGACAGGCGTTCTCCTCGATGCGGAGGATGTCCTCGTCCGAGATCTTGTCGTTCACCGCGTCGGAGATCGCGTCGACCAGGTCGAGGGTGCGGACCGTGCCGTCGACCAGGGTGGCGCGCCCGGACTCCATGGGGCCGCCGGAGACGAAGACCGTCGGGATGTTCAGCCGCAGGGCGGCGTTCAGCATGCCCGGGGTGATCTTGTCGCAGTTGGAGATGCAGATCAGGGCGTCGGCGCAGTGCGCCTCCACCATGTACTCCACGCTGTCCGCGATCAGGTCGCGGGAGGGCAGGGAGTAGAGCATGCCGCCGTGGCCCATGGCGATGCCGTCGTCGACGGCGATCGTGTTGAACTCGCGCGGGATGCCGCCGGCGGCGACGACCGCCTCGCTGACGATCCGGCCGACCGGCGCCAGGTGCGTGTGGCCGGGCACGAACTCGGTGAAGCTGTTGGCGACCGCGATGATCGGCTTGCGGCCGATGTCCGCACCCGGTACACCGGAGGCGCGCATAAGGGCGCGGGCGCCCGCCATGTTGCGGCCGTGGGTGACTGTGCGGGACCTCAGCTCGGGCATCGTCGCTCGCTCCTTCAGAGACGGCGTCAGAGGTTCGGAGATTTCTGACTGCTGTCGAGCGTACGCCGGTCATCCAGTGGGCGGGACGGTGTGTCCGAAATGCGGGATGACTGTCTCGGACGACGGCACCCGCACGCCTTACGGATCGGTCAGGTGTCCCTGTACTACGGGCGCGAGCCTGGCGATGATCTGCTCCGGGTCCGCCGAGGCCAAGGGCTCGATCTTGATGACGTACCGCAGAATCGCGGTGCCCACGAGCTGGGCGGCGGCGAGCTCGGCCCGCAGCTCGGCGTCCGGCAGCTCCAGGCGCACGGCGATGCGGCGCAGCACCTGGGTGGCGATGATCCGCCGGAAGACGGCGGCCGCGGTCTCGTTGGTGACGGCGGACCGGACGATGGCGAGCAGGGGCGCGCGGGTCGCCGGGTTCTCCCAGATGCCGAAGAAGAAGCGGGCCAGGCGCTCCCCCACCCCGTCGAGCGGACCCTCCTCGATCGCCTTCGGTGCTTGCAGGGCGGGTCCGAAGGACTGGGTGATCGCCGCCTCGAAGACCTGCTCCTTCGTGCCGAAGTAGTGGTGCACGAGGGCCGAGTCGACCCCGGCGGACTTGGCGATGCCGCGGACGGACGTCTTCTCGTAGCCGCGCTCGGAGAACTCGTCGCGGGCGGCGGTCAGGATGCGGTCGCGGGTGTCCGCCGCCTCCGTGCGCGGGGGGCGGCCACGGCGGCGGGCGGTGGTGCCGGACCCGCCGTCCGCCGGGGGCCGGTCGGTCATCGCCTCGGCACCTTCACGGCCGAGGCCAGGTGCAGACGGGTGAAGGCCAGGGCCTCCGCCAGGTCGGCCTCGCGCTCCGCGCTCGACATGGCGCGGCGGGTGTTGACCTCGATGACGACATGCCCGTCGAAGCCGGTCAGGGCGAGCCGCTCCAGCACCTCGGCGCAGGGCTGCGTGCCGCGGCCGGGCACCAGGTGCTCGTCCTTGGCCGAGCCCCGGCCGTCGGCGAGGTGGACGTGGCCGAGGCGGTCCCCCATGCGGTCGACCATGTCCAGCGCGTCGGAGCGGGCCGTCGCCGTGTGGCTGAGGTCGATCGTGAAGTGCCGGTAGTCGTCCTTCGTCACGTCCCAGTCGGGGGCGTACGCGAGCATCTCGCGGTCGCGGTAGCGCCAGGGGTACATGTTCTCGACGGCGAACCGTACGTCCGTCTCGTTCGCCATGCGCCAGATGCCGGCGACGAAGTCCCGGGCGTACTGGCGCTGCCAGCGGAACGGGGGGTGGACGACGACCGTGCTCGCGTCGAGCTTCTCGGCCGCGGCGCGGGCCCTCTGGAGCTTGGTCCACGGGTCGGTGGACCACACGCGCTGCGTGATGAGCAGGCAGGGGGCGTGCACGGCCAGGATCGGGATCCGGTGGTAGTCGCTGAGTCTGCGCAGGGCCTCGATGTCCTGGCTGACCGGGTCGGTCCAGACCATGACCTCGACTCCGTCGTAGCCGAGGCGCGCGGCGATCTCGAAGGCCGTGGCCGTCGACTCCGGGTAGACCGAGGCCGTCGACAGGGCGACCTTCGCGTCCGGGATCTTTACGGCTGGCTCTGCCATGCAGGACAGATTACGGGGTGTGGTCGGGGTGGGGTGGGGGGCCTCTTGGCCGTTGTGGTGTTTGCCATAGGCGGGCGGGCCCCTACAGGGACTCCATGTGATCCAGGCGACGCAGGATCACGCCCTCCCGCAGCGCCCAGGGGCATATCTCGACGCGCTCCACGCCGAACAGGTCCAGCGCGGCCTCGGCCACCAGGGCGCCCGCCAGCAGCTGGCCCGCTCTGCCCTCGGAGACTCCGGGCAGCTCGGCCCGCTCCGCCTCCGTCATGCCGGCCAGCCTCGGGACCCATTCCTCCAGGGACTCCCGCTTGAGTTCGCGCTGGACGTACAGGCCCTCGGCGGAGCGGGCGGCGCCGGCGATGCGGGCCAGCTGCTTGAAGGTCTTCGACGTGGCGACGACGTGGTCGGGGGTGCCGAGGCGGCTGAACTCTCCGACCGTGCGGGCGATCTCGGTCCGCACGTGGCGGCGCAGGGCGCGGACCTCGTCCGGGCCGGGCGGGTCACCGGGCAGCCAGCCGGCGGTGAGGCGGCCGGCGCCCAGCGGCAGGGAGGCGGCCGCGTCGGGCTCCTCGTCCATGCCGTAGGCGATCTCCAGGGAACCGCCGCCGATGTCCAGGACCAGCAGCTTCCCGGCCGACCAGCCGAACCAGCGGCGGGCGGCGAGGAAGGTCAGCCGGGCCTCCTCGGAGCCGGTGAGGACCTGGAGCTCGACGCCGGTCTCGGCGCGCACGCGTTCGAGGACGTCATCGGCGTTACGGGCCTCCCGTACGGCGGAGGTCGCGAACGGGAGGACCTCCTCGACGCCCTTGTCCTCGGCGGCCTGGAGCGCCTCCTTGATGACCGAGACCAGCCGGTCGACGCCGTGGGGGCCGATCGCGCCGTCGTCGTCGAGGAGCTGGGCGAGGCGCAGTTCCGCCTTGTGCGAGTGCGCGGGCAGCGGGCACGCGCCGGGGTGCGCGTCCACCACGAGCAGATGCACCGTGTTCGATCCCACGTCGAGGACACCGAGTCTCATGTACGGAACGCTACTGCCCGCCGGGGCGTCCGCCGTCCTCGGTGGGGGTAAGAGGCCCGTACCCTGGAGGCGTGCCAAAGACGAAAAAGGCGAAGCGCGACAAATCACCGGGCGTCGTGGAACCCGACGAGAAGGGCCTCGACTTCGCTCGCGCGTGGGTGGAGTTTCCTGATCCGGCGGACGACGAGCAGGTGTTCCGCTGCGATCTGACATGGCTGACCTCTCGCTGGAACTGCATCTTCGGCAGCGGCTGCCAGGGCATCCAGGCGGGCCGCGCCGACGACGGGTGCTGCACGTTGGGTGCCCACTTCTCCGACGAGGACGACGAGAAGCGCGTCGCCGGGCATGTGGCCAGGCTCACGCCGGACATCTGGCAGCACCATGCCGAGGGCACGCGGGACGGCTGGGTCTCCGAGGACGAGGACGGCGAGCGGCAGACGCGGCCCTTCCAGGGCTCGTGCATCTTCCAGAACCGCCCCGGCTTCAAGGGCGGCATGGGCTGTTCGCTGCACATCCTCGCCCTGAAGGAGGGCCGCGAGCCGCTGGAGACCAAGCCGGACGTGTGCTGGCAGCTTCCGGTGCGGCGGACGTACGAGTGGATCGACCGGCCCGACGACACGCGCGTCCTGCAGGTGTCGATCGGTGAGTACGACCGCCGGGGCTGGGGCCCGGGCGGCCACGACCTGCACTGGTGGTGCACGTCGGCGACCTCCGCGCACGGCGCGGGCGATCCCGTGTACGTGTCCTACCGGCCGGAGCTGATCGAGCTGATGGGCAAGGCCGGCTACGACCGGCTGGTCGAGCTGTGCGAGGAGCGGCTGGCCTCGCAGTTGCCGCTGCTGGCGCCGCATCCGGCGGATCCGGTGGCCTGAGGAGCCGACTACGACGTGACCGGGCTCGGGTCGCCGCTGTCCGAGGGCGGAGGCGTCGAGCCCGTCGGATCGGTCGGGGCCGGGTCCGTCGGCGTGGGCGTGGGATCCGGGTCGGTCGACGGCGGCGGGGTGGTCGGTGTCGGATCCGGGTCCGGGGCGGAGGTCGTGGGCGTCGGGTCGGGCTGCGTCGGGGTCGGCTCGCCGGGACCGCTGGGCCGGGGGCCGGGGCCGGTGGGGCTGGGCGCGGTGCCGTAGCCCTCGATGTGGACGACGGCGCCCACCGGGGCGACCGCCACCTGCGCGTGCCAGGGGCCGGCGGGCTCCCGCAGGTGGTCGACGTACACCTTGATCGTCAACGACTCGCCGGGCCGGAGCGTTCCCGAGGACTGGCTGAGGTAGAGCCAGTGGGAGCCCGTGGACGCGGACCAGCGGACGGGGGCCGGGCCGGTGGCGGTCAGGGTGACGAGGGTCGTGTCACCGCTGTTGTCGGCCGTGACCTCCAGGGCGCTCTTGCGGCCGGCGCCGGCGACGCCGATGACCTCCACGGAGACGTCGGCCTTGCCGTCCTTGCCGAAGCGGGGTCCGGGGCGCGTGCTCGCGTTGCCCGTGTTCTCGTAGCCGCCGCCCGCCATCTCGCCGTCCAGGCCGAACGGGTCGTCCGCCTCGCGCGCGGAGGCCGAGCGGCCGTCGTGGCCCTCGCCGATCGGGGTGCCCCGGTAGGCGGCCCACAGGGCCAGCACGGGAGCGGCCACGACGGTGGCGACGACGGTCGTGGTGACGGCACGGGCGCGGAAGCGGTCTCTTCGGGCGGCATGGTCCTTGGGGTCCATCGGGAAGCCGCGCCGGTCGAAGCGGGGCGCGGCGTTCCGCGCGCGCGGGTGGTGGGACATGGCGACGTGCAGGGCCGCGCGGGGCGCCGGCAGGACGGGCAGTTCGGCCGGCGTGACGCTGGTGCCGGGCCAGCGGCCGGGGATGGCGCGCTCGGCGGTGCGGCGGCAGCGCGGGCAGTCGTCGACGTGCCGGACGAGTTCGCGGCGCAGGGCCGTGCCGAGCACGAGCCGGTCGTCGCCGGCGAGGTGCGCGACGCTCGGACACGCCCCGGTCTCGACCACGGCGAGGGCCGCACGCGTGCGTTCCACCTCGCAGGCGGCGGAGGCGAGCAGATCGCGGGTGGCGGCCAGGTCCATGCCGAGGACGGCGGCGACCTCCTGGGCGGCCAGGTGGTGGCGCACGGCCAGTTCGAGCGCCTCCCGCTGCTCCGGGGTGGTGCCGGCGGCCTCCGGCCAGGCCAGCAGGGCCAGTTCGCGACGGCGCCGCTCCTGGACCTCCTCGGAGAGGGCCGGGGCGGCCGGACGGTCGGCGCGCTGCCGATCGGTGCGGCCCGCGGCATGGCTGCTCAGACGTTTCTGCTTGGCCTCGGCCAGCTTGCGCAGGCACGCCCAGCGGGCCAGCGCGTACAGCCAGGCCCTGCGGTCCGCGGGGGCCTCGGGGACGTGCCGGCCGCGGCGTTCGGCGAGTGCGAGGACCTCGCCCAGGGCGGCGGTCGCGGCCTCGTGGTCGCACAGCACGGACAGGCAGTAGGTGAACAGGCCGTCCAGGTACGGCTCGTAGCGCGCGGGCGGCCGCTGCGCCAGCGTGCGCGCCGCCCCACGGTCGCGCGCTTCCCGGTGCGCCCGATGTGCGCCGGCCGTGCGGGTCGAGCGGGTCGAGATCTCCGGAGTACTGCTCATCATTCGGCGACCGTAGGGGGCCGAGAGTGGCACCTTCAGGCGGCTTGAGCACATTTAATCCGTACGGGTGAAACGATCCCTCAATCGGGGACATGAACCGGTGGCTCCGCGGCTGGCGCGGGGTGGCGGGGCCCTGGCGCGCAGGTGGCCGCGGTCGGGCGGTCCCGGCGATGTCAGTGCCTGCGGCTACGGTTTCGTCCATGGCTGCCCGTACGAAGACCACCAAGGACCGTCCGTCCTACCGCTGCACGGAGTGCGGCTGGCAGACGGCGAAGTGGCTCGGCCGCTGCCCCGAGTGCCAGGCCTGGGGGACGGTCGAGGAGTACGGCGCGCCCGCGGTGCGTACGACGACACCGGGCCGGGTCACCACCTCCGCCCTGCCCATCGGCCAGGTGGACGGCCGCCAGGCCACCGCCCGCCCCACCGGCGTTCCCGAGCTGGACCGCGTGCTCGGCGGCGGGCTGGTCCCCGGCGCGGTGGTGCTGGTCGCGGGCGAACCGGGCGTCGGCAAGTCGACGCTCCTGCTCGACGTGGCGGCCAAGTCCGCCAGCGACGAGCACCGCACGCTGTACGTCACGGGCGAGGAGTCGGCCAGCCAGGTCCGGCTGCGCGCCGACCGCATCGGCGCCATCGACGACCACCTGTACCTGGCGGCCGAGACGGATCTGGCCGCGGTGCTGGGCCACTTGGACGCGGTGAAGCCGTCGCTGCTGATCATGGACTCGGTGCAGACGGTGGCCTCCCCCGAGATCGACGGCGCGCCCGGCGGCATGGCCCAGGTGCGGGAGGTCGCGGGGGCCCTCATCCGGGCCTCCAAGGAGCGCGGCATGGCCACCCTGCTGGTGGGCCACGTCACCAAGGACGGTGCCATCGCGGGCCCGCGCCTGCTGGAGCACCTCGTGGACGTCGTCCTGAGCTTCGAGGGCGACCGGCACGCCCGCCTGCGGCTCGTGCGGGGCGTCAAGAACCGCTACGGCACCACCGACGAGGTCGGCTGCTTCGAGCTGCACGACGAGGGCATCACGGGCCTCGCCGACCCGAGCGGACTCTTCCTGACCCGCCGGGCCGAACCGGTCCCGGGCACCTGCCTGACCGTCACGCTCGAAGGCCGCCGCCCGCTGGTCGCCGAGGTCCAGGCGCTCACGGTCGACTCGCAGATCCCCTCCCCGCGCCGCACCACCTCGGGCCTGGAGACCTCCCGCGTCTCGATGATGCTCGCGGTGCTGGAACAGCGCGGGCGGATCAGCGCCTTGGGCAAAAGGGACATCTACTCCGCGACGGTCGGCGGCGTGAGGCTCACCGAGCCCGCCGCGGACCTGGCCGTCGCCCTCGCCCTGGCGAGCGCGGCGAGTGACACACCTCTCCCGAAGAACCTCGTCGCGATCGGCGAAGTGGGCCTCGCCGGCGAGGTGCGTCGGGTCACCGGCGTGCAGCGCAGGCTGGCCGAAGCCCACCGTCTGGGCTTCACGCACGCGCTCGTACCGGGCGACCCCGGCAAGATCCCCTCGGGCATGAAGGTCCTGGAAGTCGCGGACATAGGGGACGCCCTGCGGGTCCTTCCCCGGTCCCGTCGCAGAGAGGCCCCACAGGACGAGGAGGGTCGCCGGTAGACTTTGCCCTGGTCTCGCCCGTCCGTGCGAACCGAGCGCGCGACACGGGGGCGCCCAGAACCTGCGACCGGAGGAGTGCAGTGGCAGCCAACGACCGGGCATCAGCTCCCGGAAAGTCCGGTGGGAGTGCCGGTACCGATGGCCTGATGCGCGCCTCTCTGAGCGCCGTGGCACCCGGCACCGCCTTGCGTGACGGCCTGGAGCGCGTGCTCCGCGGCAACACCGGCGGTCTCATCGTGCTGGGCTCCGACAAGACGGTCGAGGCGCTGTGCAGCGGCGGTTTCGTGCTGGACGTCGAGTTCACCGCGACGCGTCTGCGCGAGCTGTGCAAGCTGGACGGCGGCATCGTGCTGTCCTCGGACCTGTCGAAGATCCTGCGCGCGGGCGTGCAGCTGGTCCCGGACCCGACGATCCCGACGGAGGAGACCGGCACCCGGCACCGCACCGCGGACCGCGTCAGCAAGCAGGTCGGCTTCCCGGTGGTCTCGGTGTCCCAGTCGATGCGGCTGATCGCCCTGTACGTCGACGGCCAGCGCCGCGTCCTGGAGGACTCAGCGGCGATCCTGTCCCGCGCCAACCAGGCGCTCGCCACCCTGG
This sequence comes from Streptomyces sp. NPDC024017, assembly GCF_040638895.1. NCBI lineage: Bacteria > Bacillati > Actinomycetota > Actinomycetes > Kitasatosporales > Streptomycetaceae > Streptomyces > Streptomyces sp. NPDC024017. The sequence goes on along the minus strand of NZ_JBEZYZ010000002.1, from coordinate 755,659 downwards.
AGCGCTACAAGCTGCGCCTCGACGAGGTCGCGGGCACGCTGTCGGCGCTCGAGATCGAGGACCTGGTGACCGTCCGGGACGTCTCGGCGGTCGCCCAGCGCCTGGAGATGGTGCGCCGCATCGCCACGGAGATCGCCGAGTACGTGGTGGAGCTCGGCACGGACGGCCGTCTCCTGGCCCTCCAGCTGGACGAGCTGATCGCGGGCGTGGAACCCGAGCGCGAGCTGGTCGTGCGGGACTACGTCCCCGAGCCCACGGCCAAGCGCTCCCGCACGGTCGACCAGGCCCTCGCCGAACTCGACGCCCTCACCCACGCCGAGCTGCTCGAAATGTCCACGGTGGCACGGGCGTTGGGCTACACCGGCGCGCCCGAGACGCTGGACTCGGCGGTGTCCCCGCGCGGCTTCCGTCTCCTGGCGAAGGTGCCCCGGCTCCCCGGCGCGATCATCGACCGCCTGGTCGAGCACTTCGGCGGGCTGCAGAAGCTGCTCGCCGCGAGCGTCGACGACCTGCAGACGGTCGACGGCGTGGGCGAGGCCCGGGCGCGCAGCGTCCGCGAGGGGCTGTCGCGGCTCGCGGAGTCGTCGATCCTGGAGCGGTACGTCTGACGCGCGAGACACCCGGCTGGAACGGCTGAGGGCGGTACCCGGCAAGGGGTACCGCCCTCGGGCGTTCGCGGCGCTGGTCGGCCCGGTACCGCCCTTGGCCGTTTGCGGGCCTGGTCGGCCCGGTATCGCCCTTGGCCGTTTGCGGGCCCTGGTCGGCCCGGTTCCGTCTTCGGGCGTTCGCGGGCCTGGTCGGCCCGGTTCCGTCTGCGGGCGTCTCCGGCCTAGTCGGCCGAGAGCACGAACGACGTCTGCGCCTTCGCAAAGCCCGGAGCCTTGGCTTCCACCAGGTACGTGCCCGCCCCGGCCGAACCCGCCGGGGGCGTGGCGCACTCGGGGGCGCTCGGCTTGCGGTCCCACTTCACCGTGTAGGTGATGTCGCTGCCGGCGGCGACCCGGTACAGCTGGTGCGCGGCGGCCCTGGGGCAGTCCTTCGAGGACCAGTAGTCGTCGTCGCTGCTCGCCGGGGCGATCGTGAACACCGCGCTCTTCGGCCCGAGATCGATCTTGCAGTCGCTGCCGGAGACGTTCCGCGCGGTCAGCAGGAACGTCGGCGTCTGCTCGGGGTCGTAGGTGTTGTGCCGGCTGCGCAGGCTGAACTTGACCGCGCTCGCGGTGCAGTTGGGCAGGGTGGAACCGGCCGGCAGGGTGTCGCCCGCGCCGACGCCGCCCGCGGTCGTACCGCTTCCCGAGCCACCGGCGCCGCCGGCCCCCTCGGAGCCGCCGGACCCTGAGCCGTCACCGGCACCGTCGCCGGAGCCCGAGCCGGAACCGTCCCCGGATCCGGCTCCCGAGCCGTTCCCGGAGCCGTCTCCCGAGCCTCCGGAGCCCTCGCCGCCCGACTCGTCGCGTCCGCCGGGGGCTTGGCTGATGGCCGGGCCGGAACTCGACGGGCCGGGCGTGATGGAGGGCGCGGGATTCTTGCCGTTGGCGCCGTTGTCGCCGTCCTTGCCGCCTCCGCCGCCCATGGTCACGATCCAGGTGGTCAGCAGCGCCAACAGGGCGACCACAGACACCAGTACGACCCTCCGACGCCAGTAGATGGAGGAGGGAAGCGGCCCGACCGGATTGCGCAGAGATCCCACGGCGCAAACCTTACGAGAGATCGACGCGTTCGCCGGTCCCACCCGCCGCTCCGGGCCACAACTTTTCCGGATCATCATCCCGGAAATCCCCGACCCGCCCCTGTCTTTCGTCAGGTACGGCACGCGACGATCGCTGGGTGTGACGGTATGGGCTCGCCGCCTACCGTGCGTGACCATGGACTTCGAGGACAGCGGGCTCTACCGCGAGATCACCGACTTCGCCCATGACACCCCGATGTGGGTACAGCAGGGGGCCGGGACATGGACGGAGGCCGGACTGCTCGTGTTCGTCGCGCTGTTCGCCGCCGCCTGGTGGCGCACCCGCCGCGACGACGCCCACGCGTTCGCGATCGCGGCCCTTGCACCTCTGGCCACGGCTGTGGCGTACCTGTGCAGCGAAGCGCTCAAGTCCGCTGTCGCGGAAGAGCGTCCGTGCCGTGCGGTCGCCGGGGCTGCCGTGTCCCTGGCCGAGTGCCCGCCGCACGGCGACTGGTCCTTCCCGTCCAACCACGCCACGATCGCGGGCGCCTCGGCGGTCACGCTGGCCGTTCTCCGGCGCACGCTGCTGTGGCTGACGGCTCCCCTCGCCCTGCTCATGGCGTTCTCCCGGGTCTTCGTCGGCGTGCACTATCCGCACGATGTCGTCGCGGGGTTGGCGCTGGGCACGCTCGTCGCGCTCCTCGCCGTACGGCTGGGCACGGGTCCGATGACGCGGCTGGCCGGGGCGATGCGCACCGCGTCGGCACCGGCCGTGCGATGGGTGGCCGGGCCGGGCCGCCCGGCGGTCATACCGCCGGATGCGATACGCGGGGGCGGCCGGGCGCACCCGCACGCGCGGCGCTGAAGCGGGGTGCGCCGTGCGCCGATGCGCCAAGACGCGTGGTGCGCCGCCGGACCGGGGCGCACGCGCCTCGCCGGACGGCACGCGCCTCGCCGGACGGCACGCGCTCCCGCCCACCGAGCCGCCCCGTCCGCCACGAGCGTTTCGCCTCCAGCCCCGCCCGCTCCGCTACGGCGCCACCAGCCCCGCCTCGTACGCCACGATCGCCGCCTGCACCCGGTTGCGTACGCCGAGGCGGTCCAGGACCGCGCTGACGTACGCCTTCACCGTGCCCTCGACGAGATGCAGCCGGGCTGCGATCTCCGGATTGGACAGACCCGCTCCGACCAGGCCGAGCACCTCGCGTTCGCGGGGGCTCAGGACGGCCACGCGGGCGCGAGCCCGTGCCTCCCGGGTGAGGCGGCCCCCGCCGACGCCCTCGTCGATGACGTAACGGGCCACCTTCGGCGACAGGAACGCGGCCCCGGCGGCCACCGCCCGTACGCCCGCGATGAGTTCGTACGGGTCCCCGGACTTCAGCAGGAAGCCGGTGGCACCGCCGCCCAGGGCACGGGTCACATAGGCGCCCTCGGAGAAGGTGGTGAGCATCGCGACGGCCGTGCCGGGCACGGTGCGGACGATCTCCTCGGCCGCCGTGAGGCCGTCCAGGCGCGGCATGCGGATGTCGAGCAGGGCCACGTCCGGGCGGTGGGCGCGGGCGAGCTCGACCGCCTCGCGGCCGTCGCCCGCCTCGGCGACGACCTCCGTCTCGCCGCTGCTGCCGAGGATGGCGCGCACCCCGGCTCGGACCATCGCCTCGTCGTCGGCCAGCAGCACGCGGATGGGCGCCCTGCTCGTCTCTGCTGTGCTCACCGTGCGAACTCCTCGTACTCCTCCCGGCTTTCGCCGGACAGGCCGACCCGCGGGACGACGTCCTTGGCGACCAGCCGTCCCGCGCCGAAGCACAGTCTGAAGTGGTCGACGGAGACGAAGAGTTCGCCACTCGCCCGGTAGTAACGGCAGTCGGCGCCCTCCGGTGCCGGGGTCGGCGCCCGCTCGTCGGGCGGGTCGTTCACGTCGCGCTCGGGCAGCACGCGCTCGACCTCGGCGGCGGGCGTGCCCAGACGGAGTTTCGTGTACGCGGCGGGGTCGAGCACCGAGTGCTTCTCCGCGTAGACGTACCAGCCGAAGGCGGCGCCGACGAGCACGGCGCCCGCGCCGGCCGCGGTGCCGAGGCCGACGGCGACGCGGCGGCGGGCACGGGTGAGCGGCGCCCGGGCCGGGCGCGCCGGCCCGGGGGCGGGCCGCTCCTCGGGGACGTACGCCCGGACCCGGAAGCCCTCCGCGTGCGGGCCCGCCTCGAACGCGCCGCCGACCGAGGTGACCGCGGCGCGCAGCCCGAGCAGGCCCGTACCGCCTCCGGCGGTCCGGGAACCGTCATCGGTGGCACGGCCGTTGGTGACGGTGACGGAGGTCCCCGCGGCCCGTCCCGTCACGGTCACGACCACGGGGGCGCCCGGTGCGTGCCGTGCCGCGTTGGTCAGCGCCTCGCGGACCACGCGGTGCAGCAGCCGCTCTGCGACCCCGCCGCGCTCGGCGGCGGCGCCCTGCCCGGTGGACTCCCAGCGCACGGAGAGGCCCGACTCCGCGGCGCGGGCCACGAGTTGCTCCAGGGTCTCGCCCGCCGGTGCGAGCGGCACCGGCTCGTCGTCGTCCTCGCGCAGGACGCCGATGATGCGGTGCAGCCGGTCGGTGGCATCGGCGGCGGCCGCGCGCAGGTCGCCCGCCGCGGCCCGGTGTTCGTCGCCCAGGCCGGGGGCCACCTGGAGGGCGCCCGCGCGCAGCGCGATGAGGCTCAGCTCGTGGCCGAGGGAGTCGTGCATGTCCTGGGCGATCCGGGCCCGTTCGCGCAGCCGGGCGCGTTCCTCGGCGAAGCGGGCCTCGTCCTCCAGCCGGGCGGCGCGCAGCCACCCCGCCTCGGCCAGCTCGCGGCTCTGCCGCCAGTAGCGCCCGCCGAGCCAGGGGAAGACACAGCCGAAGAGCAGCGTGCCCGTCATGACGAACCACTCGGGGGCCGGATCCACCCCGGCCAGCGCGATGCGGGCAGTGCCCGCGCAGCCGGCGGCCGCGAAGCAGAGCACCGCGGGACGCGCCCGGCCCGCCCGCAACCCGAGCAGCAGCGCGAACACGCCGAGGGAGGGGCCGTAGGAGACGCTGAAGAGGGCCGGGGCGGCGGCGAGACTCAGGGCGGCCGCCAGCCCGAAGGCGACCAGGGGCAGCCGCCGGGAGACGGCGGCCGCCACGCCCAGCACCACCACGCCGGCCGCCTGCTGCCAGACCGGCCGCGGCTCGTTCAGCCCGATCCGGTCCGCCGTGAGCGCGGGAAGGGCGAGGGCCGCCCCGAGCAGGGCGCCCCGGGCGAGAGAGGCCGGGCAGGGACGTTCCATGCGGCCCGACGCTACAAGCGCCGGGCAGGGCGGCACTGCTGTCGATCGTCAGGGGTGGGCCGATCGGCGCGGGTGCGCACGACTCGGCCCGTGCGGCGATCGAGGACGAGGCCGCGCGGGCGAAGCGGGGTCCGGGGGCGCGGCGCCCGGCAACGCGCACCACGTCCCGGCCGCACGTACCCGGCGCCCCCGGTCCGGCGTGGCACCATCGATAGGCCATGACTGCTCCCACGAAGCCCCCGCGCCCCACCCCCGCCGACACCCCCTCCGGCCCGCCCCGCGGAGAGAATCTGCACTCCCCCGTCATCGACTGGTTCGGCGAACACGCCCGTGACCTGCCGTGGCGGCGCCCCGAGGCCGGGGCATGGGGGGTGATGGTCAGTGAGTTCATGCTCCAGCAGACGCCGGTGAGCCGCGTCCTGCCCGTCTACGAGCAGTGGCTGGAGCGCTGGCCGCGCCCCGCCGACCTGGCCAAGGAGGCGCCCGGCGAGGCCGTCCGCGCCTGGGGCCGGCTCGGCTACCCGCGTCGCGCGCTGCGGCTGCACGGCGCCGCCGTCGCCATAACGGAACGGCACGGCGGTGACGTACCGGCCGACCACGCCCAGTTGCTGGCGCTGCCCGGCATCGGTGAGTACACGGCCGCTGCCGTCGCCTCCTTCGCCTACGGGCAGCGGCACCCGGTGCTGGACACCAACGTGCGCCGGGTGTTCGCCCGCGCGGTCACCGGAGTGCAGTACCCGCCGAACGCCACCACCGCCGCCGAACGCAAGCTGGCCCGCGCGCTGCTGCCCGAGGACGAGCCGACCGCCGCCCGCTGGGCCGCCGCCTCCATGGAGCTGGGCGCGCTCGTGTGCACGGCGAAGAGCGAGTCGTGCCACCGCTGCCCGATCGCCGCGCAGTGCGCGTGGCGGCTGGCGGGCAAGCCGGAGCACGACGGACCACCGCGCCGCGGCCAGACCTACGCGGGCACCGACCGGCAGGTGCGCGGGCGGCTGCTCGCCGTGCTGCGGGAAGCCCACGGTCCGGTTCCGCAGGCCGCCCTGGACCGGGTGTGGCACGAGCCGGTGCAGCGGGCCCGCGCCCTCGACGGTCTCGTCGCCGATGGTCTCGTGGAGCCGCTGGCGGACGGTTCGTACCGGCTGCCACTGACCTGACGTACATGCAGATCACAGCCGTGGGCCGCCTCCCGTAACAGTGCTCGGGGTGGACAAATCACCCCTAACCAGCCTCAACACCCCCACCACCCTCTCCTGTTCGGGCTTCCGTTACACAACCGACGGACAGCCGAGCGCTGGCCGCAGGCTGCTTCGGACAGCGCCGTGACAACGCCTCCGTACCTTCAGATGCGTTCCCGGAAGACACGGGACGTTGAAGACCACAGGCAGTGCACGGGCGGCGGACAGCCGACCCGAACGGGGAAACGGGAGGCGGTTCACCATGGCGCAGGGCGAGGTGCTCGAGTTCGAGGAGTACGTCCGCACCCGGCAGGACGCGCTGCTGCGCAGTGCCCGCCGCCTGGTCCCGGACCCGACGGATGCGCAGGACCTGCTGCAGACGGCGCTGGTACGGACGTACGGCCGGTGGGAGACCATCGAGGACAAGCGGCTGGCCGACGCCTACCTGCGCCGGGTGATGATCAACACCCGCACGGAGTGGTGGCGGGCACGGAAGCTGGAGGAGGTCCCGACCGAGCAGCTCCCGGACGCCTCGGTCGACGACGCCACCGAGCAGCACGCGGACCGCGCCCTGCTGATGGACATCCTGAAGGTGCTCGCCCCGAAGCAGCGCAGTGTCGTGGTGCTGCGACACTGGGAGCAGATGTCCACGGAGGAGACGGCCGCCGCCCTCGGCATGTCGGCCGGAACGGTCAAGAGCACGCTGCACCGGGCGCTCGCCCGGCTCCGCGAGGAGCTGGAGTCCCGCGATCTGGACGCACGCGCGCTGGAGCGTGAGGAGCGGGAGCGGTGCGCGGCCTGACCGGCGAGGGTTCTGCACGGACCCGGGGCAGTATCCAGGCGGTGAGCGCGGCACTGGCCGTGCCCACCGCCCTCGCCCTTTTGGTGTCCGGGTGCGGTGCCGGCGGGACCGGCGCCCGTGACGAGGGCCCGGCGCACGCCGACTCGGTGGCGGGCGCCGCCGCCGCGACCCCGTCCGCCGAGCCGTCGATGTCGCCCGACACCGTCGACGCGGTCAAGCTCGTCAAGGACGACCCGAAGGTCGCACCCGAGGTGAAGCGCGATCTGAAGCCGTGCGCGGCCGACGAGTACCCGGTCGACGTCTCCTACGGCAATCTGACCGGAGGCTCGGCGGACGACGTCGTGGTCAACGTGCTGACCTGCGGTGACGCGGTGGGCGTCGGCAGTTACGTGTACCGCGAGCAGGGCGGCTCGTACGAGAATGTGTTCAAGGCCGAGGAGCCGCCGGTCTACGCGGAGATCGACCGCGGTGACCTGGTGGTGACCAAGCAGGTGTACGACCGGGGCGATCCGGTGTCGAGTCCCTCCGGGGAGAACGTGATCACGTACAGATGGACCTCCGGCCACTTCGCTGAGAAGTACCGCACGCACAACGACTACGGGAAGGTCGTCGGCGACACCGCGACGCCGAAGCCCGCGAGCTGACGCGAGCGGAGGGCCACGCGAAATGATCGGGGCGCGTGAACCGATCGGGCCGCGCGAACCGATCGGGGCGCTCGGACCGATCCCTCGGTGAACGCATCGCAGGGATCGTGCGTCCCAGCAGTAGAACGCACCCCCACGGACCACAGAGGACTGAGAGCACCGGGATGGCAGACCAGACCCACGTCCTGTTCGTCGAGGACGACGACGTCATCCGCGAGGCCACGCAGCTCGCCCTGGAACGGGACGGCTTCGTGGTCACCGCCATGCCCGACGGGCTGTCGGGCCTGGAGGCGTTCCGGGCGGACCGCCCCGACATCGCGCTGCTGGACGTCATGGTTCCCGGTCTCGACGGTGTCAGCCTGTGCCGCCGTATCCGCGACGAGTCGACCGTGCCGGTGATCATGCTGTCGGCGCGGGCCGACTCCATCGACGTCGTGCTGGGCCTGGAGGCGGGCGCCGACGACTATGTGACCAAGCCGTTCGACGGTGCCGTCCTGGTCGCCCGGATCCGCGCGGTGCTGCGCCGCTTCGGGCACGCGGGCGGCGGCCGGGGCGAGGAGCCGGCCGCCCCGGCGAGCGGCGGGATGCTGGCCTTCGGGGACCTGGAGGTCGACACCGAGGGCATGGAGGTCCGGCGCGCCGGGCAGCCGGTGGCGCTGACGCCGACCGAGATGCGGCTGCTGCTGGAGTTCTCCTCCGCGCCGGGCACGGTGCTCTCCCGCGACAAGCTGCTGGAGCGGGTGTGGGACTACGGCTGGGGCGGGGACACCCGCGTCGTCGACGTGCATGTGCAGCGGCTGCGCCAGAAGATCGGCCAGGACCGCATCGAGACGGTCCGTGGCTTCGGCTACAAGTTGAAGGCCTGAGCAGGGGCAGGGGTATGAGGGGGCACTTCCGGCGCCTGGTCGCCGCGGGCTTGGAGCGTGCGGGCATCCGCACGGGCCTCAGATGGAAGCTGAGCGCGGCCATCGCACTGGTGGGCGCACTGGTGGCGATCGCGCTGAGCCTTGTCGTGCACAACGCCGCCCGGGTCTCGATGCTGGACAACGCGCGTGACCTCGCCGACGAGCGGATCATGATCGCCCAGCGCAACTTCGAGCTGTCCGGGCGGATGAACTTCCCCAACACCAAGATCAACGATCCGAACCTGCCGCATGCGCTGCGGGACCGGGTCGAAGCGGGCCAGCGGGCGACGTACGTGGCGGACCGGCCGGGTGACGTGCCCGACATATGGGCCGCCGTGCCGCTGAAGAACGGGCAGGTGATGTCGCTGCACTCGGGCTTCACCGACCGCAGCTCGGACATCCTTCAGGACCTCGACCAGGCCCTGCTCATCGGGTCCATCGCGGTCGTCCTCGGCGGCAGCGCACTCGGGGTGCTCATCGGCGGCCATCTCTCGCGGCGGCTGCGCAAGGCGGCCATCGCGGCCAACCAGCTCGCGGGCGGCGAGACCGACGTACGCGTGCGGGACGCCATGGGCGGGGTCGTGCGGGACGAGACCGACGACCTGGCGAGCGCGGTGGACGCCATGGCCGACACACTGCGGCAGCGGATCGAGGCCGAGCGGCGGGTCACCGCCGACATCGCGCACGAGCTGCGCACCCCCGTGACCGGACTGCTCACCGCGGCGGAGCTGCTGCCGCCCGGTCGCCCGACCGAGCTGGTGCTGGACCGGGCGAAGGCCATGCGCACGCTGGTCGAGGACGTGCTGGAGGTGGCCCGTCTCGACGGGGCCTCCGAGCGGGCGGAGCTGCAGGACATCATGCTGGGCGAGTTCGTCGCCCGGCGGGTCGCGGCGAAGGATCCGGCCATCGAGGTGCGCATCGTGCACGAGTCGGCGGTCACCACCGACCCGCGCCGTCTGGAGCGTGTGCTGTTCAACCTCCTGGCCAACGCGGCCCGGCACGGCAAGCCGCCCATCGAGGTCAGCGTCGAGGGCCGGGTCATCCGGGTGCGCGACCACGGCCCGGGCTTCCCCGAGGACCTGCTGGCCGAGGGGCCGAGCCGCTTCCGCACCGGCAGCAAGGACCGGGCCGGGCACGGCCACGGCCTGGGCCTGACCATCGCGGCCGGGCAGGCCCGGGTGCTGGGTGCCCGGCTGACCTTCCGTAACGTCCGCACCCCCGGGACACCTGAGCATCTGCCGGCCGAGGGCGCGGTCGCCGTGCTGTGGCTGCCGGAGCACGCGCCGACGAACACGGGGAGCTACCCGATGCTGCCGGGGTCGGGGACGTAGGGCCGGGGGCCGCGGATCAACAGGACCAGTCCTGGTCCATGTCGAGGCCGCCCTCGCGGGGCTGGGTGAAGGAGAACCAGTTGCCGGAGTCGTCGCGGAACAGCGCCTCCGTGCCGTACGGGCGCTCCTGCGGCTCCTGGAGGAACTCCACGCCCCGGTCCTTGAGCTTCTTGTAGTCGCCGTGGATGTCGTCGGTGGTCAGCACGCCGGCGCCGAGCGCGCCCTTCGTCACCAGCTTGCGGAGCATCTCGGCGGACTCGGGGTCCATGGCGGGCCCGCCGGGCACCATCAGCGTCAGCTCGACGTCGGGCTGGTTCGGCGAGCCGACCGTGAGCCAGCGCATGCCGCCCTCGCCCATGGTCATGTCCGTACGGACCTCCAGGCCCAGTTTCTCCGTGTAGAACTTCTTGGCCCGGTCCTGGTCGAGGACCCAGACGGTCGAGATGGCGAGACCCTTGATCATGGCGTGCTCCTGCTCTGACTCTGCGGCCGGTTGTGCCTGCCCTGCCACGGTAGGCAGCGGGGGTGTCAGCCCGCTTCTCCGGAATTGCGCTGCTTGCCCGCGCCGGGCCCGGAGCGGAAGCCGCCGGCCCAGAGCATGGCGTAGCAGCCCGGTATGAGGGCGGCTCCGCGGCCCACGTGCTTGGTCCGGTACTCGCTCGGCGTCAGGCCTGTCCACGCCTTGAACCGCGCCGAGAACGTGCCGACGCTGCTGAAGCCGACCAGGTGGCAGATCTCCGTCACCGACAGGTTCGCCGTGCGCAGCAGGTCCTCGGCGCGTTCGATGCGGCGGTGCGTGAGGTACTGGCCGGGGGTCTCGCCGTACGCCTCCTTGAAGGCGCGGATGAAGTGATAGCGCGAGTACCCGGCGTGCGCGGCCACGGTGTCCAGGTCGAGCCCGGGATCGGCCCAGTCCCGATCCATCGCGTCCTTGGCCAGCCGAACCTGCCGCCCCTTGTCCATACGCCCGATGGTGACACGGGGGTCTGACAACTCCCCGTCTCTCGCGCACGAGCGTGCGGGGGCCCGGGCGGACGTCCGGAACGGCCAGGGCGGGAGCCCGGGCGGACGTCCGGAACGGCCAGGGCGGACCTCTACCCGGGCTGGCGACCGACAGCGCAGGGCGAAAGCCCGGGGCGAGTCTCCACCCGGGCAAGGGCGAAGGCCCCGGGGGTTTCGGCTGCCCGGACAGGCGTGGGCCGCAGGCGATGTCCACCCGGCCGGCGCGCAAGATCCGGCCAGGGCGAAGGTCCGGCCGGGTGGCCACCGGGGAAGGCGGCATCCAGGTCGAGCGACTGCCCGTACGCGGCGAAGCTCCGGGCGAGCCGCAGCCCGCGCAGCACGAAAGCCCGGGTGGACACGCGCCCGCGCAGCACGAAAGCCCGGATGGACGCGCGCCCGCGCAGCGCGAAAGCCCGGGTGGACACGCGCCCGCGCAGCTCGAAGGCTCGGCCGGCGCGAATCCCCCTGCGGGCGTACACCGGGCAGCACCCAGCCCGGGCGGGCCTCCCAGCCGGCGCGAACAGCCCCGGCCGAGTCGCTGTCCAGGCAAGGCGAAACCCCGGGCGGAAACCGCCCGGGTCTTCGTCAAGAGCCGGTCAGACCGCCTCGACCACCGGCGTCTGCGCCGTCGGGCCGGCCGTCTTGTCGTCGTCCGACGTACTCGGTCCCGCTCCCTTCAGCGGCACCTCCTTCACGAACACGGCCGCCGCGAGTGCGATCACCGCCACCACGGCGCCGAGCAGGAACGCCGAGTGCGTGCCGGCGGAGACCGCGTGCTGGTACGCCTCCCGGGCCAGCACCGGCAACTTCTCCAGGCTCTTCGCGTCGAGCTGCGCCGACTGCTCGGTCACCTTGGAGCCCAGCGCCCCGGCCCGCTCGGTCATGACGTCCTGGACGCGGTTGTTGAACAGCGCGCCCATGATCGCGACGCCGAACGAGGATCCGAGGGTACGGAACAGCGTGCTGGACGAGGACGCGACGCCCATGTCCTTCATCTCCACACTGTTCTGCGCGACCAGCATGGTGATCTGCATCAGGCAGCCCATGCCCAGCCCGACCACGGCCATGAAGATCCCGGACGTCAGACGGGAGGTCCCGGTGTCCATCGTGGACAGCAGGTACAGCCCGACGATCATCAGCGCGCTGCCGACGATCGGGAAGACCTTGTACTTGCCGGAGTTCGTGGTCACCCGCCCGGCGACCATCGAGGTCACGAGCATCGCACCCAGCATCGGCAGGAGCAGCAGCCCCGAGTTCGTCGCGGAAGCACCCTGCACGGACTGCTGGTACAGCGGCAGGAAGAGCGTGGCGCCGAACATCACGAAGCCGGTGATGAAGCCGATGACCGACATCAGCGTGAAGTTGAGACTGCGGAAGATGTGCAGCGGTACGACCGGCTCGGCGGCCCTCGTCTGCCAGAACACGAATCCGACCAGCGCGGCGACCCCGATGCCGATCAGCTCCATGATCCGCGCGGAGCTCCAGGCGTACTCCGTGCCGCCCCACGTCGTCACGAGCACGATCGCCGTGATGCCGACGGTCAGCAGCGCGGCGCCCAGGTAGTCGATCCGCGCCTCGGAGCGCTTCTTCGGCAGGTGCAGCACGGCACTGACGGCGACCAGCGCGACCGCGCCGAGGGGAAGGTTGATGTAGAACGCCCAGCGCCAGCCCCAGTTGTCGGTGATCGTGCCGCCGACCAGCGGACCGCCGATCATCGCCAGCGCCATGACACCGGCCATCATGCCCTGGTACTTGCCGCGCTCCCGGGGCGGGATCAGGTCACCGATGATCGCCATGACGCCGACCATCAGACCGCCGGCACCGAGGCCCTGCACGGCACGGAAGCCGATCAGCTCGCCCATGTTCTGGGCCATGCCGCTGAGCGCGGAGCCGATGAGGAAGAGCACGATGGACGACAGGAACGTGCCCTTGCGGCCGTACATGTCGCCGAGCTTGCCCCACAGAGGGGTGGAGGCCGCGGTCGCGAGCGTGTAGGCGGTGACGACCCAGGAGAGGTGTTCGAGCCCGCCCAGCTCACCGACGATCGTCGGCATCGCCGTGCCGATGATCATGTTGTCGAGCATCGCGAGCATCATCGCGATCATCAGAGCGAGCAGCACGACCCGCACGCTCTTCGGCTGTTTCCCCCCGGCGTCGGCCGCCGGTGTGTCCGTCGTGTCCGTCATCGCTTCCCATTCCCCCCGGCAACCGCTACTTACTTGCCGACCGGCTAGTGACTACACTCGGAAGCTAGCGGCGGAACTAGCCGGGCGTCAAGTAAGTTTTATGGAAAGCGGGGGGCGTAGGAGGATGGGCGGCACCATGGACGGCACCAGGCAGCGGCGCCGCGGGAACACCCGCCGGCGCATCCAGGATGTGGCCCTCGAACTCTTCGCGGAGCACGGCTACGAGAAGACCTCCCTGCGCGAGATCGCCGAGCGCCTGGAGGTCACCAAAGCGGCGCTCTACTACCACTTCAAGACGAAGGAAGAGATCCTCGTCAGCATCTTCGAGGACCTCACCCAGCCGATCGAGGACTTGATCGAGTGGGGCCGGCAGCAGCCGTCCACCCTCGCGACCAAGCAGGAGATCATCCGCCGCTACGCCGACACGCTCACCCAGGCGGCCCCGCTGTTCCGCTTCATGCACGAGAACCAGGCGACGGTACGGGAGCTGCGCATCGGCGACTCCTTCAAGGAGCGCATCCGCAGCCTGCGCGACATCATCATCGACCCCGACGCGGACATGACCGACCAGGTCCGCTGCGTCAGCGCGCTGTTCACACTGCACGCCGGGATGTTCCTGCTCCAGGACATGGAAGGCGACCCCGAGGAGAAGAACAGAGCCGTCCTCGAGGTCGCCACGGACCTGGTGACCCAGGCCCACCGGGGAGCCGGCGGCTCCTAGGGCCTGCACCGTCGGGTGGATCAGACCTTGACGCCCTTGGCGCGCAGGAACTTCACCGGGTCGACCGCCGAGCCGTAGTTCGGGGTCGTACGGATCTCGAAGTGCAGGTGCGGACCGCTCGAGTTGCCGGTGTTGCCGGACTTGGCGATCTCCTGGCCGGTCTTGACGATCTGGCCGATCCTCACGGTGACCTTCGACAGGTGGGCGTACTGGGAGTACGTGCCGTTGCCGTGCTTGATCACGACGGCGTTGCCGTACGCGGGACCGTCACCGGCGCCGTTGCCGCCGGCCTTGACCACGGTGCCGCCGTGAGTGGCGACGACCTGGGTGCCGCTCGGCACGGCGAAGTCCTGGCCGCTGTGGGTGGACTGCCACATGCCGCCGTTCTGGGCGAAGGACGCGGAGAGCTTGTACTGCTTCACCGGGTCGACCCAGGACGGCTTGGCCTTCTTGGCGGCCGCCTTCTTGGCAGCGGCCTTCTTCTCGGCCGCCTTCTTCGCGGCGGCGGCCTTGGCGGCCTTCTCGGCCTTCACGGCCTCGGCCTTGGCGGCCTTGGCCTGAGCGGCGGCCTGCGCCTGGACGGCACTGGCGGCACCGGACGCGGCCGTGGTGTCGGCGGCGGACGCGACCCCGGCTCCCAGTGCGACCGAGACACCAAGGCCGGCGGCCAGCACGGTCGCACGGGTGCGGAGCTGGGACGTACGGGAAGAACGGGACGTGACGCGCTGGGACATCGAAACCTCGTATGGAAGGGGACGGAGAAAACCACCCGGCGCACAGACGCTCGCCGCATGGCCATCCCTTGGTAACCCGAAGCCCGACAAACTCCCAAAAGCGTGATCTACGACGCTAGCTAGTAATTTGGTTCAGTGTTCTACGTCTCTTGACACACCAGTCATTCGGGACGAATCAGGGCACTAGCCCGCACTTCCACCCCCACCCTGGGGCAAGAATCCCTTTCCTCCCGGTCCGTTATCCACTATTCCAGCTAGTAACGGACATATCGCCTGTGCGGCATGTCACCGGGCACCCTCTTCAGCCATTCCGGAAATGTGGCGCACGCCTCTAGGCGCCTACCGTCCGGTAACCCTACGGTTCCCCTCGCGCCACCCTCGCGCACAAGCATGCACACGACATGTTGGCAGCGTCACGGACGTGAGAGGACCCCCCACGACATGCAGAACCGACGCCCCTGGTTGCGCCGCGCATCAGTGACCGCCGTCTCGGCGGCAGCCCTCGTGGCGATGGCCGCACCGGCCGACGCCACGACCGCCGCCCGAACCACCACGACCGCCACCACGGCCACGGCCGCGGACGTCGACTACGGCACCTGGCAGAAGGACTGCCAGGCCGTGATGGACCAGGCCCTGCCCTATCTGAAGCAGCGGATCGCGGCCACGAAGCCGGGCGAGAAGCAGGCGATCGTCTTCGACATCGACAACACCACGCTGGAGACGGACTTCGGCTTCAGCTACCCGCAACCGGCCAACAAGCCGGTCCTGGAGGCCGCCAGATACGCGCAGGAGCGCGGCGTCGCCCTGTTCTTCGTGACCGCCCGGCCGGACATCATCGCCTCGTTCACCGAATACAACCTGAAGCAGGCCGGCTACCGGGTCTCGGGGCTCTACGTCCGCAACTTCACCGACCTCTTCAAGAACGTCGCCGACTACAAGACGGCCCAGCGCGTCGACGTCGAGCGCAAGGGCTACACGATCATCGCGAACATAGGCAACAGCAGCACCGACCTCTCGGGCGGCCACGCCGAGAAGACGTACAAGCTGCCGGACTACGACGGGCAGCTTTCCTGACCCATCTGTCCAACTCCGGGTAGTCTCACCCCCGTTCGCGCGATCACGGGGGTGAGGCGGTTGGATCCGACGGTACTCGGCGGCAGGCTGGCGTCCTCGCTGGTCGCCCCGCTGCTGAAGAAGCTCTTCCGGGCGGAGGGCCCAGGAGCGGGCCTTGTCGACAAGCCCGTACGCCTGTCCGCTCTCGTGTCCTTCCGGGGCGAGAAACGCACCCTGGACGAGCGGGACGTCCGGAAACTCGCCGCGCAGCTCGTGGCACAGGCGGTGGACTCCCCCGGCGAGCCGCCCTTCGCGCCCGACGAGCTGATCGCGGTCACCGACACTCTGGCCCGTAGGCTGCTCGCCCTCGGCGACCTCGACATGGACGACGTCCAGGCGGTCCGCCTGGGCCACCGCGAACTGGCCAGGAAGCTTCACTACGCGGCGCCCGCACCCGACGGTCTGTCCGCGGACTCCTGTCACTTCCTCGACCACACGACCGACTGGGCGTGCCTGAACATCCTGGAGTTCTTCACCCGCCGCTCCACGTTTGTCGCCCGCACCCTCGTCGAACAGACCCGCGGCCAAGAGGAACTGATCGCCAAGGTCGACGAACTGCTCATGCGGACGCCCCGCCCGTACGCACGGGACGCCGCCTTCGAACGCCGTTACCTGCCGTTCGTCGCCGAGCGCCACAACCACATCACCATCTACGGCATCGACCTGCGGGATTCCCCGGACCGCTGGCCTCTCGAAGTGGCCTACCTGAGCCTGGAGGCGGCCGGGGCCGAGCATGGCGCCACACCCGAGGCGCCGCCGGGCGAGCACGCGGCCGCCACCGTGCGTCTCCCTGCGGAGGAGGCCCTCGGCAGCCACGACCGGGTCATGCTGCGCGGCGACGCCGGCTCCGGAAAGACCACCCTCGTGCAGTGGCTGGCGGTGACCGCCGCCCTGGACACTGCCCGTATCCCGTTCGTCCTCCCTCTGCGCACCCTGATCCGCGTAGGCGCGCTCCCCACGCCGTCCGCCTTCCTCACGGCGGTGGGCTGCCCGCTCACCCCGCCCGAGGGCTGGGCCGAGCGCGTCCTGGCCGCCGGGCGCGGGCTCCTGCTCGTCGACGGCCTGGACGAGATCCCCGCCGCCGACCGGCACCGCACTCGCGACTGGCTGCTCGCCCTGATCCACGCCTTTCCGGGCAACCACTGGCTGCTGACCTCACGTCCCACAGCCGTACGCCCCGACTGGCTGGCCACCGAGGGCTTCCGGGAACTGACCCTCGCCCCGATGCGCCGCGCCGACGTGACGACGTTCGTCCACCGCTGGCACGCGGCCGCGCGGGCGCCCGAGTACGAGACGCAGCTCCTGGACGCCCTGCACACCAAACGCGACCTGGCCCGCCTCGCCACCAACCCTCTGATGTGCGGGCTGATCTGCGCCCTGCACCGAGAGCGGCGGGGCTACCTCCCCACCGGCCGCAAGGAGCTGTACGACGCCGCCCTCGGGATGCTGCTCGCACGTCGCGACCGGGAGCGAGGCATGGGCACGGTGGACGGCGTCGAGCTGGGCGAGGAGGCCCAGCTCGAGGTGCTCCAGCGCCTCGCCTACGCGCTGGTGCTGAGCGGCAATACGGAAATGGACCTGGAGACGGCCGAGGGCATCGTGGCCCGCTGTCTGCCGGTCGTCGCGCCGGGGTCGGGCCAGGGTGACGCCGGTGCGGTACTGCGCACACTCCTGCTCCGCAGCGGCCTGCTCCGCCAGCCCGGCGAGGGCGTCGTCGACTTCGTCCACCGCACCTTCCAGGACTACCTGGGCGCCCGGTACGCCGTCGAGGAGGGCCACCTGGACGTCCTCGCCGGCCACGCGGGCGACAGCCTCTGGGAGGACGTGATCCGCATGGCGGTCGCGCACGCCCGCCCCCGGGAGCGAGCGACACTGCTCCGCCGTCTGCTGGCCGAGGGCACCCCGCGGCTGACCCTCCTCGCCCTGGCCTGCCTGGAGCACGTCGCAGCCTTGGATCCCGGGGTGCGGACGGAGGTGGAGGAACGGGCGGCGGGCCTCATTCCGCCGCGTACGACACCGGAGGCGAGGGCCTTGGCGGAGGCCGGACCGCTGGTCCTGGAACTGCTGCCGGGGCCCGAAGGGCTGACCCCGGGCGAGGGACTCGGCGTCACGGTCGCCGCTTCCCTTCTCGGTGATCAGGAGCCCGAGGGAGCGCTGGCCGTGCTGCGCCGCTTCCGCAAGCATCCGGATCTCGACGTACGACGCCAGCTCGCGGGAACCTGGAGCCGGTTCGACACCCGGGAGTACGCGATCGAGGTGCTCGACCACCTGAAGCGGGACGGGCTCTTCCTGGACTGCGAGTCGGCCGAGCAGAGGGCGGCACTCCGTCTGATGCGTCCCTGGGAAAGGCTGAGACTCCAGGGCCCGGCACCCGTCGCCGAGATCCTCGACTCCGTTGCCGAACCCGCCGCGGTCCGGATGCTGAGCCTGCACCACAACGCGCTCGTCGAGGACCTGGGCGAACTGGTGCGGTTTCGGTCGCTGACCAGCCTGCGGATTCAGGGCTGCCCCCGGGCCGCGGGCCTCTCGTCCCTGTCGGAACTTCCCCTCACCGATCTGCTGGTGTTCGGGCTGGCGGACATCGGCGGGCTGCGGACGCTGCGCCTGCTCACCCAGCTGTGGATCAACCAGAGGCTCCCGGGGACCAGCCTCGCCGATTCCCTGCCGGTCGACGCCCCCTTGGAGGACCTCTACCTGGGCATGGAGGTCATACGTTCCACCGGTCTGCGGGACCTGGCCCGATGGCCCACGGTGCGGTACCTGACCCTCGACGTATCGGCTCAGACGCCCCTCAGCGCCGACGACTGGCAAGAGGTGGCGTCACTTCCGTCGCTCACCGCTCTGTACCTGTACGGGCTGTCCGGCGCCTACTCCCTCGATGCCATGCCGCACCTGCCCGGCGTCACCAGCCTGCAGATCTCCGACCGGTACTACCCCGAGAAGGCGCTCCGCACCCTCGCCTCCCGCCTGCCCGGCTTGCGCACGCTGGCGGTCGCCCGGTTCGAGAGCAAGGAGCCCCTCGTCTCCTACACCGAATTCTTCCCCACCGCCGAGATCATCCGCATCTGACCCCGGGCACGGAGAAGGGGCCGGTGCCCCGGAAGGCACCGGCCCCTCACACTCGGTCGTTACGCTCAGGCGTCCTTGCTCAGGTTCGGACCCGAACCACCCGCCGCCTGCTCGATCGGCGGGACGTCCGGGAGAGCCGCCTTCTCCTCGCCGCGGAAGGTGAAGGTCTTGGTCTCGCCCTCGCCCTCGGTGTCCACGACCACAATGTGACCGGGGCGCAGCTCGCCGAAGAGGATCTTCTCCGACAGCGAGTCCTCGATCTCGCGCTGGATGGTGCGACGCAGCGGACGCGCACCCAGCACCGGGTCGTAACCCTTCTTGGACAGCAGCTCCTTGGCGGACTGGGAGAGCTCGATGCCCATGTCCCGGTCCTTCAGGCGCTCGTCGACCTTGTCGATCATCAGGTCGACGATCTTGAGGATGTCGTCCTGGCTGAGCTGCGGGAAGACGACCACGTCGTCGACGCGGTTGAGGAACTCGGGCCGGAAGTGCTGCTTGAGCTCGTCCGAGACCTTGTTCTTCATGCGCTCGTAGTTGGACTTCGTGTCGCCCTGGGCCGCGAAGCCCAGGTTGAAGCCCTTGGAGATGTCCCGGGTGCCGAGGTTGGTCGTCATGATGATGACCGTGTTCTTGAAGTCCACGACCCGGCCCTGGGAGTCGGTCAGGCGACCGTCCTCCAGGATCTGCAGCAGCGAGTTGAAGATGTCCGGGTGGGCCTTCTCGACCTCGTCGAAGAGGACGACCGAGAACGGCTTGCGGCGGACCTTCTCCGTCAGCTGGCCGCCCTCTTCGTAGCCCACGTAGCCGGGGGGCGAACCGAAGAGACGCGAGACCGTGTGCTTCTCGCTGAACTCCGACATGTCGAGGGAGATCAGCGCGTCCTCGTCACCGAAGAGGAACTCGGCGAGCGCCTTGGACAGCTCGGTCTTACCGACACCGGACGGGCCGGCGAAGATGAACGAGCCACCGGGACGCTTCGGGTCCTTCAGACCGGCACGCGTACGGCGGATCGCCTTCGACAGCGCCTTGACGGCGTCGGTCTGGCCGATGACCCGCTTGTGGAGCTCATCCTCCATACGCAGCAGGCGGGAGGACTCCTCCTCGGTCAGCTTGAAGACCGGGATGCCGGTGGCCGTGGCGAGGACCTCGGCGATCAGCTCGCCGTCCACCTCGGCGACGACGTCCATGTCGCCGGCCTTCCACTCCTTCTCCCGCTTGGCCTTGGCGGCCAGGAGCTGCTTCTCCTTGTCGCGCAGGGAGGCGGCCTTCTCGAAGTCCTGCGAGTCGATCGCGGACTCCTTGTCGCGGCGGACGCCGGCGATCTTCTCGTCGAACTCGCGCAGGTCCGGCGGCGCGGTCATCCGGCGGATGCGCATCCGGGAACCGGCCTCGTCGATCAGGTCGATCGCCTTGTCCGGCAGGAAGCGGTCCGAGATGTACCGGTCGGCCAGGGTGGCGGCCTGGACCAGCGCCTCGTCCGTGATGGAGACGCGGTGGTGGGCCTCGTACCGGTCACGGAGACCCTTGAGGATCTCGATCGTGTGCGGCAGGGACGGCTCCGCGACCTGGATGGGCTGGAAGCGGCGCTCGAGGGCGGCGTCCTTCTCCAGGTGCTTGCGGTACTCGTCCAGCGTGGTGGCACCGATGGTCTGCAGCTCACCGCGGGCCAGCATGGGCTTCAGGATGGAAGCCGCGTCGATGGCGCCCTCGGCGGCACCCGCGCCGACGAGCGTGTGCAGCTCGTCGATGAACAGGATGATGTCGCCGCGGGTACGGATCTCCTTGAGGACCTTCTTCAGGCGCTCCTCGAAGTCACCGCGGTAGCGGGAGCCGGCGACCAGGGCGCCGAGGTCCAGGGTGTAGAGGTGCTTGTCCTTGAGGGTCTCGGGCACCTCGCCCTTGACGATGGCCTGAGCGAGGCCCTCGACGACGGCGGTCTTGCCGACGCCGGGCTCACCGATCAGCACCGGGTTGTTCTTCGTACGGCGGGACAGCACCTGCATGACCCGCTCGATCTCCTTCTCGCGCCCGATGACCGGGTCGAGCTTGGACTCACGAGCGGCCTGGGTGAGGTTCCGGCCGAACTGGTCGAGGACCAGGGACGTCGAGGGGGTGCCCTCGGCAGGCCCGCCGGCGGTGGCGGTCTCCTTGCCCTGGTAACCGGAGAGCAGCTGGATGACCTGCTGCCGCACCCGGTTCAGATCTGCGCCCAGCTTGACGAGGACCTGGGCGGCGACGCCCTCGCCCTCGCGGATCAGGCCGAGCAGGATGTGCTCCGTGCCGATGTAGTTGTGGCCCAGCTGAAGGGCCTCGCGGAGCGACAGCTCCAGGACCTTCTTGGCACGGGGGGTGAAGGGGATGTGGCCGGACGGGGCCTGCTGGCCCTGGCCGATGATCTCCTCCACCTGCTGGCGGACCGCCTCGAGCGAAATCCCGAGGCTCTCAAGGGCCTTGGCGGCGACACCTTCACCCTCGTGGATCAGGCCCAGGAGGATGTGCTCAGTGCCGATGTAGTTGTGGTTGAGCATCCGGGCTTCTTCCTGAGCCAGGACGACAACCCGCCGCGCGCGGTCGGTGAACCTCTCGAACATCGTTAATCGCTCCTCAGAGCGGTCAGGCAGTGGGGGGAACTTCCCCTCCCTGTCCTTCCGCAGCTTAGTCCCGCAAGCGGGGACCGCTCATTCCAACTGCCGACACCGTCCTTGGCCTCCTGACCCCGAACGCCGACATCTGCTCCAACCCGATGGTGCGAGACGATGTTCCCGCAGGCCAGGCAGATACCCCACTCGCCAGTACGCCGATGGCGAACGTGAGACGGCCTTTCCTGCGTGTCGCCCCCTCCCACTAGGGATGTCTTACCCGTACGGACCGGAAGTCCATGCCGAGCACCCCCGTTCCCTCCGCTACGGGCGAACAACCTTGCGCCTCCCCGCACCTCTCGCGCGCCCCCGATTCGCCACTGTGTGCGCACGCGGCAGCACCCAGCGTAACTTGCACGGCCTTCCGGCTGTTTCACTTGGCATGTTCGGCGCCCCTCACCCCGTGATCGCGTCCGCATCCCAGGTCCTCCCGCTCCCCCGCCGGCCGCTCGACCCGGCCGACCCCGTCGTGGGCGGTCCCGGCGCGAGCCGTCCCGGCACGAGCCGTCTCGTCGCGAGCGGTCAGGTCCGGCGGTGGTACGAGAACGAACTGGGCTGGCCGACGGTGCCCGGCGATCCCCCGCGGCTGGCGGTGGGGGTGCGCTACGACGTCCTGGACGCACCGGCGGAGGCGGGGCAGGCGGCGCTGCGGCATCTGACGCCGGGCTCTCCTGTCGCCCTGCACGGCGACCGGATGCAATTCCTGGTGGCCGCGGGCAGCGCGGAGGAGCTTCCCGGCCTGCTGGAGTGGCTGGACTGGGGAACCCTGACCCTCGACCTGCTCGCGGTCGGCCCGGGCGGCTTCATGGAAGCGCCGCTGCCGCCGGAGAGGGAGTCGCCGGTGCTTCGCGAGGCGGGCACCCTTATGCCCCCCGGCTCGGACGTGCCGATGTCCCCCGAGTCCGGCTCGTGTGCCGGCCGGCCGCTTCCCCCGGGCCGGGTCGGTTCCCAGGGGGCCGCCGTGTGGCTGCGGCCCCCCGAGCCGGGATGCGAGGTCGAGGCCTCGCTGCCGACGCTGTCGGCGCTGGGGGGCGGTGGGGATGCCCCCGATCTCGTGCGGCTGGTGAACACGGTGGCCACGCAGTGCCACCGGGTCCGGCTGCGGCGCGCGTGCGCCCAGCCACCGGCCGTGCGTGCGCAGGGTCGGTAGTGCCGCTGTTCAGCCGTTGGCCTTCTCGTAAGCCTCGCGGATGGTCGCGGGAACACGGCCGCGGTCGTTGACCTCGTAGCCGTTCTCCTTCGCCCAGGCGCGGATCGCCGCGGTGTCCTGGCTGCCGCTCGAAGCAGTGCGCGCCTTTCCACGCCCGCCCGAAGCACGGCCTCCGGTACGACGACCGCCCTTCACGTAAGGCTCGAGAAGGCCGCGGAGCTTGTCCGCATTGGCAGTGGTGAGATCGATCTCGTACGTCTTGCCGTCCAGCGCGAACGTCACGGTCTCGTCCGCCTCGCCACCGTCGAGGTCGTCGACAAGAAGGACCTGAACCTTCTGTGCCACCGGATTTCCTTTCATCGATATCTTCAGGGCCGGGGTGTGCCGGCGTCCGCCGTATCGCCGTCCCCTGTTATATGCAGTACTGCAGTACGTCGGAAAGCAAACCGCTTTTGCCTGAAAAACACAAACCCCCGGCAGAGACCGGCAGCCCGGGCTCGGTCCGGAAACGTGCGCGTTTCGGACATAGGGCACCGGGGCAGGGGTGGGCGCCATGGAATATGCCTTGACGAACCGGCCGGACCCACTTGCGACCGACTAGCGCCCGGCGATCACAGATGCAGAAGCATCCGGCTGTTGCCCAAGGTGTTCGGTTTCACTCGTTCGAGTCCGAGGAACTCCGCGACGCCCTCGTCATAGGAACGCAGCAGCTCCGCGTAGACATCCGTGTCGACGGGCGTCTCACCGATCTCCACGAAGCCGTGCTTGGTGAAGAAGTCGACTTCGAAGGTCAGACAGAAAACCCGGCGAACGCCGAGCCAGCGGGCGGTCTGCAGCAACTTCTCCAGCACGCGGTGTCCCACGCCCGCGCCCTTCAGGCCGGGCTTCACCGCGAGAGTGCGGACTTCCGCGAGGTCTTCCCACATCACGTGCAGCGCCCCGCAGCCCACGACCTCGGCGTTGTCGTCCCGTTCCGCGACCCAGAACTCCTGGATGTCCTCGTAAAGCGTCACCGTTGCTTTGTCGAGCAGGATGCCGCCACGGACGTAGGCGTCAAGGAGGCGGCGCACCGCCGGGACATCGCTGGTGCGGGCCCGTCGGACGGTGATGGCTTTTGCGGTGGCTTCGGGGCTCTTCGCGGACATGGCGGGACGCTATCGCCCGTCGCGGTCCTGAGCGGAGGCGGGGTTCTCCGGAGGGCCTTCCGCGGGTTCCGCTCCTTCGGGCGGTTCTGCGGATTCCGACGGTTCGGTCGGTTCCTGGGTTTCCGGGCCCTGGACGATCCGTACGGCATCGCTGAGTGACCGCCGCTGTTCCTCGCTCATCATGCCGAAGAAGGCGACGAGAGCGGCGGCGGGGTTGTCGCTCTGCGACCAGGCCTCGTTCATCAGGGCGGCTGCGTAGGCGGCGCGGGTGGAGACCGCCTCATATCGATAGGCGCGGCCTTCCGCCTCGCGGCGCACCCAGCCCTTCTGATGGAGATTGTCCAAAACGGTCATCACGGTGGTGTACGCGATGGACCGCTCCTTCTGAAGATCTTCCAGGACTTCTCGAACGGTCACCGGGCGGTTCCACTTCCACACCCGCGACATGACCGCGTCTTCGAGTTCTCCCAATGGGCGAGGCACAGCTCAGAACAATAGTGGGAGATCCCGGTTATGGCGTGGCGGACGTGCGCTTGACCGGCAAACAGCGACAAAAAGGGCGTACGGCTCGAAAATGCGGGCGCCGCGGGGTGCGGGCTCGCCGAGTCGTACGCCCTGTGAGGGGGTGCGTCAGGCGTCGGCCTTCGGAGGCGTCGCGGTGGACTGGCGGGCACCCTCCACGCGCGCGAGCGCGGCGTCGACGGCCGCGTCCTCCTTGGCCTTGTTGGCGCCGCCCTGTGTCTTCACGATCACCCGGATCACGCCGATGAAGAAGACGGCCATGACGGCCGGGGGCAGGAGCGCGGAGACGTAGTCCATGGATCCAGGGTAGCCACGTCAGCCCGCGGCGAGCTGCTGGGGGTTCGCCGGGGGTGGCGGTGCCGGCTTGCGGCGCGGGAAGACCTCACCCGGGGTGGGGATCGGGCGGGAGGGCTTCGGGGTGCCCGGTGCGGGTGCCGGAGCCGGGGCGGGCTTGGGGGCCGCCGGTTTGCGTGCGGGCTTCTTCTCGGGCTGCTTCTCCGGGCCGCCCTCGGCAAGGGCGCAGCGGCCCCCGGGGAGGGCCAGGAGGCGGGTGCGGGAGCCGGGGATGGCGGCCGCGGGGAGAGGGAGGGGGGTGACGGGGGTGACCGCGCAGCGGTCCAGGAGGGCCGCTGCGGCGGGGTTGCCGCGCAGAGCGCGGAGGGCGGCGAGGTCGTCGGGCAGGGGGCGGTAGCCGGCGCCCAGTGCCTCGTCCAGGAGTGCGAGGTAGCCGGCGGCGGTACCGGGGAGGGCGGCGCGGTACCGGCCCAGGTCGGCCACGAGGAAGGCACGCAGCCTGGCCCCCTCCCGCAGCGCCTCGTCGAGCGACTCTGCGAGACGGAGACAGTCCTGGACGTCGTCGGCCGAGGCGGTGGTGGGGTGAAGGGCGAGGGCGAGAGCGCGGCGGAGCACACGCAGCTCCTCCACGCCGAACGCCATGCCGCCGCGGGATCCATATGGCGTGGGCATGCGGCGACGATACGCGCTAATCAGACAAATCTCGCATAGGGGGCGGGTGTGGCGTGGGGGACCACTCGGGTGGTGGGTCGGCGGCGACGGGTGGGCGCGCGGGCGCCCCGCTTCACCGGGCTGCGCGCCCACCCGCCCGCGGCCCCTCACATGCGCGACACGTTCCGCTCGTACACCAGCCGCAGCCCGATCAGCGTCAGCCAGGGCTCGTGCTCGTCGATCACCGACGACTCACCCAGCACCATCGGCGCGAGGCCGCCCGTCGCGATGACGGTGACGTCGTCGGGGTCCTCCGAGAGCTCGCGGGCCATGCGGTTGACCACGCCGTCGACCTGGCCGGCGAAGCCGTAGATGATGCCCGACTGCATCGCCTCGACGGTGTTCTTGCCGATGACGCTGCGCGGCCGGGCCACCTCGATCTTGCGGAGCTGGGCGCCGCGGACGCCGAGAGCCTCGACGGAGATCTCGATGCCGGGGGCGATGACCCCGCCGACGTACTCGCCGCGCGCGCTGACCGCGTCGAACGTCGTCGCCGTGCCGAAGTCGACGACGACCGCGGGGCCGCCGTAGAGCTCGACGGCGGCGACCGCGTTGATGATGCGGTCCGCGCCGACCTCCTTGGGGTTGTCGGTCAGGATCGGGACGCCCGTCTTGACGCCCGGTTCGACGAGCACCGCCGGCACGTCGCCGTAGTAGCGGCGGGTCACCTCGCGGAGTTCGTGCAGGACCGAGGGGACGGTGGCGCAGATGGCGATGCCGTCGATGCCGTCGCCCAGCTCGTCGCCGAGGAGCGGGTGCATGCCCATCAGGCCCTGGAGGAGGACCGCCAGTTCGTCGGCGGTGCGGCGCGCGTCCGTGGAGATGCGCCAGTGTTCGACGATCTCGTCGCCGTCGAACAGGCCGAGCACGGTGTGGGTGTTTCCTACGTCGATCGTCAGCAGCATGGCCCGTACCCGCCCCTACTCCGCCGGCCGCAGGTCCAGGCCGATGTCCAGGATCGGCGAGGAGTGGGTGAGGGCTCCGACGGCGAGGTAGTCGACGCCGGTGTCCGCGTACGCCTTGGCGTTGTCGAGGGTGAGGCGGCCCGAGGCCTCCAGGGCGGCGCGGCCCTGGACGAGGGCGACCGCCTCCTCGCACTCACCCGGTGTGAAGTTGTCCAGCAGGATCAGGTCGGCGCCGGCGTCCAGGACCTCACGGAGCTGGTGCAGGGTGTCGACCTCGACCTCGATGGGGATGTCGGGGAAGCGTTCGCGGACCGCCTGGAAGGCCTGGGCGACGCCGCCCGCGGCGACCACGTGGTTGTCCTTGACGAGCGCCGCGTCGGAGAGGGACATGCGGTGGTTGACGCCGCCTCCGCAGCGGACCGCGTACTTCTCCAGGGAGCGCAGGCCCGGCGTGGTCTTGCGGGTGTCGCGGACCCTGGCCTTCGTGCCGTCCAGGACGTCCGCCCACGCGCGCGTGGCCGTCGCGATGCCCGACAGGCGGCACAGGAGGTTCAGCGCGCTGCGCTCAGCCGTGAGGAGGTCACGGGTGCGGGTGGTGACGGAGAGGAGCTTCTGACCCGCTTCGACGCGGTCGCCGTCCTCCGCGTGGCGCTCGATCTCCAGCTCCTCCTCGCAGACCACCGAGATGACCGCCTCGGCGATGCGCAGGCCTGCCACCGTGCCCGCCTCGCGTGCGGTGAAGTCGGCCGTGGCCACCGCGTCCTCGGGGATGGTCGCCACCGTGGTCACGTCCACGCCGTGGGCCAGGTCCTCCTGGAGGGCCACGTTGGCGATGTCCTCGACCTCGACGGGGTCGAGGCCTGCGTCGGCCAGGAGCTGGGCGAGTGCGGGGTCCAGGCCGCACTCCAGGTATGCCTCGTCGTCCGCGCCGCAGGCGCAGCCGTCTCCGCAGCCTCCGGAGGAGGCGAGGGGAAGGTCGGGGGTGCTCACGTCGGTCACTGCTCCTGGGGGGCCTGGGGCGGGAAATTCGTCGGGGGGAAGTCTGTGGTGTCCGTGGTGTGCACGGCCAGCGTGCGGTCCGGGTTCAGGGTCACGACGATGTGGCGGCGCCAGGCGCTGTCGTCGCGCTCGGGGCGGTCCTCGCGCCAGTGGCAGCCCCGGGTCTCCTCGCGCAGCAGGGCGGCGGCGACCAGGACGCGGGCCACGCACAGGAGGTTGGTGGCCTCCCAGGTGTCGACGCCGGCCTCGGCCGTCTTGCCGTTCTCGGCGAGTGCCTCCCGGGCGTCGGTGTGCAGGCGCTGGAGCTGGTCGGCGGCCTTGGTGAGGGAGCCCGCCGAGCGCAGGACGCCCGCCCCGGCCGTCATGATCCGCTGGATCGTGAAGCGGGCCTCGGGGGTCTGCAGGGGGTGCTCGGGGATCTCCGGGTGCGGGACCGGCTGGGGCACGCGCGCGGGCAGGCCGTTCGCCGCGATGTCGGCCGCGATGCGCTCGGCGTAGACGAGGCCTTCGAGCAGGGAGTTGGACGCCAGGCGGTTGGCTCCGTGCACGCCGGTGCAGGCGACCTCGCCGCACGCGTACAGGCCGGGGACGGTCGTACGGCCGTGGGAGTCGGTGCGGACGCCGCCGGAGGCGTAGTGGGCGGCCGGGGCGACCGGGATGGGGGTGGTGACCGGGTCGATGCCGTGGGCGCGGCAGGCGGCGAGGATCGTCGGGAAGCGGTGCTCCCACATCTCGGCGCCGAAGTGCCGGGCGTCGAGGTACATGTGCTCGGCGTCCTGCTCCAGCATGCGGCGCGTGATGCCCTTGGCGACGATGTCGCGGGGGGCCAGCTCGGCGAGTTCGTGCTGTCCGACCATGAAGCGCACGCCGTCGGCGTCGATCAGGTGGGCGCCCTCGCCGCGCACGGCCTCGGAGACCAGGGGCTGCTGGCCCTCCGCGTCCGGGCCGAGGAACAGCACGGTCGGGTGGAACTGGACGAACTCCAGGTCGCTGACCTCCGCGCCCGCCCGCAGGGCGAGCGCCACGCCGTCGCCCGTCGACACCGACGGGTTGGTGGTGGCGGAGAAGACCTGGCCCATGCCGCCGGTGGCGAGGACCACCGCGGGGGCGTGGACGGCCCCGACGCCGTCGTGCTGGCCCTCCCCCATGACGTGCAGGGTGACGCCGGCGGTGCGGCCCTCGGCGTCCGTGAGGAGGTCAAGGACGAGCGCGTTCTCGACGGTGCGCATGCCCCGCGCGCGGACGGCCTCGACCAGGGCGCGGGAGATCTCGGCGCCGGTGGCGTCGCCGCCGGCGTGGGCGATGCGGCGGCGGTGGTGGCCGCCCTCGCGGGTCAGTGCCAGCTCGCCCTCGGACTCGTCGAACCGGGCGCCGGTCTCGATGAGGCGGCGTACGGCGTCGGGGCCCTCGGTGACGAGGAGACGGACCGCGTCCTCGTCGCACAGGCCGGCGCCCGCGACCAGGGTGTCGTCCAGATGCTGCTCGGGGGTGTCGCCGTCGCCGAGGGCCGCGGCGATGCCGCCCTGGGCCCAGCGGGTGGAGCCGTCGTCGAGACGGGCCTTGGTGACGACGACCGTCCGCAGGCCCGCGGCCTCGCAGCGCAGGGCCGCGGTCAGCCCGGCGACGCCGGAGCCGACGACGACCACGTCCGCGGCGATGGACCACCCGGCGGCGGGGGCGTGCAGTCGTATGCCTGTGGTGGTCACGAGGCGGCTCCGAAGCTTCCGAAGGTGAGGGGGATGTTGTCGATCAGCCGGGTCGCCCCGACCCGGGCGGCGACGGCGAGGACCGCGTCGCCGGTGAAGTCGTCCCCGATCTCGGTGAAGTCGGACGGGTCGACCAGGGCGAGGTAGTCCAGCGCGAGCGGCGGGTCGAGGCGGGCGGCCTCGTCGAGGACCTGGCGGGCGGCCGCGCGAACGGCCGCAGGGCCGCCCGGGACGGCCGTCGCCACGGCGTGCGCGTCGGCCGCCGCACGGGACTCGCCTATGGCGCTGAGCGCCTCGGCACGCGCGCGCGTGGCGGGCACTTCGCGGGCCCGGGCGCGCAGCGCCTCCTGCGCGGCATGCCGGTCCTGGCCCGCGAACAGGGCCCCGGACAGGGCGAGGGCGGTGCGCCGCTCCGCGGCCGACAGGTAGCGGTTGCGGCTGGACAGGGCCAGGCCGTCCTCCTCGCGGACGGTGGGCACTCCGACGATCTCCACGCCGAAGTTCAGGTCCCGCACCATGCGGCGGATCAGGGCGAGCTGCTGGGCGTCCTTCTGGCCGTACAGGGCGACGTCGGGACGGGTGAGGTGCAGCAGCTTGGCGACGACGGTGAGCATGCCGTCGAAGTGGCCGGGGCGGGAGGAGCCTTCCAGGCGCTCGCCCATGGGGCCCGCGGTGATGCGGACCTGGGGCTCGCCGCCCGGGTAGACCTCGTCCACGGAGGGAGCGAACACGACGTCGGCGCCCGACTGGCCGGCGAGTTCGAGGTCGGCGTCCAGGGTGCGGGGGTAGCGGTCGAGGTCCTCGCCCTGGCCGAACTGCAGCGGGTTGACGAAGACGGTGACGACGACCTCGCCGTCCCGGCCCGCGATGTCGCGCGCGGTGCGGATCAGCGTGGCGTGGCCCTCGTGCAGCGCACCCATGGTCATCACCACGGCGCGGCGGCCCGCACGCGCGCGTGCGTGCAGTTCCCCGGCGGTGCGCAGCAGGGTGGTGGTCATCGGGCGTCCCCTTCGGTGCCGTCGGTCCCGTGGGCGAGTACCCCGAGGAGGTCCTCGGCGAGTTCCGGCTTCAGCAGGCCGTGGGCCAGGGCCCGGTCGGCGGTCGCCCGGGCCATCGCCAGATAGCCGGCGACGGTCTGCGGGGCGTGCCGGCGCAGCTCGGTGACGTGCGCGGCGACGGTGCCCGCGTCCCCGCGGGCGACCGGGCCGGTGAGGGCCGCGTCGCCGGAGCGCAGGGCGTTGTCCAGGGCCGCGCCGAGCAGCGGGCCGAGCATCCGGTCGGGGGCCGAGACGCCGGCGGCGCTCAGCAGCTCCATGGACTGGGCGACCAGCGTGACCAGGTGGTTGGCGCCCAGGGCGAGCGCCGCGTGGTAGAGCGGCCGGTTCTCCTCGGCGATCCACTCCGGCTCGCCGCCCATCTCGATGACCAGGGCCTCGGCGGCCAGGCGCAGCTCCTCGGGGGCGGTGACGCCGAAGGAGCAGCCGGCCAGCCGCTGGACGTCCACGGGCGTTCCCGTGAAGGTCATCGCGGGGTGCAGGGCGAGCGGCAGGGCGCCCGCGCGCAGGGCGGGGTCGAGGACCCGCGCGCCGTACCGCCCGGAGGTGTGGACGAGGAGCTGCCCCGGCCGTACGGATCCGGTGTCGGCGAGGCCGGTGACCAGGTCGGGCAGGGCGTCGTCGGGAACGGTCAGCAGCACCAGGTCGGCCCGCTGGAGGACCTCGGCGGGCGGCATCACCGGTACGTCGGGCAGCAGTTGCCCGGCGCGGCGCCGGGAGGCGTCCGAGACCGCGGAGACGGCGACCGGGCGGTGCCCGGCGAGTTGCAGGGACGCCGCCAGCGCGGGACCCACGCGGCCGGCGCCGACGACGCCGACGGTGAGCCGCGCGGGGCGGTCCTTGGGGTCTGGCTGTGGGGTTGTGTTCACTCGACGGCGGCCTTCCCGTTCCAGTCCGCTCCGGGTACCGGACGATTTCTCGTCATGTTAACGCGATCGGTTCGAGGGGCGTCCGGTTGTCCACAGGCTGTGCATGCCCGTGCGGCGTTCCCGGAACGGCGTACGGAAATGCGGATGCCCGGCCGCACGCGCGCGAGGGAGGATCCGGGGCATGACCGATACGGCGGAACGCGACGATCAGGTGACGGAAGAGGACCGGGGCGCACGGCTGCGTGAGCGGCGGCTGGCCGCCCACCGCACGGCACGGCGCGTGTTCGCGCGCTTCGGCTTCCACCTGACCCTCCGGGAACGCCTGGCCGTGCTGGACGAGGCGGCGGGCGTCCACGACCTGGACGAGCTGTCCGACCTGTACGGCGACGGTGTCGTCGAGGCGCTGGAGACGAAGGTCGCCGGGCTGCTCGGCACCGAGGCCGCCGCGTTCTTCCCGACGGGCACGATGGCCCAGCAGGTGGCCCTGCGCTGCTGGGCGGGCCGCACCGGGAACCCGGCCGTCGCCCTGCACGCGCTCAGTCATCCCGAGGTGCACGAGCGGAACGCGTTCAGCGAGGTCGGCGGTCTGCGCCCGGTGCGGCTGACCGGCGAGCCGCGGATGCCGACCGCCGCCGAGGTGCGCGACTTCGAGGAGCCCTTCGGGGCGCTCATGCTGGAACTGCCCCTCAGGGACGCCGGTTTCGTGCTGCCCGCCTGGGAGGAGCTCACCGCGGTCGTCCAGGCCGCCCGGGAACGGGACGCGGTGGTGCACTTCGACGGGGCCCGCCTGTGGGAGTCCACCGTCCACTTCGGCCGCCCCCTGGAGGAGATCGCGGGCCTGGCCGACAGCGTCTACGTGTCGTTCTACAAGTCCCTGGAGGGGTTCGGCGGCGCGGCCCTGGCCGGCCCGAAGGAGCTCGTCGAGGAGGCGAAGACCTGGCGGCACCGGTACGGCGGGATGGTCTTCCAGCAGTTCCCGACGGTGCTGTCGGCGCTGGTCGGGCTGGAGCGGCAGCTGCCCCGGCTGCCGGAGTACGTGGCCCACGCGCGCGTGGTGGCCGCCGCCCTGCGCGAGGGCTTCGCGGCGGCCGGGGTGCCGTGGGCACGCGTGCACCCGGAGGTGCCGCACACCCACGACTTCCAGGTGTGGCTGCCGTACGAGCCGGACGTCCTCGCGGAGGCGGCGGTCCGGACGGCCGAGGAGACGGGGGTCGTCCTGTTCGGCGGCGCCTGGGACCGGGGCGGGCCGGGGCTCGCGTTCACGGAGGTGCATGTGCGGGCCGCCGGGCTGGAGTGGACCGCCGAGGACGTCAAGGCGGCGGTGGCGGACTTCGTAACCCGGCTGCCGGAACAGGTCAGGTAGGGCGCCGCCGCCACCGGACCAGGGCGTCCCGGAGCCGGGGGCGGACCGGGCGGCCGGCGAGGACCGCGCGGAACCGCCGTTCGTCGCGCCACTCCCGTACGGCCTGCCGGTCGTGCGTGCCCGGCGCGGGCGGGGCGGGCTCGCCGAGGGACCGGGCGCGGTAGGCGTCGAGGAGGTACTGCTGCGTGATGCTCATGGTGAATCGCCTCTGCGGGACGGGGTGATGGAGGTCCGAAGGCTCCGCGGCTGCCCCGGTGGTCCCACCGTGCGCCTGCGCCCGGGGCGGCGTCGCGTCGATTGACGGGGCCCGTCAATCGACGGGGGCGCTGTCAGTGGCCGGGTGCACCATGAGGGCATGAGCGTGCACATCGACATCGCGGGGCTGCGGCCGGAGGAGGTCGCCGTCGTGCCCTCGCCCCTGGCCGAGCTCGGCATGGCGCTGCACGCGCTGTCCGAACCTGCGCACCACCCGGGCCTGCAGGGCTGGGTCACGGGCGTGACGGCCCGGCTCGACCCGCATCTGGCCGACCGGATGTGCGAGGCGGACTTCCTGTGGCGGACGACGTTCTCGGACCTGTTCCTGCCCTGGGCCGGCCTGCCGGACCGCCGCACGCTCCCGGGTGCCACCCTCGCCGAGGAGCTGGACCAGCTCGACAAGCTGTCCGACGAGCAGTTCGTGGACGCGGCACTGGAGTTCACCTGTGCCGTCGGCTACGGCGAATGCGGTCCGACGGCCCTGTCCGACGAGGAGACGCGCCGCCGCGCGCTGGACCTGGCCGCCGCACGCGGACCCCGGCAGCTGCGCTTCGGCGAGCGGTTGCTGGCCGACCCGCCCAGGATCCGGGCCTGGCTGCGGCAGTTCCTCCGGGACTGCGAGGAGGCGTTCTTCGCGGAGGCCTGGTCCCGGCTGCGCCACCAGCTCGCGGCGGACGCCCGCCACAAGACGGACCTGCTCCGGCGCAAGGGCCTGGCCGAGGCGCTGTCCGCGGTGTCCCCGGCAGTCACCCTCGACGAGGCGGCCACCCGGATCACGATCGACAAGCTGGGCGACGGCCGCACGGCGACGGGCGACGGCGGCCTGCTGCTCGTCCCGACCAGCCTCGGCTGGCCGCATCTGATGGTCCTGCACCGGTACGGCTGGCAGCCGGTGCTGCACTACCCGGTGGGCTCCCCGGAGCTCGCCGCACCGCAGACGCTCGAACAACTGGCCATGCGGATGACCGCGTTGTCCCACCCGGTCCGGATGCGCATGTGCCGCCATCTGGCCCGCAGCGCGCACACCACCAGCGAGCTGGCGCAGGTGCACGGCATGACGGCCCCGGAGATATCCCGGCATCTGGCCGTGCTGAAGAAGGCGGGCCTGATCACCACCCGTCGCCGCGGCCGCTACGTCCTGCACCAGCTGGACGTGACGGTGGTGGCCCGGCTCGGCAGCGAGTTCCTGGAAGGGATCCTGCGGTAGCCGGCCCGCGCCGATGGGACGGCCGTGCGGCCGCAGGCCCGCCCGTACGGGTCAGCCGTGCCCGCCGGCCCGCACCAGCCCCGTCTCGTAGGCCAGCACCACGACCTGCACCCGGTCCCTGAGCCCCAGCTTGGTCAGGATGCGGCCCACGTGGGTCTTCACGGTCGCCTCCGACAGCACCAGCCGCGCCGCGATCTCGCCGTTGGACAGGCCCTGCGCGACCAGCATCATGACCTCGCGCTCGCGGTCGGTGAGCCGCTCCAGCTCCTTGTGCTGGGGCTGCTTGGTGCCCGGCAGCATCGGCGCGAAGCGGTCCAGGAGCCGCCGGGTGGTGGAGGGCGCGACGACCGCGTCACCGCTGTGCACGGCCCTGATCGCGGCCAGGAGCTCGGCCGGCGGCACGTCCTTGAGCATGAAGCCGGAGGCGCCCGCCTTGAGCCCGGAGAAGGCGTACTCGTCGAGGTCGAAGGTGGTCAGGATGAGCACCTTCGGCGGGTCGGTGTCCGCGCAGATCCTGCGGGTCGTCTCCACCCCGTCGAGCTTCGGCATGCGGACGTCCATCAGCACCACGTCGACTTCGGTCGTGCGCAGTTCCTGGAGGGCCTCGACGCCGTCGCCCGCCTCCGCGACGACCTCCATGTCCGGCTGGGCGGCGAGCACCATCCGGAACCCGGTGCGCAGCAGCACCTGGTCGTCGACGAGCATCACGCGGATCGTCATCGGGCCTCTTCCCTATCGGGGTCGTTACAGGTGTCAGCGAGGGGCGTGTGCCGGCGTCAGTGCGCTGGTTTGAGCGGCAGCAGTGCACTGATGCGGAAGCCTCCGCCCGGGCGCGGGCCGGCGTCCAGGGTGCCGCCGACCATACCGACCCGCTCGCGCATGCCGATCAGACCGTGGCCCTGGCCGTCGAACCCGCCCTCTTCGTACAGCTCGTGCGGGGCGCCCTTGCCGTCGTCCTCGACGAGCAGGCCGAGGCCGTCGTCGAAGTAGACCAGGCGCACGCTCGCGCCCGCGTTGGGCCCGCCGTGCTTGCGGGTGTTGGTGAGCGCCTCCTGCACGATGCGGTAGGCGGTGAGCTCGACGCCGCTGGGCAGCGGGCGGGGCGTGCCCTCGACCTTGAAGTCGACGGGCAGTCCGGAACCGCGGCACTGCTCGACGAGATCCTCGATCTGCTGCACGTCGGGCTGCGGCACGTACTCGCCGGCCTCCTGGTGCTCGCCGGTGCGCAGCACGCCGAGCAGGCGGCGCATCTCGGCGAGGGCCTGGCGGCCGGTGGAGGAGATGGTCTCCAGGGCCTTCTTCGCCTGGTCGGGCGCGGCGTCGAGGACGTAGGCCGCGCCGTCGGCCTGGACCACCATCACCGAGACGTTGTGCGCGACGACGTCGTGCAACTCGCGTGCGATCCGGGCGCGTTCGGCGGCGACGGCGACCTTGGACTGTGCCTCGCGCTCCTTCTCCAGGCGGGCGGCCCGCTCCTCCAGCTGCGCGAAGTAGGCGCGGCGGGTGCGGATGGAGTCGCCGAGCACCCAGGCGAGGGCGAAGGGGACGGTCTGGAGGACCGCCAGGGCGATGTCACCCGCGACACCCGTCTGCTCGTTCGACCAGCGCAGCTGCGCCAGCGGGGCCGCACACAGGCCGGCCACCAGCGCGAAGCGGGAGGCCCAGCGGGCACCTTCCACCGCGACCGTGTAGACGATCACCAGCATGGCGAAGTCGGCGGGCAGTATCGGGACGTCGGTGACCAGCTGCACCACGCCGACGGCGGTCGCCAGCAGCAGCATCTTCTCCGGCATCCGGCGGCGCAGCGCGACCACGAGGCTCAACAGCAGCGTGATCGGAAGGACGGCGGCCAACGGGCCGATCTGCTCGCCGGCCGCCCCGCCCAGCACCGAAATCCCGAGGAGGACCACGGCCCAGAAGCCGTCGACCCACATCGGGTGCCTGCGGAGGAAGTCATAGAGGCGCTGCACGTAACCCAGCGTAGGGAAGCGGGATAGGTGCAGGGGTCAACCGGAGGGCCGATCCGTACCGGGCGCGCATACTCCGCAAGGTGGAGTTGCGTACGTTGCGTGCACATAGCCTGGGCCGGTGACAGCGGGAACCAGGGACCAGTGGCACGGGTGGCGCGCGGCGGCGCAGGACGCGCTGTACGCGCCGGGTGGCTTCTACCGGCGGGCCGAGACCGAGGGGCCGGCCGGGCACTTCCGTACGTCCGTGCACGCATCGCCGCTGTTCGCCGGGGCCGTGGCGCGGCTGCTGTGCCGGGTCGACGAGGCGCTGGGGCGGCCCGCCGCCCTCGACTTCGTCGACATGGCGGCCGGGCGGGGCGAGCTGGCCGGCGGGGTGCTGGCCGCACTCCCCGCCGACGTGGCGGCCCGCACGCGCGCGTACGCCGTCGAGATCGCCGAGCGGCCCGCGGGGCTCGATCACCGGATCGAGTGGCTGGCCGAGCCCCCGCAGGGGACGACCGGGCTGCTGTTCGCCAACGAATGGCTGGACAACGTACCCGTGGAGGTCGCGGAGGTGGACGCCGCGGGCGTCGCCCGGCTGGTGCTGGTCCGGGAGGACGGGACCGAGCGGCTCGGGGAGCCGGTGGACGGGGCGCAGGCGCGGTGGCTTCAGCGGTGGTGGCCGCTGCCCGGCGAGGAGGGGCTGCGCGCCGAGATCGGCCTGCCCCGGGACGAGGCCTGGGCCGCGGCAGTCGCGACGCTTCAGCGAGGGTGCGCCGTCGCCGTGGACTACGCGCACACGGCGCAGACCCGGCCGCCGTTCGGGACGCTCACCGGGTTCCGGGACGGCCGCGAGACCACTCCCGTCCCGGACGGCTCCTGCGACATCACGGCCCATGTCGCCCTGGACGCGTGCGCGCTGCCCGGCGGGCGCGTGCTCCCCCAGCGCGAGGCGCTGGGCGCCCTGGGCGTGACCGGCGCACGGCCCCCGCTCACGCTGGCCTCCACCGACCCCGCCGCGTACGTGCGCGCCCTCGCGAGCGCCGGAGAGGCCGCCGAGCTCACCGCGGCGGGCGGGCTGGGCGACTTCGGCTGGCTGGTACAGCCGGTAGCGGTCCCGGATCCGTTCCGGGAATGAGCCCTACTTGTCGATGTCCCCGACCACGAAGAACATCGACCCCAGGATCGCCACCATGTCGGCGACCAACGTCCCCGGCAGCAGCTCCGTCAGCGCCTGGATGTTGTTGTACGACGCCGAGCGCAGCTTCAGCCGGTAGGGAGTCTTCTCGCCCTTGCTGACGAGGTAGTAGCCGTTGATGCCGAGGGGGTTCTCGGTCCACGCGTACGTGTGGCCCTCGGGTGCCTTCAGGACCTTCGGGAGCCGCTGGTTGACCGGCCCGGGCGGCAGCTCGGCGAGCCGGTCCAGGCAGGCGTCGGCCAGGTCCAGCGCGTTGTGCGTCTGCTCCAGGAGGCACTCGAAGCGGGCGAGGCAGTCGCCCTCCTGCCGGGTGACGACCTTCAGGGTGTCCTGGAGGTCGCCGTAGGCGAGGTACGGCTCGTCCCGGCGCAGGTCGAAGTCGACGCCCGAGGCGCGGCCGATCGGCCCGCTGACGCCGTACGCGTGCACGGCCTCCGGGGTGAGGACGCCGACGTTCCTCGTGCGGCCGCGGAAGATCTCGTTGCCGAGCACCAGGTCGTCGAAGCGGTCCATCCGGGATCGCACGTCGGCGACGGAGGCACGCGCGCGCGTGGTCCACCCGGCCGGCAGGTCCTCCTTGAGGCCGCCCACCCGGTTGAACATGTAGTGCATCCGCCCGCCGGAGATCTCCTCCATGACGTGCTGGAGCTCCTCGCGCTCCCGGAAGGCGTAGAAGATCGGGGTGATCCCGCCGAGTTCCAGCGGGTACGAGCCGAGGAACATCAGGTGGTTGAGCACCCGGTTCAGCTCGGCGAGCAGCGTGCGCAGCCACACCGCGCGCTCGGGGACCTCCATGCCGAGCATCCGCTCCACGGCGAGGACCACGCCCAGCTCGTTGGAGAACGCCGACAGCCAGTCGTGGCGGTTGGCGAGCATGATGATCTGGCGGTAGTCGCGCGCCTCGAACAGCTTCTCCGCGCCGCGGTGCATATAGCCGATCACCGGCTCCGCGTGCTTGATGCGCTCGCCGTCCAGGACGAGCTTCAGCCGCAGCACACCATGGGTCGACGGGTGCTGCGGGCCGATGTTGAGCACCATGTCGGTGCTCTCCGCGGCGCCGCCGATTCCGACCATGGTCTCCGTCGTAGGAGTCATGGACACAGTCTCTCCTACGTACGCTGGCCCCATGGATACGGGGAGTCCGCACGAGGCGGGGCCGGACGGGCCGCGGGGCACGATCGAGGCCGTCGAGAACGAGCCGGTGTGGATCGCGCTGCCGCCCGGCCTGCTGAGGATGCGCCGACTGCTGCTGGTCGTGTGGCTCGGGCTGATCGCCCTGGCCGCCGGGCTGGTGCCGGGGCTGCTGGCCGGGCCCGCCTGGGCCGCCTTCGCGCTGCCGCCGCTGGCGCTGATGGCCTGGGGCTGGGTGATGATCGAGCGCAACTGGCGTTCCTGGCGGTACGCCGAGCGGGCCGACGACCTGCTGATCAGCCGTGGCGTGCTGTGGCGCGAGGAGACGGTCGTGCCGTACGGGCGGATGCAGCTGGTCGAGGTCACCTCCGGGCCCGTCGAGCGGCACTTCGGGCTGGCCAGCGTGCAGCTGCACACGGCCGCCGCGGCCACCGACGCGACCATCCCCGGCCTGGACCCGGCCGAGGCGGAGCGGCTGCGCGACCGGCTCACCGAGCTGGGCGAAGCCCGGTCGGCGGGGCTGTGACGGCGCCCGGGGCCGCCGAGGCCTCCAAGGCCGCCGCCGAGGTCACCGAGCGGCGGCTGCACCCCGTCACACCGCTGCGCCGCGCCTGGGCACCGGTCGCCGTGCTCATCGGCTGGGCCGTGCACGACCCCGACGGGGCGCAGCGCCATCTGACCCGGCTGACGACGACCACGCTGCTGATCGGCCTCGCCGTGCTCGTCCCGGCCGCCGCCCTCTACGGCTTCTGCTCCTGGTGGTTCACGCACTTCGCGGTGACCGAGAGCGAACTGCGCATCCGTACCGGACTCGTCTTCCGGCGCACCGCGCACATCCGGCTGGAGCGGGTCCAGGCCATCGACGTCACGCAGCCGCTGCTCGCCCGGGTCGCGGGCGTCGCCAAGCTCAAACTCGACGTCATAGGCACCGACAAGAAGGACGAACTGGCCTTCCTGGGCGCGGACGAGGCACGGTCGCTGCGGGCCGAACTGCTCGCCCGGGCGGCCGGTTTCGCCCCCCAGACCGCGCACGAGGTCGGCGAGGCCCCGTCCCGGCAGCTGCTGCGGGTGCCGCCGGGCGTCCTCGCCCTGTCGCTGGTGCTGACGGGCGCGACCTGGATGTCTCTGGCCGCGGCGCTCGTCGTCCCGCCGGTGCTGTGGCTGCTCACCCACAGCCTGTGGACGGTCCTCGCGGTCGCCCTGCCGCTGCTGGGCGCGGCGGGCGCGAGCAGCGTCGGACGGTTCGTCGCCGAGTACGACTGGACGGTGGGCGAGTCGCCCGACGGGCTGCGCATCGACCACGGTCTGCTGGACCGGGCCCATGAGACGGTGCCGCCGGGACGCGTCCAGACCGTGCGGATCGTCGAACCGCTGCTGTGGCGGCGGCGCGGCTGGGTGCGCGTGGAACTGGACGTGGCGGGCTCGTCCAACTCCGTGCTGGTGCCGGTCGCTCCGCGCGAGATCGCCGAGGACGTCGTGGCGCGCGTGCTGCCCGGGGTGAGCGTGCCGGGGCCCGAGGCCCTGTCGCCGGCGCCGCGCAGCGCCCGCTGGTGCGTGCCCCTGTGGTGGCGCGGCTACGGACTGGCGGTCACGGACGCGGTGTTCGCGGCCCGGTCCGGGCTGCTGCGGCGGGACCTGGCGCTGGTGCCGCACGCCAAGGTGCAGAGCGTGCGGATGACGCAGGGGCCGTGGGAGCGGGCCCGGGGCGTCGCCGACGTGTGTGTGGACACGGGCGCGAACAAGACGGTGCGGGCCCGGCTGCGGGACGCGGCCGAGGCGCGCGAGCTGCTGGCGGCCCAGGCGGAGCGGTCCCGGACCGGACGCAGGGACGCGCGCCCGGACCGCTGGATGGCATGACTCCCCGAACGCCGAAGGCCCCCCGGCCGTAGCCGGGGGGCCTTCCGTCACCACGGGCCTCAGGACACCGCGCTGCGCAGTCCCTGTACGTCGATCTGCTCCGTCTCGTCGTGCGCCGTCAGGTCGATGACCTGGCCGATACCGCGCGACTCCTCGTCGGCCGGCTTGTAACGGGCCTCGGTCTCGGCCTTGTGCAGGGCGAGCGCCTCCTGGCCGACCACATCGGCGAGATCCTCGTTCTGCACGGCCTCCAGGGCCGCCGGAGAGGTGTCGGGCTTCGTGCCGAAGAAGTCGAAGCCTCCCTCGGCCAGCGGACGCCGCACCGGCGGCTGCGGCGCGACGGCCACGGCGGTCGGCACGGTGTAGTGACCGGCGAGCCGGCCTCCGGGCCGCTCGGGCCGCGCGGACTCGGGGAGTTGCTCGGTCTCACCGGCCGAAGCGGAGTCCTCCGCGGCCGGCACGGAGGTCTCACCGACCGGCAGGGAGGTCTCAGCGGCCGGCACCAAAGGCTCGCCGGCCGGCTCGGAGGTCTCGGCGGCCGCGCGCTCGTGCCCGTCGACCGCCTCGGACTGCCCCTGCGCCTCGTGCTCCCGCGTCTGCTCCCGCTGCTCCGCCTGCTCCTGCTTCGGCTCCTGCGCGGGCTCCGCGTCCTCGCCCTTCGGTACGCCGTCGCCGTCGCCGCCACCGTCCGGGTCCGGGACCGTCTCACCGTCGAACCGGGCGAGTGCCGCGGCGGCCCGCAGGAACAGCCGGGACCCCTCGGGCGAGAACACGGCGGGAACCGCGGGCTCGTCCTCGACGGTGAGAGCGGCCGGCGCGGCGTCCTGCTCCGGCGCGGCGTCCGCGGTGTCCGTCGCCCCCGCGGGCAGCGCGGCACGGACCGGAGCCGTCGCCTCTATCTCGAGCACCCGGCGTTCCTCCAGGACGCTCGCGCGTTCGGCCTCCGCCGTGGCGTACCGGCGCAGCAGCGCGGCGTGCTCGTTGCGCAGCCCGGCCAGTTCCGTGCGCTTGGCGCGCAGCCGCTGCTCCAGCTTCCCGCGCAGCTCGCGCGACTCCTCGAGGTCGGCCTCCAGTTCGGCGACCCGCTCCTCGAAGCGCCACTCGTCGCTCGCACGCGCGCGCGTGAGGTCGGCGACGCGCTTGCCCGCCTGGGTGTCCCAACGGCGCAGCACGACCGCGCCGATGACCGCCGTCGCCGCGGCGGCCGCGGCCAGACCGCGGAGCACCATCGGCTCCGTGAACACCCAGGGCCCCAGGGCGCAGACGAGGGAGACGCCTGCGATCGCCGACGGGGGCAGCATCCTGTGCAGGGGCGGGGAATGGCGGTGACGTCCACGTGGCATGGCCAGAAACTTACCGCGCGTAGGCGAATCATGGTGACCCACCCCGCAAAAACAAAGCCACACCGAAACGTTCACACGGCATCAGAACTCGGGAAGAACCGGAATCGACCGCTCATCCAATTCCCAAGATCATTTTCAACGCCCGCTCAGCCGCCCGCTCATCCACTCCAGGGCCGCCGGAATCTCGCGCCTCCAGGTGTTGAAGTTGTGCCCGCCGCTTTCGAGGATGATCGACGAGATCCGCGTCCGCCCGTTGCCCTTCACCCGGTCTATGAACTTCAGCGTGTCCTTGTAGTTGCTCTCCCCCCGCCTGCTGCTGCTGACCAGCAGGGACGTGTCGGGAGCGGGCGTGTGCGCGAGGTACCACCACAGGTCGGCGCGATTGCGCAGCGCCTTGTCGCCCTGGAAGAGATCGCCTGTCGTGGCGTCGATCGGCGCCTTGTAGTACGCCGACAGGCCCGCCCCGGCCGCATACACATCGGGATGGTGCAGGGCGATCTTCAACGCGCAGTAGCCGCCCGTGGAGTTGCCGATGATGCCCAGACCGCCCGGCTTTTCGGCCACCCTGTAGTGCGTGCGCAACGCGTCGGGGAGATCCTTCGCGAAGAACGACTCGGTCTGCGGACCACCCGGGATGTCGACGCACTCCGTGTCCCGGGGCGGCGCCACCGTGGGCCGCAGCATCACGAGGATCATCGGCTTCGCCCGGCCCGCCCGGGCCAGTTCCAGAGCCGTACGCGGATAGTGGAGCTTCTCCACCAGCGCCGACGCCGTACCCGGGTAACCCGTCAGCACGACGGCCGTGGGAAACCGGTGGGTGCGGTACCGCGACTGGAAGTACTCCGGCGGCAGATAGACGTACGCGGGCGTGGCGATGTTGGTCGTACGGCCCACGATGTCGACCTGCTGGACCCGGCCGCCGGCCCGGGACAGCGCACCGCCCGCCCCCGGCACCCGGCGCGAGCCGACCACCTCCAGCGGGCCGCCGCCAGGCGTGTGGTCGACGACCACGCCCTGGTCCTTCTCCTGCCCGAACAGGTCCGCCCAGCTCGCGTAGAACCCGAAGGCCTGGTTGGCGGCGAGGCCCACCGCGGCGAACAGCGCCACCTGGGTGGCCAGCAGCAGGCCGACCCGTCCGCCCACGGCACGCCAGCTGCGCCGGGCCAGTCGTGGCCACAGCCAGACGGTGCCGGCGAACAGCAGCACGGCGGACAGCACCGCCAGTACCAGCACCTTGTTGCTCGTCAGACCCATGCGTTGGTTACCTGTCCGCGCTCTCCGTCCGGACCGGCCCCGCGATCACACTTTCGCAAGGGCTTGTCCCGGACTTTCCTTGGCCTTTGAAACGGCTTTGACGTGGGGAGTGAACCTCTTCCCCCGAGACACCGTCCTAGAGGGCGCAATGTCGCCGGATGCCCGAATCGGCACCGGATCCAAGGTCTCTCGCAGAACTACGGGATGCGATGTCTGTCAGGACAGATGAGGAAATGTCGGGCGAGGTTCCGAGTCGCAGCAGCGGCACGACCCGTCCGGGCCGGGTGAGCCGGATACTGCGCGGGCCACGCCCCGAGGCCGTCCCCGTCCTCGTCGGCAGAGCCTGCGCCCTGGTGGGCGTCCTGGACATCGCCGCGGGCGTCTTCCCCCGCTTCCGGCACAGCCGGATGCACGCCATCGCCGAGGTCCTGCCCGGCGCGCTCGGCCCGTTCGCGGCCGCCCTGTCCCTCAGCACCGGCGTGCTGTTGCTGCTGCTCGCCCACGGCCTCAAGCGCGGCAAGCGCCGGGCCTGGCGGGCCGCCGTGGCGCTCCTGCCCGCCGGTGCCGTCGCGCAGTTCACCTACCGGCACTCGCTCGTGGGCGTCCTGATCTCCCTGGCACTGCTGGCACCCCTGCTGCGCCACCGCGACCAGTTCAACGCCCTGCCCGACCCGCGCAGCCGCTGGCGGGCCCTGGCCAACTTCGTGCTCATGAGCGCCGGTTCGCTCCTGCTCGGACTGCTCATCGTCAGCGTCCACGGCGAGCGCATCATCGGCGACCCGAGCCTCGCCGACCGCATCACCCACGTCATCTACGGCCTGTTCGGCTTCGAGGGCCCGGTCGACTACCAGGGCACCACCTCCTGGACCGTCGCCTTCTCCCTCGGCGCCCTCGGCCTGCTCACCGCCGTCACCACCATCTACCTGGCCTTCCGCCCCGAACACCCGGCCGCACAGCTCACCGAGGAGGACGAGGCCCGGCTGCGCGCCCTGCTGGAGAGGCACGGACGCCGCGACTCCCTCGGCCACTTCGCGCTGCGCCGCGACAAGGCCGTCGTCTTCTCCCCCAGCGGCAAGGCGGCGGTGACCTACCGCGTGGTCTCCGGCGTGATGCTCGCCAGTGGCGACCCGATCGGCGACGTCGAGGCCTGGCCCGGCGCCATCGAACGCTTCATGGACGAGGCCAAGGCCCACTCCTGGACCCCCGCCGTCATGGGCTGCTCCGAGACCGGCGGCGAGGTGTGGACCCGTGAGACCGGGCTCGACGCCCTCGAACTGGGCGACGAGGCGGTGGTGGACGTCGCGGATTTCTCTCTCGCCGGCCGCGCGATGCGCAACGTGCGCCAGATGGTCAAGCGCATCGAGCGCGCCGGTTACGAAACCCGGGTCCGACGTGTCCGTGACCTCGGCGAGGCCGAGCTGGAGCGCATCCGGCAGGCCGCCGACGACTGGCGCGGCACCGACACCGAACGCGGCTTCTCCATGGCGCTGGGCCGCGTCGGCGACCCCGCCGACGGCGACTGCCTCATCGCCACCGCCCACAAACAGGACGACCACCCGGGCCCCTACGGCGACCTGAAGGCGATCCTGCACTTCGTGCCGTGGGGCACCGACGGCGTCTCCCTGGACCTGATGCGCCGCGACCGCTCGGCCGACCCCGGCATGAACGAACTGCTCATCGTGGCCGCCCTCCAGGCCGCCCCCAGGTTCGGCATCGAACGGGTCTCCCTCAACTTCGCCATGTTCCGCGCGGCACTGGCCCGCGGCGAGAAGATCGGTGCCGGGCCGGTGCTGCGCGCCTGGCGCGGACTGCTGGTCTTCCTCTCCCGCTGGTTCCAGATCGAGTCCCTGTACAAGTTCAACGCCAAGTTCCGGCCGCGCTGGGAGCCCCGCTTCGTCGTCTACCGCGCCTCCGCCGACCTGCCCCGCATCGGTTTCGCCGCCATGCAGGCCGAGGGCTTCGTCACCCTCGCCCCGCCCCTGCCGCGCTTCCTGCGCCGCCGGCGGCTGGCCACCCCCCGGCCGTGCGCCCACGGCACCACGGCGGAGCGGGACGTCCAGGCTGCGTGACCCGGCCCCCGCAACGGGGCCGTCACCCGGGCCGCAGCGCCTGACGGCCCCCGCCGGGGCCTACGCTGAACATATGAGCAACCAGAGCGGACGCGGGCGAGTGGCCGGCCTACCCGAATGGGACCGCTGCGCGGTCATGGGAGTCGTGAACGTCACCCCCGACTCCTTCTCCGACGGCGGCCGCTTCTTCGACACCACGGCCGCCGTCAAACGCGGCCTCGATCTGGTCACCGAGGGCGCGGACCTCGTCGACGTGGGCGGCGAGTCCACCCGCCCCGGCGCCAGCCGGGTCGACGAGGACGAGGAACTGCGCCGCGTCCTCCCCGTCGTCCGCGGCCTGGCCTCCGAGGGCGTCACGGTCTCCGTCGACACGATGCGCGCCTCCGTCGCCGAACGGGCCCTCGCGGCCGGTGCCGCCCTCGTCAACGACGTCAGCGGCGGTCTCGCCGACCCCCGCATGATCCCGGCCGTCGCCGACGCCGGAGCCCCCTTCGTCGTCATGCACTGGCGCGGCTTCCTCCAAGGCGGCAACGTCAGGGGCGAGTACGCCGACGTCGTTACCGAGGTCGTCGACGAACTGCACGCGCGCGTGGCGGCCGTCCTGGCCGGCGGCATCGCCCCCGACCGCG
Organism: Streptomyces sp. NPDC024017; assembly: GCF_040638895.1. Classification (NCBI taxonomy): domain Bacteria; kingdom Bacillati; phylum Actinomycetota; class Actinomycetes; order Kitasatosporales; family Streptomycetaceae; genus Streptomyces; species Streptomyces sp. NPDC024017. The sequence continues at coordinate 710,770 of NZ_JBEZYZ010000002.1, read as the reverse complement.
TCGTCGTCGACCCCGGCCTCGGCTTCTCCAAGGACGCCGAGCACGACCTCGCCCTCCTCGCGGGCCTCGACCGGGTCCTCGACCTCGGCCACCCGCTGCTCGTCGCCGCCTCCCGCAAACGCTTCCTCGGCCGGGTCCTCGCCGGTCCCGACGGCCCCCCACCGCCCGCACGCGAACGCGACGCGGCCACCGCCGCCGTCTCCGCACTCGCGGCGCACGCCGGCGCGTGGGCGGTCCGCGTCCACGAGGTGCGCGCCACGGCCGACGCCGTCAGGGTCGCCCGCGCCATCGCGGGAGCGCGCACAACGGGCACCGGCGCAGAAGGAACCCGGTGAGCGCCCCGCACACCGACGTCGAGCAGGTCGAAGCCGCCAACACCGCCTTCTACGAGGCACTGGAGCAGGGCGACTTCGAGGAACTGGCGTCGCTCTGGCTGACCCCCGCCGACCTGGGCGTCGACGAGTCCTACCACGACCCTGCCGACACCGGCGTGGTCTCCTGCGTGCACCCCGGCTGGCCCGTGCTGACCGGCCGCGGCGAGGTCCTCAGGTCGTACGCGCTGATCATGGCGAACACCGACTACATCCAGTTCTTCCTGACCGACGTGCACGTCTCGGTCACCGGCGACACCGCCCTGGTGAACTGCACCGAGAACATCCTCAGCGGCGGCCCCGCCCCCGAGGGCGCCGGCGAGGAGCTCGGCCCGCTCGTCGGGCAGCTCGTGGTCGCCACCAACGTGTTCCGGCGCACGCCCCAGGGGTGGAAACTCTGGTCGCACCACGCTTCCCCCGTCCTCGCCGAAACCGACGAGGACGAGCAGGACGACACCCCCGCCTGAGTGGGTAGGCGCCAGGACGTGGTTGGAATCACGGACGCCCGGGTAGGGGCGGCTACCTACCTGTGCACCGACGGGTTCCCCAGGGGAAACGCTGGATGAATCCTGCCGGGCCCGGCCGGAGCCCCCACCCCCGTGGCCCGGTCCCGTCCGTGCCCGCAGGTAGATTCGACTGAGGCCGGTGTGCCGACCGCACCCGGCACCGACCGGCCCTGACCGACGATTGCAGGAGTGATTCGCGTGGATCGTGTCGCGCTGCGCGGCCTGAAGGCCCGTGGGCACCACGGCGTGTTCCCCGAGGAACGCGAAGAGGGCCAGACCTTCGTCGTGGACCTCGTCCTCGGCCTGGACACCCGACCGGCCGCGGCCGACGACGACCTGGCGAAGACCGTGCACTACGGCATCGTGGCGGAGGAGGTCGTGGCCGTCGTCCAAGGCGAGCCCGTCGACCTCATCGAGACGCTCGCCGAGCGCATCGCCCAGGTCTGTCTGAAGCACGAAGTGGTCCAGGAGGTCGAGGTCTGCGTCCACAAGCCGGACGCCCCGATCACCGTCCCCTTCGACGACGTGACCGTCACCATCACCCGGAGCCGAGCATGACCGCGCCCTTCATCAAGGGTCCCAGCGACCCGACCGTTCAGCCGGTACCCGCCTCCGTCGTCGAGAAGGTCGACGCCGCCGACACGACCCTGTCCAATCCCAAATGGGCCGTGGTCGCTCTCGGGTCCAACCTGGGCAACCGCCTGGAGACCCTCCAGGGAGCCGTCGACGCCCTCGGGGACACGCCCGGCCTCCGCATCAAGGGTGTCTCCCCGGTCTACGAGACCGAGCCCTGGGGCGTGGACCCCGGCAGCCAGCCCGCCTACTTCAACGCCGTCGTGGTCCTCAAGACCACCCTCCCGCCGTCCTCGCTCCTGGAGCGCGCGCACGCGGTCGAGGAGGCCTTCCACCGCGTGCGGGACGAACACTGGGGCCCCCGCACCCTCGACGTCGACATCGTCTCCTACGCCGATGTCGTCTCCGACGACCCGCAGCTCACCCTCCCCCACCCCCGCGCCCACGAACGCGCCTTCGTCCTGGCCCCCTGGCACGACCTGGACCCCGAGGCCCAGCTGCCCGGCCGCGGTCCCGTCGCCGCTCTCCTCGACACCGTCACCCGCGACGGGGTGGCGCCCCGCAAGGATCTGGAACTCCGGCTGCCCGAATAGCCGTTAAGGTCAAGACGGCCGCGAACCGGGCCGGAAGCCGGGGGAACCGAAGGGACACCGTGAGAGAGCTGCGTATCAGGGTGCTGGCCGGCGTCTTCGTCGTGGCCGGCGTCCTGTCCTGGGCGGGCGCCCGCCTGTGGAACTCGGTCGGAACGCTCCCGAGCGTCCCGCTGGCCGCCCCCATCGTCCTGGCCGTGATCGCCGTGGTCCTGCTGGCCACGGCGCTCTCGATCCGCGCCCGTCTCAAGGCCCAGCGCGAGCGCCGCCCCGAAGCCAAGGGCGTCGACCCCCTCATGGCGGCCCGTGCGGTCGTCTTCGGGCACGCCAGCGCCCTGGTCGCCGCCCTGGTCGCCGGCATGTACGGCGGCACGGGCGTCTTCCTCCTGGAGTCCCTCGACATCCCCGCCCGCCGCGACCAGGCCGTCTACGCGGGCTTCTCCGTCCTCGCGGGCATCGCCGTCATAGCGGCCGCCATCTTCCTGGAGCGCGTCTGCAAGCTCCCGGAGGACGACGAAAGCGACGGCACGGGGGCGGCGCCGACGGTGTGAGGCGGGGCCGGGTCAGCGGGCCATGATGAGGCTCATGGCCTCGTTGCGGGTCGCCGGGTCGCGCAGCTGCCCCCGGACCGCCGAGGTGATCGTCTTCGCGCCCACCTTCCGGACTCCGCGCATCGACATGCACATGTGTTCGCACTCGACGACGACGATCACGCCGCGCGGCTCCAGGATCTCCATCAGGGAGTCGGCGATCTGCGTGGTGAGTCGTTCCTGCACCTGCGGGCGCCGGGCATAGACGTCCACGAGCCGGGCGAGCTTCGACAAGCCTGTGATCTTGCCTTCGACGGACGGGATGTAGCCGACGTGCGCGACGCCGACGAACGGCACGAGATGGTGTTCGCAGGAGCTCAGGACTTCGATGTCCTTCACGAGGACCATCTCGTCGTGCCCTAGGTCGAACGTCGTGGTCAGCACGTCCTCGGGCTTCTGCCACAGCCCCGCGAATATCTCCCTGTACGCCCGCGCCACCCGCGCCGGCGTCTCCCTCAGACCCTCGCGGTCCGGGTCCTCGCCGACCGCGATCAGCAGTTCGCGTACGGCGTTCTCGGCGCGCTTCTCGTCGAACTCGCCGATGTGGCCCTCGCCGTCCAGCGTCACGGGGTCGGTCATCTGGTGCCTCGTTCCTGTGTCCTTCACGGTGGGCCTGCGGAATATGGCGCAAAGCCGCGCCCCCCAGGCTAAAACCTGGGGGGCGCGGCATCCATTCCGGGGCCGGTGGGCCGGCCGAGAACCCGGTCAGCTCTCGGGGCGGTCCTCCGGGGTCCGCTCGGGCGCCGGGGCGGGCTCCGCCACGGTGCTCTTCGCGGTGGAGATGACCGGCGTCGCGCCGTTCGCCCCGTTCGTCAGGGCCAGCTCCTTGGGGGAGAGGACCGGCGGGCGGGTGGACGGCGTACGGCGGGAGGAGCCGGTCCAGGCGGGCCTGGGCGGGCGCTTGACGATCGGCGCGAAGATCTCGGCGATCTCCTCCTTGCCCAGCGTCTCCTTCTCCAGCAGCTGCAGCACGAGGTTGTCGAGGACGTCGCGGTTCTCGACCAGGATCTCCCAGGCCTCGTTGTGCGCGGTCTCGATGAGCTTCTTGACCTCTTCGTCCACGAGCGCGGCGACCTCTTCCGAGTAGTCGCGCTGGTGAGACATCTCACGGCCGAGGAACGGCTCGGTGTTGTCGCCACCGAACTTGATCGCGCCGAGACGCTCGGTCATGCCGTACTGCGTGACCATCGCGCGGGCCAGACCGGTGGCCTTCTCGATGTCGTTGGCGGCACCCGTGGTCGGGTCGTGGAAGACGAGCTCCTCGGCCGCGCGGCCGCCCAGCATGTAGGCCAGCTGGTCCAGCATCTCGTTGCGCGTGGTCGAGTACTTGTCCTCGTCCGGCAGCACCATCGTGTAGCCGAGGGCGCGGCCTCTCGACAGGATCGTGATCTTGTGGACGGGATCGGAGTTCGGCGAAGCCGCCGCGACCAGGGCGTGCCCGCCCTCGTGGTACGCGGTGATCTTCTTCTCCTTGTCCGACATGATCCGGGTCCGCTTCTGCGGGCCCGCGACCACACGGTCGATCGCCTCGTCGAGCATGTGGTTGTCGATCAGCTTCTTGTCGCTGCGGGCCGTCAGCAGGGCGGCCTCGTTCAGCACGTTGGCCAGATCGGCACCCGTCATGCCGGGCGTACGGCGGGCCATGGCCGACAGGTCGACGTCGGGCGCGACCGGCTTGCCCTTCTGGTGGACCTTGAGGATCTCCAGACGGCCCTGCATGTCCGGGCGGTCGACGGCGATCTGCCGGTCGAAACGGCCGGGGCGCAGCAGCGCCGGGTCGAGGATGTCGGGCCGGTTCGTCGCGGCGATGAGGATCACGCCGCCCTTGACGTCGAAGCCGTCCATCTCGACGAGGAGCTGGTTCAGGGTCTGCTCGCGCTCGTCGTGACCGCCGCCGAGGCCGGCGCCGCGGTGGCGGCCGACCGCGTCGATCTCGTCGACGAAGACGATCGCCGGGGCGTTCGCCTTGGCCTGCTCGAACAGGTCTCGGACTCGGGAGGCACCGACACCGACGAACATCTCGACGAAGTCGGAACCGGAGATCGAGTAGAAGGGGACGCCCGCCTCGCCCGCGACGGCACGCGCGAGCAGGGTCTTGCCGGTGCCGGGAGGCCCGTAGAGCAGGACGCCCTTGGGGATCTTGGCGCCGACGGCCTGGAACTTGGCCGGCTCCTGGAGGAACTCCTTGATCTCGTGGAGCTCCTCGACGGCCTCGTCGGATCCGGCGACGTCGGAGAAGGTCGTCTTGGGGGTGTCCTTGGTGATGAGCTTCGCCTTGGACTTCCCGAAGTTCATGACCCGGGAGCCGCCGCCCTGCATCTGATTCATCAGGAACAGGAACACGACCACGATCAGCACGAAGGGCAGCAGGGAGAGCAGGATGCCGACGAACGGGTTCTGCTTGGACGGCGAGACCGTGTAGCCGTCCGGGATCTGCTTGTCCTGGTACTTGTTCTGCAGCGTGTTGGCGAGGTCAACGCCTTGGGTGCCGATGTAGCTCGCCTGAATCTTCGAGCTGTCCTCGACCTTTACGCCGTCCTTGAGCGTGACCTTGATGATCGACTCGTCACCGGTGGTGAGCTTGGCCGACTCGACCTTGTTCTGGTTGATCGCCTGGACGACCTGGCCGGTGTCCACCGTCTTGTAGCCGCCGGACGAGCCGACGACCTGCATCAACACGACCACGGCAAGGACGGCCAGCACGATCCACATGACCGGCCCACGGAAGTATCGCTTCACGTCCATCCATACGGAGCGGTGCCGCCCCGTCCCTCCTGCCATAGTGAGTTTGATAAAGACTGTTCTTCGGACGGTACCCCAGCATTGTCACCTGAAGCCGCGTGGGACAGCTGGCGATCCGCCTACGCCTGCTCCAACGGCGGGAAGCCCGCTGGGGTTCCCGATCACCGTGACGGCACTCCGGCCGGAATTTCAGCCGCCGTACACGTGGGGCGCGAGCGTACCGACGAACGGGAGGTTGCGGTACTTCTCGGCGTAGTCGAGGCCGTAGCCCACGACAAATTCGTTGGGGATGTCGAAGCCGACCCATTCCACGTCGATGGCGACCTTCGCGGCCTCGGGCTTGCGCAGCAGCGTGCACACCTTGAGGGAGGCGGGCTCGCGCGAGCCGAGGTTGGAGAGAAGCCAGGACAGGGTCAGGCCGGAGTCGATGATGTCCTCGACGATCAGGACGTGCTTGCCCTTGATGTCGGTGTCGAGGTCCTTGAGGATCCGCACCACACCGGAGGACTGGGTGCCCGCCCCGTACGAGGATACGGCCATCCAGTCCATGGTGACGGGGGTGGACAGCGCCCGGGCGAGGTCGGCCATGACCATCACCGCGCCCTTGAGGACTCCGACGATCAGCAGGTCCTTGCCCGCGTACTCCGCGTCGATCTTCGCGGCCAGCTCGGCCAGCTTGGCGTCGATCTCTTCCTTGGTGATGAGCACCTTCTCGAGGTCGGCACCCATGTCTTTCGCGTCCACCCGCATCACTTTCGGTCGTCCAACCGGCCGATCGGCCCCTCCGCCGGCTGCGGGGAGGGGTCGTGGTTCAGCCTTGCCGAATCACCAGTCTGCCACCCTGCCGCCGGGCCACGACTTTGCCGGGGAGATTGATGGCTCCCTGACCGCGCCAACCGGTGATCAGCCGGTCGATTTCCTCGATGTGTCGGGCGAACAGCGAGCCGGCGGGCGCACCGGCCGCGATGGCGGCCCGGCGCAGGATGCGGCGGCGTACGGCGGGCGGCAGGGCGTAGAGCTTGGCGCACTCCAGGAGTCCGGCGGCGTCACGGACGGTGGCCTCGGCCTGGCCGGCCCAGGAGTCGAGGGCGTCGGCGTCGTCGCGGGAGAGCTGGGCCGTACGGGCGAGGGCCTCGACGACGCCCTTGCCGAGGGCCTTCTCCAGGGCGGGCAGACCCTCGTGGCGCAGCCGGGAGCGGGTGTAGGCCGGGTCGGCGTTGTGGGGGTCGTCCCAGACGGGCAGGGACTGGACCATGCAGGCCTTGCGGGCGGTCTGCCGGTCGAGTTGCAGGAAGGGGCGCCGGTAACGGCCGCCCCCCGAGACCGCGGCCATTCCGGACAGGGACCGGATGCCGGAGCCGCGGGCGAGGCCGAGCAGGACGGTTTCGGCCTGGTCGTCGCGGGTGTGGCCGAGCAGGACGGCGGCGGCGCCGTGGCGTTCGGCGGCGGTGTCGAGTGCGGCGTAGCGGGCGTCGCGGGCGGCGGCTTCGGGTCCGCCGGCGCGGCCGACGGTAACGGCGACGGAGTCGACCGGGTCGAGGCCGAGTTCGCGCAGGCGCTGGACGACTTCCGCGGCGCGGGCGTCGGAGCCGGGCTGGAGGCCGTGGTCGACGGTGACGCCGCCGGCTCTGATGCCGAGCTTGGGTGACTCGAAGGCGAGGGCGGAGGCGAGAGCCATGGAGTCGGCGCCGCCGGAGCACGCCACGAGCACGAGCGGCGGGGGCGGCGGCTCGTGCGGGGAGGCGTGCGGGACCGCGGCGGGGGCGCGGTGGTGCTCGGTGAGGAGGTCGTGGAGGACGCGGCGGACCGCCAGGCGTATCGCCGCGACCGCAGGATGGGGACCCATGTCCGGTTCCCTTCATGAAGTTTTCGGGGGGTGAGCCCGCGTGTCGGTCACGCAGAGTGTGTAGATGGTGACAGAACCGGGCCGTTCCCCGAGCATTGCACGCCTACCCCTGCCTCACGGTCCCTCGGACGGGTGATTGGAGGGGCGTTCGCCTGCCGTCGGCCGGTTTCCTTTCACGACCTTCCCGCGATGTTCACTACTCGGCCTTGCGATGCACCCGCGCGACCCAGTCCGCCGGTTTGGCGATCTCCGACTTGGTGGGGAGGGTGTTGGGCGAGGTCCACACGCGGTTGAAGCCGTCCATGCCGACCTCGTCGACGACGGCCCGCACGAAGCGTTCGCCGTCCCGGTACTGGCGGAGTTTGGCGTCCAGGCCGAGCAGCTTGCGCAGGGCCAGGTCCAGGCGGGAGGCGCCCTTGGCGCGGCGCTGCTGGAACTTCTCGCGGATCTCCCCGACGGTCGGTACGACGTCCGGCCCGACGCCGTCCATCACGAAGTCGGCGTGGCCCTCCAGCAGGGACATGACGGCCGTGAGGCGGCCGAGGATCTCACGCTGGGCGGGGGTCTGGACGATCTCGACGAGGGAGCGGCCGCCGTCGTCCTCCTCGGCCTCGGGGCGGCCCCCGGCGAGGGTCTGGGCGGCTTCCCGGACGCGTTCCAGGACGGTCATGGGGTCGACGTCCGTCTCCTCCAGGAACGACTGGATTTCACCCCCGAGGTGGTCCCGCAGCCAGGGCACGGCGGTGAACTGGGTGCGGTGCGTCTCCTCGTGCAGGCAGACCCAGAGCCTGAAGTCGTGCGGGTCGACGTCGAGTTCGCGCTCCACGTGGACGATGTTCGGGGCGACGAGCAGGAGCCGGCCGCCGCCACCCGGGCCGCCGGAGGGGAGTTCGCGGGTGGCCGGGGCGAAGGTCTCGTACTGGCCGAGGACGCGGGAGGCCAGGAAGGACAGCAGCATGCCGAGTTCGACGCCGGTGACCTTGCCGCCGACGGCGCCCATGACCGCGCTGCCGGGGGTGTTGCCGCGTCGTTCCTGCATCTTGTCGAGCAGGGGCCTGAGGATTTCCCGGAACCCGGCGACGTTCGCCCGGATCCAGCCCGGTCGGTCGACGACGAGGACGGGGGTGTCGTGCCCCTCCTCGGTGCCCAGACGGGTGAATCCGCGGACGTGTTCCTCCGAGGCCTTGGCATGCCGGCGCAGCTCCGCGACGACGGCCCGGGCCTCGTCGCGACTGACCTCGGGGCCCGGCCGTACGAGCCGGGTCGCGGTCGCGACCGCGAGATTCCAGTCGACCATGCCGGTTGAAGCACCACCGATGCTCGTCATGCGTCAACCGTACGTGAGCGCCGCCCGCTCGGGCAGGGCGGCGAGGGCCGGGTGATGCCGGGCTGCCCGGCCGGACCCGCCCGTCACCTGCAGCCGCAGGCCGCCAGGGCCGTGGCGACCCGGTCCAGGGCCTGCTGGGACGCTGTCGGGTTGCCGGGGTCCGTGCCGGTGGCCATGAACGCGAAGGCCAGCAGGCGGCCGTCCTCGTCGACCAGGGTGCCCGCGAGGGTGTGGACGCCCGAGAGGGTGCCGGTCTTGGCGCGGACGACGCCGGATGCTCCGTCCGTGTAACGGGTGGTCAGGGTGCCGGTGAAGCCGGCGACGGGGAGGCCGGTGAGGGCCGGGCGGAGCTCGGGGTGGGAAGGGTCGGCCGCCTTCGCGAGCAGCGCGGTGAGGAGGTCGGGGGTCAGCCGGTCGGCGCGGTTCAGGCCGCTGCCGTCCTTGAAGGCGGCGCCCTTCACGGGGAGGCCGAGCTTGCGCAGCTGGGCGCTGATGGCCTTGCCCGCGCCGGCGAAGTCGGCCCGGTTGCCCGTGGCGATCGCCGTCTGGCGGGCGAGGGCCTCGGCGATGTCGTTGTCGCTGTTGGTCAGCATGCGTTCGACGAGGTCGGAGAGCGGGGGCGAGGAGACCGCCGCGAGGGTCTCGGCGCGGGTCGTGGCCTTGGACGGGCCGGGGGCCGTGGTCTTGATGCCGTGGGACTTCAGGAGGTCCCCGAACCGGCGGGCCGCGTCCGCCGCCGGGTCCTTCACGCGCTCGACCGGACCGCTCGCCGAGTCGTTCGTGCGGCCTTCGTCGGCCATCAGGGGGCTGACGAGGGCGAGGTTGGGGTTGTCCCCGATCGGGTGTTTTTCGTCGCCCGCGTAGAGGGTCGTGTCGTAGGAGAGGGTGACCTCGCGGACCCCTCGGTCGGCGAGGGCGGCGGCCGTTTCGGCGGCCAGGGTGCGCAGGCTTGCCGCGCTGTCGGCGTTCTCGCGGGCGGTGAGCGTGGGGTCGCCGCCGCCGACCAGGACGACTTCCTTGGTATCGGGTTCCAGCGCGGCGCGGGTGGTGAGGCGGTGGTCGGCGCCCATCGCGGACAGCGCGGCGACGGCCGTGGCGACCTTCGTCGTCGAGGCCGGGGTGAGCCCGGTGCCCGAACCGGAGCCGTACAGGCGCCTGCCGGTGGTCACGTCGATGACCGCCGCCGCGGGGCGGGGGCCGAGGGCCGGGTCCTTCAGCAGGGGTGTGAGGGCGTCCGCGAGGGCCTTGCCGTCCGGGGCGGACTTCACGGTGCTGACCCCGCCGAGGCCGGTCAGCACGGGTCCGGCGCTGGGAGCGGGCCGGGGCCGGCCGGGCGCGCCGGGCGCTCTGCCGTGATCTGTGCCACCCGCGCGGCCCAGGGCCACTGCGCGGTCCCGCTCGGCCGTACGCTGACCCGAGGAGTCCCAGGGACCGGCGGCGGTCACCACACCGGCGGCCAGTGCGAGTCCGGCGGTGGCGGCGCCCGCGGTGTACTGCCAGGCCTTCGGCTGCGTGACCTGCGGTTTCCCGGCTCGTACGAGCCGCGCGAGCCGTGGTTTCGTGGCCGCTGCGGCCCGGGCCAGGCGCGGTCGCACGGCATCCGCGATCCGCACCACGTGCGGTTTCGCGGCCCGCCAAGGCCTCAGCTCTGGCACGACCACCAGCCCCTTTCGCGATCACACACCTGCGTGAGGGACACTTAACCACCAGAACTATGTGTTGATCATGGAGGAGCCACCGGTGGAGTTCGACGTCACGATCGAGATTCCGAAGGGTTCGCGCAACAAGTACGAGGTGGACCACGAGACCGGTCGTATCCGCCTGGACCGGCGACTCTTCACCTCGACCGCCTACCCGACCGACTACGGTTTCGTCGAGAACACCCTCGGCGAGGACGGCGACCCGCTGGACGCGCTGGTCATCCTCGACGAGCCGACGTTCCCGGGCTGCCTGATCCGCTGCCGCGCGATCGGCATGTTCCGCATGACGGACGAGGCGGGCGGCGACGACAAGCTGCTGTGCGTGCCGTCGACGGACCCGCGCGTGGAGCACCTGCGGGACATCCACCACGTGTCGGAGTTCGACCGCCTGGAGATCCAGCACTTCTTCGAGGTCTACAAGGACCTGGAGCCCGGCAAGTCGGTCGAGGGCGCCGACTGGGTGGGCCGCACCGAGGCCGAGGCCGAGATCGAGCGGTCCTACAAGCGCTTCAAGGACCAGGGCGGTCACTGACCTCCTCTCCTGTTGCTGACGGGCCGCACGCCTGCGCGTGCGGCCCGTTCGTCCGTCTGTGCGCATACTGAGGCTGTGGGGGGTTACGAGGCCCACGTGTCGTACAGGGAGCGCCAGGCAGTGACGGACGCGGAGGACCGCAAACCGAAGTCGGACGAGGCGAGGAGTGCGTTCCTGCCTCCGGCCGGGACGGGCGGCGTCGACGGGGACATGTCGACGACGTCGGAGTTCGCGATCCCCGAGGGCCTGGCCCTGCACAGAACGGCCGGCACGGAGTCCGACACGACGTCCGAGTTCGCCGTGCCGCAGGGGCTGGACGTCCATGCCACGCCCGCGGCGGAGCAGGAGGGGTCGGCGTTCACCCCGCCGAGCACGTACAGCTCGAAGCACGCCCCGACGGCCTTCACGCCGCCGAGCGGGATCCCCGTGGTCAGCCTGACCAAGGACGTGCCCTGGCAGGACCGGATGCGCACGATGCTGCGCATGCCGGTGGCGGAGCGGCCCGCGCCCGAGGCGATCCAGCGCAGCAGCGACGAGTCCGGGCCCGCGGTGCCGCGCGTGCTCGACCTGACGCTGCGTATCGGCGAGCTGCTGCTGGCGGGCGGTGAGGGGGCCGAGGACGTGGAGGCGGCCATGTTCGCCGTCTGCCGGTCCTACGGGCTGGACCGCTGCGAGCCCAACGTCACGTTCACGCTGCTGGCGATCTCCTATCAGCCGTCCCTGGTCGACGACCCGATCACGGCGTCGCGGACCGTGCGGCGCCGGGGCACCGACTACACGCGGCTGGCGGCCGTGTACCAGCTGGTGGACGACCTCAGCGACGACGAGACGGCGGTCTCCCTGGAGGAGGCCTACCGGCGGCTGGCGGAGATCCGCCGTAACCGGCACCCCTACCCCGGCTGGGCGCTGACCGGTGCGAGCGGGCTGCTGGCCGGTGCGGCCTCCGTGCTCGTGGGCGGTGACCTGATCGTGTTCGTCGCCGCGGCGCTGGGCGCGATGCTCGGTGACCGGCTGGCGTGGCTGTGCGCGGGGCGCGGGCTGCCGGAGTTCTACCAGTTCACGGTGGCCGCGATGCCGCCGGCCGCGATCGGTATCGCCCTGACGCTGGGCCACGTGGACGTGAAGGCCTCCGCGGTCATCACCGGTGGGCTGTTCGCGCTGCTGCCCGGGCGGGCCCTGGTGGCGGGTGTGCAGGACGGTCTGACCGGCTTCTACATCACCGCGTCCGCGCGGCTGCTGGAGGTCATGTACTTCTTCGTCGGCATCGTCACGGGTGTGCTGCTGGTGCTGTACTTCGGTGTGCAGCTGGGAGCGCGGCTGAACCCCGACCAGGCGCTCGGGGCCTCCGACGACCCGGTGATGATGATCGGGGCGTCGATGCTGCTCTCACTGGCGTTCGCTGTGCTGCTTCAGCAGGAACGATCCACCGTGGTGTGGGTGACGCTGAACGGCGGTGTCGCCTGGGTTGTGTACGGCGCGATGCACTACGTGGGCGACATCTCGCCGGTGGCGTCCACGGCGGCGGCCGCGGGGCTGGTGGGGCTGTTCGGGCAGTTGCTGTCGCGGTATCAGTTCGCCTCCGCCCTGCCCTACACGACCGCGGCGATCGGGCCCCTGCTGCCGGGTTCCGCAACGTACTTCGGGCTGCTGGCGATCGCGCAGAACGAGGTGGACGAGGGGCTGGTGTCGCTGTCCGCGGCGGTGGCGCTCGCCATGGCCATCGCCATCGGGGTGAATCTCGGGTCCGAGATCTCCCGGATGTTCCTGCGGATCGGGTCCGCGGAGAAGCGGCGGGCCGCCAAGCGGACCAGAGGTTTCTAGCGCCGTTGGCGGCCGGGGGCCGGTGGGGGTCGTCCGCGGTTCAGTAGCCGCCGTTGTACGGCTGCTGGTGGCCGCCGCCCTGCTGCTGCTGGCCGTAGCCCGGGGCCTGCGGGTACTGGTTGTAGTACTGCTGGTCGTTGTAGCCGTTCTGGTTGCCGTACGGCGGCTGCTGCGGCTGCTGGTAGTGGGGCGGCTGGTCCTGCGGGGTGATGCGGCGGAGCTGGGTGGTGGCGTCGTCCATGGCGGGGGGCTGCTGCCGCTCCGCGGGGGCCTGCGCCGCAGCGCGCTTCTTCTTGGAGCGGTCCCGCAGGTACTCGATGATGATCGGGACGACGGAGAGCAGGACGATCAGGATGAGGATCGACTCGACGTTCTTCTTGATGAAGTCGATCTGGCCGAGCCAGTACCCCGCGAGGGTGACGCCGGTGCCCCAGGCGATGCCGCCGATGATGTTGTACGTGAGGAACGTGCGGTACTTCATGCGGCCGGCGCCGGCCACGATGGGGGCGAAGGTACGCACGATGGGGACGAAGCGGGCCAGGACGATCGCCTTGGGGCCGTACTTCTCCATGAACTCGTGGGCCTTGTCCAGGTTCTCCTGCTTGAAGAGCTTGGAGTTCGGACGGTTGAAGAGCTTCGGGCCCAGGAACTTGCCGATCATGTAGCCCACTTGGTCGCCGATGACGGCGGCGAGCACGATCAGAACGCAGACCAGCCACAGCGGCTGGGTGATGTACGTGCCCTCGGCCACGAAGAGGCCCGCCGTGAACAGCAGGGAGTCACCCGGCAGGAAGGCGAAGAGACCGGACTCCGCGAAGACGATGAGCAGGATGCCGGGCAGGCTGAACGTCGAGATCAGGTAGTCCGGGCTGAGCCACTCGGGGCCGAGCGCAAGCGTGGTCACGGGGATGTGGCTCCTGCTGCTGTGGGGGACGGGCGGGGGCTGGCTGCCTCAAAGTATCAACGCAGCCGCCATGGCCCAGGTTCCATGGGCGTACTCAGGATGCACTGTGCGCGGTCCCGGTCAAAGCTGTGAACCATGGGCATCGAAGATTACGGCGGCGGACAGGGCCCGGAGCCCGAGGTCCTCGTCGTCACGACGAACGACGTACCCGGCTACCACGTGCGGGAGGTGATCGGTGAGGTGTTCGGCCTGACCGTGCGCTCCCGGCACCTGGGGAGCCAGATCGGCGCGGGGCTGAAGTCGATGGTCGGCGGCGAACTGCGCGGGCTCACCAAGACGCTCGTGCAGACCCGCAACCAGGCCATGGAGCGGCTCGTCGAACAGGCACGCACGCGTGGCGCCAACGGCGTCCTCGCGTTCCGCTTCGACGTGACGGAGGCGGCGGACGTGGGCACCGAGGTGTGCGCGTACGGCACGGCGGTGGTCCTGACCCGGGAGTGAGTGACCCCCGGGCCGGGGGTCAGGCGGTGTGACGTGCCGCGTTCGCGACGATCGCGTCCCTCAGGTGCTCGGCGAGGCCCGGGCGCAGCGCGTCGTAGAACGCCTTGAACCGCTCGTCGGAGACGTACATTTCGCCGAGGCAGCAGTGGATCTCGTAGGAGCACTCGTAGAACCACGTGCAGATGTGCTGCCGGTGCTCCTCCGCCAGGGTCATGGCCGCCTCGCCGGTGGGCGGCTCGTCCGCCGACATCAGGGCGCCGTAGCGCTCGCCCCAGTCGGCGGCCTCGGCCTGGATGCGCTTCCAGTCCTCCTTGGTGTAGCTCGCGGTGCGGCGCTGCGAGTCGGCGTACTCGTCGGTGTCGCCCCAGCGCTCCTCCACCTCTTCGGCGTACTGCTCCGGGTCGTTGTCCCCGAAGACCTCGAACCTCTCCTCGGGCGTGAGGTTGAGTCCCATCGTGCGTGCCTCCATGGCGTGCTCCACGGCCGCCGCCATCTTCCGCAGCTTCTCGATCCGGGCGGTCAGCAGTTCGTGCTGGCGGCGCAGGTGCGCGCGCGGGTCCGCGTCCGGGTCGTCGAGCAGGGCGGCGACCTCCTCGAGCGGGAAGCCGAGCTCCCGGTAGAACAGGATCTGCTGCAGCCGGTCGAGGTCGGCGTCGCTGTAGCGCCGGTGGCCCGCGTGGCTGCGTTCGCTCGGGACGAGCAGGCCGATGTCGTCGTAGTGGTGCAGCGTGCGCACCGTGACACCGGCGAATCCCGCGACCTGTCCCACCGAGTAGTTCACTTCCGCTCCCTTCTTCCGTGCTCCACGGTCGGGCCTCACGCCACGTGAGGTGCAAGCGTGTTTCCGTTTTGTCCTCTTTGAGACGTTTATGGTGTGCGCGTGGTCCAGGATTCCGCGCAACAGGCGCCCTCCGTCACCCCCGCGACTCCCGCCCGCACCCTGTTGCCGACGATCCTGCCCGCACTGGCCGTGGGGATCGTGTCCAGCCTGGTCCTGGTGGGGGTGGAAGTCGCCGCCGGGAAGCTCCAGGACGTGCTCTGGGGGCCGCTGCCCGACGCGCTGGGAATCGGCCGGTACTCCGTGGCGTGGATGTTCGTGATGCTCTTCGCGACGGGGATCGCGGTCGGGCTCGTGGTGTGGAAGATGCCGGGCCACGCCGGCCCGGACCCGGCCATGGTCGGACTGGACGCCCCCGTCCTTCCGCCCGTCGTGCTGCCGGGGCTGCTGCTGGCGACCGCGCTGATGCTGGCCGGCGGGCCCAGCCTCGGCCCCGAGAACCCCGTCATCACCGTGAATGTCGCCCTGGCGGCCTGGCTGGGCGCACGGCTCGTGCCGCGGGCGCCGGGCCGGGCCTGGCCGGCGCTGGCCGAGGCGGCGACGATCGGCGCCCTGTTCGGAACGCCGGTCGCAGCGGCCCTGGTGATCTCCGAGGCGCTGGCCGTGCGGGAGACCCGCGGGCTGCTGTGGGACAACGTCTTCGCGCCGCTGACCGCCGGCACGGCCGGTGCCCTCACCGCCACCCTCATCGACCACCCGAGCTTCGACCTCGACCTTCCCTCCTTCGGCCGGCCGGGCTGGAGCGACCTGCTGGCGGCGGTCGTGGTCGCCACGGTCGGCGCCCTGTTCGGCATGGCCGCCGTGCGGGCCTTCCCCTACGTCCACGGCGCCTTCGGCCGGCTGCGCCATCCGATGCTGATGCTCCCGGCGGGTGGTCTCGTACTGGGCGCCCTCGCGGCCCTGGGCGGCCATCTGACGCTGTTCAAGGGGCTCGACGAGATCGCCGAGCTCGCAAAGGACCCGGACAGCCGGTCGGCCGGGGAGTACGCCCTGCTGACGGTCGTGAAGCTGGCCGCGCTGCTGATCGCCGCGTCCTGCGGCTTCCGGGGCGGGCGCATCTTCCCGGCCGTGTTCGTCGGCACCGCCCTCGGCCTGGGCGCCCACGCCCTGGTGTCCGGGGTGCATCCCTCGGTGGGGGTCTCGGCGGGTGTGCTCGGACTGCTGCTGGCCATCACCCGGCAGGGCTGGGTGAGCCTGTTCGTCGCGGCGGTGCTGGTCGCCTCGCCGGGGATCATCGCCGTGCTCTGCATCGCCTCGCTGCCCGCCTGGCTGCTCGTGACGGGCCGGCCGCAGATGCAGCTGCGCGCGGACGGCACGCCCGTCCGCTGACGCCCCCTCCCTCTCTCGAACCCCTCTCGAACCCACCCCTGGAGGCACCCATGTCGCTCCACGAAGGTCACCGGCCCGTCGAACGCCGCCTGTCCGTCAACCCCTTCTACGGTCCCGCCAACCCGCTCGGCGACATGGCCGAGGCCCCGCCCACGCACCGGCTCCCGGACCAGCCCATGGCACCGGCGACCGCCCACCAACTGGTGCGCGACGAGCTGATGCTCGACGGCAACGCGCGACTGAACCTCGCCACCTTCGTCACCACCTGGATGGAGCCCGAGGCCGGGGTGCTGATGGCGGAGTGCCGGGACAAGAACATGATCGACAAGGACGAGTACCCGCGCACCGCGGAGCTGGAGCGGCGCTGCGTGGCGATGCTCGCCGACCTGTGGAACGCCCCCGACCCGGCGACCGCCGTGGGCTGTTCGACGACCGGGTCGAGCGAGGCGTGCATGCTCGCCGGGATGGCGCTGAAGCGGCGCTGGGCGAAGCGCAACGCCGACCGCTACCCCGGGGTCCGGCCCAACCTGGTGATGGGCGTGAACGTGCAGGTCTGCTGGGAGAAGTTCTGCAACTTCTGGGAGGTGGAGGCCCGGCTGGTGCCCATGGAGGGCGAGCGGTTCCACCTCGACCCCGAGGCCGCGGCCGGGTTGTGCGACGAGAACACCATCGGCGTCGTCGGCATTCTGGGCTCCACCTTCGACGGGTCCTACGAGCCGGTCGCCGAGCTGTGCGCGGCGCTGGACGCGCTGCAGGAACGGACCGGGCTCGACATCCCCGTGCATGTCGACGGGGCGTCCGGGGCCATGGTCGCGCCCTTCCTCGACGAGGACCTGGTGTGGGACTTCCGGCTGCCGAGGGTGGCGTCGATCAACACGTCGGGGCACAAGTACGGGCTGGTCTACCCGGGCGTGGGCTGGGCGCTGTGGCGGGACGCGGAGGCCCTGCCGGAGGAGCTGGTGTTCCGGGTGAACTACCTGGGCGGCGACATGCCGACGTTCGCGCTCAACTTCTCCCGGCCGGGCGCGCAGGTCGTGGCGCAGTACTACACGTTCCTGCGGCTGGGCCGGGAGGGCTACCGGGCCGTCCAGCAGGCCGCGCGGGACGTGGCCATGGACCTGGCCGGGCGGGTCGAGGCACTCGGCGACTTCCGGTTGCTGACCCGGGGCGATCAACTGCCGGTGTTCGCCTTCACGACCGCGCCGGACGTGACGGCGTACGACGTCTTCGACGTCTCCCGGCGGCTGCGCGAGAGCGGCTGGCTGGTGCCCGCGTACACCTTCCCGCCCGACCGGGAGGACCTGTCCGTGCTGCGGGTGGTGTGCCGCAACGGCTTCTCCGCCGACCTCGCGGAACTGCTCGCGCAGGACCTGGAGCGGCTGCTGCCGGATCTGCGCCGGCAGCCACGCCCGCTGACCGAGGACAGGGGCGCGGCGACCAGCTTCCACCACTAGGGGGTGTCGGCGACCGGCTTCCACCACCAGGGGATGTTGCGGGAGGACACCTTCTAGCGGCTGAGCCGCCCGAACCTCCGGACCGCCAGCGGGAAGAACACCGCCAGCAGGGCCAGGGGCCAGACGATCGCGGCCCACGCGTGCCCGGACTCCGTGCCGGGCACGCCGAACAGGTCCCGGACGGCCGTGGCCGTGTGGGACATCGGGTTCCACTCGACGACCGCGCCCAGCCAGCCGGGCATGGAGCCGGGGGCGGCCAGGGCGTTGGAGAGGAAGCCGACCGGCCAGACCAGGATCTGCACGGCCTGGACCATCTCCGGCTTCCCGGCGACCAGGGCCAGGTGGATGCCGATCCACAGCATGGCGAACCGGAACAGGAGCAGCAGGCCCACGGCTCCGAGGAGGGCCGTCGGGCCACCCCCGGGACGCCAGCCGAGCGCGGCTCCCACGCCGATGAGCACGACCAGGGCCAGCGCCGACTGGAGCATGTCGGCCGCCGAACGGCCCACCAGCACCGCGCCGTTGGCCATGGGCATCGAGCGGAAGCGGTCGATCACACCCTTGTTGAGGTCCTGCGTGACGGCGAGCATCGTGCCCTCCAGGCCGAAGGCCATGGTGAGCGCGAGCATGCCGGGGATCAGGTAGTCGCGGTACTCGCCGCTCACCCCCCGGCCGCCGCCGACGAGATAGCCGAACATCAGCAGCAGCATCACCGGGAAGACCAGGTTCACCACCAGCTGGACCGGCTGCCGCCCCCAGCGGGCGAGTTCCCGGCGGGTCATGGTCCAGGAGTCGGTCAGGGCGTAGGCGCTCACGCGGCCTCCTCCACTCGGCGGTCGTCCCCGGTGAGGTGCAGGAACACCTCGTCCAGCGTCGGGCGGCGCAGGGCGACGTCCTCCGCCTCGATCCCGGCCTCCTGAAGGGCCCGTACGACCCCGGAGAGCGCCTCCATACGGTCGGTCACCGGCGCGCTCAGCAGCCGTCGGTCGGGGTCGACGCTAACCCCGGCGAGGGGCAGCAGGGCGAGGGCCGCGCCCAGTTGGCCGGCGTTGCGCAGGACCACGTCGATGCGGTCGCCGCCGGTCTCGGCCTTCAGCTCGTCCGCCGTGCCCTCGGCGACGACCCGGCCGGCGTCGACGACCGAGATGCGGTCGGCGAGCTGGTCGGCCTCCTCCAGGTACTGGGTGGTGAGCAGGACCGTCGTACCGCCGCCGACCAGGGAGCGGACGGAGGCCCACACCTCGGCGCGGCCGCGCGGGTCGAGGCCGGTGGTGGGCTCGTCCAGGAACAACACCTCCGGCTCGGTGATCAGGGAGGCGGCGAGGTCCAGGCGGCGGCGCATGCCGCCGCTGTACTGCCGGACCGCCTTGCGGCCGGTGTCGGCCAGTTCGAAGCGCTCCAGGAGCTCGCCGGCACGCGCGCGTGCCCGTCGGGCGCCCAGGTGGTGCAGCCGTCCGAACAGCTCCAGGTTCTGCCGGCCGCCGAGCTCCTCGTCGAGCGCGGCGTGCTGGCCGAGCAGGCCGATGCGCAGCCGCACGGCGTACGCCTCGCGCACCACGTCGTGCCCAGCCACCTCGATCCGGCCCGCGTCGGGCCGCAGCAGGGTGGACAGGACCCTCACCAAGGTGGTCTTGCCCGCGCCGTTCGGGCCGAGCACCCCGTGCACCGTGCCGCGCGCCACCGTGAGGTCGAGCCCGTCCAGCGCCTTCTTGTCGCCGTACTTCTTCTCCGCGCCGTCGACGGTGATCGCCGTGTCGGCCACTGAGCCTCCCTCGCTAGTCAAACTTGACTACATGCTCGAAGGTAAACCCGTTCGAGCCATTCGTCAAACTTGATTAGTGAGCGTCCCCGGGGTGCCGCTCCCCCGTCGCGTACGGGTTCTCCTGGTCCTCGGCCAGGATGCCGACGAACGGGTCGCCCTCGTCGGCGAAGGTGTAGGCGCCGCCCTCGATGCGCTCGATGAGACCGCGGGTCCACTCGCCCTCGGAGTCGGCCGTGTGGACCCACATGTTCATGATCTCGCCGATGTGCCCGAGCTGTTCCGGCCCCTCCTCGGGCACGTAGTGCTCCAGGACGGAGGCCCGCCACTGCTCGATCCGCAGGGTCCGCTCCTTCAGCAGCGCGACCGCCTCCGCCCGCGGCAGGTCGACGACGAAGCCGACGGCGGCCGTCTTCACGTCCCCGCGCTGGTCGTAGGTGACCAGCGCCTCCCGCAGCAGCCGGAAGTACTCCTCGGTGCCCTGCCCGGTGATCTCGTACTCCGTGCGCGGCGGGCCTCCGGCCGTGGACGGGGCGATCTCGTGCGCGTGCAGCAGTCCCTGCTTCGCCATCTGCTTCAGGGCGTGGTAGATCGAGCCGGGCTTGGCGCTGGACCACTCGTGCGCGCCCCAGTACTCCAGGTCGTTGCGCACCTGGTAGCCGTGGGCCCGCCCGTGCATACGGACCGCGCCGAGCACGAGGAGACGGATCGCTGACATGCGGTCCAGATTAGGACCCGGCCGTCACCTGCTGCTCCTCGGCCACCAGCTCGAAGGCGGTCCTGCCGTCCAGGGACTCGCGGACGATGTCGGCGTGGCCGGCGTGCCGGGCCGTCTCGCGGATGAGGTGGAGGCACAGCCAGC
This sequence comes from Streptomyces sp. NPDC024017, assembly GCF_040638895.1. Classification (NCBI taxonomy): domain Bacteria; kingdom Bacillati; phylum Actinomycetota; class Actinomycetes; order Kitasatosporales; family Streptomycetaceae; genus Streptomyces; species Streptomyces sp. NPDC024017. Next base: position 690,525 of record NZ_JBEZYZ010000002.1, on the reverse strand, counting down.
GGTGGGAGACCCGGCCGTCCGGCGGGAACCAGGGCTGGGCCGGCAGCGCGAAGGTGTCGTCGAGGCTCGGCACCGAGCGGATGTACGCCTCCGTCTCGGCGGCGACCTTCTCCCAGTACGCCAGCTGCGACTCGACGGTCTCCCCCTCGACCAGCCGGAAGCACTCGTGCCAGTTGCTCTGGTCCCGCACGACGGCCGGCGGCTCGCCCTTGGCCAGCGAGATCCACATCTGCTCGACCTCGGCGACGTGCTTGACCAGCCCGGCGAGGGACAGCTCACTGGCGCTGGGACGGGAGCTCGCCTGCTCGTCCGTCAGCCCGAGCACCGCCCGGCGGATGCCACCGCGCTGCTCGGCGATGAAGGACAGGAGCGCTCCGCGCTCGTCGCCGTGTGCCTCCGCGGGAACGTGAGTGACCATGACCGCCGCCTTTCGCCGGACCGGGGGCTTCTCCCCCTGACACCGACGAATCTACGGACCCTTGCGGTCAGCTTCTGTCCGCAAGGGTCCGGGCGCTGAGAGGACCTAGAACGGGAACCCGCTCCGGCCATGCTGCACCGAGATCCACTTGGTCGTGGTGAACGAGTCCAGCATCGTGTCGCCGTTGAGCCGGCCGATGCCCGAGTGCTTCTCGCCGCCGAACGGGACGATCGGCTCGTCGTGCACGGTGCCGTCGTTCACGTGGAACATGCCCGTGTCGATCTGCTTGGCGAAGTTCACACCGCGCTCGATGTTCCCGGTGTGGACCGCGCCGCTCAGGCCGTACGGGGTGTCGTTGACCAGGCGTACAGCCTCCTCCTCGCCGTCGAACGGCACGAGGAAGGCGACCGGCCCGAAGACCTCCTGCTTGAGTAGCGCCGAGTCGGCGGGGACGTCCGTCAGCACGGACGGCTCGACGAGGTTGTCCGTCCGCCCGCCGCGCACCAGGGCCGTGGCGCCCTCGGCGAGGGCCTGCTCGACCACGCCGGAGAGGGCGTCCGCCTGCGAGGAGTTGATGACCGGGCCGATGACGGTCTCCGGGTCGCGCGGGTCGCCCGCCTTGAGGGTCTTCACCTTGGCGACGAACTTCGCGGTGAACTCGTCCGCGATCGAACGGTCCACGAGGACCCGGTTGGCGGCCATGCAGACCTGGCCCTGGTGGACGTACCGGCTGAAGACGGCCGCGTCGACGGCGTAGTCGATGTCGGCGTCGTCGAGGACCACCAGCGCGCTGTTGCCGCCCAGTTCGAGGACGGAGCGCTTGAACAGCCGGGCGCAGACGGTCGCGACGTGCCGGCCGACCGCGTCGGAACCGGTGAAGGAGATGACCTTGGGGACCGGGTGCTCCAGGAAGGCGTCGCCGATCTCCGCGATGTCCGTGATGACGACGTTCAGCAGCCCGCCGGGCAGCCCCGCGTCCTCGAAGAGCTTCGCGACCAGGGAGCCGCCGACGATCGGCGTGTTCTGGTGCGGCTTGAGCACCACGGCGTTGCCGAGCGCGAGCGCCGGGGCGACGGACTTGATCGACAGCAGGAACGGGAAGTTGAAGGGGCTGATCACACCCACCACGCCGACCGGCACGCGGTAGACGCGGTTCTCCTTGCCGTCCACCGGCGAGGGGATGATCCGGCCCTCGGGGGCCAGCGCCAGATGGACCGCCTCGCGCAGGAACTCCTTGGCGAGGTGCAGCTCGAAGGCGGCCTTCAGTCGCGTGCCGCCGAGCTCGGCGATGATGGCCTCGGAGATCTCGGCCTCGCGCTCCTCGATCAGGCGCAGCGCCTTCTCGAAGACCGCCCGGCGGGCGTAGGGGTTGGTCGCGGCCCACTGCTTCTGGGCACGGGCGGCGGCCCGGTACGCCTGATCGACCTCGTCGACCGTGGCTATGGTGATCGACGCGAGCTTCTCGTCGTCGTACGGGTTGAAGTCGATGATGTCCCAGGAACCGGTACCCGGGCGCCACTCACCGTCGATGTACTGCTGTGCAAGGTCGGTGAAGTAGGACGACGACATGTGTGATCCCTCGATCCCTGGCAGACCTCTGATCGCGCCTTCACGATCTGATCACACGTCATCGTACTTCTGTTTCAGGAGAGTTGGAGGAGTACTTCAGGAGAGCTGGAGGAGGCCCCGCAGAAGGTCCCGGCTCTCCGAAGGGCCCGGGCTGTCGCTCTGGAGCTCCTTGAGCGCCTTCTCGTACTGGGCTACGTCCTCGGCCTTGTCCAGGTACAGCGCGCTGGTGAGCTGCTCCAGGTAGACGACGTCCGACAGGTCGGACTCCGGGAAGCTGAGGATCGTGAACGCGCCACTTTCGCCGGCGTGGCCGCCGAGGCTGAACGGCACCACCTGAAGCCGTACGTTGGGCCGCTCGGAGATCTCGATGAGGTGCTGGAGCTGGCCCCGCATGACCTCGCGGTCGCCGTACGGGCGGCGCAGCGCGGCCTCGTCCAGGATGATGTGGAAGTCGGGGGCGCGCTCGTCGACGAGGTACTTCTGCCGCTCGAGACGCAGCGCCACACGGCGTTCGACGTCGGCCTCGCTCGCGCCCTGCATGCCCCGCCGGACCACCGCGTGGGCGTACGCCTCGGTCTGCAGCAGGCCGTGCACGAACTGCACCTCGTACGCCCGGATCAGCGAGGCGGCGCCCTCCAGGCCGACGTAGGTCGGGAACCAGCTGGGCAGCACGTCCGAGTAACTGTGCCACCACCCGGCGACGTTGGCCTCTTTCGCCAGGGACAGCAGGGAGGCGCGCTCCTGCTCGTCCGTGATGCCGTACAGGGTCAGCAGGTCCTCGACGTCTCTGGTCTTGAAGCTCACCCGGCCCAGCTCCATCCGGCTGATCTTCGACTCGGAGGCGCGGATCGAGTAGCCCGCCGCCTCGCGCGTGATGCCCCGCGCCTCACGCAGTCGCCTGAGTTGTGATCCGAGCAGCATGCGCCGCACCACCGATCCCGGCTCTCCCGCGCTCACGTTCGCCAGCCTCCCCAACGTCTCCAGGGGCCGCAGTCTGCCACTAAAACACTCCGAGCAGTACTCGTCCGGTTACGGAAACGGAATCGAGACGGTCGACGCTCGCGCGCGGAAGCAAGAAGAGGGCAAGTGAACGGCCAAAGAGGGACGCGAAGATGACGGAAAAATTAACCAACAAGCGGTACGGGCCGTCTCATTCCGGTCACGTGCACGTGCATCTGCCCTTGCATCTGCTGTACGCATCCGAAACCATGGTCCCGCACCACCGCCGCATCGCACCGACCGCGAATTCCCGGGAGTGCCTCGCATGGGGACGAATGGATCGACCATGCTCGAGCCGTTACGGCAGGGCCTTCCGCCGCTGGATCCCGCGGCCGTGTCCGACGCCGCCTCCTGCGCTCTGCCCGCCCGCTACGAAGCGGTGGGCGAGGCGCGGCGGTTCACCCGCAGAACCCTCGACCAGTGGGACATGGGCGACCGGTTCGACGACGTCTGCCTGGTGGTCTCGGAGCTCGTCACCAATGCCCTGCGGCACGGCCTGCCAGCGAACAACGCGTGCGTCAGCGGCCGTGAACCTCCCGTGCGGCTGCACCTGATGCGGTGGACCGAGCGGCTGGTGTGCGCGGTGCGCGACCCCAGTCACGACAGTCCGGTCGCCCGGGAGACCGACGACTTCTCGGCCGAGTCGGGCCGCGGGCTGTTCCTCGTCGACTCCTTCAGCGACAGCTGGGGCTGGCATCCGCTGGCGGGCGCGCTCAACGGCAAGGTTGTCTGGGCGCTGTTCAGGCTGCCGCGGACCGGTTCGCCGCACGGGGAATGAGAAAACCGCGGCGCTTCCTGGCGTCGCGGTTCTACGCGCGTCACCGCGCATTGGGTACCGATTGCCCCGATTTCGCCGGGGCCCTTGGGGTCGTCAGCCGCCCACCAGGTGGTCGAACTCGCCGTCCTTCACGCCCAGCAGCATCGCTTCGATCTCCGCACGGGTGTAGACCAGCGCGGGGCCGTCGGGGAAGCGTGAGTTGCGGACGGCCACGTCCCCGCCCGGCAGCCGGGCGAACTCCACGCACGAGCCCTGCGAGTTGCTGTGCCGGCTCTTCTGCCAGGCCACGCCGTGCAGCCCGGCGGCCGCCATGCCGTTGTACGCGTCGTGGTCCACAGGTCGCTCCCCGGTGGTGCACTGGCTGAGTGGCCATTGATGCAGTGGTCAACTGACCCGGATCATAGCCCTGTTCATGTGCAGATGCAGGGGCAGATGCACGTGCACGCGAGGTGGTCCTGCGGTTACAGCTTTGACGACCGCTTTACCGAAGTTCTTGACTGTTTGACGGCCCGGCCCCGCCTCTCGTTCCCGGAGACCCGCGATGAAGTCGCGTGGGTTCGGGGAGGTCCGGTGGAGGCGGAGCATCCGCTCGACGGCCGGGCGAGGGGCCGCGCGGGGGCCGCGTCGAAGAAGCGGGAGCTGAGGCGCGGGGCCCGGGGTGAGCCGTTCGGCCGGCCGACCCGCATCCGGAAGACCGTCGCTGCCTGCGAGGACGGGGAGAAATGGGCCGGTCGCAGGAGGGCAGGGTCCACCCCGCGGCCGGTGCCGCACTCGGACGATCGCCGGACACGCCCTCGGCTCTTCTGCCCCCGACGACCCGCACGGCAGCACCCCGGGCCGCCCCGGCGGACGACCGCCGCGCAACCGGTCCGACCCGCGTCCGGCCCGCGTCCTGCCCGGTCCCGACGGCCCGTCGCGGGCCACGGCGGCGGCCTGCCGCCGGCCCGGTCACCTCATGGGCAGGAGGCCCCCCACCCGTCAAGCGTGGGGAACCTCACCCGATCCGGGCCGGCTCAGCGCCCGGCGTACGGCAGCAGCGCCATTTCGCGCGCGTTCTTGATCGCCCGGGCCAGCTGCCGCTGCTGCTGGGACGACACCCGGGTGACGCGGCGGCTGCGGATCTTGCCCCGGTCGGAGATGAACTTCCGCAGCAGGTCGGTGTCCTTGTAGTCGATGTAGGTGATCCCGGCCTGGTCCAGGGGGTTGGGCCGGTCCTTGGCGGGCTTGCGGTCGGGCTTGCGCGGCATGGGGGTCAGACCTCCAGGAGGGTGTCGAAGGCGTGCGGCAGTCGCTGCCAGGCGTCGGGCCCGGCGGCGTACTCGGCGTCGGTCAGCAGGCAGGACTCCAGCAGCCGCTCCAAGCCGTCCCGGTCGAGGCCGGGCGAGGTGAAGACGAGGTGCTGGCAGCGGTCGCCGTGCTCGGGGTGCCAGTCCAGCGCGGCGGCGGCACGGCGCACCGGCGGGACCATCTCCCAGGCCGCGTCCGGCAGGGAGGCCAGCCACGGGCCCGCGCTCTCCACGCACAGGGCCCCGCCCGCCGCGTCCCAGTGGAACAGCGTGTCGGGCTTGTCGGCGAGCCAGAACCGGCCCCGGCTGCGGGCGGCCGCGCAGGTCAGGTCCTCCAGGGCGGCGTAGAGCCGCTCCGGGTGGAAGGGGCGGCGGCGGCTCCAGACCAGGGTGGAGACGCCGTGCGCGTCGGCCTCGACGGGCAGCAGGGCGCAGGCCGGGTGCTGGGCGGCGGCGGCCGCCTCGACGTCGAAGCCGGCCAGGGCGGCCTGGGCCAGGGAGGAGAGCGGACGCCGGCGCGGGGTCGGCACCGTCAGACCGTCGTCGGCCTGGTCCGCGGGGGCTTCCTGCCCGATCGGGGCCCGGCGGGCCGTGGGGTGCAGTTGCGCGAGCAGCTCACGGTCCTCGTCGTCGGCCTCCGGGGACTCGGCGACCGCGAGGACGGGGGCGTACTCCAGCTGGCGCGCGAAGGTGTCGGCGACCGTGCGCTGGTCGGTGGCGGCGGCCGCGAGACCGCCGTCGGCCAGGTCGTCGCCGTTGCCGAGGTACGGCAGGACCAGGGCCGGGTCGACGGCGGTGATCACGCCGGTGACGGTGAGCCCGCCGGCCGTGACGACCTCGGCCATGGCCTTGGGCTCGACGGAATCCCACAGCTCGACGACGGCGAGCCGGGTGCCGCCGGTGTCCCGCAGCCGCTCCAGCTCCGGCACCAGGTCCTCGCGCAGGGCGCAGCACGCGCAGTCGTTGACGAGCGGCGCCTCCCCCGCGTCGAGGATGCCGGTGGCGTCCCTGATGGTCCGTACGACCGTGCCCGCGGCGGCCGTCGCCAGGTCGTGGTGGAGGACGACGCTGCCGGGCACGTCGGCGAGCAACCGCGCGACGGCCGCCCTGCGGGCGTCGGCATGCAGCCCGCCGACGATCACGACGGGGAGCCCAGGAGGGGCAGCCACGGGATCAGCCCTTCTTTCCGTACCGGCGCTCGAAGCGCTCCACGCGGCCGGCGGTGTCCAGGACGCGGGCCGTGCCGGTGTAGAAGGGGTGGCTGACGTCGGAGATCTCGACGTCGACGACCGGGTAGGTACCGCCGTCCTCCCACTCGATCGTCTTCTCGCTCGTCATGGTCGAGCGGGTGAGGAAGGCGTAGTTCGCGGCACGGTCGCGGAAGACGACGGGGCCGTAGGCCGGGTGGATTCCCTCGCGCATGGTCAGCGCTCCTCTCGGAAGTCGACGTGGCGGCCGGCGACCGGATCGAACTTGCGCAGGGTCAGGCGGTCCGGGTCGTTGCGGCGGTTCTTGCGGGTCACGTAGGTGAAACCGGTCCCGGCGGTGGACCGGAGCTTGATGACCGGCCGGAGTTCGTTGCGTGCCATGCCGCTATGATACTGAAAATGAAATCCATTTCCACCACTCGAGTCGGAGAGGTACGTCACCACCCATGTCCGCGCACTGCATGCTGACCGGCACCCGGCCCGGCTTCGGCAACCGCATCTCGCACTCCCACCGGCGCACGTCGCGCCGGTTCGACCCCAACATCCAGGCCAAGCGCTACTGGCTGCCGAGCGAGGGCCGGTACGTCCGGCTCCGGCTCAGCGCCAGGGGGATCAAGACCATCGACACGATCGGCATCGAGGCGGCCGTCGCCCGGATCCGGGCCCGGGGAGTGAGGATCTGATGGCGAAGAAGAGCAAGATCGCGAAGAACGACAGGCGGCAGGAGGTCGTCGCGCGGTACGCCGCCCGGCGGGCCGAGCTGAAGGAGATCATCCGGCGGCCGTCGTCGACGGAGGCCGAACGGCTCGCCGCACAGGCGGAGCTGCGCAGGCAGCCGCGCGACGCGAGCGCGACGCGCGTGCGCAACCGCGACCAGGTGGACGGCCGGCCGCGCGGCTACTTCCGGGCGTTCGGGCTGTCCCGGGTGAGTCTGCGGGAGCAGGCGCACGCCGGGTATCTGCCCGGGGTGCGCAAGTCGTCCTGGTAAGAGGCATTCACGGGGGGCCTTGACGGGCCCTGGTAGCTTGCTGCGATCGTTCCGGCCAGGAGGCCGGCCGGTGCCGTCCGGGCCGGTCGGCCGGCTACAGCTTGGGGGCTTGCAGTGACTTCGGTGATCTTCTCGCGTCGTTCCGGCGCCGTGCGCGTCGCGGCGGCGGCCGCGGGGCTGGCGGGCGCGCTCGTGCTGACCGCGTGCAGCAGCGACGGCGACTCGGGCGACGGCTCGGCCTCCAGCCCGGCTCCGTCCGCTTCGGAATCCGCCGGCAAGGGCGGCGACACCGGGTCCGGTTCCGGGGAGTCGGCCGGTGGCGAGCTGGCGGGCAGCTGGCTCGCGACGACCAAGGGCAAGGCCGTGGCCCTGGTGATCACCGGCAAGCAGGCCGCGCTGTTCGCCACCGGGGGCAGCGTGTGCAGCGGCACCGCGGGCGAGGAGTCCGGCATGCGGATGATCCGCCTGAAGTGCACGGACGGCTCCAAGGACCGGGCGTCCGGCAAGGTCGACTCCGTGAACGGGAGCAGCCTGAAGGTCACCTGGGAGGGCGGCCTCGGCGCGGAGACCTACACGAAGGCCGAGGGCGGGAAGCTGCCGACGGGGCTGCCGACGGCGGGCCTCGGCTGACACCCGGAATCCCTGCGGACGGGCCGCGGATCGCCTGAGGGCACCGCGGCCCGTCCGGCGTTCGGGGAGTCACCGGGGCCCAGGGGCCCGTCCGGCGTTCGGGGGAATCGCAGGGGGCGCGTGCCCGTACGGAACGCGCGTGCGTGATGATCCAGGGGCCCGATGCCGCTCCCGTTCGACACGCCCAGAGGACCCCATGCGCACCTTCCCCCTCACCATGGCCGCCGCCCTCGCCGCGACGGTCCTGCTGACCGGCTGCAGCGACGACAAGTCCGGTGGCGACGACGTCAAGAACGCGGACCGGCCGAGCGACTCGGCCTGTGCCCTCGGCGACATGAACGTGGAGGTCGGCGCCGCCGCCGCCCCGGCCGCCGGCGACACCGGCACCGTCACTGTGACGCTCACCAACAAGGGCGCGCAGTGCACGCTGAAGGGCTTCCCCGGCGTGGACCTGCTGGCCGACGACAAGACGACCTCCGTCTCCCCGGACGAGGGCGCGAAGGCCCAGTCGCTGACCCTCGTGAAGGGCGGCACCACGTCCTTCACGATCACCTACGTCCGGGGCGAGGCGGGCTCCGCGGAGAGCCTCGACGTGCACAAGGCGTCCTTCACCCTGCCCGGCGACACCAGGACGGCGCACGAACTGACGTGGTCGTACGGCGCGGTCGACTGGACGGATGACCAGAAGCCCTCGGTGAGCGGCTTCGAGACGTCGGGCGACTGACGTCACCGACCGCACGACGGCAGGTCAGCGCAACGGCGGCCGGTGCCGGACCTGGGCCCGGTCCGCCGCCTGCGCTCCCTCCGTCCAGCCCGCCGCGTCGCGCACCCCGCGCAGCCGGGTCGTGGTCGTCTCCGGGAACATCCGGTCCAGCCGCCCGGTGACCGCGACGTCGCGGGAGGCGAGGACCGGGAGCAGGTCGTCGGTCACCTGGGTCTCGGCGGCCGCCGCCAGGCGGGTGCCTATGCGGTGGGCGTAGGCCGCGAGGAACGACTGCCGGAACGTCTTGGTGCGCTTGCGGCCGCCCGCCCGCTGCGCGGCCTCCGCCTTCGTCATCGCGGCCGTGGCCTGCACGAGGAGTGAGGTGTAGAGGAGTTCGACCGCCTCCAGGTCGGTTTCGAAGCCGACCACGGTGGAGAAGCCGAGCGGCTCGTTCCACACCGCGCGGCAGTGGTTGGCGTCGGCGACGGCGTCCAGCAGCACCGCCTTGGCCTGCTCGTACGGCGGCTCGACCCCGATCCGGCAGGCCCCGGGCGCGTCAGGGGAGGGTGCCCGCGCCGCGAGCAGCGCCTCGTCGACACTGTGCCGGGCCATCAGCTCCTGCGCCTTGGCGCTGAGCGCCTCGGCCTCCTCGGGGAACCCGGTGGCCTCCGCCTTGGCGAGCAGGGCGCGGATGCGGGTGAGCATGCGGGACTCGGTCCTGGCGCCCCCGGCCGCCTCCCCCGGCGCCTCGTCGAGGGCCTCCAGGGCCGGCAGCCGCAGCAGCAGGCGGTACAGCTCCAGCACGGCGGTGGCGTGCGAGAAGCGGTCGGTGCGGGGCGGGGCGTCGGCGGGGAGCTCCGCGAGCTGCGCGGTCCAGCGTCGGCCCCGGGGGCCGTCGCCGGGTGCCTGGGAGCGGATCAGCGCGGCCACCAGGAGCACGTGTGCGTCGTCCAGCTCGCGCCGGACGATCCGTACGAGGTCGGCGGGCTGCCAGCCGCGCCGCCAGGACGCCGCCACGAACTCCTGCCCCCGCCGGGCGAGTTCGGCGTCCGCCGCCGGGTCCGAGGCGAGCAGGGACGCGCCGGTGTCGAGGGCCGTCTCGCCGGTCTCGTAGAGGGCCGCTGCGAACGCGCGGTCGACGGTGCTGGACGTACTCACGGGCCGATGGTGCCATGCCGTCGCGGACGGCCCGGAACCCGCGGCCCCGCACGTCTCTCACCCCATCAATGACTGTCAACCCGAGGTTGACAGCCAGAGGGGTGCAACCTACGGTTGACACATGACGAACCCCGACACCACGTCATCCATCCGTCTCGACGACCTCATCGCGGCCATCAAGAAGGTCCACCAGGAGCCGCTCGACCAGCTCCAGGACGCGGTGATCGCCGCCGACCACCTGGGCGACGTGGCCGACCACCTGATCGGCCACTTCGTCGACCAGGCCCGGCGGTCCGGCGCGTCCTGGACCGACATCGGCAAGAGCATGGGCGTCACCCGGCAGGCCGCGCAGAAGCGGTTCGTGCCGAAGGAGTCGGCCGACCTCGACCCGAGCCAGGGCTTCAACCGCTACACGCCCCGCGCCCGCAACACCGTGATGGCCGCGCACAACGCGTCCAAGGCCGCGCACAACGCCGAGGGCGTCCCCGAGCACCTCGTCCTCGGGCTGCTGGCCGAGCCCGAGGGCCTCGCCGCGAAGGCGATCGTCGAGCAGGGCGTCCCGCTCGACACGGTCCGCGCGGCGGCGACGGCGGCACTCCCGCCGGCCGTCGAGGAGGCCCCGGAGCTGGTGCCCTACGGCCAGGCCGCCAAGAAGGTCCTGGAGCTCACCTTCCGCGAGGCCCTGCGCCTCGGCCACAACTACATCGGCACCGAGCACATCCTGCTCGCCCTCCTGGAGCACGAGAACGGCGAGGGCGTCCTCAGCGGCCTCGGCATCGACAAGGAGCGGACCGAGCGGTACGTCGCGGCAGCGCTGGAGAAGATCGTGCAGGCGCAGCAGGACGTGCCGGGCGAGTCCTGACAGCGCCCGGCGCCGACGGGGCCGCGTTGTCAGACCCCCCTGGCACACTCGCAGCATGGCCGACCGGTGGGCGCTCGCTCCGGCCGAGGACGGTGGCGTGGACGTCGCCCCCCTCGGTCCGGACGGGCTGCCCTCCGGCCCGGTGCGGCGGGAAGCGGATCCCGCCGAGGCCGTGCGGAGCCGTCCCGGCGTCACGCGGTGGGTGTGGCGTTCCACCGCCGAGGTCTACCCGCGCCTGCTCGCCACGGGGGTGCGAGTCGAGCGGTGCTACGACATAGAGGCCGCCGAGACCCTCCTCCTCGGCCACGAGGGGCGGTACGGGGAACCACGCTCGGCCGCGGCCGCCCTGGCCCGGCTGCGCGGCGGCCCCGTACCGCCCGATCCGCCGCAGCGGTCCGCCGAACCGGGCTCCCAGTCCTCCCTGTTCGAGCCCCAGGGCGTCCACCTGCCCCTGCCCGACCTCCTCGCGGTCTACGCCGAGCAGCAGCGGCGCCACGAGAGCGCCGAGCACCCCGACCGCATGCGGCTGCTGACGGCAGCCGAGTCGGCGGGCATGCTGGTGGCCGCCGAGATGAACCGCGCGGGGCTGCCCTGGAGCACCGAGGTGCACCGCGCGCTCCTTCACGACCTGCTGGGCGAGCGGTACGCGGGCGGCGGCGAGCCGCGCCGCCTGGCCGAGCTGGCCGACGAGGTCTCCACCGCGTTCGGCCGCCGCGTCCGCCCCGACCTGCCCGCCGACGTGGTCAAGGCCTTCTCCCAGGCCGGCATCAAGGTCACCTCGACCCGCCGCTGGGAGCTCGAGTCGGTCGACCACCCTGCCGTGAAGCCCCTGATCGAGTACAAGAAGCTGTACCGCATCTGGGTCGCCCACGGCTGGTCCTGGCTCCAGGACTGGGTCCGCGAGGGCCGGTTCAGACCCGAGTTCCTCGCGGGCGGGACGGTGACCGGGCGCTGGGTCACCAACGGCGGAGGCGGACTCCAGATCCCCAAGGTGATCCGGCGGGCCGTGGTCGCCGACCCCGGCTGGCGGCTCGTCGTCGCCGACGCCGACCAGATGGAGCCGCGCGTCCTCGCGGCGATCTCCCGCGACCCCGGCCTGATGGAGGTCGCCGGCCGGGAGAGCGACCTGTACCAGTCCGTCTCCGACCGCGCCTTCTCCGGCGACCGCTCCCAGGCCAAACTCGCCGTGCTCGGCGCGGTCTACGGCCAGACCTCCGGCGACGGCCTGAAGAACCTCGCCGCGCTCAGACGCCGTTTCCCCAGGGCGGTGGCGTACGTCGACGACGCGGCCCGGGCCGGTGAGGAGGGCCGGCTCGTGCGGACCTGGCTCGGCCGGACCTGCCCGCCCGCGGCCCGGGGGACGGACGACGCGAGCGAGGAGGCCGGCATCCCGACGGCTGCCGTCGCCCCGGGGGAGGACGGCCAGCCGGACGGCGGGCAGTGGGTGCCCGGCTACGCCTCCACCAACGCCCGCGCCCGCGGCCGCTTCGCCCGCAACTTCGTCGTCCAGGGCAGCGCCGCCGACTGGGCGCTGCTGCTGCTCGCCGCGCTGCGGAAGACCTGCGCGGAGCTGGCGGCCGAGCTGGTCTTCTTCCAGCACGACGAGGTGATCGTGCACTGCCCCGAGGAGGAGACGGAGGCGGTCGTGGCGGCGATCCGCGAGGCGGCGGCCCTGGCCGGACGGCTGACCTTCGGGGAGACGCCGGTGCGGTTCCCGTTCACGACGGCGGTGGTGGAGTGCTACGCCGACGCCAAGTAGTCCGCCAGGGTGGGGTGTTGTGAGGACGGCAGCGGTCAGCCGACGGGCGCGAGCAACGCGCGCAGCTCCGTGACCACCGCCTGCTCGTCCGTCCCCTCCAGTGCCGCGAGAGCCGAGCCCCACTCCTCGCGCGCCTCGCCGATGTGTCCCCGCTCCCGCAGCAGCAGCCCGTGCTGGTGGCGGGCGAGAGCGGCGGTGTAGCGGTCGGCCCGGGCGTCGGCCCGGGCGAGCAGCTCGGCGCACTCGCGGGCGGCCCGCCCGCTGCGGCCCAGCAGACGCAGGGCGCGGACCAGGCCGAGCCGGGTCTGGGACTCGCCGTGCCAGTCGCCGTGCCCGCCCAGGATGCGCAGGCTCTCCTCGAAGTGCGGGAGAGCGGCGGCCGGTTCCCCGAGCCGCAGATGGGCGTACCCGATGTTGCAGTGCGCGGAGTGCCGCACGATCACGGCGCCGATCTCGTCCCCGAGCGCCAGCGACCGCCGGTGCTGCTCGATGGCGGCCCGCGGGTCGGTGTGCTCGAAGAGGTTGCCGAGGTGGCTGTGGGTGACGGCCTCGCCGTACGGGTCGTTCAGCCGCCGTGCGTACTCCAGGCTCCGCGTCAGCGCCTCGCCCGCCTCCCTGTGCCGGCCGAGCCCGTCCAGCAGCAGGCCGCGGTTGTTGAGGCAGCGGCGGATCCAGGACGGGTGGTCCAGCCGCCGCCAGATGACGAGCGCGCGGTCGTTGAGGGCGAGGGCGTCGTTCTGCCGGCCGGTCAGGAAGTGCAGCCCGGCGAGGTCGACCAGCGCGTACGCCTCCGCCGCCGCGTCACCGAGCCGCCTGGCCACCCGGAGGCCGGCCTGCCCGAGCACCTCCATCTCGGCGACGCGTCCCCGGCGATGCGCGTAGGGGAAGATCAGCCGGACGAGCGTGGAGACCAGGCTCGCGCGCTGCCCGGAGGGGTCGTCCGCGTACCGCTGAACCAGGGTGACGACGTTCTCCAGCTCCCCGTCTCCCCAGACGAAGGCCTCTTCGGGGCCGGCGAAGGGGGCGACGCTGTCGACGTGGGCCGGGTGGCCGCTCGGCCGGCTCGCGGTGGGCCGGCGGCGGTCGCTCTGGTCGGGTCCGGGTGCCACGATCGCGGCGAGGACGCGCTCGGCGACAGCGGCGTACCAGTGCAGCGCGGTGTCGACGGCGTCCCGCTCTCCGGCCAGTTCACGGGCGAAGTCACGCACCAGGTCGTGCGGTGCGTAGCGGCCGTACGTCGTCTCCTCCAGCAGGGCCACGTCGAGGAGCCGGTCCAGGGCGGCCTCGGCGCGGGGTTCGCCGGTGCCGGTGAGGTGGGCGAGCAGGCCGGCGCCGTAGGTGGGCAGGTCGAGCGCGCCGATACGGCGCAGGGTGCGGGCCGCGTCCCGGTCGGTCTCGCGCTCGGAGGCGGCGAGCGCGTCGTGCGCGACGGCCAGGGAGCGGCGGACGCTCAGGTCGTCGTACTCCAGGTGGTGCAATCGCCCGTCCTCGGCGGCGAGTTGTCCGGCGAGGGCGTCGGCGGTGAGGGCCCGGCGGGCGGCGAGCCGCGCGGCGACGACCCGCAGGGCCAGCGGGAGCCGGCCGGTGAGCTTGACGAGGAGCCGGGCGGCGTCCGTACCGTCCAGTCCGTCGCGGCCCGAAGCCCTGCGCAGGAGTTCGGCGCTCTCCTCGTCCGACAGCGGGGCGAGCGCGAACCGGACCGCGCCGTCGAGAGCGGTCAGCGGCGAACGGCTGGTGACGATCACCCCGCACCCGGCGCCGCCCGGCAGCAGCGGCCGCACCTGCGCGGCACTCGCGGCGTCGTCCAGCACCAGGAGCGTGCGCGTCGGCGCGAGCAGCGAACGCAGTAACGTGGCTGCGGCGTCCGGCCGTTCGGGGATGCGGCAGGGCTCGGTGCCGAGGTCAAGCAGCAGGGCGGTGAGGGCCTGAGCAGGGGTGAGAGGGGTCATGCCCGGGGTGGCGCCGTGCAGGTCGAGGTGGAGCTGCCCATCGGGGAAACGTTCCGCCAGCTGATGGGCGACATGCAGCGCGAGCGCGCTCTTGCCGACGCCGGCCATGCCGCTGATGACGGCGGCGGGATACGGATCGGGTGCCGTGAGCGTGCGATGCAGGGCGTCGCGTACGGCGGTGCGGCCGATGAAGTGGGTCGGGGGCGGGGGAAGTTGGGCGGGCGAGGGAATCGGCCCGCCCGGTTCACCCTGCTTCCCCGGACGCCCGTCCCCCGCGGCCCCCCGCAGCACCTCCACATGGGCCTCCCGCACCCCCGGCCCCGGCTCGATGCCGAGTTGGCCGACGAGGCGGGTGCGCAGCTCGCGGTGGACGGCCAGGGCCTCGGCCTGACGGCCGGTGCGGTGCAGGGCGAGCATGAGCTGCCGGTGGTACACCTCCCGCAGCGGATACTCGCCGGTCAACGCCGCCAGCTCCGGCACCAGCTCGTGCAGCCGCGGGCCGCCCAGCGCCAACTCGGCTTCGTAGCGCCACTCCAGAAGCAGCAGCCGGGCCTCGCACAGCCGCTGCGTGAACGCGTACCCGCCCACCTCGGGCGGCAGCCCGGCGAGCGGCGCGCCCCGCCACAGGGCGAGCGCTGCCGTGCACGCGCGCACGACCCGTTCCCGGTCCTGGCCGGTGTGCGCGGCACGCGCCTCGGTGACGTGGGCGTCGAAGACGTGGACGTCCAGCTCGCCCTCGTCGACCCGCAGCACGTACCCGGACGGTACGGTGCGCAGCCGTGCGGGATCGTCGAGCAGCCGCCGCAGCCGGGCGATGTGATTGTGCAGCGAGGCCTGGGCGGATACGGGCGGCGCCCCGCCCCACAGCGCGTCCTTGAGCGACTCGACGGAGACCACCCGCCCGGCGTCGAGGAGCAACGCGGCCAGCAGCACCCGGGACTTGGGGCTGGCGATGCCCCGGGCCTCACCCCGGCCGCCGCCCTGGACGTCGTGGAACAGCACCGGCGGCCCCAACAGCCCGAACCGCATCATCGCGCCCTTACCCCCCGTGCCCCGCCCCTTGACGAGTTTCCACCCCTGGGCAGCGGATTTCCGCCACCTCGGCCTCCGGCCGCTCCGCCGGGATCAGCCGTTGCCCAGGCCGTCGTCGACCTCGGTTCGGCGACTTCCGGCCAATCGGCAGACGACTCAACGGCGAACCGTTGGCCACATGTTAGCGATCCGTTGGCAAAGCCTGATGTGATCACTACATCGGATCTGGCCCGGCGGTGCGCGCGTCTGGACGCGCAACTCGGGGGAGTGTCGCCGCCGCGGCCGGGTCCGGGTCCCGGTCGGCGGAGGTGAACGGCCGGGGCCCACACCAACTTTTCAGCGCGTCGGACCGGCTCTTCAGCGCGTCGGACCGGCTCTTCAGCGCATCAGATGACGGGCGGCCGCCCCAGCCGGGTGAGCCGCCACACCGTCCGCCACCGCATCGGCCGCCGCTCCCCCGCCGGCTCCCGTACGCCTTCCACGAATCCGCCGAACCACGCACGCAGCCCGGCCCCCGACCGGTTCCGGGCGAGGGTGAGCAGCACCCACACGCCCAGGTGGACGGGGACGAGCGCGAGCGGCAGCCGGCGGCGGGCCAGCCAGACCCGGTTGCGGGCGTTCACCCGGTAGTAGATGGCGTGCCGTGCGGGCGAGGTCTTCGGATGCCGGAGCAGCAGCTCCGGCGCGTACAGGATCCGCCACCCGGCATCCACCGCGCGCCACGCCAGGTCGGTCTCCTCGTGCGCGAAGAAGAACTCGGCGGGCCAGTCGCCGACCTCGTCGAGCATCGCCATCCGCAGCGCGTGCCCGCCGCCGAGGAAGCCGGTGACGTAACCGCCCCGGTTCGGGTCCGAGTTGCCGATCCGGGGCACGTGCCGCTGCTGCGTCTCGCCGAGCTCGTCGGCAATGCGGAAGCCGACGATGCCGAGCCGCTCGTCGGTGGCGTACAGGTCCCGCACGCGGCGCAGCACATCGGGGTCGACGAGCAGACCGTCGTCGTCCAGGTCCACCACGACGTCGATGTCGCCGAACTCCCGCAACCGCGCCAGGGCCGCGTTGCGTCCGCCGGGGCAGCCGAGGTTCTCGTCGAGCTCGACGGCGGTGACCTCGCCGGGCAGCGACAGCCGCCCGGCGAAGTCCGGCAGCGGGCAGCCGTTGCCGACGATGACGATCCGCTCGGGTGGCACGTCCTGCTTGGCCACGGACTCCAGCAGGGCGTCGACCTCTTCGGGCCGGTTGCCCATCGTCACCACGGCGACGGCGATCCTGGGCGCCCCCATGTCCTCACCTCATCCGGTCGGCAACTGACGGGTTGACGGGCGATGCTAGCCGTTCACGGTGGGGACGCCTCCCATACTCCTGCCGGACGGCGGTTCGCCTACGTCGTTCGACGCAGACGGCACCCGACCGGAACGGGCACAGGATGTCGGGTGCGGCAGAGCACGCGCCGCCTAGCGTGAGGGCACGAAACGGAAGGAGACGGGACGTGCTGGATCAGCTCAACCAGGCGATGGACCGGATCGAACGGAACCTCGACCACACCATCGACGTGGCAGATCTGGCGCGTACGGCATGCACCTCGGAGTACCACCTGCGCCGCATGTTCTCCGCCCTGGCAGGCATGCCCTTGTCGGAGTATGTCCGCCGCCGCCGGCTGACGGTCGCGGGCGCGGAGGTGCTGTCGGGTGACGCGACGCTCCTGGAGATCGCGGTCCGCTACGGATACGGCTCCGGCGAGGCGTTCGCGCGGGCGTTCCGCACGATGCACGGCGTGGGCCCGGGCGAGGCCCGGCGCACCGGCGCCGCGCTCGTCTCCCAGCCCCGGTTGGCCTTCCGCCTCACCGTCGAAGGGAACAGCAGCATGCACTACCGCGTCGTGGACCGCCCGGCCTTCACCGTCACGGGCTTCAAGGCCCGGATCCCCCTGGTGCACTCCGGCCCGAACCAGGCGATCATCGACTTCGTCCGCGGCCTCGACAAGCCCGCCGTGGAACACCTGGAGAAGCTGTCCGACCAGGAGCCGCAGGGCATCGTCGCGGTCTGCGACGACCTGGACCCGAGCCGTGCGGAGGGTACGGAACTCGACTACTACCACGCCGTGATCACCTCGGCCTCGGCCCCCGACTCGGCCCCCGAAGGCACCACCACCCTCCCGGTCCCACCGGGCACCTGGGCGGTCTTCACCACGTCGGGCCCGGCCCCGCAGGCCATCCAGGAGCTGTGGCGCGACGTGTTCACCGAGTGGTTCCCGTCCAACCCGTACCGCACCCGCCCCGGCCCGGAGATCCTCCGCACCCGCATGTCGCCCGACGGCACGGAGGCGGACGCCGCGCTGTGGCTGCCGGTCGAACGGGAAACCACCCGCTGAATCACGCGAGAACCCCAGGCCGGATTCCGTCCGGCCTGGGGCGAGTGCCGACCCTGGGTGCTCAGGGGCGAGCGGCGGTGTGCTGAGGGCGTCAGCGCACGTCGACGTAGTCGGCCGCGCTGGTGGCGACGCCGGTCGTGGAGTTGCCGTAGTACACCCAGCGGAAGGAGCCGTCGACCGAGGCGGTGACCGTGGTCTTCAGCCCCCCGGTGCTGCTGGTGATGGCCTTCTTGACGGTCTTGAAGGCGTCGGCGCCCTTGGCGCGGAACTGGAGGCTGACCGTACGGCCGCTGTAGGCGTCGTACCTCTTCGTACTCCAGTTCGCCCGGGTCAGCTTGCCCGTGACGGTGATCGCCTTGCCCTTGGTGACCGGCTCCGGCGAGGCGTTGACGGTGGCCTTGGCCGCGCGCTTCAGCTGGGCGGTCAGGGACCGTGTCTCGAGCTCCCCGGTCTTGAGGCCGCCGTCGGCCTTCCACAGCCGTAGCGTTACGCCGACCTTCCACGTCGTGGCGTCGCTGTTGGAGTCGACGTGCTCCTGGCTCGGGTGCGGGTCGATGTAGAGGCCGCCCTCGCAGCGAGCATGCTTGGAGTCGGTCTCGTAGCAGGTGTAACTGCCCGGCCCGATGAAGTTCTCTCCCGTGTCGGCCGCCGTCGTGATGCCGCCGCGGTAGAGGAAGGGGTACGCGTCGTAGCGGGAGGGGTCAGCGGTGCTGTACCCGGAAGGCAGAGCGATGTCGAAACTGATGGGCGGCTCCACCTCCTTCGACGTGCCGACGACGATCGGCTTGCCGTTGTTGATGACGATGTTCGACACGGTGATACCTGTGTCCGCCGCCTGAGCCGCCGGCGCGTTCAGCACCGAGAACCCCAGCGCCCCCACGAGCGCGGCCACCGCGACGCTTCGTCTGCCTGTTTTCATTCACACCTCTTCAGGAGGATGCCATCACAAGAGGCGGCAGCCTATCTGACGAGTTCATGCCTGACACACCCGCTCTGCACGACGAAACCCCAGGTCGGAGTTACATCCGGCCTGGGGTTCCAGTGGAGCCGCCTTCGGGATTCGAACCCGAGACCTACGCATTACGAGTGCGTTGCTCTGGCCATCTGAGCTAAGGCGGCGCGCTGTCCGCACTATGGTGCGATCAGCAACGACGGTAAGTCTACACAGTTTCCGAGGGTGCTCCGCACCAGCCCCGGAGGCCTGCCCTCCGGGGCTGGGATCAGGGCTATGAGCAGCGCTTTCCGTCCGTGGGCGGGGTGCCGCGGAGGAGGTAGGCGTTGATCGTCCGGTCGATGCAGGAGCTGCCGCGGCCGTAGGCCGTGTGGCCGTCGCCCTCGTAGGTCAGCAGGCGCGCCGAGGACAGCTGGCCGGCCAGGGCCCGCGCCCAGCGGTAGGGGGTCGCGGGGTCCCGGGTCGTGCCGACCACGACGATGGGGGCCGCGCCCTTCGCCTCGATGCGGTGCGGCTCGCCCGTGGCGTGCACCGGCCAGTACGCGCAGTTCAGGGCGGCCCACGCCAGGCCCCTGCCGAAGACCGGCGAGGCCTTCTCGAACTCGGGCAGCGCCCTGCGCACTTCATCGGGGGTGTCGAAGGCGGCCGGCAGGTCCAGGCAGTTCACCGCCGCGTTGGCGAACATCAGGTTGCTGTAGGTGCCGTCGGCGTCCCGCTCGTAGTAGCCGTCGGACAGGACGAGGAGTCCGGAGCCGTCGTTCTCCTTCATCGCGGTCGTCAGCGCCTCGCGCAGCTGCTCCCAGGCGCCCTCGTCGTACATGGCCGCGATCACACCGGTCGTGGCGAGCGACTCGGTGAGCTTGCGGCCGCCGGCGTCGCCGGTGGGGACGGGCCGCCTGTCCAGCTTCCGGAAGAACGCCTTGAGGTTCTCGCCGACCCGCTCGGGCGGGGTGCCCTTGCCGCCCAGCGGACAGTCCGCTCGCCGTACGCAGTCCTTCGCGAACGACCGGAACGCCGTCTCGAAGCCCGCCGTCTGTTCGAGGTTCAGCCGCCGGGCCGGCAGCGACGGGTCCATCGCGCCGTCCAGCACCAGCCGTCCCGCCCGGTCCGGGAAGAGACCGGCGTACGTCGCCCCGAGGAACGTGCCGTACGAGGCACCGACGAAGTTCAGCTTCTCGTCGCCGAGCACCGCCCGCACGATGTCCATGTCCCGCGCCGCCTCCATGGTGGACACATGGCGCAGCAGCCGGGGCGCGCCCGCGCCGCAGCCCTCGGCGAACGTCCGGTACGCCGTGACCAGCCCGTCCCTCTCCCTGCCGTCGTCGGGCGTGGTGTCCGTCCGCGTGTACGTGTCCATCTCCGGCCCGTCCAGACACTCGACGGGCTCGCTGCGGGCCACGCCACGCGGGTCGACCGCCACCATGTCGTAGCGGGCCCGCACCTCGGCCGGGTAGCCGATGCCCGCGTACGCCTGCACGTAGCCGACCGCCGAGCCGCCCGGCCCGCCCGGGTTGACCAGCAGCGAGCCCAGCCGCTTGCCGGGGCCCGTGGCCTTCTTGCGGGTGAGGGCGAGCCGCACGTCACCGGAGGACGGCTTGGCGTAGTCGAGCGGTGCCTTGACGGTGGCGCACTCGAAGCCGGGGACACCGCAGCCGCGCCAGGCCGGCTTCTGCCCGTAGTACGACGAGAGCGCCGCGGGCGTGGCCTGCGGCAGCGCGACCAGCGCCGCCTCCGCCGCCGCGGACGCCGCGGACGTCGTCGCGCTCCCGGAGGAGCAGGCGGAGACGAGCAGCGCGGCCGTCGCGAGGAGACCGGCGGCGGTCTTGGCCCGGTTGCGTGGCCTGCGGTGGAGACCGCCGGAGCCGGAGGCGGAGCGGGGGGTGCGCCTTGTGTACATCCAGCGAGCGTAACTCTGGGCGACGGAATGGGTGCCCTGCGTGCGTGTCGTGCCACGTACGAGTTACGGCGTCAACCTCACGTGCGGCTCGTGCGGCGCCCGGTGCCCGCCCGGCCTCTTGGCCTCTTGGCTTCCCGGCCCGTGCTCAGCCCGCTCTGAGCGCCATCGTCATGGCCTCCACCGCCAGCAGCGGCGCCACGTTGCGGTCGAGGGCGTCGCGGCAGGCGCCGATCGCCTCGATGCGGCGGAGGGTGGACTCCGGGGAGCTGCCGCGGGCCAGCCGCTCCAGGGCGTCCTCGGCGTCCGCGTTGGCGATGGCCACGCGAGAGCCGAGCTGGAGGGCGAGGACATCGCGGTAGAAGGCCGTGAGGTCGGTCAGGGCGAGGTCGAGGCTGTCACGCTGCGTGCGCGTTCTGCGGCGCTTCTGCTTGTCCTCCAGGTCCTTCATCACGCCCGCGGTGCCCCGGGGCATGCGGCCGCCCTGGGCGGCGCCGAGAGCGGCCTTCAGCTCCTCGGTCTCCTTGGAGTCCGTCTCCTCCGCGAGCTGCTTGGCGTCCTCGGCGGCCGCGTCGACGAGTTCCTGGGCCGCCTTGAGCGCGCCGCCGATGTCCTCGACGCGCAGCGGCAGCCTGAGCACTGCGGCACGGCGTTCGCGCGCGGCCGGGTCGGTGGCCAGGCGGCGCGCCCGGTCGACGTGGCCCTGGGTCGCGCGGGCCGCAGCGGCGGCGACGTCCGGCTCGATGCCCTCGCGGCGGACGAGCATGTCGGCGATGGCGTCGACCCTCGGCGTGCTCAGGTTCAGGTGGCGGCAGCGGGAGCGGATGGTCGGCAGGACGTCCTCGATGGAGGGGGCGCACAGCAGCCAGACCGTGCGGGGGGCGGGCTCCTCCACGGCCTTGAGGACGGCGTTGGCCGACTTCTCGTTCAGCCGCTCGGCGTCCTCGACGAGGATGATCTGCCAGCGGCCGGTCGCCGGCGACGTGAACGACTTGCGGACGGTGTCGCGCATGTCGTCGGCGAGGATCTGGGCGCCGACGGCGGCGACGGTGGTGACGTCGGCGTGCGTGCCGATGAGTGCCGTGTGGCAGCCGTCGCAGAAGCCGCAGCCCGGGGAGCCGCCGAGGGCGCGGTCGGGGCTGACGCACTGCAGCGCCGCCGCGAACGCGCGCGCCGCCTGGTTCCGCCCGGCCCCGGGCGGGCCCGTGAACAGCCACGCGTGCGTCATCTTCGACGCCTCGGGCGGCGGGGTACGGGTGACGGCCGCGGTGACCAGGGCGTCGGCGTCCCGAGCGGCAGCGGCCAGCTGCTCGCTCACCCTCTCCTGCCCGACGAGGTCGTCCCACACGGTCATGGGTCACGCCGCCCTTCCGTCACGTACTGCGTTGCGAGAACCATTGTGGGGGCGGCCACTGACAACGCCTGCCGCCCCCACCCGGCCTCGCGGTCGGGAGTCCGGGCTCCTGCGTCGGTCCGCCGGGAGGCCTCAGCGCCCCCGGCCGCGCCTCCCCCGGCGTCCGCGGCCCTCGTCCGGCTCGTCGTCGTGCGGTCCGAGCAGCTCGTCCGCCAGCGAGGGCAGATCGTCCAGCGGTGTCTCCTCGGCCCAGTCGGACCTGCGGCGGCGCGGCGTTCCGTCGGCATCGACCTGGGGCATCTCCCGCGTACGGTCCTCGGTGCCGTCGGGCCGGGCGGCCGGGGCGTCCTTCCGGAAGTACCCGGGCGGAACCCGGTCCGCCGGTTCGTCCCCGCGCACCGGCGGGAGCACGGCCGTCTCCTCGGAGTCCTCCGGCCGGACCGGAGGCAGCACCGCCGTCTCGTCGGCCGCACCGGAGGCGTCCCGTTCGCGCACCCGCGGCAGCACCTCGGTCTCGTCGACGGCACGAGGAGAGACCGGCGGCAGGACCTCCGTCTCCTCCCCGGGCACCGGCGGCTTCGGCAGCTCGGCCGTCACCTCGGCATCGGACCCGCCGGAGGTCCGGCCCTGGCCCGCACCCTGCTCTTCGTCCCGCACCGGGCGCAGCACGGTCGTGTCGTCCCCCGCGCCACCCGGTGTCACCACCGGCGTGGGCACGGTCGCCGCGTCCTGACCGGCGGCGGAACCCGCGGCGCTCTTCGGAGCGGAACTCTTCGGAGCGGAGCTCTTCGGCCCGGCCTCGGCCGCGGCGGCCGCCGACTCCGCCAGCCGCCGGGCCTGCTCGGCCCGCAGCAGCGCCGCCTCGGCCTTGCGCTGCTTCTCCAGGCGGAGCGCCTCGGCCTCGGCACGCAGTCGCGCCTCCTCCTCGGCCTGCCGGCGACGCCGCTCCTCCTCAGCCTTGCGGCGGGCCTCCTCCTCGGCGCGGGCCTTCTCCTCCGCGAGGAGCCGTGCCCGCTCCTCCTCGGCCTTCTTGCGCGCTTCCTCGGCCCGGCGCCGGGCCTCCTCCGCCTGCCGTTCGGCCTCGCGGCGCTGCGCCTCCTCCAGCTCGCGGCGCTTGCGCTCCTCCTCCTCGGCGCGCAGCTTTGCGAGCTGCTCCTGGCGCTCGCGCTCCAGGCGCTCCTCCTCGGCCTTGCGGGCGGCCTCTTCCTCGGCCTTGCGGCGGGCTTCCTCCTCGGCCTTCTTCCGCGCTTCCTCCTGGGCCTTGATCTCGGCCTCGGACAGCGGCAGCACCTGGTCGAGCCGGTGCCGGATGACCGTCGTGACCGCCTCGGGCTCCTGGCCGGCGTCCACCACCAGGTACCGCCCGGCGTCGGCCGCGGCCAGGGTGAGGAAACCGGCCCGCACGCGCGCGTGGAACTCGGCGGGCTCCGACTCCAGCCGGTCCGGCGCCTCGGTGAACCGCTCGCGCGCGGTCTCCGGCGCGACGTCCAGCAGCACGGTCAGATGCGGCACGAGTCCGTTCGTCGCCCAGCGGTTGATCCGGGCGATCTCGGTCGGCGAGAGGTCGCGGCCGGCGCCCTGGTAGGCGACGGACGAGTCGATGTACCGGTCGGAGATGACGACCGCGCCGCGCTCCAGGGCGGGACGTACGACGGTGTCGATGTGCTCGGCCCGGTCGGCGGCGTACAGCAGCGCCTCCGCGCGGTGGGACAGACCCGCGCTCGACACGTCCAGCAGGATCGACCGCAGCCGCTTGCCCACCGGCGTCGCACCGGGCTCGCGCGTCAGCACGACCTCGTGGCCCTTGGCGCGGATCCACTCGGCGAGCGCCCCGGCCTGCGTGGACTTGCCGGCGCCGTCGCCGCCCTCCAGGGCGATGAAGAAGCCGGTGGCCGCGGCCCCCTGCCGGGGGTCGTCGCCGCCGAGCAGCGCGTCCTTCAGGTCCTGCCGCAGCGGCACACCGGAACGGTCGTCGACCTTGGCCAGCACCAGCGCGGCGACCGGCAGCAGCAGGGCGCCGGCCAGCATCAGCGTGAAGGCCGCGCCGCCGTGCGCGAAGACGAACTTGCCGCTCTCCAGCCGGTGCGGCCCGATCGCCGCCGCCACCAGCGGGGCGATCACCGCGCCGAGCGCCACGCAGACCCGGACGACCGCGTGCAGGTGCTCCGTGGTGCGGGAGCGCCGGTACTCCTCGGTCTCCTGGTCGAGCAGGGTGTGTCCGATGTTGGCGGACATGCCCGCGCCGACGCCGGCCAGCGCGAGGATCAGCAGCACGGTGGTGACGTCCGGGACCAGCCCGGCGGCCAGCAGGGCGACACCGGTGAAGGCGATCGTCAGCGCGAGCAGCCGGCGGCGCGACAGGGCGGGCATGAGCGCGGGCGCCGTACGGATGCCGACGACGACACCGCCGGTCAGCGCGGCCACGAACAGGCCGTAGAGCACCGGGCCGCCACCCAGGTCCTTGGCGTGCAGCACGGCCACGGCGACGGCGGCCGACACCGCCGCGGCGACGGCCGCGCAGGCCAGGACCAGCAGCGGCATCGCGCCGGTGCGGCCCTTGTCGGTGCCGGTGCCGGTCTTCGGGCGGCGCAGCCCCTCGAGCGGCGACCGCGCGCGCGGAGTGCGGGTGCCGGGCAGCTCCAGGAAGGTCAGCACGGACAGGGACGCGGCGAACAGCCCGGCGGCCACGTACGAGGCGAGGGCCGCCTGGTGCTGGCCGAACCAGTCGATGCCGGCGCCCAGCAGGTTGTTGAACAGGGCCGCGACGACCAGGGCGACCGCCGCGAGGGGGATCGCCACGAAGCCGGTGCGCAGCGACAGGCGGCGCAGGGCGTCCATGTGGTCGGGCAGCGGCCGGACCGTCGCGCCCTCCGGCGGCGGGGCGGGCAGCAGCGCGGGGGCCGCGCTCTCCCGGCACACCGTCCAGAACCGCTCGGCGACCCCGGCCACGAAGGCCGTGACGAGCAGGACGGCCAAGGCGTTCTCGGGCGTCCAGTCGATCCACAGGGGCGCGACGATGAGCAGCGCCGCGCGCAACCCGTCGGCGCCCACCATGGTCCAGCGTCGGTCGAGGGGGCCGTCCTGCGAGGTGAGCGCCGTGAGCGGGCCGAGCAGAACGGCGCCGAACAGGAGCGTCGCCAGGATGCGCACGCCGAAAACGGTCGCCACTGCGAACGCCACACCCCGGTAGCCGCCGCCGAACGATCCTTCGGCGACGGCTGCCTGGAGTGCGAGAACGACCAGTACGAGAAGGGCGAGGGTGTCCCCCACGCCGCCCACGAGCTGTGCGCTCCACAACCGCTTCAGCTGCGGTCGTCGCAGCAGGGCGCGGACGGCACGCTCGCGGGAGTCCGCGACCAGGGCGTCGTCGGGGGCGGGCTGAGGGGCCGTTGGGTGGTCGGCTCGCGTCATGCGTTCAGCCTATCGGGAGCCACCGACACCCTGGGGGGCGCGGTCTGGCATGCGCACGCCCCGACACCGAAGTGTTGCCGGGGCGTTCGCTTTCCGAACCCTGGGCGAAGATCCGGACGCGGAGGTCCGGATTCCGAACAGGGCTCGAACGGCCTCAGTCCTCCGCGGACTTGGAGGCGGTCGCCGTCTTGGCGGCCGTCTTCTTCGCGGTGGTGGTCTTCTTCGCCGTCGTCTTCTTCGCGGTCGTGGTCTTCTTCGCCGCGGTCTTCTTGGCCGTCGTCGTCTTCTTCGCCGGCGCCTTCTTGGCCGCCTTCTTCGCGGTCTTCTTCGCCGGCCCCTTGGCGCGCTTCTCGGCGAGCAGCTCGAAACCGCGCTCCGGGGTGATCTCCTCGACACTGTCGCCGGAGCGCAGGGTCGCGTTGGTCTCCCCGTCGGTGACGTACGGGCCGAAGCGGCCGTCCTTGACCACGACCGGCTTCTCGCTCACCGGGTCGGTGCCCAGCTCCTTCAGCGGCGGCTTGGCCGCGGCCCGGCCACGCTGCTTGGGCTGGGCGTAGATCGCCAGCGCCTCCTCCAGCGTGATCGTGAAGAGCTGTTCCTCGGCCTGGAGCGAGCGCGAGTCCGTGCCCTTCTTCAGGTACGGGCCGTAGCGGCCGTTCTGCGCGGTGATCTCCTGGCCCTCGGCGTCGGCGCCGACGACGCGCGGCAGCGACATCAGCTTCAGGGCCTCGTCGAGGGTCACCGTGTCCAGGGACATCGTCTTGAACAGGGACGCCGTGCGCGGCTTGACCGCGTTCTTGCCCGTCTTCGGGGTGCCCTCGGGGAGGACCTCCGTCACATACGGGCCGTAGCGGCCGTCCTTGGCGACGATCGTGTGGCCGGTGGCCGGGTCCGTGCCCAGCTCGTAGTCGCCGCTCGGCTTGGCGAGCAGCTCCTCCGCGAGGTCGACGGTCAGCTCGTCGGGCGCGAGGTCGTCGGGGATGTCGGCGCGCTGGTGCTGCTCGGTGTCCTTCTCGCCGCGCTCGATGTACGGCCCGTAGCGGCCGACCCGCAGCACGATGTCGTTGGCCACCGGGAACGACGAGACCTCGCGCGCGTCGATCGCGCCCAGGTCCGTCACCAGCTCCTTGAGGCCGCCGAGGTGGTCCCCGTCGCCGTTGCCGGCTTCGGCCGCGCCGCCGCCGGCCGTGCCCTCGCCGAAGTAGAACCGCTTCAGCCACGGCACGGCCTGCGCCTCGCCGCGGGCGATGCGGTCGAGGTCGTCCTCCATCTTGGCGGTGAAGTCGTAGTCGACGAGCCGCCCGAAGTGCTTCTCCAGGAGGTTGACCACGGCGAAGGACAGGAAGGACGGCACCAGGGCCGTGCCCTTCTTGAACACGTAGCCGCGGTCGAGGATCGTGCCGATGATCGACGCGTACGTCGACGGGCGGCCGATCTCGCGCTCTTCCAGCTCCTTGACCAGGGAGGCCTCGGTGTAGCGGGCCGGGGGCTTGGTGGCGTGCCCGTCGACCGTGATCTCCTGGGCGCTCAGGGCGTCGCCCTCGGAGACCTGCGGCAGCCGGCGCTCGCGGTCGTCCAGCTCGGCGTTCGGGTCGTCGGCACCCTCGACGTAGGCCTTCAGGAAGCCGTGGAAGGTGATCGTCTTGCCGGACGCGCTGAACTCGACGTCCCGGCCGTCGGCCGCCGTGCCGCCGATCTTCACCGTGACGCTGTTGCCGGTCGCGTCCTTCATCTGGGAGGCGACGGTCCGCTTCCAGATCAGCTCGTAGAGCTTGAACTGGTCACCGGTCAGTCCGGTCTCGGCGGGAGTGCGGAAACGATCACCCGAGGGGCGGATCGCCTCGTGGGCCTCCTGCGCGTTCTTGACCTTCCCGGCGTACGTCCTCGGCTGCGGCGGCAGGTAGTCGGCGCCGTACAGCTGCGTGACCTGGGCGCGGGCGGCGGAGACCGCCGTGTCGCTCAGGGTCGTGGAGTCCGTACGCATGTAGGTGATGTAGCCGTTCTCGTACAGCTTCTGCGCGACCTGCATCGTGGCCTTCGCGCCGAAGCCGAGCTTGCGGCTGGCCTCCTGCTGCAGCGTCGTCGTACGGAACGGGGCGTACGGCGAGCGGCGGTACGGCTTGGACTCGACGGAGCGCACCGCGAACCGCGTGTCCTCGAGGGCGGCGGCCAGGGCGCGGGCGTTCGCCTCGTCGAGGTGGAGGGTGTTCGCGCTCTTCAGCTGTCCCAGGGAGTCGAAGTCACGGCCCTGCGCGACCCGCCTGCCGTCGACGGTCTGCAGGCGCGCGACCAGCGACGACGGGTCCGACGAGTCTCCTGCGCGGCCGGTCGCGAAGGTGCCCGTCAGGTCCCAGTACTCAGCCGAACGAAAGGCGATGCGCTCGCGTTCCCGCTCCACCACGAGACGTGTGGCGACCGACTGGACACGGCCCGCGGACAGCCGCGGCATGACCTTCTTCCACAGGACCGGCGAGACCTCGTAGCCGTAGAGGCGGTCGAGGATGCGGCGGGTCTCCTGGGCGTCGACGAGCTTCTGGTTGAGCTGGCGCGGGTTGGCCACGGCGGCCTGGATCGCGGCCTTGGTGATCTCGTGGAAGACCATCCGCTTGACCGGAACCTTGGGCTTCAGCACTTCCTGAAGGTGCCAGGCGATGGCCTCGCCCTCGCGGTCCTCATCGGTGGCGAGGAAGAGTTCGTCGGACTCCTTCAGCAGGTCCTTGAGCTTCTTGACCTGTGCCTTCTTGTCGGCGTTGACCACATAGATCGGCTGGAAGTCGTGTTCGACGTCCACACCGAGGCGGCGGACCTCGCCGGTGTACTTGTCGGGCACCTCGGCGGCGCCGTTGGGAAGGTCGCGGATGTGCCCGACGCTCGCCTCGACGGTGTATCCGGGGCCGAGATAGCCCTTGATCGTCTTCGCCTTGGCAGGCGACTCGACGATGACGAGTCGGCGGCCGCCGTTCGCGGTCTCGCTGGTCGGGGACAACTTCGCTCTTCTCTCCGGTCGACGCTGGGGCCTCCCCGGAGTCGCTCACCGGGGCTGGGTACGTGGTGACGCTGCGGAGTGTGACGGTACATCCCGCCCCCGTGTCAAACGGGAAAAGCCCGCAACGGCCACTCGAACGGTAACCCGACTACCACCAATCCTGCCGCCCGGAGTGCCGGGACCAGGTCGGGCCTTATGCGGAGTGCGACCTCCCGGTTACCGGCAGGCACGTCGCCGGAGCGGGCCTCAGAGGAGGCTGAAGCACCAGGTTCCGATCGCCAGGGCGAGCACGGCGACGACGCTCGCGAGGGTCGCCGACGGGACGAGGCTCACACCCTCGGCGACGGGCCTCTGCCGGCGCACGCGTGTCGCGGTCCACGCCAGCAGTCCGCCTCCGAACAGGGAGAACACCGCTCCCGTGAAGATCGCCGGTCCGCTCTCCATGGCCCGCCGCGCCCCTTTTCCCCGGTCCGTACGTCCCCAGCCCAGGGAGGCTGACACGCGCGGACGGCGGGCAGGCGAACCCGAGGTGAACGCCGGGGCGACACGGAGGTGGATCAAGAGCGTCCGGTTCCTCACGACTGTCTCGGACGAGGTGTTCAATTCGACTCGAATTTGTTGGCGAGTCTCCTCGACGGGCTCCCGGAAGCGGCCTCCCGGCGGGCGGTCTCCCTCCGGCCCGCCCTCTCAGCGGACCGGCTCCAGGAATCCCTGCTCGACCAGCAGCCGGATCTGGGCAGGAGTGCGGTCGCGCAGCAGGACCGGGTCCTCTCCGATCAGCTGGGCGATGGCGTCGAGGATGCGGCCCGCGCTCATCGAGCCGTCGCAGACGCCCGCGAAGCCCGCGCCCACCGTGTCCACCCGGGTCGCCCGGCGCATGCCACGGTTCTGGCGCAGCACGACATGCTCGGGGTCCTCCGCGCCGGGCAGCCCGACCTGCTCCTGCACGATCTCGGCGGCGAGCCGGAAATGTCCTTCGAGGAGGGCGGCGTCGTCGTGGTCGCGCAGGTGGTCGAGCCGGTCGAAGTGGGCCCGGATCGTGTCACCGAGGGGCTGCTCGACCGGGTGCGGCCACTCCTCGACCGTGAGCGAGGGCACGGCGGCACCGGTCCTGCGCAGGGTGATCCAGCCGAAGCCGACGGCCTTGACCTTGCGCGCCTCGAACTCGTCGAGCCATGCGTCGTACCGCGCCTGGTACTGCGCCGTGTCGCCCTGGTGGTCGCCCGCGTCACGCAGCCACAGCTCGGCGTACTGATTGACGTCCTGCACCTCGCGCTGCACGATCCACGCGTCGCAGCCCCGGGGCACCCACGACCTGAGCCGGTCCTGCCAGTCCTCCCCTTCCACGTGCTGCCAGTTGGCGAGGAACTGCGCGAACCCGCCCTCGTTCAGGCGGTCGCCCGCTTGCTGAACGAGCGTGCGGCACAGATCGTCCCCGCCCATCCCGCCGTCGCGGTAGGTGAGCCGGGCGCCGGGTGAGATGACGAACGGCGGGTTGGACACGATCAGGTCGTACGTCTCGTCGTCCCGGACCGGTTCGAAGAGGGAGCCCTCGCGCAGCTCGACGGCCGAGGCCCCGGACAGCGCCAGCGTGAGGGCGGTGATGTGCAGGGCACGCGGATTGAGGTCGGTGGCCACCACGCGTGTGGCGTGCTGCGCGGCGTGCAGAGCCTGGATGCCGGAGCCGGTGCCGAGGTCGAGCGCGGCGGCGACGGGCGTGCGGACGGTGATGCCGGCGAGGGTCGTGGAGGCGCCGCCGACGCCGAGGACGACTCCCTCGTCATGCCGGCCGATGCCGCCGGCGCCGCCGACCGCGCAGCCGAGGTCCGACACGATGAACCAGTCCTCGCCGCCGGGCCCGCCGTAGGGCCGGACGTCCACCGTGGCGGCGAGTTCGTCCCCGCCGACCGGGGCCAGCCAGCCGCTCTCCAGGCAGGCGTCGACGGGCAGGACGTCCGCCACGCGCGCGTGCGGCACGGGCTGCTGGAGCAGGAACAGCCGGACGAGCATCTCCAGCGGCGTGTCCCCGCGCGTCGCCCGGAGCGCGGGCACGGTCTCGCTCCGGGCCAGCGCCGCGTACGCGGGGGCGCCGAGCAGTTCGAGCAGTCCGTCGGCGGTGAAGGAGACCGCGAGCAGGGCGTCCCGGAGCCGGGCGGCGACATCGGGACGGTCGGAGGCGGGCAGCGGGGGCAGGGGTGACTGGCTGGCGTTACTCACGCCCCCATTGTGGCCGCCGGTGCGGGTGCCGGTGCCGGACGTGCCGGTGCCGGACACGCCGGTGCCGGGGATCGGGTTCGCTTCTTCACTCGGCACCGGCGGGCACCCTCGGCACGGGCACAGCAGTCACCTGCGACTCAGCGGTCGCGGCCCTCGCTCAGCCGTCGTACTACCGGCGCCGCGCGCCGCCTGCTGCTCCGCCCCTCAGCTCTGCGTGGCCCCGGCCGACGCCGTGGCCGCCTTGCAGCTGGACTGCTGGGCCATCGCCTGGCCGACCTCGCCCTCCTCCAGGTTCCTCAGGGCGTCGTTCCCGCTCTGGCTCAGCTTGTCCAGCTCGGTGGCGATGTCCTTCAGACCGTCGGCGAACTTGGACTGGTCCTTGGTGTCGAGCCCGTCGACCTGCTTCTTCAAGGAGGCGTACGAGGTGGAGATCGCGTTGAGCTCCTTGACCGCGTCCTGCTGCTTCTTCTCGCCGTTCTCGACGTCCGGAGCCCCGGCCTTGTTCACGGCGGTCCCGATCGCCTTGTAGGCGTCGGACATGTCCTGGAAGGCCTGTGCGTCGGTCTTCTGGACGTCCTTCGGCGTGCTGTTGTCCGAGGTCTCCTTCTGGATCGCGGCATTGGCCGACTCGATCTTCTTGGCCTGCGGCTGTACGGCGTCACAGACCTGCTTGGCCCAGGAGTCCAGCTTGTCGTTGTCGTCGCCGCCGCAACCCGACAGCGCCAGTACCAGTACCGCACCGCCGGACAGTGCGGCCGCGAGCTTCTTGTTCACCGGTTTGGTCCCTTCCATGGCTCTCGGCCCCGGAACATACACGCCAGATGCACGGCAACCGCACGCCGAACGTCTATTAAAACCGTTTTGTAACCTTTTGCACCAAGCGAGATAAGGCTCACGCGTCATCGTGTATTCACACAGCGCGGGCGGGCGACGCGTCAACGCGCGCCGCCCGCCCGCACCTTGAGCTGGGGCTCGGAGGACCTCCCTACGAAACCACCGCCGGATCGGCGGACTTGGGCTCCGACCCGGCGTTGTCTTCGTCACCCATGGCGATTCCGCGCCGCTTTGACACGTACACCGCCCCGGCGATCACAAGGAATGCGAGGACGGCGACCAGAATCCGCACCCCGATGCTCTTGTCCGGGCCGTAGGAGAACTTGATCACCGCGGGCGCGATGAGCAGCGACACCAGGTTCATGACCTTCAGCAGCGGGTTGATCGCGGGGCCCGCGGTGTCCTTGAAGGGGTCGCCGACCGTGTCTCCGATCACGGTCGCCGCGTGCGCCTCACTTCCCTTGCCTCCGTGGTGGCCGTCCTCGACGAGCTTCTTGGCGTTGTCCCAGGCGCCACCGGAGTTGGCGAGGAACACCGCCATCAGCGTGCCCGCGCCGATCGCGCCCGCCAGGAACGCGCCGAGTGGGCCGACGCCGAGCGTGAACCCGATGAAGATGGGCGCCATCACGGCCAGCAGACCGGGCGTGGCGAGCTCGCGCAGGGCGTCCTTGGTGCAGATGTCGACGACCTTGCCGTACTCCGGAGTCTCGGTGTAGTCCATGATCCCGGGCTTCTCGCGGAACTGACGCCGCACCTCGTAGACCACGGAACCCGCCGACCGCGACACGGCGTTGATCGCCAGCCCGGAGAAGAGGAAGACGACCGCCGCGCCGGCGATGAGACCCACGAGGTTGTTGGGCTGCGAGATGTCCATCATCAGACTCATCGGGGCGCCTTCCCCGCTGAGTTTCTCGCCCACGTCCCGCGCGCCGGTGAAGATCGCGTCGCGGTACGACCCGAACAGCGCCGCCGCCGCGAGCACGGCCGTGGCGATCGCGATGCCCTTGGTGATCGCCTTGGTGGTGTTGCCGACCGCGTCCAGGTTGGTGAGCACCTGGGCGCCCGCGCCCTCGACGTCGCCGGACATCTCCGCGATGCCCTGCGCGTTGTCGGAGACCGGCCCGAAGGTGTCCATCGCGACGATCACACCGACCGTGGTGAGCAGGCCGGTGCCGGCCAGCGCCACCGCGAACAGCGCCAGCATGATCGACGTCCCGCCGAGCAGGAACGCCCCGTACACACCGAGAGCGATCAACAAGGCGGTGTAGACGGCGGATTCGAGACCGACGGAGATACCGGCGAGGACGACGGTGGCCGGGCCGGTGAGCGAGGTCTTGCCGATGTCCCGGACGGGCCGGCGGGTGGTCTCGGTGAAGTAGCCGGTCAGTTGCTGGATGAGGGCGGCGAGCACGATGCCGATGGCCACCGCGACGAGGGCGAGGACCCGCGGGTCGCCGTCCTTGCCTTGGATCGCGGCGTCGGTCACACCGTCCAGCTCGGAGTACTTCCCGGGCAGGTAGACGAAGACGGCCACCGCCACCAGCACGACCGAGATCACCGCGGAGATGAAGAATCCGCGGTTGATGGCGCTCATGCCGCTGCGGTCGGACCGCCTGGGCGCCACCGCGAAGATGCCGATCATGGCGGTGATCACACCGATCGCCGGCACGAGCAGCGGGAAGCCGAGCCCGGCGTCGCCGAAGGCCGCGGAACCGAGGATCAGCGCGGCGACCAGGGTCACGGCGTACGACTCGAAGAGGTCGGCCGCCATGCCCGCGCAGTCGCCGACGTTGTCGCCCACGTTGTCGGCGATGGTCGCGGCATTGCGCGGATCGTCCTCCGGAATGCCCTGTTCGACCTTGCCGACCAGGTCGGCGCCGACGTCGGCGGCCTTGGTGAAGATGCCGCCGCCGACACGCATGAACATCGCGATCAGCGCGGCTCCGAGGCCGAAGCCCTCGAGCACCTTCGGCGCGTCGGCCGCGTACACCAGCACCACGCAGGAAGCGCCGAGCAGGCCGAGGCCGACCGTGAACATGCCGACCACACCGCCCGTACGGAAAGCGATCTTCATCGCCTTGTGCGAGACGGCGGTCAGATCCTTTTCCGGCTCGCCTTCCGCCGGGGTGGCTTCGCGCGCCGCCGCGGCGACGCGCACATTGCTGCGTACGGCGAGCCACATGCCGATATAGCCGGTGGCCGCCGAGAACGCCGCTCCGATCAGGAAGAACACCGACCGTCCGGCACGCTGATTCCAGTCGTCCGCGGGCAGCAGCATGAGCAGGAAGAACACGACCACGGCGAATACGCCGAGCGTGCGCAGCTGACGGGCCAGATAGGCGTTCGCGCCTTCCTGGACCGCTGCCGCGATCTTCTTCATGCTGTCGGTGCCCTCGCCGGCCGCGAGTACCTGGCGCACCAGGACGCCCGCGACCGCCAGTGCCGCCAGTGCGACGACCGCGATGACCACGATGAGGACGCGGTTGCCATCGGTCAGTACGGCGGCTGCGAGGTCTGTGGGATGGCCCGACTGTCGTGAGAGGTAAAGCCCCGCCATTCGTCCTCCTTGACGCTTGGGCTGAGCTCAAGATGTGGACGGGATTGTAGGTACCGGAACCTGATCAAAACAGAGCGCGATAAACGGAATTAGCCTGCCGAGGTAATGCCCTGAAAGCATTCGGAGACTGCCGGAGAGCGCGCGAATGATCGTGAACGAATTCACGCGATGAACGGCACAGGAACTACTGTAAAGGCGAGCACTGACACCCGCACATGACGAAGGGCCCCACGAGTGGGGCCCTTCGGAAGAACGGTGTGTGCGGTGGCGGGGTCAGACCAGGATCGTCGGCGGCGGCGTGGTCGGCCAGGTCATCTTGATCAGCCCGCCGTGCTCACCCGCGCTGACCTCGACGTCGTCGACGAGTCCACTGATGACCGCGAGGCCCATCTCGTCCTCGTCGGCCTCCCCGTCGGGGTCGCCGGGTCCGGCGCCGGGGGCGCGCTCGCCGGAGACCGCGTGCGGGGCCTCGTCGCCGACCTCGATGGAGAACTGCTTCTCCTCCTCGATCAGCAGCACCTTCACCGGTGCCGAGATCCCGCCGGTCTGGTGCAGCCCGACGGCTCGGGTGCACGCCTCGCCGACGGCGAGCCTGACTTCGTCGAGGACGGCCTCGTCCACTCCGGCCCTGCGCGCCACCGCCGCCGCCACCAGCCGGGCGGTTCTGACATGCTCGGGCAGCGCGCTGAAGCGGAGCTCAACGGTGGCCATGCATCCCCCTCGCAACTACGGGCGTGCTGTCGAGAGGCACCGGGCCGCCGAAAGCCCGGGCCCCCTCGGTCTTCACTTCTGCCGAACGTCGGCCGGCCCGGGCACAGGGCCCGGGACCGGTGTCAGTCGGTGGCCGCAACCGCTTCCTCGACCGAGGTGTGAATCGGGAACACCTTGGTGAGGCCGGTGATACGGAAGATCTTCAGAATGCGCTCCTGGTTGCAGACCAGGCGCAGGGAGCCCTCATGGGCACGTACGCGCTTCAGGCCGCCGACCAGTACGCCGAGCCCGGTGGAGTCGAGGAAGTCCACGCCCTCCATGTCGACGACAAGGTGGAAACTGCCGTCGTTCACCAGCTCGACCAACTGCTCGCGCAGCTTGGGCGCGGTATATACGTCGATTTCGCCACCGACCCTGACGATCGTGCGATCGCCCATGGTTTCGGTCGACAGGGACAGGTCCACGGATCCTCCAGCACCTTGCTATCGAGCGGTCGCCCTAGGGGCATTCGGCTTCAGCCCCTGGACGCTTCGCCAGCCGCGATGGCATTCAATCACTTACCGGCAGGCGTGCACGACGCCTTGGCTCCATTGTCCGTCACGCCAGTGACACACTCGGTGCCGATGGCCAAGAATCACCGATCCGATCGAACCCCGACGGACCCCGCCTCCCGACCCGCGCCGGGCGCGGTCCTGGACCGGCTCGCGTCCGGTCCGGGCAGGGCTTCGCGCATTACTCATACGGAGCACTTGCCCCCACGTGAGGGTCGGCATGCCGTCTGGCCGGACCGGATCCGCGCGGAGGTCGTCGCGGCCGTGCGAGCCGCGGGCATCGAGCATCCCTGGGCCCACCAGGCACGCGCGGCGGAGCACGCCCTGGACGGCGACTCGGTCGTCGTCGCCACCGGCACCGCCTCCGGCAAGTCCCTGGCCTACCTCGTGCCAGTACTGTCCACCCTTCTGGAGGGCGCGGAGGCCCCGAACGGCCGCGGCGCGACCACCCTCTACCTTTCTCCCACCAAAGCTCTCGCGGCGGACCAGTGCCGTTCCGTGAAGGAACTTTCACATCCCCTGGGCAATTCCGTACGCGCAGCCGTGTACGACGGCGATACTCCGTTCGAGGAACGCGAGTGGATCCGCCAGTACGCCAACTACGTCCTGACCAACCCGGACATGCTGCACCGCGGCATCCTGCCGTCCCACCCCCGCTGGTCCTCCTTCCTGAAGTCGCTGAAGTACGTCGTCGTCGACGAGTGCCACACCTACCGCGGCGTCTTCGGCTCGAACGTCGCCCAAGTGCTGCGCCGGTTGCGCCGTCTGTGTGCCCGCTACGGCGCGTCGCCCGTGTTCCTGCTGGCCTCCGCGACCGCCGCCGAGCCCGCGGTGGCCGCCCGCCGCCTCACCGGCCTGCCGGTCCTGGAGGTGGCCGACGACGCCTCCCCACGCGGTGAACTGGTGTTCGCCCTCTGGGAACCGCCGCTGACCGAGCTGCACGGCGAGAAGGGCGCCCCCGTCCGCCGTACGGCCACCGCCGAGGCCGCCGACCTGCTGACCGATCTCACCGTGCAGGGCGTGCGCTCGGTCGCCTTCGTCCGTTCCCGGCGCGGGGCCGAGCTGATCTCGGTCATTTCCCAGGAGCGTCTCGCCGAGGTCGACCGGTCGCTGGCCCGGCGTGTCGCGGCGTACCGGGGCGGCTATCTCCCCGAGGAACGCCGCGCTCTCGAACAAGCCCTCCATTCGGGTGAACTGCTGGGCCTCGCCGCGACGAACGCCCTCGAACTCGGCATCGACATCTCCGGTCTCGACGCGGTCGTCATCGCCGGTTACCCGGGCACGCGTGCCTCCCTGTGGCAGCAGGCGGGCCGGGCCGGGCGGGCCGGGCAGGGGGCGCTGGCCGTCCTGGTCGCCCGCGACGACCCGCTGGACACCTTCCTCGTCCACCACCCCGAGGCCCTGTTCGACCAGCCCGTCGAATCGACCGTCCTCGACCCGGACAATCCCTACGTGCTGGCCCCGCACCTGTGCGCGGCCGCCGCGGAGCTGCCCCTGACGGACGAGGACCTCGACCTGTTCGGGCCGGCCAGCGCGGGCCTGCTGCCCCAGCTGGAGGCCGCGAAGCTGCTGCGCCGCCGCACCAGGGCCTGGCACTGGACCCGCCGTGAGCGCGCCGCCGACCTGACCGACATCCGCGGTGAGGGCGGACGACCGGTCCAGGTCGTCGAGACCGGCACGGGCCGGCTGCTCGGCACGGTCGACGCGGGCGCCGCGCACTCGACGGTGCACGAGGGGGCGGTCCACCTCCACCAGGGCCGCACGTACCTGGTGCGGTCGCTGGACCTGGAGGACTCCGTCGCCCTCGTCGAGGAGGCCGCCCCGCCGTACTCCACGGTCGCCCGCGACACGACGGCGATCTCCGTCCTGGAGACGGACGTCGAGATCCCCTGGGGCGACGGCCGTCTCTGCTACGGCTCCGTCGAGGTCACCAACCAGGTCGTCTCCTTCCTGCGTCGTCGGCTCATCACGGGTGAAGTCCTGGGCGAGACGAAACTCGACCTCCCTCCTCGTACGCTGCGCACCCGCGCCGTGTGGTGGACCGTCACCGAGGACCAGCTGGACCGGGCCCGGATCAACCCGGAGATCCTCGGCGGCTCCCTGCACGCCGCCGAACACGCGTCGATCGGCCTGCTGCCCCTCTTCGCCACCTGCGACCGCTGGGACATCGGCGGCGTGTCGATCCCGCTCCACCCCGACACGCTCCTGCCCACGGTCTTCGTCTACGACGGCCATCCGGGTGGCGCGGGCTTCGCGGAGCGCGCCTTCCACACCGCCCGCACCTGGCTGACCGCCACCCGCCAGGCCATCGCCTCCTGCGAGTGCGACGCCGGCTGCCCGTCCTGCATCCAGTCCCCCAAGTGCGGCAACGGCAACGACCCGCTGCACAAGAGGGGGGCGGTGCGGCTCCTCACGGTGCTGCTGGAGGGGGCTCCGGACGAGAAGGAGACGGTGCACGAGGCGCCTGAGCAGCCGTCGGCAGATCCAGCGGAGCCGTCGGAGGCCCCGCCCGCGCCCTGACCTCCGCCGTGAACGGCCCTCGCCCCGACGCCGCCGTCACGTCCGAGATCTCCCCGGCGACCTCGCATCGCACGAGCCGCACGCCCTGGGCCCGGGCGACCCGGTCGGCCCGGGCGCAGGCCGCCGTACCGCCATCGGCCCAGTGGTCCGCCGCGGCGAGCGCGGCGAGATCCGCACCGCCCGCCGCACGATGCCGGATGACGACGGCCTGCCCGAGCGCGAGAACGACTCCGAACACCACGCACAGGAGGGCGATCGCCCCCACGCTCCAGACGCTGGCGGACCCTCTGTCCGAGCCGGCGCCCTCCACCGTGGCGAGCCCCCCGCCGGAACCGGCGCCCCGGACGGTAGCCGGTCCCTGGCCGGGATCGGCGCACCCGACGATGGACGGCCCTCGGCCAGAACCGGCGCCCCCGGCAGCGACCGGTCCCCGGCGGGAATCGGCGCACCCGACGGCGCCCACCCTCCGGTCCGAACCCGCGCACCCCACCGAGCCCGACGCCCGTTCCGAACCGGCGCGCCCCACCGAGCCCGGCCCTGGGTCAGAACCGGCGCTCCCATCCGCGGCAGGCCCCTGGCCCGAGCAGGCCCTCGCTCTGCCCCGTCTCATGTGCCCACCGCCTCCTCCACCGACGCCACGGCCTCTTCGCGCACGGTGAAGGACAGACCGCGCAGCACCGGCGGCTCGGCCACGACGACCACCCGGACGTGCTTCGCATCCCGGCTGACGGTCACCTTCGCGCCGGGCGGCGCCGCCTCGCGGGTCAGCTTCACGACCGCGCCGGGCGGGTCCTGGCGGGCCGCCGCACGCGCGCCCGTCCGCGCCGCGTCCACGCACTGGATCTGCGCGGCCACGGCCAGCAGCCCCCACACCAGCGCCATCGCGAACATCACCAGGACGGGCAGCACCACGGCCGACTCCGCCGTGACGAACCCCCGGTCAGCGCCCCGCTCACATCCGCGCATTGAGGGCGTCCTTCACGATGTTCTGGAGTTCCGCGCTGACCGGGCCGCTCGTGACGACCTTGTAGAGCACCACCGCGAACGCCACCGCCGCGACGATTCCCATCGCGTACTCGGAGGTGACCATCCCCGCGTCCCTCCGCGCCGCGCGCATCCCGCACACCAGGGCACGCAGCCGTGCCCGTACCGCCTGATACATCTCAACCCCCGTAGGAAAGAGTCCGAACTTCTGT
The DNA here is from genome assembly GCF_040638895.1 of Streptomyces sp. NPDC024017. Classification (NCBI taxonomy): domain Bacteria; kingdom Bacillati; phylum Actinomycetota; class Actinomycetes; order Kitasatosporales; family Streptomycetaceae; genus Streptomyces; species Streptomyces sp. NPDC024017. Next base: position 651,635 of record NZ_JBEZYZ010000002.1, on the reverse strand, counting down.
TGGTTGTCGCTCACTTGCTTCCGGTCGGTCACCGCGTCATCCACCACCCCCTCCGAGCACCCCGCCCGCGAGCCCGATCACCACGGGCAGCACACCGACCGCGATGAACGCCGGCAGGAAGCACAGCCCGACCGGCGCACTGACCATCACGCCCGCTCGGCGGCCCCTGGCCGTCGCGGCGCGGCCCCAGTCGGCCCTGGCCTCCGCGGCGAGCCGCGCGACCGGTACGGCCGCGGGCAGTCCGGACACATCGGCCCGTTCGAGCAGCCGGGCCAGCCCTCCGGCGCCGGGGACGGCGCCCAACCTCCGCCAGGCAGCGTCCGGTTCGCCGCCCAACCGCACCTCCGCCGCGCCCCGGGCGAGGGCGTCGCCGACGGGTCCGCCCAGGGCCTCCCCCACCGCCTGAGCCGCGATCACCGGGCCGGCGCCCGCCGCGATGCAGGCCGCCAGCAGGTCGGCGGCAAGGGGCAGTTGCCGCGCCCCCTCGGCGAGGTCGGATGCCCCCGGGTCCGCGCCGGCCTCCTCCTGCCTCAGCCGCCACCGCCACAGCCCCACCGCCCCGGCCACTCCCACGGCGGCTCCGGCGAGTCCTCCGACCAGCGCCCATCCGGCACACACCACGCCCACGGGGACCAGCCATGTCCGCGCGACCTCGCGCAATGCCGGCCGCGGGAAAGGAACAGCCGCTTCCCGGACCCCGGACAGCTCGGTCAGGCGCCTGCGCATCCTCCGGCGGCGCCGCGCCTCCACCAGCCACCGCGCCAACCATCCGCAGGCCAGCACGATCCCCACGGCCACCCCCAGCCTGTGGACAACTTCCCCGCTCACGCCGCCTCCTCCGCGCCCCGCACGATCCCCTGCACCCACCACAGCCCCAGGCCCTCCAGCACCCCGCCGGCGGCGAGACAGCCCAGCCCCGCCCCGGTGTGCAGCAGGACATGGAGGGGATCAGCGCCGAGGGCGGTGCCGATGAGAAGCCCCAGGGCCGGCAGCCCGGCGAGCATCACCGCCGTGGCCCGGGCGCCCGCCAACTGGGCTCGCAGGTCGGACCGTTGGTCCCGTTCGGCCCGCAGGGCCGCGGCGAGCCGGTCGAGCCCGGCCGCGAGCCCCGCACCCTGGTCCACAGCCACCCGCCAGCACGCCGCGAGTCCCCGCAGTCCCTCGGCACCCGGTTGCCGTGCTGCCGTCGCGAGTGCGTCCGGCACGTCACCGCCGAACCGCGCCGCCGCCAGCACCGTCGCCTGCGCATCCGCGAGCCCGCCGCAGTCCCGCGCGGCCCGCAGCAGCGCCTCACCCGGCTGGCGTCCGGCCCGCACCTCGCCGGCCAGCGCCCCGCACAACGCGATCACCGCATCGGCCCGGCGCTCCCGGTCCCGCCGCTCCCGGCCGGCCAGGCGGGCCCGCCGCAGCAACGGCACCCCGGCCGCCCCCAGGACGGCCGGCAGCACCGACGCCCCGAGCACCGCCAGCACCAGCCCGGCCACCGGCGACCACCACTCGGCCCGCAGCCGCCCACGGACGCGCCGCAGCCCACCGGTCATCCGCCGCCACCCGCGCGGCCCGCTCCCGACGGCTCCGCCACCCGCGAACAGCAGCCTCGCCCGCCGTGCCACCTCCTCACGCTCACCCAGCAGCCAGACAGCCGCCCCCATGCACGCCACCGCCGCCCCCATCGACATCTCAGGCACCCCCGTCATGACTCGTCCCCTCCACCACGGCCGCACCCGGCCCCCTCCCGCTCGCCTCGCCCCGAAGCAGCCCCCGCAGCCGCTCCCACCCCCGCTCGCGCACGAACGCCTCCGCTCCCCACCGCAGCGCCGGCACCGTCCGCACGAGACCTGACGGATCCCGCTCCAGCACGTGCACCTCGGCGATCCGCCGCCGCCCGGCCCGGTCGCGCACCAGGTGCAACACCACGGAGAGGGCGGCCGCCAACTGACTGTGCAGCGCCGCCCGGTCGAGCCCGGCGGCCGTGCCGAGCGCCTCCAGCCGGGCCGGTACATCGGCGGCGGCGTTGGCGTGCACGGTCCCGCACCCGCCCTCGTGGCCCGTGTTCAACGCGGCCAGCAGATGCACCACTTCGGGTCCGCGCACCTCCCCCACGACCAGCCGGTCGGGCCGCATCCGCAGCGCCTGGCGCACCAGGTCCTCGAGGGTGACGAGGCCCGCGCCCTCCTGGTTGGCGGGTCTGGTCTCCAGCCGCACGACGTGCGGATGGTCGGGCCGCAGTTCCGCCGAGTCCTCGGCGAGGACGATCCGCTCGTCCGGCCCCACGAGCCCCAGCAGGGCACTCAGCAGCGTGGTCTTGCCGGTGCCGGTGCCGCCGCTGACGAGGAAGGACAGGCGGGCATCGAGCAGGGCGCGCAACATGCGGTCCCCGCCCGGCGGCACCGTGCCCGCCGCGACCAGCTCGCCGAGCGTGAAGGCACGCGGCCGTACGACCCGCAGAGACAGGCAGGCGCAGCCCACGGCCACCGGTGGCAGCACCGCGTGCAGCCGGGTCCCGTCGGGCAGCCGGGCATCGGCCCAGGGCCGGGCGTCGTCCAGGCGGCGCCCGGCCACGGCGGCGAGGCGCTGGGCGAGCCGTCGTACGGCCGCCGCGTCCGCGAACCGCACCGACGTCAGTTCCAGTCCGCCGCCCCGGTCCACCCAGACCCGGTCCGGGGCCGACACCAGCACGTCCGTCACCGACGGATCGGCGAGGAGCGGCTCCAGCGGTCCGCTGCCGACCAGCTCGGACCGCAACTGGGCGGCGGCTCCCAGGACTTCGGCGTCCCCGAGGACCCGCCCCTGCTCCCGCAGGGCCTGCGCCACGCGCGCGGGGGTCGGCTCGGCCCCGCTCTCGGCGAGCCACCGCCGCACCCCGTCGAGCAGCGCCGAGCCCTCGAGTCCGGCCAGGGTGCTCATGCCGCACCCGCCTCGACGAGCGCCCGCTCCCAGAACTGCCTGCAGAACCGGGCGAGGGGCCCGCGCGGGGCGGCACCCGGTGGCGCCGTGCCCTCGTCCGGGCGCGACAGCCCCGGCTCGACCGGTACCTCGCCGACCAGGGGCAGTCCGAGCAGCCGGGCCACCTCACGGTCGTCGAGCCCCGGCGGGTACGGCCCGCGGACCGCCACCCGCAGATCCCGCAGGACCATGCCGACCGCGGAGGCCACCCGCCCCGCGGCCGCGACGGCCCGCAGCTCGGCGGGCACCACCAGCACGCCCACGTCCAGCTGGGTGAGCACCTCGGCGACACCGTCGTCGATCCGGCGCGGCAGGTCGACCACGACCGTGCCGCCCCGGCGCCGGGCGGCCGCGAGCACCGCGCGCACCGCCTGCGGCGGGACGGCGATCCGGTCGCCGCGGTCCCAGCTGAGCACCCGCAGTGAATGCAGCTCGGGCAGCGACTCCTCCAGGGCTCCCCCGCCGACCCGTCCGCGCGAGGAGGCGAACGCGGGCCAGCGCAGCCCTTCCGCCGTCTCTCCGCCGAGGAGTACGTCGAGTCCGCCGCCCAGCGGATCGGCGTCCACGAGGAGGGTGCGCAGTCCCTCCCGCGCGGAGGTGACGGCGAGGGCGCACGCGAGCGTGGACGCTCCGGCCCCGCCCCGGCCCCCGATGACGCCCACGGTGAGGGCGGGCCGGCCGACGCCCTCGGCCACGTCGGCGATCCGGTCGACCAGCCACTGCTCGCCGTCGGGCAGCATCAGGACGTGCTCGGCGCCGATCTCGACGGCCCGCCGCCAGACCCCGGAGTCGTCCTGGTCCCGGCCGACGAGGACGACGCCCCTTCTGCGCACGGCCCCGCGTACCCGCCGCGCGGCGTCGTCGCCGACCAGGACGAGGGGTGCGGACTCCCAACTGCCTCGGCGCTCCGGCACCCCGTGGTGCACCTCGGGTGTGGCGCCCGCCGCCGCGCACAGGCGCAGCAGGTCGTCGAGGAGTTCGGTGTCCTCGGTGACGATCAGCGGTCCGCCCTGCCGCCCTCCGGCGGCCGGCGGCGGATCGTGTGTGACGGTTCCGGCCACGATTTCCATCCCCCTTCGCTGCATGACTCGCGCGGCCCCCTGCGGCCCCGCGATTCCCAAACGTGGGAAGAACCGACAAGCGGCCTCCCTGTGAACGGCCGGCAGAAACCGGCCAAACGCTCCCGGGTACTCGGAACCGGCCATGAACTCGCCGCGAGCGGGACGCGCTGGAATCACGGTGCAGCGATCCCGGAAATCGTGTGGATCTTGGTGGATAACTGTGGACGTCCCGGGGGTTGTGAATATCGCCGTCACCCATCCCGGTGAGCCGCTCACGGCCTCTGTGTGACCTCCACAGAGCAGTCCGTCAACTACCCAGCGTGACTCTTCATGTGCATGTCAACAGCCTGCACAGGGGCCGCATCGGAGCGGCTTTCAGGGCGTGCGAAGAGGGCGAAAACCCATCCGGACATGCGACGACCCCCGCCGGGGGGGAGAGCGGGGGTCGTCCCCACGGCCGACTCGGGGGGGGAGGAGTCGGGCCGGGTTAGCACGGTCGCGAACGATCCGTGACTTCCATGGTGTACCCGAGAGCCTTCTCAGGCAAACCCACGCGCCCCACCTTACGCCGAATGGGCTGCCCCTATGCTCTGGGACGTGGAAAACCACTCGATGCCCCGCACAGCCGCCTTCTTTGACCTGGACAAGACGGTCATTGCGAAGTCGAGCACGCTCACGTTCAGCAAGTCGTTCTACCAAGGCGGTCTGATCAACCGCAGGGCCGTCTTGCGCACCGCATATGCCCAGTTCGTCTTCCTGGCCGGCGGCGCCGACCACGACCAGATGGAGCGCATGCGCGCATATCTGTCCGCCCTGTGCCGCGGCTGGAACGTGCAGCAGGTCAAGGAGATCGTCGCCGAGACGCTGCACGACCTGATCGACCCGATCATCTACGACGAGGCCGCCTCCCTCATCGAGGAGCACCACACCGCCGGCCGCGACGTCGTGATCGTGTCCACCTCGGGCGCGGAGGTGGTCGAGCCGATCGGCGAGCTGCTGGGCGCGGACCGCGTGGTCGCCACCCGCATGGTCGTGGGCGACGACGGCTGCTTCACCGGCGAGGTGGAGTACTACGCGTACGGCCCGACCAAGGCCGAGGCCGTCAGGGAGCTGGCCGAGTCCGAGGGGTACGACCTCAGCCGCTGCTACGCCTACAGCGACTCGGCGACCGATGTGCCGATGCTGGAGTCCGTCGGCAATCCGCATGCCGTGAATCCGGACCGGGCGCTGCGCCGCGAGGCCCTCGCGCGTGGCTGGCCGATCCTGGACTTCCACCGCCCGGTCCGGCTCAAGCAGCGCCTTCCCGCGTTCTCCGTACCGCCGCGTCCGGCGCTCGTCGCGGTCGCTGCGATAGGCGCCGCGGCGGCCACCGCGGGACTCGTCTGGTACGCGAACAGGCGCCGGGCGACGGTCGCTTGACCTGCGGCGACGCCAACCTCTATGTGAATCCGAAAGTAAAGAAGTGCGGCCTGGACTTCCGCTTGCTCCGGGGCAGGAGTACAAAGGACTCAACGGCCCGCGAGACCAAGGACATCCGAGAGGATCACCTTTTTAACGCATTTGGCCCCACGGACCGAGCATGAACACCGGGCACCCACGCGACGTCGACCCGTCGAATACGGGCCAGCCGCACCAGGTAACGGGCAAAGTTCCCGGCCTGATGGGCATATATCGAGGACGCTTGGTAACCCGATGCTCATGCCAGCGGCGGTACGAGAACTCGTACCGCCGCATCATTTTTCCGGCCGGCCGAGGTCACGCCGCTCCGCGCTGCAGCGCCTCGCACACCGCCATCGACTCGCGGGCCCCCAGTTCGACCGCCCTGCCACAGTGGGCGATCCAGGCGGCGAGGCCCTCCGGGGTACCGGAGACGTACCCGTCGAGGGCTTCCAGGTAGGCGTCGCGTCCCAGCTCGGCGTGGCCGACCTCGGCCGCGCAGACCGACTTCGGGTCCAGGCCGCTGCCGACCAGGACGATGCGCTCGGCCGTGCGGGCGACCAGGCCGTTGTGGGACGTGAAGGGGCGCAGCGCGAGCAGTTCGCCATGCACGACGGCGGCCGTCACCAGCGCCGGTGCGGAGCCGCCCGCGATGATCAGTCCGGCCAGTCCGTCCAGCCTGCCGTGCGTCTCGGCGGCGCTCGGCAGCGGCAGCCCGACGAGCGGCTCGTCGACCGGCTCGCCCTCCTTGCGGGGCCGCCCCACCTGGTCGGCCTTGTCCGCGGCCGCCACCAGGTGCAGCCGGGCCAGCACCCGCAGGGGCGACTGCCGCCAGATCGACAGCAGCTGGCCCGCCTCCGCGGTGAGCCGTAGGGCGGCACCCACGGTGCGGGCCTCGTCGTCGCCGCTGAAGTCCGTACGCCGGCGCACCTCCTCCAGGGCCCAGTCCGCTCCGGACAGTGCGGCCGAGCCGCGGGCGCCGCGCAGAGCGGCCTCGGAGGTGATCGCATTGCTGCGCCGCCGCATGACCCGGTGCCCGTAGACCCGGTCCACGGCCTTGCGTACGGACTCCACGGAATCGGCCACTCCGGGCAGCGACCCCAGGGCCGCGAGGGGATCGGCGGTCGCGCCTTCTGTACTCATGAGTACGACCCTACGCACCCCGGGCACCCGTCCCACGGCGGAGTGGCCTTCTTCACGCGCGCGTGCGCCAGGCGGTGTCCGCCCGGAGGGCTACTTCCCGGCCGCCGGAGCCCCGGGTACGCCCTTGGGTGCCGGGGCCGGCCGGTCCGACAGGAAGGACGCCCAGCCCTCCTTAGGCGCCTGTCCGACCTGGAGGGTGCGCAGCTTCTCCAGCGTCTTCGGATCCTGGGCGTCCAGCCAGTCGACGAGCTGCCGGAAGGAGACGCAGCGCACCTCCTCCTTGGTGCACACCGCCTCGATGACCTCCTCGACGGCCCGCATGTAGGTGCCGCCGTTCCAGGACTCGAAGTGGTTGCCGATGATCAGGGGCGCGCGGTTGCCGTGGTAGGCCCGTGAGAAGCCCTTGAGCAGGCCGTCACGCATCTGGTCGCCCCAGAAGTCGAACTTGGCGGGGTTGCCCTGGGTGGTGGTGCCCGACTGGTTGACCATGAAGTTGTAGTCCATGGTGAGCTGCTCGAAGGAGTGGCCGGGGAACGGCACGAGCTGCATGGACACGTCCCACAGGCCCTGCTTCTGCTTCGGCCAGACCTGGTCGTTGACACCGCTGGTGTCATAGCGGAAGCCCAGGTCGCGGGCGGCCCTCATGAAGTTGCGCTGACCCTCCAGACAGGGCGTGCGGGCGCCGATGAGCTCCTTGTCGTAGTCGAAGGGCAGCGGGGGCGCGCCCTTCAGGCCGGTGTTGGTCTTCCAGGTCTTCACGAACCGCTTGGCCTGGGAGATCTCGTCCTTCCAGTCCTCGACCGACCACTCGCCGACGCCACCGCCGCTGCCGCAGAAGTGGCCGTTGAAATGGGTGCCGATCTCGTTGCCCTCCAGCCACGCCAGACGCAGCTGCTTCGCGGTGGCGGCGATGCCGCGGCGGTCGTTGAAGCCGATGTCGGAGCGGCCCGGCGAGTGCTGCGGCGGCCGGTACTGGTCGCGCTCCTCGTCCGGCAGCATGTACACGCCGCTCAGGAAGTACGTCATGGTCGCGTTGTTCTCCCTGGCGACCTTGCGGAAGTGGGAGAACAGCTTCTGGCTGTCCTCGCCCGCGCCGTCCCAGGAGAAGACGACGAACTGCGGGGGCTTCTGGCCGGGCCGCAGGCGTTCGGGCTTGGGCAGGTGCGGCTGGGCTCCGGTGTAGGCGGTGGAGCCGTCTCCGATCAGCCGGACCGCGCTCTTCGGCGCCTGTGCCGGCGTCGCCTTCCTCGGTTGGGGGGTCTCCTGCCGGGGGGTGCCGGTCGCGCAGCCGGCGAGCGATGCGGCGCAGACCGCGGCGATCACGGAGCCCGCGGCGATCCTGTGGGTGGCGGCCATGTTCCGCCCACCTTCTTCCTTCTCTCGGGTGCGGACAGCGCCGCCAAATTCGCACGAGATCGAGAAGGAATTAGTACGACAAGCCGATCGAATAGCCACTTCACTCTTCTAGGTGATCTATTCACCCATTTGCCCGTAAAGTCTATGCTCGTCCTTTACTCTGCATTACGATCCGTTTACCGAGCGTTGATTCATCCCGCCGATTTACGCCGTGACCGCCGCGACCGACCCCGCCCCGTGCGGGATCCCTCAGTTACGCGACCGCGCAGCCCCGGAGGAGACGGGAACCCATGTCAGCCTGCGTCCCCACACGCGCCGCCGACCCGAACCGAACCGAGCGCACTCATCCGCCCCACAGTCCGCCGCCGACCGGACCCCGCCGATTCCGGATCGCGGGTGCCGATGTGTCGGCCTCGATCGCGGTCTTCCTGATCGCCCTGCCCCTGTCCCTGGGCATCGCCCTCGCGACCGGCGCCCCCCTCCAGGCCGGCCTCGTCGCCGCCGCCGTGGGCGGGCTGGTCGCCGGGCGGCTCGGCGGCTCCCCGCTCCAGGTGAGCGGACCGGCCGCCGGACTCACCGTCGTCACCGCCGACCTCATCCAGCGCTACGGCTGGCGTACGACCTGCGCCATCACCGTCCTCGCCGGCCTCGCCCAACTCGGCCTGGGCTGCCTGCGCGTGGCCCGTGGCGCCCTCGCCGTCAGCCCCGCCATCGTGCACGGCATGCTCGCCGGGATCGGCGTCACCATCGCCGTCGCCCAGTTGCACATCGTGCTCGGCGGCACCCCGCAGAGTTCCGTCCCGGACAACCTCCGCGCGCTGCCCGCCCAGTTGGCGCACATGCGCCCCGCGGCCGTGTCGGTGAGCGTATTGACCCTGGCGCTGCTGCTGCTCTGGCCGAGACTGCCCGGCCGGGCCGGGCGCCTGCTGCGCACGGTCCCGGCCGCTCTCGTCGCCGTCGCCGGGGCGACAGCGGCCGCCGCCCTCGCCGGGCTCCGCCTGCCCAAGGTCGACCTGCCGTCCTGGAGCAACCACGCCCTGGCCGGACTGCCCGACGGGCCGGTGCTCGGCCTGGTCGCCGCCGTGCTCACCACCACGCTGGTGTGCAGTGTGCAGTCGCTGCTCGGCGCGGTCGCCGTGGACAAGCTGGTGGCCGGCCGCCCGGGCCTGTCCGCCCGTGTCGGGCGTTCCCGCCTCGACCGCGAACTGCTCGGGCAGGGTGCCGCCAACATCGTCTCCGGCTCGCTCGGCGGACTGCCCATCGCCGGTGTCGCCGTGCGAAGTTCGGCGAATGTGCACGCCGGAGCGGTCAGCCGGAACTCCACGATGCTGCACGGCGTTCTCGTAGTGATCGCCGCGCTGCTGATGGTCCCGATCCTGGAGCTCATCCCGCTCGCCTCGCTCGCCGCCCTGGTGATGGCCGTCGGCATCCAGATGGTGTCCCTGAACCACATCCGCACGGTGACCCGCCACCGGGAAGTCTGGGTCTACGCCGTCACCACCCTCGGCGTGGTCTCCCTCGGCGTCCTGGAGGGCGTGGCGCTCGGCATCGCCATGGCCGTCGGCGTCGCCCTGCACCGCCTCACCCGCACCCGCATCACGCACGAAGAGAGGGAAGGAGTCCATCACGTACACGTCAGAGGCCAGTTGACCTTCCTCGCGGTGCCCCGGCTGAGCCGGGTCCTGCATCGCGTGCCCCACGGTGTCGACGCCGTCGTCGAGCTGGACGGCTCGTTCATGGACCACGCGGCGTTCGAGACGTTGCAGGACTGGCAGAAGACGCACACCGCGCAGGGGGGCACCGTGGAGATCACCGGCCGCCATTCCGGCACCCGTATCTCCGAGCCCCAGACCTTCACCAGCTGCCGCTGCCGGCCCTGGACACCCTGGCTCAACCACCAGTGCGACCGCCCCCAGTCCGCATCCCCCTCCGGCGAGAACCCGGACGGGGCGGACCGCTCCGAGCCGGACCCGACGGGCACGGGCGGAGCCGGCGGGCACGAACTGGCGCGTGGCATCAGCGCGTTCCAGCGCAACACCGCACCCCTGGTGCGCACCGAGCTGGCCCGGCTGGCGCGTGAGGGGCAGCGGCCTTCGCAGCTCTTCCTGACCTGCGCCGACTCCCGGCTGGTCACATCGATGATCACCTCCAGTGGTCCGGGCGACCTGTTCGTCGTGCGCAACGTGGGCAACCTCGTCCCGCGTCCGGGCGAGGAGAGCGGCGACGACTCGGTTTCGGCCGCGATCGAGTACGCCGTGGACGTGCTCCAGGTGCGGTCCATCACGGTGTGCGGGCACTCGGGTTGCGGCGCCATGCAGGCGCTGCTCGACTCCGAGCCCGGCGGCGCCCGGACCCCGCTCAAGCGATGGCTGCGGCACGGACTGCCGAGCCTGGAGCGCATGGCCGACGACCGACTGCTCTGGGGCAGGCTGGCCGGGCGCTCCCCCGAGGACGCGGTCGAGCAGCTCTGCCTGACGAACGTCGTCCAGCAGCTGGAGCACCTGCGCGCCCACGACTCGGTGGCCCGGGCCATCGAGAAGGGCGCCCTGGAGCTGCACGGGATGTACTTCCACGTGGGCGAGGCCCAGGCGTACCTGCTCACCGAGACGGACACCGGCGGTGTCTTCGACCGCGTACGGGAGTCGGACCTGACGGCGTGATCCGGGCGCCGGGTCGGGATGTGTGCCCGCCCGGCACCGGATGAGGGTGTGCCCCCGGCCGACCCCGGGGGCACACCCTGTGGAACGCCGGACCGGACCGCCCCCCCTTCCCCCCGGACGGCTGCCGACCGCTCAACGCCCCCGTCCGGCCGTTCGGCCCTCCTGAACGCCGCCGCGCCTCCCCCTCGGTTCCGCCGCGATGCGGGTGACGGGCAGCAGACGTACTGAACTTTCCCTGGTCGGCGTCCGTGGGTACGGATGACCCCGGTCCCCGACAGCACCGCCCGAGAGGTCTAAACCAATCGGCGGTCGGCCCTTGTCATCGCACCCCCGGGTCTGATGAGCTGTGGCCTGGGACACAACGGACACCCTGGGAAAGGCAGATGCCGTGAGCAACGAGAGCCTGGCCAACCTGCTCAAGGAAGAGCGCAGGTTCGCACCTCCCGCCGACCTGGCCGCGAACGCCAACGTCACCGCGGAGGCGTATGAACAGGCCAAGGCTGACAGGCTCGGCTTCTGGGCCGCGCAGGCCCGTCGGCTGACCTGGGCCAAGGAGCCCACCGAGACCCTCGACTGGTCGAACCCGCCCTTCGCCAAGTGGTTCAAGGACGGCGAGCTCAACGTCGCCTACAACTGCGTCGACCGGCATGTCGAGGCGGGGCACGGCGACCGGGTCGCGATCCACTTCGAGGGCGAGCCCGGCGACAGCCGCGCGATCACCTACGCCGAGCTGAAGGACGAGGTCTCCAAGGCCGCCAACGCCCTGCTGGAGCTGGGAGTCCAGGCGGGCGACCGGGTCGCCGTCTACATGCCGATGATCCCCGAGACGGCGATCGCGATGCTGGCCTGCGCCCGGATCGGCGCCGCCCACTCGGTCGTCTTCGGCGGCTTCTCCTCGGACGCGCTCGCCACCCGCATCCAGGACGCCGACGCGCGCGTGATCATCACCTCCGACGGCGGCTACCGGCGCGGCAAGCCGTCCGCGCTCAAGCCGGCCGTGGACGAGGCCGTCGAGAAGGCGGGCATCGTCGAGCACGTCCTGGTCGTGCGCCGCACGGGCCAGGAGGTCGCCTTCACCGAGGGCCGCGACGTGTGGTGGCACGACCTGGTGGGGCGGCAGAGCGCGGAGCACACCCCGCAGGCCTTCAACGCCGAGCACCCGCTGTTCATCCTCTACACCTCGGGCACCACGGGTAAGCCGAAGGGCATCCTGCACACCTCCGGCGGCTACCTCACGCAGACCGCCTACACCCACCACGCCGTCTTCGACCTCAAGCCGGAGACCGACGTCTACTGGTGCACCGCCGACGTCGGCTGGGTCACCGGCCACTCGTACATCGTCTACGGCCCGTTGGCGAACGGCGCGACGCAGGTCATGTACGAGGGCACGCCCGACACCCCGCACCAGGGCCGCTTCTGGGAGATCGTGCAGAAGTACGGCGTGACGATCCTCTACACCGCGCCGACCGCGATCCGTACGTTCATGAAGTGGGGCGACGACATCCCCGCCAAGTTCGACCTGTCCAGCCTGCGTGTGCTGGGCTCGGTGGGCGAGCCGATCAACCCCGAGGCGTGGATCTGGTACCGCAAGAACATCGGCGGCGACCGCACCCCGGTCGTCGACACCTGGTGGCAGACCGAGACCGGCTCCATGATGATCACCCCGCTGCCGGGCGTGACCGCGACGAAGCCCGGCTCGGCGCAGACGCCGCTGCCCGGCATCGCCGCGACGGTCGTCGACGACGAGGCCAACGAGGTGCCGAACGGCGGGGGCGGCTACCTGGTGCTGACCGAGCCGTGGCCGTCGATGCTGCGCACCATCTGGGGCGACGACCAGCGCTTCATCGACACCTACTGGTCGCGCTTCGAGGGCAAGTACTTCGCCGGTGACGGCGCCAAGAAGGACGACGACGGCGACATCTGGCTGCTGGGCCGGGTCGACGACGTCATGCTCGTCTCCGGGCACAACATCTCCACCACCGAGGTGGAGTCCGCGCTCGTCTCCCACCCCTCGGTCGCCGAGGCGGCCGTGGTCGGCGCGGCGGACGAGACGACCGGACAGGCCATCGTCGCCTTCGTCATCCTGCGCGGCACGGCCACCGAGACCGAGACACTGGTCGCCGAACTGCGCACCCACGTCGGCAACACCCTCGGCCCGATCGCCAAGCCCAAGCGGATCCTGCCGGTGGCCGAGCTGCCCAAGACCCGCTCCGGCAAGATCATGCGCCGTCTGCTGCGGGACGTCGCCGAGAACCGCCAGCTGGGTGACGTCACCACGCTGACCGACTCCACGGTCATGGACCTCATCCAGGCCAAGCTGCCCGCCGCGCCCAGCGAGGACTGATCGCGGCACCGGCATGGCGAAGCTGACGGAGGGCACCCGCACGATCGGGTGCCCTCGGTCAGGGCGCCGCGGCGGCGAAGACCGCGGATGCGCACGGCCGTACGTTTACCTAAACTAAGCAACACAAGTGCTCCATGGTGCGCCGGGAAGTCTGGTCGGCATGCGTTTCGTCCTGCCCACCGACCGGAGGTCTCCCCCGTGACCGCGCCCCGTTCCAACACCCCCCACAAACTCTTCGGCCGGTTGTCGCTGCCCGAGCGGACCTATGTGGCGGACGCGCTGCGCACCGAGACCGTCGGCGGGGTGCTACTGCTCGTCGCCGCGGTCACCGCGCTGCTCTGGGCGAACATCCCCGCGCTGCACGACAGCTACGAGAGCGTCTCCCACTTCCACCTGGGCCCCGCCGCCCTCGGCCTCGACCTGTCCGTCGCGCACTGGGCCGCCGACGGACTGCTGGCGGTGTTCTTCTTCGTCGCCGGGATCGAGCTCAAGCGGGAACTCGTCGCGGGCGACCTGCGCGACCCGAAGGCCGCCGCACTCCCGGTCGTCGCCGCCCTGTGCGGCATGGCCGTACCGGCGCTCGTCTACACCCTCACCAACGTCACCGGCGGTGGCTCCCTGGCCGGCTGGGCCGTGCCGACCGCCACCGACATCGCCTTCGCGCTCGCCGTGCTCGCCGTCATCGGGACGTCCCTGCCGAGCGCGCTGCGGGCCTTCCTGCTCACGCTGGCCGTCGTCGACGACCTCTTCGCGATCCTGATCATCGCCGTCTTCTTCACGGCCGACCTGAACTTCGCCGCGCTCGGCGGCGCCGTCGCCGGACTGGTGCTCTTCTGGCTGCTGCTGCGCAAGGGCGTACGCGGCTGGTACGTGTACGTGCCGCTCGCCCTCGTCGTCTGGGCGCTGATGTACAACAGCGGCATCCACGCCACCATCGCCGGCGTCGCCATGGGCCTGATGCTGCGCTGCCACCGCCGCGAGGGCGAGGACCGCTCCCCCGGCGAGCGCGTCGAGCACCTCGTACGACCCCTGTCGGCGGGGCTGGCCGTCCCGCTGTTCGCTCTGTTCAGCGCGGGTGTCGCAGTGTCCGGCGGAGCGCTCGCCGACGTGTTCACCAGGCCCGAGACCCTCGGTGTGGTCCTCGGGCTCGTCCTCGGCAAGGCCCTCGGCATCTTCGGCGGGACGTGGCTGGCCGCCCGTTTCACCCGGGCGTCACTCAGCGACGACCTCGCCTGGGCGGACGTGTTCGCCGTGGCGGCCCTCGCCGGCATCGGGTTCACCGTCTCGCTGCTCATCGGCGAACTCGCCTTCGAGGGCGACCAGGCGATGACGAACGAGGTCAAGGCGGCCGTCCTGCTGGGCTCGCTGATCGCCGCGACACTCGCGACCGTCCTGCTGAAAATGCGGAACGCCAAGTACCGCCGTCTGTGGGAGGAAGAGGAGCGCGACGAGGACGCCGACGGCATCCCGGACATCTACGAGGAGGACGAGCCGGCGTACCACCTGCGGCTCGCCGCGCTCTACGAGCGCAAGGCCGCCGAACACCGCCGGATCGCCCAGGAGAAGGCAGCCGAGCGCCACGGGCTTGCCGAAGTACCGGGCGGGGCAGGCGATGACCACCACCGTCCGGCATGATCTGACGAGACGGTACAAAAGACGGGACCGTACGCAGCCGGGCCGTACGCAGTCGGACGACTGTGGCGAGTCAGGCAGAAGACGCGGACATCGGACCGTACGCAGAAGAGGGAGACCGCGATGAGCGCACCCGACGGCAGCCCGGTCGGCGCCGAACGCAGCATCGGCCAGCTGTTCGCCTCGGCGACGACGGAAATGTCGGCGCTGGTGCACGACGAGATCGCGCTGGCGAAGGCGCAGCTCAAGCAGGACGTGAAGCGCGGCGCGACCAGCGGCGGCGCCTTCTCGGCGGCCGGCGCGGTGCTGCTCTTCTCCCTGCCGATGCTGAACTTCGCGCTGGCCTACGGCATCCGCACCTGGAGCGACTGGAACCTCGCGGTCTGCTTCCTGCTGTCGTTCGCGGCGAACGTGCTGGTCGCCCTCGTGCTCGCGCTGGTCGGCATGGTCTTCGCGAAGAAGGCCAAGAAGAGCAAGGGCCCGCAGAAGGTCGCCGCCTCGATGAAGGAGAGTGCGGTCGTGCTGCAGAAGGCCAAGCCGCACCCGCGTCCGGAGCTCCCGCAGGACCGGGTCCCCGAGGCCATCGAGGCTGTGGCACGCTCGTCCTCATGACGGACCCCGACACACCCCCGGCACCACCGGCTCCGGCCGTCCTGCTCGACGGCCCCTGGAGCCATCGCGACGTCGCCGCCAACGGCGCCCGCTTCCACATCGCCGAGCTGGGCGACGGGCCGCTGGTGCTGCTGCTGCACGGCTTCCCGCAGTTCTGGTGGACGTGGCGGCACCAGCTGGTGGCACTCGCCGACGCGGGCTTCCGGGCCGTCGCCATGGACCTGCGGGGCGTCGGCGGCAGCGACCGCACACCACGCGGCTACGACCCCGCCAACCTCGCGCTCGACGTCACCGGTGTCATCCGCTCCCTCGGCGAGCCCGACGCCGCGCTGGTCGGCCACGACCTGGGCGGATACCTCGCGTGGACGGCGGCCGCGATGCGCCCCAAGCTGGTGCGGCGGCTGGCGGTCGCGTCCATGCCGCACCCGCGGCGCTGGCGCTCGGCCATGCTGCGAGACGTCAAGCAGACCCGCGCCGGTTCACACATCTGGGGGTTCCAGCGGCCCTGGATCCCGGAGCGGCAGCTCACCGCCGACGACGGGGCGCTCGTGGCAGAGCTGATCCAGGAGTGGTCCGGGCCGCGACCGCCCGAGGACGAGGCGCTGGAGACGTACCGCCGCGCCATGTGCATCCCCTCCGCGGCGCACTGCGCGGTCGAGCCGTACCGCTGGATGGTGCGCTCCCTGGCGCGCCCGGACGGCATCCAGTTCAACCGGCGGATGAAGCGGCCCGTGCGGGTGCCGACCCTCCATCTGCACGGCTCGCTCGACCCCGTGATGCGCACGCGCAGCGCGGCCGGGTCCGGCGAGTACGTCGAAGCCCCCTATCGCTGGCGCCTGTTCGACGGCCTCGGCCACTTCCCGCACGAGGAGGACCCGGTCGCGTTCTCCTCGGAACTCATCAACTGGCTGCGGGATCCCGAACCCGATCGGTGACCGATCAACCCCGCCCGGTACCGCCCCGTGAACGCTTGTCCTACGAACGGCCACTTGCCTGGCGCATAGGCCAATTGGACGCCCCTGGCGCGGTTATGGACCATGGGGCGGGGGCAGACGTCGGGGTATGGGCTGGACGCACGACTACAGTGACGCAACCCGCAATCGCCGCTCGGCGGGCGGTGCGAACCCCCACCGGCGAAGCGGCGCACCGCACATGGCGACCGCGGATCCCAGGGTCGGGATTCCGCGTATCCTCCGCCGCCGGGCCCGCTGGGTCTCCGTACGTCTGCGCCACACACGCGACTGAGGTGTCCCTCGCGCGAGTGACACCCCGACACCCGCCGTTCCAGGGCCGTCCCTAGAGGGCGCAGCTGTCGCTGCCCACCTGTCGGTTGGCGGTGCGCCCCTTGGTGATGTCGTCCTGGATCTCGTCCACGGTCAGCGCGTATCCCGTCTCGGCGTCGTCGAGCGACTTGGCGAAGACGACGCCGTAGACCTTGCCGTCGGGTGTGAGCAGCGGGCCGCCGGAGTTGCCCTGGCGGACGGTGGCGTAGAGGGAGTAGACGTCGCGGCGGACCGTGCCGCGGTGGTAGATGTCCGGGCCGTTGGCCGTGATGCGGCCACGCACGCGTGCGGCCCGCACGTCGTACGCGCCGTTCTCCGGGAAGCCCGCGACGATGGCGTTGTCGCCGCTGCTCGCGTCCTTCGGGGTGAACCGCAGCACGGGCGCCCTGAGATCGGGCACGTCGAGGACGGCGATGTCGCGCCGCCAGTCGTAGAGCACGACCTTGGCGTCGTACTTCTTGCCCTCGCCGCCTATCTGCACGGTCGGTTCGTCGACTCCGCCCACCACGTGCGCGTTGGTCATCACGCGGCGGTCGGCGAAGACGAAGCCGGTGCCCTCCAGGACCTTGCCGCAGCTCGGGGCGGTGCCCATGACCTTGACGATGGAGCGCTGGGCGCGGGCGGCCACCGGGCTGTCGGCCAGCGCCGGGTCCGGGGGCCGGACGTCGGTGATCGGCTCGTTCGAGAACGGGCTGAAGACCTGCGGGAAGCCGTTCTGCGCGAGGACGGAGGAGAAGTCCGCGAACCAGGTGGCGGCCTGGTCCGGCAGGGCCTGTGAGACGCCCAGCAGCACCTTGGAGTTGCGGACTTCCTTGCCGAGCGTCGGCAGCGTCGTGCCCGCGAGGGCGGAGCCGATCAGCCAGGCGACCAGGAGCATCGCCACGACGTTGACCAGGGCGCCGCCGGTGGCGTCGAGGGCCCGGGCCGGGGACCAGGTGATGTGCCGGCGCAGCTTGTTGCCGAGGTGGGTGGTGAGGGCCTGGCCGACGGATGCGCAGACGATGACGACGACGACCGCGACGACGGCGGCGGTCGTGCTCACCTCCGCGTTGTCGGTCAGCGCGTCCCAGATGACGGGCAGCACGTAGACGGCTACGAGGCCGCCGCCCAGGAAGCCGATCACCGACAGGATGCCGACGACGAACCCCTGGCGGTACCCCACGACCGCGAACCACACGGCGGCGACCAGCAACAAGATGTCCAGCACGTTCACGGAGGCCACCCTGTCATGCGCGCCAGTCGAGCGGGACCTGCTTCTCGCGGTCCCAGGGCCGCTCCCAGCCCGCGAAGTGCAGCAGCCGGTCGATGATTCCGGCCGTGAAACCCCAGACAAGGGCTGATTCGACCAGGAATGCCGGACCTCGGTGGCCGCTGGGGTGGACGGCGGTCGCCCGGTTGGCCGGATCCGTGAGATCCACCACGGGGACGGTGAAGACCCTGGCGGTTTCGTTCGGATCGACGACTCCGACCGGGCTCGGTTCGCGCCACCAGCCCAGCACGGGGGTGACGACGAAGCCGCTGACCGGGATGTAGAGCCTGGGCAGGGCGCCGAAGAGCTGGACGCCGGAGGGGTCGAGGCCGGTCTCCTCCTCGGCCTCGCGCAGCGCGGCCCGCAGCGGGCCGTCACCGCTCGGGTCGCCGTCCTCCGGGTCGAGGGCGCCGCCCGGGAAGGAGGGCTGGCCGGCGTGCGAGCGCAGGGAGCTCGCGCGCTCCATGAGCAACAGCTCCGGTCCGCGCGCGCCCTCGCCGAACAGGACCAGCACGGCGGACTGCCGCCCCGCCCCGTCCTCCGGCGGCAGGAACCGGCTCAGCTGCCTCGGCCGGACCGTCTCCACGGCGTGCACCACCGGGTCCAGCCAGCCGGGCAGCCCGTCCTTGCTCAGCGCCACCGGCCCACCCTGTGTGTCGCTCGCACGCGTCATCGCCACCCCCGTCGTCCTGCCGCATCCAACGCACCACGGCCCTGAGATCGTTCCGCGGACGCCCGGGATCCCCTGAACGGGCGGCGCGTCGGGCGGCTCGCGCAGGTCATCCGGCCCCCAGCGGCGGCGCCGGTTTGCCGCCCGCGTCCAGGTAGGCCTGTGGGGGTTTCAGGCGCTGGCCCGGGAAGCCGCCCTTCTCGTACTTGAGGAGCTTCTTCGCCTTCTCCGGGTCGGTCTCGCCCTCGCCGTAGGCCGGGCAGAGCGGGGCGATCGGGCAGGCGCCGCACGCGGGCTTGCGGGCGTGGCAGATGCGGCGGCCGTGCCAGATCACGTGATGCGAGAGATCCGTCCAGTCGCTCTTCGGGAAGAGCGCACCGATGGCGGCCTCGATCTTGTCCGGGTCGGTCTCGCCGGTCCACTGCCAGCGGCGCACCAGGCGCTGGAAGTGGGTGTCCACGGTGATGCCGGGGCGCCCGAAGGCGTTGCCGAGCACGACGAACGCGGTCTTGCGGCCGACGCCGGGCAGCTTGACCAGGTCCTCGAGCCGGCCGGGCACCTCACCGCCGAAGTCCTCCACGAGGGCCTTCGACAGCCCTATCACCGACTTCGTCTTGGCCCGGAAGAAGCCGCACGGGCGGAGGATCTCCTCCACCTCCTCGGGGTTGGCGGCGGCCAGGTCCTCCGGGGTCGGGTACTTGGCGAAGAGGGAGGGTGTCGTCTGGTTGACGCGCAGGTCGGTCGTCTGGGCGGACAGGACCGTGGCGACGACCAGTTGGAAGGGGTTCTCGAAGTCCAGCTCGGGGTGCGCGTACGGAAAGACCTCGGCGAGCTCGCGGTTGATGCGGCGGGCCCGGCGGACCAGGGCGGTGCGCGACTCGTCGCCCGGCGGGTGGACGACCGTCTTGGCGGGGGCGGTGCCCTTGAGGCGGGCGGTGGCCTTCTTGGGCGCGACCACGACCTTCTTGGCGGCCGGGGCCTTCTTCACGGCGGCGCCCTTCGAGGCCTTCTTGGCCGCGGACGTCGCGGACGCCGCGGACGTCCTGGAGGCAGCCTTCTTCGCCGTCGCCGCCTTCTTCGTGGACGTGGCCTTCTTGGCCGTCGCCGCCTTCTTCGCGGAAGCGGCCTTCTTCACCGGTTCCGTCTTGTTCTCTTTCGCCGTTTTCCTACCGCCATCGGGGCTCCGTTCGCCCACAGCGGAATCGCGACGTACAACCACCCGCGCAGCCCCCTCGGCCTGTGCTCTCACCGGCGATTTGGACACCCGGCCAGCCTAAGGCCCGGCACCGGCATCCGCCCCGGCCCCTGAAGATCGGCGCCCAATTGGACCCCTGCCGCGTACCCCGGGACACGTGTGCGGCATCCTTGTGACAGATCACACTGTTTGGACCGCCCGACAAAATGGGCACCACGGTCCCTCGGTACACGGGGGAGCAAGATCCCCTGAGCAGGTCGAATAGGAGAGAACTCGTGGACGACGTTCTGCGGCGCAATCCGCTCTTCGCGGCGCTCGATGACGAGCAGGCCGCGGAGCTCCGCGCCTCCATGAGTGAGGTGACCCTCGCCCGCGGTGACTCGCTGTTCCATGAGGGCGACCCCGGTGACCGCCTGTACGTGGTCACGGAGGGCAAGGTGAAGCTCCACCGCACGTCCCCCGACGGCCGCGAGAACATGCTGGCCGTGGTCGGCCCCAGCGAGCTCATCGGCGAGCTGTCGCTGTTCGACCCGGGCCCGCGCACCGCGACCGCCACGGCACTGACCGAGGTCAAGCTGCTCGGCCTCGGCCACGGCGACCTCCAGCCCTGGCTGAACGCCCGCCCGGAGGTGGCCACGGCACTGCTGCGCGCTGTCGCACGCCGGCTGCGCAAGACCAACGACGCGATGTCGGACCTCGTCTTCTCGGACGTCCCGGGCCGTGTCGCCCGCGCCCTGCTCGACCTGTCGCGCCGGTTCGGCGTGCAGTCCGAGGAGGGCATCCACGTCGTGCACGACCTCACGCAGGAGGAGCTGGCCCAACTGGTCGGCGCGTCCCGCGAGACGGTCAACAAGGCCCTCGCGGACTTCGCCCAGCGCGGCTGGCTGCGCCTGGAGGCCCGCGCGGTGATCCTCCTGGACGTGGAACGCCTCGCCAAGCGCTCACGCTGACGCGCACATCTGGCCGTACGTCATCGGGCCCCGTCTCCTCACGAGACGGGGCCCGACGTCGTGTCCGGCTGGGTCGGACGGGCCCGTGCTAGATGAGCCCGTGCTCCTCCAGATAGTCCATCTGCGCGCGTACCGACAGTTCCGCCGCCGGCCACAGGGAGCGGTCCACGTCGGCGTAGACGCGGGCGACGACCTGCGGAGCGGTGCGGTAGCCGTCCTCGACGGCCGTCTCGACCTGAGCCAGGCGGGTGGCGCGGTGGGCGAGGTAGTACTCGACGGCCCCCTGGGCGTCGTCCAGCACCGGGCCGTGGCCCGGCAGGACCGTGTGGACGCCGTCGTCGACCGTGAGGGAGCGCAGGCGGCGCAGGGAGTCCAGGTAGTCACCGAGGCGGCCGTCGGGGTGGGCCACGACTGTCGTGCCGCGGCCGAGGATCGTGTCGCCGGTGAGGACCGCCTGGTCGGCCGGGAGGTGGAAACAGAGGGAGTCGGCGGTGTGGCCGGGGGTCGGCACGACGCGCAGTTCCAGGCCGCCGGTGGTGACGACGTCTCCGGCGCCCAGTCCCTCGTCGCCCAGCCGCAGGGCCGGGTCGAGGGCACGCACGCGCGTGCCGGTCAGTTCGGCGAACCGGGCGGCGCCCTCGGCGTGGTCGGGGTGGCCGTGGGTCAGCAGGGTGAGGGCGACGCGCTTGCCGGCCTGCTCGGCCGTGGCGACGACCTGGCGCAGGTGTCCGTCGTCCAGCGGCCCCGGGTCGACCACCACGGCCAGGTCCGAATCGGGCTCGGAGACGATCCAGGTGTTGGTGCCGTCCAGGGTCATCGCCGACGCGTTGGGGGCCAGCACGTTGACGGCTCGCGCGGTGGCGGGCCCCGAGAGGACCCCGCCGCGGGGCTGTCCGGGAAGGGCGCTTGCGTCCGTCATGCGGTGGCTCCACCGGTCGCGATGTGCTTGGTGAACTCGTCGTGGCCCGGCCAGGAGAGCACGATCTCCCCGTCCACCAGGCGGGCGGTGGCCAGGACGGGCGTGAGGTCACGCCCCGGGGCGGCATCGAGCGCCTGGGAGGGCGTCTCGTACGCCGTCAGCTGGCGCAGGGTCGCGATGGTCGGCGGCATCATCAGCAGCTCGCCCTTGTCGTACCCGGCCGCCGCCTCGCGCGGGGCGATCCACACCGTGCGGTCGGCTTCCGTGGAGGCGTTGCGGGTGCGCTGGCCCTCGGGGAGCGCGGCCACGAAGAACCAGGTGTCGTAGCGGCGGGCCTCGAACTCCGGGGTGATCCAGCGGGTCCAGGCGCCGAGCAGGTCGGAGCGCAGGACCAGGCCGCGCCGGTCCAGGAACTCCGCGAAGGACAGGTCCCGGGCGACCAGGGCGGCCCGGTCCGCCTCCCAGTCGGCTCCCGTGGTGTCACCGACGACCGAGTCGGAGGCCGGCCCGGCGAGCAGCACGCCCGCCTCCTCGTACGTCTCGCGTACGGCCGCGCAGACGATCGCCTGGGCCGCCGTCTCGTCGACGCCGAGCCGGTCCGCCCACCACGCGCGCGTGGGGCCCGCCCAGCGGACGTGGTGGTCGTCGTCGCGCGGGTCGACACCGCCGCCCGGATACGCGTACGCGCCCCCGGCGAAGGCCATGGAGGCGCGTCTGCGCAGCATGTGGACGGCCGTGCCGCTGCCGGTGTCCTTCAGGAGCATGACGGTGGCCGCGCGCTTCGGGGTCACCGGGGTGAGGGTGCCGGCCGCGAGTGCACGGATGCGGTCCGGCCACTCCGGGGGGTACCACTGACCGTTCGCCATGGGCGCGAGGCTATCCCGTGACGGGCGGATGTTCGAGTGACCCCGGGGACGGATTCCGCAGCTGGGACCGCCGAAGGGAGTGCTGGGCGGGTGCTACGCGAGCTCCACCTGGATCTCGACCTCGACCGGTGCGTCCAGCGGCAGCACCGCGACACCCACCGCGCTGCGCGCGTGCACGCCCTTGTCGCCGAGGACCTCGCCGAGCAGCTCGCTCGCGCCGTTCAGCACCGCGGGCTGCCCCGTGAAGTCCGACGCCGAGGCCACGAAGCCGACGACCTTCACCACGCGCGCGATGCGGTCCAGGTCACCGGCGACGGACTTGACGGCGGCCAGGGCGTTCAGCGCACACGTGCGTGCCAGCTCCTTGGCCTCCTCCGGGGTGACCTCGGCGCCGACCTTGCCGGTGACCGGAAGCTTGCCCTCCACCATGGGGAGCTGCCCGGCGGTGTAGACGTACGGACCGGACTGCACGGCCGGCTGGTACGCGGCGAGCGGCGGGACCACGTCGGGCAGGCTCAGGCCGAGCTCGGCCAGCTTCGCCTCGACGGCGCCCATCACTGCTTCTCCCGCTTCAGGTAGGCGACGAGCTGCTCGGGGTTGTTCGGCCCGGGCACGACCTGGACGAGCTCCCAGCCGTCCTCGCCCCAGGTGTCCAGAATCTGCTTCGTGGCGTGGACGAGCAGCGGCACGGTTGAGTATTCCCACTTGGTCATGCGGCCGACTTTAGCCCCTGTCCGAGCGGGGTCGCGGACGCGGTCGGGGGCCGGCCTCGGCATGGGTTGTCCACAGCCTCCCGCGTAGCCCGGGCGCGGACTGGTTAGGCTCGAATACGTGAGCAGGCTCCAGGTCGTCAGCGGCAAGGGCGGTACCGGTAAGACCACGGTGGCCGCCGCACTAGCACTGGCTCTCGCCACGGAGGGGAAGCGGACGCTTCTCGTCGAGGTCGAGGGCCGTCAGGGCATCGCGCAGCTCTTCGAGACGCAGGCGCTGCCCTATGAGGAGCGGAAGATCGCCGTCGCTCCCGGGGGCGGGGAGGTGTACGCACTGGCCATCGACCCCGAACTGGCCCTTCTAGACTACCTCCAGATGTTCTACAAGCTGGGCAGTGCCGGACGGGCCCTGAAGAAGCTCGGCGCGATCGACTTCGCCACCACCATCGCGCCCGGCCTCAGGGACGTCCTCCTGACCGGCAAGGCGTGCGAAGCGGTGCGCCGCAAGGACCGCAGCGGGCGGTTCGCCTACGACTACGTCGTCATGGACGCCCCGCCGACCGGGCGGATCACGCGCTTCCTGAACGTGAACGACGAGGTCGCGGGCCTCGCCAAGATCGGCCCGATACACAATCAGGCGCAGGCCGTGATGCGGGTGCTGAAGTCGCCCGAGACGGCCGTGCACCTGGTGACGCTGCTGGAGGAGATGCCCGTCCAGGAGACCGTGGACGGCATCGCCGAGCTGCGTTCGGCCCGGCTGCCGGTGGGGCGGATCATCGTGAACATGGTCCGGCCGGAGGTGTTGGACGAGGCCGACCTGGAACTCGTACGGACGGTCCCGCGTTCCACTGTCGCGCGGTCCCTGTCGTCCGCGGGGCTCGGCGGGGCGCGGCGCGGCGGGCGTGCCGAGCGGCTGGTGGACCCGCTGCTGACGCAGGCCGAGGAGTACGCCGAGCGGTACACGTTGGAGCACGAGCAGCGTGCGGTCCTGGCCGAGCTGGACCTGCCGCTGCACGAACTGCCGCTGTTCGCCGAGGGCATGGACCTGGCGGGGCTGTACGAGCTGGCCCGCGAGCTGCGCGAGCAGGGCGTGTCATGAGCCAGGACAGACACGCAAGGCCCGTCATGAGTCGGAAGCAGGGGATGTCATGAGTCGTCCGGACCCGGCCCACACCCACGACCCGGCCCGCCCTCACCTCACCCCCGCGCGCCTGCTCGACATCGACCCGCTGCTGGAGAACCCGAAGACCCGGATCGTGGTCTGCTGCGGCTCGGGCGGGGTCGGCAAGACCACGACCGCGGCGGCCCTGGGCCTGCGCGCGGCCGAGCGGGGCCGCAAGGTGGTCGTCCTGACCATCGACCCGGCCCGCCGACTCGCCCAGTCCATGGGCATCGACTCCCTGGACAACACCCCGCGCCGGGTGAAGGGCATCGACGACTCCGCGGGCGGCGAGCTGCACGCGATGATGCTCGACATGAAGCGCACCTTCGACGAGATCGTCGAGGCGCACGCGGACCCCGAGCGGGCGGCCGCCATCCTGGCCAACCCCTTCTACCAGTCGCTCTCGGCGGGCTTCGCGGGCACGCAGGAGTACATGGCGATGGAGAAGCTCGGGCAGCTGCGCGCCCGGGACGAGTGGGACCTGATCGTCGTCGACACCCCGCCGTCCCGCTCGGCGCTGGACTTCCTGGACGCGCCCAAGCGGCTCGGCTCGTTCCTGGACGGCCGGCTGATCCGGCTGCTGACGGCTCCGGCGAAGCTGGGCGGCCGCGCCGGGATGAAGTTCCTGAACGTCGGGATGTCGATGATGACCGGCACCCTCGGCAAGCTGCTCGGCGGTCAGCTCCTCAAGGACGTCCAGACGTTCGTGTCCGCGATGGACACCACCTTCGGCGGCTTCCGTACCCGCGCGGACGCGACGTTCAAGCTGCTCCAGGCACCCGGCACGGCGTTCCTCGTGGTCGCGGCCCCGGAGCGGGACGCGCTGCGCGAGGCCGCGTACTTCGTGGAGCGGCTGGCCGCGGAGGACATGCCGCTCGCCGGGCTGGTGCTCAACCGGGTGCACGGCAGCGGAGCCGAACGGCTGTCGGCCGAGCGGGCGCTCGCCGCCGCGGAAAATCTTGAAGAGCCCCGCATTGTGGATCAGGAGGGCGGGAAAGCAGTACTTCGTAACTCCCCCGACGCACAGGACAGTTCAGACTCTCCCACGCCCGGAACACCAGCTCAGGCTCCGGCATCGGCTCCCGAAGGTGGCTCCCCCGCCGAAGACGCCGAGGACACCGGGAACACCGAGCGGTCCGTCGACCAGCTCACCGCAGGCCTGCTGAGGCTGCACGCCGATCGCATGCAGCTGCTCTCCCGTGAGCAGCACACGCGGGACCGCTTCACCGCGCTCCACCCCGAGGTGGCCGTGACGGAAGTGGGCGCGCTGCCCGGCGACGTGCACGACCTCGCGGGACTGCGCGACATCGGCGACCGGCTCGCGGCCGGCGAGCGCGAGCTTCCCGACTCCGCCGACCAGCCGGAGCCGCCCGAGGCGAGTGCCTGAGGGCAACCCGGCGAGGGCGCAGGGCTCGTGAGCGAGGCGAAGGACTGGCAGGCGATGGCGAAGGGCCCGGGAAGGGCCCTCAGACCTGGACCTGGGGAGCTCCCCGAGGGGACTCCTCAGCTCACCGCCGCATAGTTCTCGTAGATCTCGTCGTCGTCGAGGGGCAGAACACCGCACCCCCGCTCGTACTCCGAGCGCGCCGTCTCCAGCAGCCGGCGCCAGGAGGTCACCGTGGGACGCCTGCGCAGCAGTGCGCGGCGCTCCCGCTCCGTCATGCCTCCCCACACACCGAACTCGACGCGGTTGTCGAGCGCGTCGGCCAGGCACTCCGTACGCACCGGGCATCCGGTGCACACCGCCTTGGCCCTGTTCTGCGCTGCTCCTTGAACGAACAGTTCATCCGGATCGGTAGTGCGGCAGGCCGCCTGCGCACTCCAGTCGACTACCCAGCCCATACCGGCGCCGTCCTCTCCCGAATCGAGGCTCCCCCACGGCGGCAGCGGCATATTCACCGCCGCCAGTTGAGGACGTTACGGAAGGTGGGCACAGCGCAACACCCCCTTCGGGCCCAATCTTGAATGGCCCGAACGGACTATGGGTAAGCGGCAGATCACCCGGGGGAGTGAGCTGGCGGCATACGTAACTTTCCCGGCAAACCGGGACAGTTCAGCTGCGTCACAACGGACGCCGTATGACACACAAGGCGGATTCGGACACGGCCCCACCAAAAAAGTTGGGGAACACCCGGAACGATTCGGGGTCGCCGGACGTATTGATACGTGGCCTCACTGCTGTGACAGTTGTGAGCAGCTTAGGCCAAGGCCTATACGCCTGTCCGGCGAATGAGAACGTAGGCTGCCCTCATGCCAAAGAAGCGCTCGGGCGGTGGTCTGTCTCCCACGCAGCAGGCCGCCAAGTTCCTCGGTGTCAGTGTCCTCGCGGGAGCCGTGCTGGCGGGCATCGCGCTCCCGGCGGTGGGCGCGCTGGGCCTGGCGGCCAAGGGATCGGTGGAGAGCTTCGACGAGCTCCCGGCCAACATGAAGACCCCGCCGCTGAGTCAGCGCACCACGATCCTCGACGCCGACGGCGGCCAGATCGCCACGGTCTACTCGCGCGACCGCACGGTGGTCCCCCTCAAGGACGTCTCGCCGTACATGCAGAAGGCGATCGTCGCGATCGAGGACTCGCGCTTCTACCAGCACGGCGCGGTCGACCTGAAGGGCGTCCTGCGCGCCCTCAACAAGAACGCGCAGACCGGCGGGGTCTCCGAGGGCGCCTCCACCCTGACGCAGCAGTACGTGAAGAACGTCTTCGTCGAGGAGGCGGGCGACGACCCGACCAAGGTCGCGCAGGCCACCCAGCAGACCATCGGCCGCAAGATCCGCGAGCTCAAGTACGCGATCCAGGTCGAGGAGGAGCTGGGCAAGAAGAAGATCCTCGAGAACTACCTGAACATCACGTTCTTCGGCCAGCAGGCCTACGGCGTCGAGGCCGCGGCCCAGCGCTACTTCTCCAAATCCGCCAAGGACCTCAGCCTGGAGCAGGCCGCCCTGCTCGCCGGCATCGTGCAGTCGCCCAGCCGGTACGACCCGGTCAACGACGAGACGGAGGCCACCAAGCGCCGCAACACCGTGCTGGAGCGCATGGCGGCCGTCGGCGACATCTCCAGGGCGCAGGCAGCCGAAGCGATGAAGGCACCGCTCGGCCTGAAGGTCAGCAAGCCCAAGAACGGCTGCATCACGGCGGTCAAGGGCGCGGGCTTCTTCTGTGACTACGTGCGCGAGGTCTTCCTGAACGACCCGGTCTTCGGCAAGAGCAAGGAGAAGCGCGCGAAGATCTGGAACCAGGGCGGCCTCACCGTCCGCACGACCATGGACCCGAAGGCCCAGAAGTCGGCGCAGCGGTCCATCAAGGACCACGTCTACAAGAGCGACGAGGTGGCCACGGCCGTCTCCCTCGTCCAGCCGGGCACCGGCAAGATCCTCGCCATGGGCCAGTCGCGTCCGTACGGCTTCAAGAAGAACGAGACGCAGATCAACCTGTCCGTCGACCAGTCGATGGGCGGCGGCATGGGCTACCAGCCCGGTTCGACGTTCAAGCCGATCGTGGCCGCCGCGGCCATCGAGGACGGCATGCCGGCGAACAAGACGTACGCGTCGCCGTACCAGATGGCGTACCCGAGCCCCGTCTCGGCGTGTGACGGCAAGCAGTGGGTGAACGACCCCAACGCTCCGGCCAAGCTCGAGAACGAGAACTCCTCCGAGGTCGGCCCGTACGACATGCGGGAGGCGACCGCCAAGTCGGTCAACACCTACTACGTGCAGATGATCAGCGACATCGGCATCTGCCCGGTGACGACGATGGCGAAGAAGATGGGCGTCGTGCGGGCCGACGGCGACAAGATGCCCCAGGTTCCCTCCATCGCCCTCGGCACCCAGGAGATGTCCCCGCTGACCATGGCGAACGCGTACGCGACCTTCGCCTCGCGCGGGATGCACTGCACGCCGGTCGCCATCGAGTCGGTCAGCCGGCGGGTCGGTGACAAGACCTCGTCGCTCCCGGTGCCGAAGTCGACCTGCTCGCGCGCCATGTCGGAGAACACCGCGGACACGATCAACACGCTGCTGAAGGGCGTCGTCGAGGACGGCACGGGCTCCAAGGCCGGTCTCGGCAGCCGTCCCAGCGCGGGCAAGACCGGTACGACCGACGAGCGCTACGCGGCCTGGTTCGTGGGCTACACGCCGAACATGGCCGGCGCGGTGTGGGTCGGCGACCCGGCGCACAAGCGGAAGATGACCGGCATCACCATCGGCGGCCGGTCGTACGGCAAGGTCTTCGGTGGCGAGGTCCCCGGCCCGATCTGGCGCGACATGATGTCCGGCGCGCTGGAGGGCAAGCCCGTCGAGGACTTCAACACCGTCCACATCCCCGACAGCAAGCCCCGGGACCGCGGTGACGGGGACGAGGACGACGGCGATCGTGACGACGGGGGCAACGGCGACAACGACGGCTTCATCGGTGGCCTGGTCGGCGGCAACAACAACGGCGGAGGGGGCGGCGAGCCCACGCCTTCGTTCTCCATCCCGGAGGGCTTCATCCGGGGCCAGGGCAACGGCGGGAACGGCAACGGCGGCCGGTTCGGCTGAGCCGGCGGTGTGACAGAACGGCCCCCTCCTGCCCGTGGGCAGGAGGGGGCCGTCTTCGTTCCGCTGAAAGGTCAGCCGGCCAGCAGCTTCTTCACCGCGGCGGCGACGCGGCCGCCCTCGGCCTGCCCGGCCACCTTCGGGTTCACGATCTTCATGACCGCGCCCATGGCCCGCGGCCCCTCGGCACCGGCCGCCTTCGCCTCCTCGACGGCCTGGGCGACGATCTGCTGGAGCTGCTGGTCCGACAGCTGCTGCGGCAGGTACGTGGCGAGGACCTCGCCCTCCGCCTTCTCCCGCTCGGCCTGCTCGGGACGACCACCCTGCGCGAAGGCGTCGGCCGCCTCACGGCGCTTCTTCGCCTCCCGGGTGATCACCTTCTGCACCTCGTCGTCGGAGAGCTCGCGCTTCTCCTTGCCCGCGACCTCCTCCTTGGTGATCGCGGCGAGCGTCAGCCGGAGCGTCGAGGAGCGCAGCTCGTCGCGCTCCTTGATCGCAACGTTGAGGTCATCCTGCAGCTTCGACTTGAGCGTGGTCATGGAGTCGATTGTCGCAGGTGCGGCGGGAACGGCGCCCCTCGATTTAGGGGGCCCCGGCCGAAGGACCGGTGCCGTCAGGGGATTTCGGGCACCGCCCGGACACGGGCAGCCGCCGGGGTCTGACACGATGGTCGTATGCGCGCGCGATACGGAGTCCCCCTGGGAATCACGGCGGCCGGTGCCGCCGGTCTGTTGTACGCGGCGGGCTTCGAGGCCCGCTCCTTTCGCCTCCGCCGGGTCACCGTCCCGGTCCTGCCCCCGGGAATGCGCCCCCTGCGTGTGCTCCAGGTCTCCGACATCCACATGGTCGGCGGTCAGCGCAAGAAGCAGCGCTGGCTGCGTTCCCTGGCGGGCCTGCGCCCCGACTTCGTGATCAACACGGGCGACAACCTCTCCGACCCGGAGGGCGTCCCGGAGGTCCTGGACGCGCTCGGCCCCCTGATGGAGTTCCCGGGCGCGTACGTCTTCGGGTCCAACGACTACTACGGCCCCAAGCTGCGCAACCCCGCCCGCTACCTGCTGGAGAAGGCCCAGGGCCGCCACGGGCTCAACGGCAACGCGCCGGCCGAGGGCGTGGTGCACAACCCGTGGGAGGACCTGCGGGACGGCTTCGACGCGGCGGGCTGGCTCAACCTGACCAACGCGCGCGGCGAGCTCAAGCTCGAGGGGGGCTCGGTGGAGCTCACGGGCCTGGACGACCCGCACATCAAGCGGGACCGCTACGCGCAGGTGGCGGGCGGCCCGTCCGAGGCGGCGGACTTCTCGATGGGCGTCGTACACGCCCCGTACCTGCGCACCCTGGACGCCTTCACGGCCGACGCCTACCCCCTGATCCTGGCCGGCCACACCCACGGCGGCCAGCTGTGCATCCCCTTCTACGGCGCCCTGGTCACCAACTGCGACCTGGACACGGACCGGGTGAAGGGCCTGTCCACGCACACGGCGCAGGACCGTACGGCTTACCTCCACGTGTCGGCGGGCTGCGGCACGAACCGCTACACACCGGTACGGTTCGCGTGCCCGCCGGAGGCCACGTTGCTGACCTTGGTCGGGCGCCGGGACCGGGAGGGGTAACCCGCACAGCCCCGCCCGCATCGCCCCCTATGTCCGTTTCTGCCAGCGTGGGGGCATGACCGCCCCGATACCCCGGGACATCCCGGACCTCCCAGCGATACCGTCCCCGCCGGCACTGAAGCCCTCCCCCGTGCCCGCCACGGCCGTCGTCACCCCGGTCCGCCGCCCCGCGGCCGCGGCCTTCCGCCTGCTGGTCGCCCTCGCGGCGGCCGCGGGCGTGACGCTCGAACTGCTCCTCGGCGACCCGTCCCGGGTCCTGAGCCACTTCGCGATCCAGAGCAACATGCTGCTGGCGCTGGTCATGGTCCTCTCGGCCCGCCGCGCATGGACCGCCCGCCGCCCCCTGCCGGGTGCCGTACTGGGTGCCACGCTGCTCTACATCGTCATCGCGGCCCTGGTGCACCACCTGCTCCTGGCGAACGAGGCGAGTCCGTTCTCCCTCACGGGCGAGGCCGCCGTCCCGACCGGCTGGCAGGCCCTCTCCCACGGGGTGCTGTACACGGTGACCCCGATCGCGGCGGTACTGGACTGGCTCCTGCTCACGTCCCCCGGCCGCCTGCACCTCCGCCAGGCCAGCACCTGGCTCCTCTACCCCCTGGTCTACCTGGCCTTCTGCCTCATCCGCGGCGAGCTGCTCCTCCCGGGCACGCCCGACCGCTACCTCTACCCCTTCCTGGACGCCGGCCAGGACGGCTTCAAGCGCGTCCTCGGCAACGCCCTCCTCCTGGGCCTCGCCTTCTACGCCCTGGCCGTGCTCCTCGTGGCCCTCGACCACGCCCGCCCGAACCCCATCCGCCACCGCGGGAAAACCGGATTTCGTCTCTAGCCACCGGTGGGCTAAAGTAAACGTCGTCGCCGCGACAGCAGCGACATCGGGGTGTAGCGCAGCTTGGCAGCGCGCTTCGTTCGGGACGAAGAGGTCGTGGGTTCAAATCCCGCCACCCCGACAGCTGAAACATCAGGTCAGGGCCGGTTTTCCTTCACAGGAAACCGGCTCTGACTCGTTCCTAGGGGCCTCTGGGGAGTGGATCAAGGAAATCCACTCCCCGAACGTCACACCTGACGCGCTCCCAGCAGCACATCGAGCGCGCGCACCGGTGACCGCGCGTGCATGGCAGACCGTGCCGCCAACGCCTCCTCCCACTGCTCGGTCAGCTCGCCCATGAGCCGGTTCCTCATCCGCGCCGTGATGTGCGAGTAGCGGGCTTGCACAGAGCCATCCTCGTGTCCCATGCGTTCATCCATGAGTTTGGATGGGGTCCCGAGTTCCTCCGTGATTGTCTTGTGGGAGTGCCTGAGCCCGTGCAGAGTGAGACCCCGTGAGATCGGCAGCCAAGATGCGTCGGTGCGGCCCGAGGCATTCCGTCCCCGCGCCGGCACCCCTGGCCACGGGTGCGCCAAGGCCCGCGCACGGCGCGGGCGCGCGCCGCCTCTGCGGCGCGGCCTGCCTTTGTCTTCGCCCCGACTGGCCGCGCCCGGCGGCGCGCTGGGTGCGAGCGGGCAGAGGTAGAGAAAACTCTCTGTGGCTGGGCCTTCGGCTCCACGCTTTAGGAGCCGCTCTCTTTCCGAACCTCGTGTGCGAAGTCAGCTGGTCAGGTATGGGATTGCAGCTGTCGCGAAGTTTCGGCTCGTTGCCGGTCGGGATGTTGCGAGGGTGTGGGGATGCCGTCGATGTGGGCGCTTCTGGAAGCGAGGCGGAAGGCCGCTGCGGTGCGAGGGGAGGAACTCGAAGCTGAACTGGAGCGGGTGCCGACGGACTTGGCGCACGCGGGAGAAACCTCAGGCGCCGGGTGATCGGTCTCGAGCAGTATCTGGAGGCGCTGCTGAGGAGGAAGCGCCCGCCGTGGCGGCTGTCGGGGCGTCGCGGAAGAAGCGGGTCGTACCGCGCCGTACCGTGCCTCACCGGGAGAACGCGGACTGTGTCGAGGACCTGTCGATGGACTACCAGACGGTGGCAGCCGCCGCGGCGGAGAGTGTCACCATCTGAGTCAACTTGGTTGCTGGCATGAGTCCTAGCGCTCGGCCCTCTACTAGGGTTTGGGTGACGAGGAACTCACCACAGTGGGGGACGATGGATGAGCGGCGGCAGGGCAATGAGAGTGGCAACGAGCACTCTTATATTTCGAACAGTCCTTTCTATGGCGATTGGTGCAGGGCTGGGCTTAGGTGTTTACGCCGTCAGTAATGCAGGAGGCACTTACCTTTTTGCCATCACTGGTGGGTTGACTGGAGCTGTTGTCGCTATAGGCCTCGATGCCTACCGCCGGGCTGGCCGCCTGACGGAAGTTCGCGTGACCGTACCTCAGCTCAGCGAACTTACTTTCGTAGTAAATAACGATGCACGTCAGGTTTCCTGGCAGCTATTCATCGAGTCCGTTACGCGCGTCTCGGTTCAGCCCCTAGATGACGATGAGGGACTACTGCGTGAAGCTCTCACTTCGCTTTACGGCCTTTTCGCGACAACGAGGGAGACGTTGAAGGTAAGTCGACCCTCCGTCCATGCGGGCGGCGGCCTCACTGTGGAGCATTTGGCGGTCAATTTTCTGAATGCGGAGCTGCGGCCCTTCCTGACCAAGTGGCACCCGCGCCTGCGTGCTTTCGAGGAGGGATTCCCACAGCGTCCAGAAAGCGAGTGGCCGCAGGCATCTGAGTGCCGCTCTGACCTGCGGAAAGTTCAGCTCAATGCCCGTCAGTACGTCCTTGCCTACGCGCGCCTGGCAGGCGTTCGGGATGCTCAAGCGATGATTGAAGGATCACAAATCGATATCTAAACCCAACCAACTGCCCATTCCAGGCAAGGTGAAGCACGTAGGTCGCCTAGGGTAATGATGTATGGCTGAGGGTGAGGTCACCCCCTTGGGTCTGGTCCTCCGATCGGGATGTCCAGTACCTAATGCTGCAGCACATATCAGGTGCCGCCTGTGTGTACACGAACCAGTTCGGCAACAAGCGTCTGAGTCGCTGGATCAGAGTGCCGCACCCGCATCCTAATTCGAGTGCCAGCTTTGAGGTGCCCCTTGAAGCTGCCGACAGGCACTGTTGTCATGGCGCTCCAAGGCTCCAAACGGACGCGCCAGACGTCGCCGACTCGACGCATGACGATGCCATCGACCTCAGAGCCGGCCCGCAAAGTGCGCAGGGTCACCTGTCCAGGGTCTTCGACTACCTGCTTCAGTGATAGGGCGACCTCGCCAGTGAGCTCATGGACCCCTACCACCACGAGTTCGCATCGGTCGCCGATCACTAGGCCGAACTCTCGGGCATCACCTCCGCCGTAGAACCACTTCCCATCCCAGGACAACTCGGTATTAAGGACCAGTCCTCGAATTCCTGAGGGTGATGCTGCCACCGTGTCTTCCTGTTGCGCTTCGATATCGAAGCGGATGCCATGGTAGAACTTCTCCACAACGGTTCCCCAAAGCCGCTGTCCCATCGAGAGGCCGTCAGGGAGCCGGCCGCCAGGGACATCACTTCGATCGGCGAGGCGAACTGAGATTCTCAGACCTTTGTCGCCCCCTGTGATGGTGGTGACGACGACATCGAGTTCCATATCTTCTTCGATCGCGTAACTTCTTACGCTGCGGTAACTGGGCACCCAGCCAGCGCTTGCTGGGAGGTCCTGTTTACCCAGCATCCCGAATACGCGTTCGTATTGAGGGACGGTTAGGCCTGCCGACTCGGTCAAGTCGAGCAGGAGCCCCGTCAGAGTCTTGGCAGTGATTTTGGCCCGTACCAACTGCCCTTCCACCAAGTTCCCTCTGCTGACGATTCCTCTGACCCGACTGACTGAGACACGCTGTTTCTCACGGTCGACTTGGGTTACCCGCACTCGCTGAAGCCCCGTAGGAACGCGTAGACCCGGACTCTCTGTCAAGCCAGGCATCTTGGCGGCACTGACGGGCATAAATGCAGTGACCGCGGGCTCCTCGCTGAGCCGTACCAGGTATCCATGCGGACCCACGTCAAGACGTATAGGCTTGGCCATCAGTTCGCGTCGACGCGTACGGGCGTCCTCAAGTCGGTCGAATACCTGCTGTTGCTCCCTAAGTTCGGGAGCCAGTTCATTTGCGTTCATCGCGCTCAGTTGGACAGCACGCCCATCGAGGCCCACGATTGTGACGGGGCCCTTCCCTGTGGTTACCGACTTGACCGTGCGGTCGATTTCGGAGATCACCTGGCCATCTGGTTTTCCGGACCATTCAACGCGGACGCTGACCGGGTGAGTAGCAGGTACACGGATGCCGATGGGGCGCAGCGCGGAGACCGGGCCAAGGGTCAGCCGGGTGCCATCGCGCGCGATGCCTATAATAGTCTGCGGCAGAAAATGCATAACATCGAGGAACAAGCCCTCGTCAGTCGCTCCGTCGGGCCAGCCGAGCTGGGGATGAGGAAGATCCTGAGCGCGGCAAAGTTGAGCCAACAGCCAGGCCGAGGGCGTACCGAGGAGTTCCTCGGGAAGACGTGTCATCGCTCCGGACGCCCATTCGAGCATGCGAAGGCGCCGCTCCTGGGTGATGCCCCGTACCACGCTGGCCAGTTCTCGGTCACAGGCGTCCAGGTAGTCGGCCTCGGTGATGTACTTCCACACAACGCGTTCCTCAAGGCGCAACAACGGAGATAGCAGATCCAGACCGTTTTGCATTGACGAGCGCAGTTGCGCCAGGTCGAGATCGACGCCCTCCTCCGTTAACGCCTCGCGCAGTGCATGGCGCAGTTCGGTTCTAGCTCCGCCGTGCAGTACGAAACCATCCGCGGCCACGCTCTCGACCAGATCGGACTCGCACAGCCGGGCTTCGACAGCAAGGCCGCCATGAGGCATCGTCGCGCGACGGACATCTCGTAGCAGAACGAATGGAACGAAGGATGCGGAGCTGATGAGGGCGGCCAGACATCTGACTTCGGGATCGCCTCGCATTGCTTCCGGAAAGCGGCGGACCAGGCCGTCGGCCAGAGAAAGTGTCACTGCTCGCACACCACCCACTGCTCTGGCCGGCGCAACATCGTTCGGTCAGGCAAGGCTCCGAACCAGACGGCGCGGGCATGGTGGCCATGCCTGTTCAGGGTGGCGATGAGGTGCTCGAACTCGTCAACTCTTCTGGCGGGATCAGGGCCGTAGAGCCCGGAGACGAGCACGACCGCGGTGGCGCGGCGAGGGAGTCGGTAATCTTCCCACTCCCACACAGGACCGGACCCGCACCCCTCAGAAAGCGTGTGGCGGAAGGAGATGCGGTCGAGACCAGAGTTGCCGTAGGTCAGCATGGCGTCGAGCAGGGCTTGAAGGTCGAGACTTAGTGGTCCGGTGAAGAGCCCGATGTCATGGACGATTTGAATCGGCAGAGCCACCCTGCTTCTTGACATGAGCGGTAACGTGCGAACTGGTTTCCGGGCGGCCAGTAGCCGTACGACCTTCGGCACGTCAATACGCCGGCCAGGCACCTTGCGCAGTAGAAGATCGCGAATCCGGCGCGCGTCCCAGGTCGCGGCGTACTCAGTAACGTGCTTTTGTAGCAGTGATGCGTGTTCTTCGGCGGTGAGCGGCCGTTCAATGCTGTCAGTTTGGGCATCGCGCGGTGTCTGGGAGACCTCCATACTTGGCAGGACATATGGGATTAGGCCACCGTTGCGCCCCACATTTTGTGCGGAGTTGGCGGCCGAAGCAGCGTGCCCCCAGTCCCAGGCGATTGCATCCTCAGAGGACCCATCGGTGATGGGATCCTCCCAAAAGTGATCAAGCGGCATCAGCCATGAGTCAGCTGACTCATCGACGTCACCCGATTCCGTCCTGGTTGGGCCTGCATCCACGATGAGTTGAGCCTCAAGGTCAGCATGTTCGTGGAGCACACTTTGATCGAGGCGATAGCCCAGGATTCGCAGAGCCGCCTCCAGATCCGCCAAGTGCCTGCGGGCAGCGAGTACGCGCACTGCATCGCCGTAGCTCATCTCCCCCTCCGCCCGGCGCTGCTCACCATGACGTAAATAGGTTTCTGCGGACGCTTGACTTCTCTACTACGAGCCTTTCGATGAGCTGCCACTGCTCCCTATCCGAGTCGTCCCCGAGCGTGAGCATGACGCTGATGAGGTCGAGGAACTCGGCGGTGCTTGCATGGTCCTTGGCGCTCTTGGCGAACCGACTTGCCAACTCCTGCACCCTCGCCGACAGTCCTGAATCCTGTGACACGGCAGGAAAGTGAAGTCTTGCGATCTCTTCGAGCCGTTCCGCGTCCGGCCCTTCGACTGCCAGTACCACGCAGCGGCGGACGAACGCATCGGGAAGGTCTCGTTCACCGTTGGTGGTGATGATGACCAGGGGGCTCTCCGGAGCCCGATCAGAACCATTTTCCACAGTTTCGTCTATATCTGTCACGTGGAACTGGCGGCTGCCCAGCGGAACGAGCAGACCATTGCAGAAAGAACTCTCCGCCTTGTCAATCTCATCGATCAACAGAACAGTTCCGGCCCCCTGCGGCTCATAGTCCTTGAGGTAGACAGGCATGCTGCACGGTCGGCTCACTGCCGCATCCTCGGCCGCCCCTCTCCTCGCGGCCGATGCGGGGTCCAACGCCCACCACAGGGGACCAGGATCGATGTAGTTGTGAAGAGGGGAAATTTGCTCCCCGACCGTGGCAAGCTGAGCGTCACGCAACCGAGCAATTACGTCCACATTCCAGAGGAGATCCTGGGGCGATGACTCGTCGGTGACCACGAACTCGAGGTAGGCGAAGTCGAGGATGCGTGCGACGAACCCGGCGAGGCTCGACTTGCCGCAACCTGGGGGGCCAGCCAGGAGTAATGGCCGGCCAGTGATCAAAGCTACTTGCACTGCTGTGATGATCTCGGGCGTGGGCGAGTAGACGGACCCGTCACGTCTGTCGCCTTTGCGTGGTTGTGGATGCTGAGGGACGTTCGCCATGTCCGCGACGGCACTCAGTAGTGCAGCGAGCTCGGGTGACACGTCACTCTTCACTGTCTACCTCGATCTTCTTACCGCCTGAGAGCTCTGACATTTCACTGACGAATCTCCTTGCTGCGCGCTCGTCCTCGGGGGGGAAAGGATCGAGCGCGGGCGTGATCGACGTAGCCGTCCACGCCGCTGACCCGGCATGATTCAACACGATCATAACGATCCCCGGAAATCTGTTCTGCAACTCCCGAGTGACTGCCAGAGTAGTCGCGGGATTGACGGTCTCGGAGCGTAGTACCGCGTACAACTGCTGGCCGGGACGCTGACGCAGCGCAGCCGTGACTTCTTCCGGCGGCGTCTCGACAGGGAAGTTCAGCTCCCTGCGCAACGTGGCATCGGACCGACCGACCAGGTCCTGGATGGTACTTTCGCCGTGGACATCGACTAGCCGTATGACACGCGCCCTGCGGTTGCCTGCTGAAGCTCGCCGCGCAAGCAGCTCTCCGAGCCAGAGACGACGGGTAGCAAGACTGACGGCCCGCCCTGTGCCCGATACCTCCACCGAAGCGGCCCGCACAGTGCGAGCTGCCTGCAGATGGGCCCAGAGAGGAAGCGCATGCTTCACGATCCGTTCCTGGAACTCTCGGGTGAGCTGATAGGCGATGTCTTCGACTACCTCGTGGACCAAGTCCCTCTCGGCAGACCAGAGAGCAGCGGCGATGTCCCACCCCGGTTCCGTCGACCGTTCCCACGCCGGCAGATCGAGACCCAGAGTCTCGGCTGCCCGCCGAAGTGCAGCGGGTGAGGCCTGCTCTAGGCAGAGAGCCACATCGTCAATCCATCTGTTCTCCGGAGAGTAGATGTCCCGCTCCCACGCAGCGGACTCCGTAGCCAGGTGCTTAACAATCATCTCAGCGGTTTCCCGCGCGGCCTGCTCGTTTTGGTCGTTCGAGGCATGAAGGGCCAGTTGAAGGTCGATGCCCGTATCTCGGCCTAGCGTGCTATCACGCACCTGCTCAGCTTCCACCTGCAGAAGCACAGGCACAACGTGCAGGTCATGCTCGACGTGTCGGAAGGTCAAGATATTGACCTCGCGGCGCATGTATCCCGCATCCAAGGCGTCACTATCAATGAGAACGACTGCTGCTCGACAGCTATTCAGTGCCCTGTAGATGGTGGGGTCGATGGAGTCGCCAGGACGAAGATCCCTGCGATCCCACCAAACAGAGAAGCCAGCGTCCTGTAGCAACTCCTCTAACTTCTTAAGAATCCCTGACAGATAGTCTTTGCGGATTCCCTGTGCTTTGAACCTCTCGGCCCCCAGCTCCTCCAACGTGCGTCGCCGGGAGGTGTGGCTCAGAAACACCATTCCGAGGCCGCCGGGCCGTGGAGCCCGCTCAGCGTTGCGCTGGGTAGGCAGCCCCTGTCGCAGACTGGAAGCCGTCACGAGTGTTCGACCAAGCTGCAGCACGGGACGATTTGCCCGACATACCATCTCACTCGCATACGCGACCCCCGTACCGTGTCATCCCGCGCGCCCGAGGCACACTCTCACCTCTGTGCGAAGTCTCCAGGGTAGCCATCCGGTCGCCTTGCACAAGCGATTCGACCAGATACGCACCTCCATGCGGGCCCCGCCCAACTAGGCACCTGTGACAGGACCCTAGCGAGCACTGGCCCGGTCGGGGGCCGGATGCACCAACCTCATCCAACTGGCGTTCGCCCTGACCTGAGCAGCGCATAGGCCACTCCCGGTGCACGGAGACCTGCGATGCAAGCAGCCGAATTAGTCGGCGGTCGGTAGCGCCGGACGAGCCGGCAATCATCAGTGGATAGGCCCGCGCCTGGACCTCTGCGGGACCCTCCGCGGGTTGCGGCACTGGGGGAACGCAGCCCGTCTGGCGCTCCGAGTGAGCACAGACCGCAGCTGGCTGTGGACCATTCGTGGACGGCCAAGGCGGGAACGAGCGCAGCAGCGCTGTTACCCGCATGAATGCTCGGGATGCAGGCAGCCTCCGGAGCCGTATGCAACCACGGCAGTGACAAAAGCCGTGACGGCAACGAGCACCAGCAGCGGATCTGTCCGGCCGTTAGTGGAGCCGAGACGGGCCGCGAGCGCATTTCCAGGCCCGTGCCCGCATCCCTAAACGCTTGGCCGATCTCGGGTCGGACTCTGCGTTGTGTCCCCCATATGCTCCCTGGCGCGAGGGCAGTGGTCTTTGGCCAGCTCAGCAAGTGGCGAGCTGGCCTGCTGTGGTCTCAATCCGCCCTCGATCCGAGCGCGTCCGATGTCGTCCGCTGAGGACCGCACCCCCCCCCTTGATCAGGTATGACGCAGGCTTTCGGACGCCCACGGACACCCCCGGACCAAGACCGGACAACTCGTAATGCGTAGGTCTAGTAGCGGACCGCACCTCAGGTCGAGCCCCGGGGAGTGGACGGGGAGTGGATCAAGAAAATCATGCCGCGCGGCTCCTAGGCCGACCAACGCACACCAAGCCCCTGACCTGCACATACATTCAGCGACCCTGGTCAGCGATCTTTCCGCATACTCTTCGGGACGAAGAGGTCGTGGGTTCAAATCCCGCCACCCCGACGCTGGTCAGAGACCACATACGGCTCTCGTATGTGGTCTCTGTCATGTTCGGGGGGCCAAACGAATTTGAGCAGGCCACCGCGTCGCCCTCTTCCTCGTCCTCCGCAGTCTCCCCTTCCTGCTCTTCGGCGAAAATGTCATCCATCGCTTCGGCACCCTGCGTGATCACGGTCCGGAGCTGCTTTCGGTAGACCGCCTCTGTGGTCGCCTGACTGCTGTGAC
The DNA here is from genome assembly GCF_040638895.1 of Streptomyces sp. NPDC024017. Taxonomy (NCBI): domain Bacteria; kingdom Bacillati; phylum Actinomycetota; class Actinomycetes; order Kitasatosporales; family Streptomycetaceae; genus Streptomyces; species Streptomyces sp. NPDC024017. Next base: position 611,578 of record NZ_JBEZYZ010000002.1, on the reverse strand, counting down.
CGACCAAGAGCGCGATCCGCTCCAGGGGGATGCCGTGGTCGGAGAGCAGGGACACGAAGCTGTGCCGGAGCTCCCGCGGGGTCCACTCAGGCTTCAGTCCGGCCTTCCTCACGACGGCCTTGAAGTCTCGCCGTGCTTGCGCACCGAACGCCACACCGCGACGTGGGGCGGGATGCCGGCCGTCGTCTCCAGGAAGACGTGATCCCAGGTGGGGGGCGCGCCTCTTCCGTGCGCACACCGCTGAGGAGCGAGAGCACCAGGTAGGCGTACAGCCGTGACGGACGCGCGGCGGTGAGCACGGCTTTCGCCTGCTCCAGGTTCAGTGCCTTGCTCGGCCGACCGGGGCGCCCCTCCGGCGCGGTGAGCAGTAGGGCGACGTTCCGCGCAGCCTTGTCTTCAGGTCCCGGATTTTCTGGCGAACTTCGGTCTTCGTCTTGCCGTACACCTTGGGTCGAGGTTCGCCAGTGGAAGCGCTGGGAGTCAGGCCAGATGCCGAACGAATTCTGCCAACCGATCATCGCGGCCCTCTTCGGCACCGTGACGCGCGCGCTCTTCCCGGCGCCCGCGCGACAGGACGGGGACAGGGAGATCCTGGCAGCGTCCGGCATGGAGACGCTGGAGATCGTGAGCCGCCTCAACCGGTCCGACGTCGACAACGCCACGCTCGATGCTCTGCGGATCACAGCGGACCGGCTCGCCTCGGAGTTCCCATTCATGCCGAGCGAACAGCTCCTCGTCTAGGGACGCCAGTGGCTCCGCCGTGTCGGCGAACTCCACACGAAGAGCCTCACACCCGCGCAGCACCGCGAGGTTCTCGCGTGGCTTGGTTCGCCCTCACGACCGGCGACTACCGCGGCGTCATCGCGGCGGCGATGGCCGGAGCCGAGACGGCGACTCACCACGGCGTGGCCGTGCAGCTCGCTGCCCAGGAAGCCAAGGCATGGGCGCGGCTCGGAGACCGCCGGCAAGTCGAGGCCACCTTGGACAAGGGGCGGCGAATGCTCGAGGGGATGCCGCACCCCGAGAACCTGGACGACCACTTCGTAGTGGACCCCGCCATGTTCGACTTCTACGCGATGGACTGCTACCGCCTGGTCGGTGAGGACAAGCTCGCGCGCACGCTCGCCGAAGAGGTGCTGAGGGTAGGAACGGACTTCGACGGCACCGACCGCTCGCCGATGCGTAACGCTGAAGCTTGCGTCACGCTGGGCGTCACGGCGGCACGTGAAGGCGACCTAGAGCAGGCATTGATTATGGGTGTGCGTGTCCTTGAAGGCGACCGCAAATCGGTGCCGCCGCTCATCATGACCAGCCGCAAACTCGCTGCCGAAATGCGGCGCCGCTACGCCGCAGAACCTGCGGCGCAGGACTACCTCAATCGACTCCACACCCTGGCAGAGGAGAAGCCCGGTTTCCTGCCGCGGTGAAGTCCTGACCGATGAGTTTTGCGCGCCGTGCTGGTCTGTACGCCGAATACCGACTCACGGGAGGCTGACGCCATGCGGAAACTGACCTTCGGCATGAACATGAGCCTGGACGGCTACATCGCCGCGCCCGGTGACGACCTCGGCTGGAGCGTGCCGAGCGACGAGCTGTTCCAGTGGTGGTCCGACCGGGTGGGCGCGACGGGCCTGGCGCTGTACGGCCGCAAGCTGTGGGAGACGAAGAGCTCCCACTGGCCGACCGCCGACAAGCAGCCGGGTGCCACACCGGCGGCGATCGAGTACGCCGGCCGCTGGCGGGACATGCCGAAGGTGGTGTTCTCCTCCACGACCAGCACGGTCGACTGGAACACCCGTCTGGTCACCGGCGACGCGGTCACCGAGATCACCAGGCTCAAGGCCGACGACGACGGCCCCATGGACATCGCCGGTGCCACACTCGCCGCGGCGGCCATGCGGGCGGGGCTGATCGACGAGTACGCGATCGTCACCCATCCGGTCCTGGTGGGCGGCGGCACGCCGTTCTTCACAGCCCTGGACAACTGGGTGAACCTGAGCCTGGTGGAAACCCGGACGTTTCCCGGCGGCGTGGTGCTGACCAGGTACGAGACCAGGCGCTGACCGCGCGACTGGCGTCCAGGGTCATGCCGCGTCGGAAGGTCGGTCGCCCTGCCTGATCACAGCTCTGACCAGCATCAAATGCAGCGTCACCGCAACTTCCCGGCGGGCAAAACAGGGGGCCGAACGTCACAGCCGCGATCGGACGGTCCTGGACCGTATTGGACAAGGTCGGAGCCGAATAGGCAGGCCGGCGACCCTCGAGGTGACCGGCTGGGCCCGGTCGCGGCGCAGGTGCGCGTGTGCTGTTCTGGAAGCAGCCGCAGGAGGCAACACCGATGCGTCGCAGCCGGACTTCCGCCTTCGTACCCACCCGGTCTCCCGCCCCCACCGGAGCGGGCGGGGGGTTGCTGCCCACGCGGGATCTCGCGGCCGCCTGGATCGTCGTCGTCCTGATCGCGGTGCCCGCCTGGGCGCTGACGATCGGACAGGCCCGGGACATGGGGGTCGAGCCCGGCACCATGGGGATGGCGCTGCCCCTGTTCCTGCTGCTCTGGGTGACGATGATGGCGGCCATGATGCTGCCGTCCATGGCACCGGTGGCCCTCACCTGGGTGCGGGGCATCGGGCGGCAGTCCTCGGGCTGGACCCGGGCCGCCCGCTCCATCGAGTTCGTGGGCGGATATCTGCTGGTGTGGACGGCCTTCGGACTGCTCGCCTACGCGGCCCTGGCCTTCACCGGCGGCGTGGTGGACGACCACCCGGCCGCCGGACGCTGGATCGGCTCGATCGCCTTCCTGCTGGCCGGCCTGTACCAACTCGGTCCCCTCAAGCACGTCTGCCTGCGGCACTGCCGCGACCCGCTGAGCCATCTGGTGCGCTACACCGGCTTCCGGCGACCGGCCCGCGACCTGCGGGTGGGCGTCCACCACGGCGCCTACTGTGTCGGCTGCTGCGCCGGACTGATGGTCGTCCTCATTCCGCTCGGCGTGATGAACGTGGCCGCGATGGCCGGACTGGCCTTGGTGATCTTCATGGAGAAGCTGTGGTCCCGGGGCTTGCTCCTCACCAGCGTCGTGGGCGTCGCCTTCCTCGTCCTGGCCCTGCTCGCCCCGTTCCAGGACTGGCTGCTGCCGGGGCTGCAGGGCTCGATGGCGTCGACGGACGGCATGTGATCACGCCTGTACGTGCCGGGACGAGAGGTGCAAGCTGGAGGGGAGGCCACCCTCCCGATCCCGGGAGCGGGCTCGGGATACGCGGTCTCGCCACTCCGAGTGAGCTCTTTCGGGCTCGGCAGGAGGGAAGCGAGATGACAGAACAGGCCACCACCGTCATGCGCTGGCACCTGGCCGGCGACTGGTTCGACGTGTGCAAGTGCGCCATACCCTGCCCCTGCACGTTCGCGCAGCCCCCGACCTACGGTGACTGCGAAGGCGTACTGGTCTGGCACATCCGGGAAGGCAACTTCGGCGACATACGGCTCGACGATCTCAACGTCCTGATGCTCGGCTCCTTCGAGGGCAACCCGTGGGCCGGCACGCATACCGATCCGTACGCCGCGGTCTTCCTCGACGAACGCGCCGACGACCGGCAGCGGGCTGCACTCGGGGCCGTCTTCGGCGGTGAGGCGGGCGGATGGCCGGCACAGTTCGGGGAGATGTTCCACCCCGAGATGCGTGGCATGGACATCGCCCCCATCCACGTGGAGATCGACGAGGACCTTGCCACCTGGCGAGCCGAGATCCCAGACCGTGTCACGGCGGCCGCCGAGGCTCTCACCGGCCCGACCACCCCGAACGGCGCACGTGTCCAGGTCCACAACGCCCCAGGCGCCGAAGTGGGGCCCGGCCAGATCGCCACCTGGGGCCGGGCCACCGTCGACCGCGCCGACGCATTCGGCTTCTCCTGGGAGCGCTCCGGCAAATCGAGCAAGCACTTCCCGTTCGACTGGAGCGGCCCTGGCTGAGGAGTCGGCTGCCCGGCCTCGTTGCGACACCGCTACTCCATCGACGCCCCTGTCACTATGCCCAGCAGCGTGAGTGTGACGAAGGCCGAGCCCCACGCCAGTGCGTGGCGTATGCAGCGGTACTTGGTCCAGGCCGTCTGGGACAGGACCGCCAGCTGGCTCAGGTCCCGGGAGACCGGGTCGGTGCGGCGGACCGTCCGTTCCAGCTGGGCCATCGACATCGCGAGTCTCGCGTCGCCGAAGTAGTGCGTGCGGGAGTGGTGGGGGTTTCCCAGCCGTGGGGTCACGGCCAGGCCCAGCAGGACGAGTGCCGGCACGCAGGCGGCGCAGCCCGCCCAGAGGAGGACCTGCGGGACCGCCGGGTACAGGCGCGGGACGATCACACCGCTGCCGATCGCGCCGAGCAGGGCGGTCAGGGCGGCGCCCAGGGACGCCAGCATCAGACCGGCCTTGTTGTCGGCCCTCACCAGTTCCTCACGAGCCTCGGACAGCAGGACCCTGGCGAGTTCCGCGCCGCGGTCGGTGCCGGTGGGTTCCGGGCCCGGGCCCGCATCGCCTCCGGGTGTGGTCATGTCCCCCTCCTCCTTGCCGTCGGTGTCGGGCGGCCGCCCCGGCGTGCGGGGCGGCCGTGGTGCGGAGTTCCTCGTGCGGGCGGGTGCGTCAGACCGCCGACGACCGGCGGATCTCGTCCTCCAGCGCGTTCACGGCCTGCCGGACCCGGATGTTCATCGCGGCCGTGTGCTCCCTGGACGCCGCCTCCGACTCGGCGCGGTGGCGCCGGACGTCCTGCTCGATGGCGTCCTGGGCGATCTCCAGGTTCGCCATGGCCCGGCGCTCGGCGAGCCGGACCTCCTCTCCGTGGATCTTGACCGCGCTGTTGCTCTCGCTGCTGAGCATCCGGTCGTACGCGGTGTCGCCGCTCATGTACTTCACCAGCACGGGAAGCATGTCGAGGAGCACGAACAGCAGGCGGACCAGCCAGATGCCCACGAACAGCACCGCGTTGCCACTCGCGAGTCCGTCGAGTGCCCGGATCCGTTCCAGGACACCGATCTCCTTCTGCTTCGCGCGTTCCTCGTCCAGGCGCCGCTCGATGCCGTCGGCGCGGTTTTTGAGGAACGCCCCGCGGGACGAGGTCAGCTGGGCCTCGATCTTCGAGATCCGGTTGTGCATGCCGGCGAGTCGCTTCTCGTTCTCGCTCGTGCGGTGCGTGGTCCGGTAGTCCTGTGCCTTGTCGCGCAGGCGCAGGCATTCCGAGGTCCGCTGGTAAAGGCCGGTCGCGGCGATGCGGATCAGCCGGCGGCACTCGTCGCGCACCTCGGAGTCGATGGCCTCCAGCCTGGTGGTGTCCCGGTCCACCCGCTTCTGCAGGGTGGCGGCGTCCGAGCGCAGGGCGCCCAGTTCCTCGCCCCGCTCGCCGGGCGTCGCACCGAAGGAGAGGACGTACGTCCTGTCGCACCCCTCGGGCACGACGGCCTGGGTCGTGGACGGCACGGGGTTGCAGCGGACCAGGTTCGTGCGCAACCGGTCGACGGCGTCCGTACGTTCGTCCGCGACGCGTTCCTCGATGGCCGTCTGGAAGATGCGCAGGACCAGCGGCTCGGCGATCACCACACCGAGCAGGAGCGCGATCAGCAGGCGGGTGAGGAGGGGGCCGGCCCGTCGCCGGGCGTTCGGCTGGGGGGTGACCAGCCAGCGGTCGAGGTTGAGTACGAACAGCATCCAGATGACCGTCGGTATCAGGGCCAGGAAGGAGACCCTGCCGAGCGCCTCGGTCGCGAAGTTCCACATGGAGAACGCCGCGATGACGGAGGTGCCGAGCACCACCCCGCCGAGGGCCGTGTACTTGCTCCGCTCGTACTTGACCCTGGCCAGCAGTTCCTCGTCGACACCGGTCAGGGCGCGCAGGCGTCGTGCGGTGTCGAAGCCGGAGAGGCGGCGGACGGAGCCGCCGACGGGGCCCTCTCGCCGATCGCCGCCAGCGGGTTCCTCCCGCCGATCGGCGGCAGCGGCCCCCTCCCGCCGATCGCGGGCGGCGGGCCCCTCCCCCGCGGTGCGGGCAGCGGTCCGGCCGTTCGCCGCACGAGGGGCGGCATCCTCGCCATGGGCCCGGTCTTCCGCGGTGCCGGAAGCCGTCACAGGGTTCGTCAGGAAGTCAGTCAACGAGATCGTCCTCGTCCGCGACGAAACCACCCTGCGCGTCGCGTGCCCCGGCCCGCCCCGCTGCCGCGCGACCGGGGCGCGCCGTCCCCGGCTCGACCATGCGGGTGCTGTCGGCGGCCGTTGCAATGCCGGGCACGGCCTGGCCGCCGGTCTCCCGCAGGACCTGGTCCAGGACCTGGTGATAGTCGACGTACTCGCTGCCGCCCATCTGCCGCAGCAGCGTCAGCAGCATGTCGCGGCGCATCTGCGCCTCCGCCGTTTCCCGCGCCTGCGCGTGGGCCCGGTCGGACGTCTCGGCCTTGTCGCGTCGGGCCGACTCCTCCTCGGTGATCCGGTGGATCCGGGCGGCCGCCTGCGTGACGTCGATCTCCTGCCGGGCGATGCCGAAGGCGTCGACGTGGTCGGACCCCTGGGAGAGCAGTTCCGCGATCCGCCGGGCGTCCTCGGTCTCGAAGTCGCGCTGGCCGCGCTGGAGTTCCCAGGCACGCCGCTCGTCGCGCAGCTTCTGCTCCCAGTCGCGCAGATCGTCCGAGGCGTGCACCTCGGCGCTGACGAACTCCACGCTCATGCCCGTGACCCGCGGCGGCACGATCGCGCTGTAGGCGGTCATACGGTGGCTGACCTCGATGCGTACGGCATTGACCTCCTCCACGCGGTGCCCGGCGCCCATCCTCGGCAGGTCGGAGTCGCCCATCAGGTAGGCACGCAAGGGAACGGCGACGTCGATGATGCCCTGCCGGGCGATCACGACCGGGTCGGTCACCTGGCAGGTGAAGGCCGCCCGCACCGTGAAGTTGTCCGCCTCGCTCATCGACGGGAGCGTGCGCTCGACCTCGACCAGTCGGGCCCGGGTGTCGACCAGGCTGACCGACGAGGCGTCGAGGACATCGGGGTGGGACGGGTCGAACACCATGCCCTCGGGGAAGGTGCGGTAGTTCCCGCCGACCCTGAAGACGTAGGCCGCGCCGGGCGGCAGGGGCGGCACGTCCTCGCGGCGGCGACGCCGAGACCACCAGGTCCCCTGGACCGTGGTCAGGATGTGCTCGGCGATGACCGGGTAGTTCACTTGCTTCGGCCTCCTTGAGCGGAAGGGAAGGGTGCGGTGGGTATGAGGCGCGCGGCGACCCGGCGGGGGTCCGCCGGCGCCCGTCCGCGCAGTGATCCGAGGAGCACCTGCGCCAGTTGGCGGGCGCCGGGGATCGCGTAGTCGGGGTGCTTCAGGGCGAGGGACAGGTGGTGGCACAGGGCGGCCCACTGCCGGCCCGTCATGGCGTTGCGCATGGCCTCGCCGAGTTCGTGTACGGCGCCGGTGACGGACGGGTCGTCCCGCAGTTGCACCAGCGTTCGGCACAGCGCACTGACCGCCCGGCTCCGATTGCCGCTGTGCAGTACGTCGGCCCACAGGGCGCCGAGGTGGCGGGCGCTGTCCGGGACGGTGCGCAGGAGGGCCGCGGTGACGGGCTCGGCGGTCTCCAGCCGGACGGCCTCCAGCAGTTGGACCGTGGTGTGCAGCGCGATCGATCTCTCCCGCGACCCCGGCCCCGTCCTGGCGATCACGGTCCGTACGTACCGGAGGATGAACAGGACGCGCTCGGGGTCGTGTTCGGCGGTCTGCAGGAGAAGGACCAGCGAACGGCGGGCCGAGAACGCGATCCGCTCCCCGCGCTGTGTCAGGAACCAGAGCCAGTTGAGCGCCTCCAGGCGGTACAGCGAACCCAGGCGGCCCGTCAGCGCCATGGCCGCTGTCAGGGCGCGGCCCTGGCCGCTGTTGTCCGTCCAGCTCAGGACGATGTTCAGAGCCTGCGGCGCGAGATGCTCGACGTCGCACATGAACTGCAGCGTCAGGGCGGCGGTGACCCGCTGGTTGGTGAGCCCCTCGGACCACACCTTCAGCAGGTTCTCGTCGACCTCGACGAGAGCGTGCCGGGCCAACAGCGCGACGCCGCGGGCCACCTCGGTGCGGGTGTCCAGATCGCCCCGCAGGGCGAGGTCGCCCAGCCACTGGCGCAGCGGGTACCAGAGCCCGTATCCGTACAGGTCGTGCAGTTCCGCGATGACGAGCTCGCGGACGCGCGACGAGGTGAAGACCAGGCGCCGCTCGCTGCGGCCGGCGTCCCGGCCCTGGCCCGGCCGGTGCTCGGTGGTCACGAGCCCCACCGCGCGCTCCTTCCACCGGGCCCGGGACTGCCGGGCCACGGCCCCGCCCGGCACCTTCCTCGTCTCCTCCTCCGCCTCGGCTGCGGGCCTCTCGCCGCTCTGCTCCCAGTTGCGCACATGAGCGGCGAGCGCGGCGCACTCCTTCTCGAACGTCCGCTCCGGCACTCCCTCCAGGAAGGCCAGGGCCGCGAGCGGGAGCAGGTCGTCGGCGGAGGGCTGCTGCCGGAACCACTCCTGGACCCGCTCCCGGTACCGGTCCCGGAGCGTGTCCAGCGCCTTCTCCGCACCCTCCCGGGGCAGGATCACGGCCGCGGCGACGACGTCCCCGGGCCGCCGCTGCTCACCGACCCGCTCCAGGAGTTCCTGCTCGGTCTCCGGTGCGAGGGGGGTGTGCGGCAGCATCTCCCGGCAGTGCTCGAACAGTTCCACGGGGTCCGGGGCACACCACGGCACGCAGTGGTCGCGCAGGGCCAGCCGCCGGCGCGTCGTGTCGGCCGCCGTGACGACCAGGTACGACCCCTTGCGGCGCAGTTCCTCGCTCAGCCGCCCGACCTCGTACGCCTGCACGGCCCGGTCGGGCAACTCGCCCACGTAGTCGAGGATGACGTATCCCTGACCCGGTCTGAGGTCACGCGACGCGGCGAGATCGGCGAGGGCGTTGGCGGGCGAGAGGCTGCGCAGCCTCGCCTCGTCGCCCAGGATCTCCCTGAGCAGGGCGAGGGAACCCGCGCCCCGGCCGCTGTTGTCCTGGCCGGTCAGCACCACGAGAGAGTTCTCGCGCAGCTTGTCGAGCGCCTCGTCGAAGCAGGGCTGCGGGGGCAGGTAGAACCGCAGGGCCCGGCCGGCTTCCTCGGGCTCGATGGTGCCCGGGGCGAGCCCCGGGGAGGAGGCGGCGCCGAAGCCGAACGCCGCTGCCGTGGCGTCGACGACGCCGTAGAAGTTGTTGTTGACGAGTTGGTGGACGCGGCGGAGGTCGTCGTAGCCGCGGTCGTCCTCCTCCCGTTCGTCCGGCTCCCTGCGCCGCCCGGGGGGCTGATCCGGGCTCACCTGGTCCGGGCTCACACCCTCGTCCCCGGTCTGCGGTGCGCTGCCGGTGTCGTCCGGCTCGGGCGGCTCGGCGTCCTCCTCGGGCGTGAGGACGGGCGGTATGCCCAGGCCGTCGTCCGGGGCCGCTGCCACGTCAGCCACCGGCACTCCCGAAGCCGAAGACGGCCCCTCGGGCGTCGACCGAGCCGGCGATGTTGGTGACGTTGATGTTGTCGCTGCGGTACTCGTTGCTGATGGCCGGCCCGCCCGCGGCGGCCGGCTCCGGCCGGTCCGCCGCGGGCTCCCCCGGCACCGGGGCCGCGTGCTTCCCCCGCTGCGCGGCCCCGGGCTCACGCGAGGCCACGGCCGGGGCGGGCACCCACAGCCAGGCAGTGGCCTCGTACTCCTTCACCTGCACGGTGACGCGGGTGAAGTCCTCGGTGGAAAGGCTCGTGTGTCCGCCCGCCACCGTGGACCGGAAGACGTCGTCGGACAACAACAGCGCCAGGTCGGCGTCGGGGCGGGCGGCCAGGGCGGCGTAGAGCGGCTGCGCGGCCAGCAGGCGCGCGGTGGCCACCACGGCCGTGCCGGCGAAGCCGTTGTCGGCCAGCTCCACCAACCCCTGGTGGACGACCGCCCGCAGCCGCATCCGGGCCTCGGGGACGCGCTGTGCGTTGTATTCGCGCAGTTCGGCGACGAGATGGCGAATGTAGTCGTCGACCAGCCGCGGCTCGGTGCCGTCCAGGGGACGCACCGCGAGCTGCTCGTCGCCCTTGCGCTGGATCTGCCACTGCGCGCGGTCCAGGCCGGCGCCCCTGGCGGCGGCATCGAGAATCCGCGGCAGGTCATGCTGGGTTTGGGACTGTCTACGGTCGTTCTTTCCGCCGTAGGCCTCTGCGTCCACGGCTATACAGGCGCAGGGGCAGAACCCGGACCACTCAACCACCCGATCATTCCTCTCTGGGCATGCCATGAGCGGACACCGCTCACGAAGTGCTGCCCGAGAGGCTAGGAGAGGGGGCGAGAAGTGATCCCGTACTAATACGGGTTGTCGGCCACGACTTTGGCGAATTCAAGCAGTTTCGGGACGTCACAGATGGTTATGTTGCGGTAACTGCGTTCCACCAGTCCCTTGGCTGTCAGTGCGGCCAGACTCTTTTCGGCCGTGTTGAGTGCGAGGCCGGCCAGCGACGCGAGTTCCCTCTGGGTGAGCGTCACGCCGAGGTCGCACCGTGTGCCGTCGCCGTCCGGCACGGGCTGGGCGTAGGCCTGGCTCAACTCGGCGAGGACCCGGGCCAGCCGGGTCATCGAGTCGTAGGCCTGGAAGTCGACTCGGCGCCGGTTGGCCCAGCGCAGGCGGGCGCACAGCATGTGGAGGATGGCCCGCATGGCGTCCGGGTGACGGGTGAGGAAGGTTTCCAGCGCCCGCATCTGGATGATGCGCGCGGTCACGTCACTGCACGCGACGACCGTGCCGGACCTGGGACGTTCCTCGAAGGCTGCCATCTCACCGACCAGGTCACCCGCTATACGGACGGCGAGCAGCATGTCGTAGCCGCTCTCCGCGCTGGCGACGACCTTCACGACTCCGCTCGTGATCAACAGGATGTGCCGGCTGTCGTCGCCCTGCTGCAGCAGCGCACGATGCGGTGGATAAGCGATCGGGGTGCCCTGCTCCAGGAGTTCTTCGCGTGTGACGTTCCGCAACCGGCCAAGAAAGGTGGACGGCGGCCACGCGTGATTCACCAGCACCTCCGACGGTCTCACTCCGCGGCGCGTCGCGCCGTTCAAGCCTGACCATGCTGCCGTCGAGTCGTGCCCCGGCGAACAGAAGGGAAGAGATGTGGCCTGTTCTCTCGCGTTCCAGCCTGAATTGACCGAACGGGCGTTCCTCACAGAACGACTGACCTGAATACCGGCGAGTAAATGAACTGCTGTCGGGCCGTTTTCGGCGCCTGGCGCTCGCGGCCCTCCTCTGGAGCTAGGACAGCAGCCCGGCCAGCGTCCCCGCCAGGGTGAGGGTGAGGAAAGCCGCGCCCCACGCCATCGCGTGGCGAATGCGGCGGTGCTTGGTGCCGGTGGTGCGGGTCAGGAGCTGGGGTGGGGTGTCGGCCGTCGCCGGGTGGACTCTGCCCGCCAGGCTCAGGAGGACCAGGGCCGGGGCGCAGGCCGCGCAGCCGGTCCAGAGGAGGAGTTGGGGGATCGGGGCGTACTGGGCCGGTGTGATGACGCCGGCGGCGATCGCGGTGAGGAGGGCGGTCAGGGCCGCGCCGAGGGTGGCCAGGGTCAGGCCGGCCCGGTGGTCGGCCTTCGCCAGTTCCTCGCGGACCGCCTCGGGCAGGAGCGGCCGGTCGAGTTCCGCCGTGTGCTCGCCTTGGAGTGTGGTCATGCGTACCTCGCTGGTCAGCGGTTTCTCCCGAGTACCCCAACGGGACTGTTTCACACGGCAGTTCAGGTGTTCCACGTCTCGTCGTACGGGTCGGGCGGTGTCGGGACCGGGCGGGAGCCGGTCACCTCCAGGTACGGGATCGGGCCGTTGTTGACCGGGTCCTTCGTGCGGCGGGGCGTGTAGGTGCCGGTGATCTCCAGCCAGGTGTCCGGGCGCAGGACGGGCGGGATGTCGCCCGTCAGGGCGATCTTGACCGGCTGGGCGTCGGCAGCGCAGCAGTTGAGGCCCATGCGGACCAGGTAAGGGGCGCCTGTCCGGTCCAGCGTGACGAAGCCGGTGATCTTCAGCTCGCGGTCGCGGAGGGAGCGGCCGTCGTCGTAGATCGCGCGGCCGGCGTAGTCGGCCACGGCGAGGCGCAGGGGCGCGTCGCCGGTGGGGAGGGCCGGGAAGCCGAAGGGTTTCGTCAGGGCCGTGCCCGTGTGCGCCGCGCTGTAGGAGCCCAGGGCCGGCGGGGCGACCAGGATCAGTGCGAAGACCGGGAGCGTGAGCAGCCAGGAGATGCGGGGTTCGCGGTGGTGGTGGTCGTGGGCGGGGGTGCTGCGGCGGTCGTACCAGAGGGTTGCCGCCGCCGTGGTGATGAGGGCCGCGCCTGCCAGGAGGACCAGGGGGCGCAGGCCTTCCTTGACGTAGCGCAGGTAGAGGTCGGTCGTGCCGGCGTGCAGGAGGGTCGCGCCGAGCAGGAAGAGGAGGGCCGTCTGGGCCAGGCGGTTCACAGCAGGACCGTTCCGGTCAGGGCCGATACGACGACGGCCAGGGCGAAGGTCGCGGGGGCGAAGCGCAGGGCGAAGGCGCGGCCGAAGGTGCCCGCCTGCATCGCGAAGAGCTTCAGGTCGATCATCGGGCCGACGACCAGGAACGTCAGACGGGCCGTCAGGGAGAACTGGGTCAGGGACGCCGCCACGAACGCGTCCGCCTCCGAGCAGATGGAGAGCAGGACGGCCAGGGCCGCGAGGACCAGGACCGACAGCACGGGGTTGTCGGCCGCGAGGCCCAGCCACTGCGCCGGGACCACCGCCTTCAGGGTCGCCGCGGCCATCGCGCCGACCACCAGGAAGCCGCCCGCGTGCGTCACGTCGTGGCGGACCGAGCCCCAGAAGGCCGGCCCCTTGCCCTGACCCTCGTACGACGCGCGGGCCGGGGTACGCAGCCAGTCGGTGCGGCCGAGGCGGTGCCAGAGCCAGCCCATCGAGCAGGCCACCAGCAGGCTCGCGACGAAACGGGCCAGGACCATCTCCGGGTTGCCGGGGAACGCCACGGCCGTCGCCGTCAGCACGATCGGGTTGATGGCGGGCGCCGAGAGGAGGAAGGCCAGGGCCGCCGCCGGGGTGACCCCCCGGCGGACCAGGGCGCCGGCCACCGGCACGGACGCGCACTCGCAGCCCGGCAGGACCGCGCCCGCCGCGCCCGCGACCGGGACGGCCAGGGCCGGGCGCTTCGGCAGGGCCCGGGCGAAGAACGACGGCGGCACGAACACCGCGATCGCCGCCGACAGCAGCACGCCGAGCACCAGGAACGGCAGCGCCTGGACGATGACCGCGACGAACACCGTCATCCAGCTCTGCATCACCGGTGCGGCCAGGGCCCCGCGGATCGGGTCCTGGAACATCACCGCCGTGAGCAGCAGAAGGGTCAGCAGGAGGGAGGAGTTGAGGTGCCGGCCCTCTTCTCCGCCGCCGTCCGCCTCGATGTCCTCGCGCTCAGCGCCGTCCTGCGGGGCGGTCTTCGTGATGGCCACGGGCCCGGTACCTCCGGTGGTGCGCGAGGGCATTCCCCATTCCCTCCCCTTGCGTACGGACGGCGACGGCGCGGCGTTCACGCAACACCGTCTTCTTCTGGAACCGGTGGTCCCGGTGAGGCAGTCTTCTCCTCGTGGGGAGCGTTCCGAACCAAGGCCAGCCGAGTGATCCGGCCACGCACATGATCGTGTGCGGTGACGACGGGCTCGCGCACCGGCTGGCCGCCGAACTCCGCGGTGTGTACGCCGAGCAGGTCACGCTCGTCGTACCGCCCTCCGGGAGACGGGTGCGTCAGCCCGTGGTCGGACGGGCCCGGGCCGCCTCGGCGGCGCTGCTCGACCGGGTGGTGAGCGCGGCCGCCGGCCGAGCGGGGGCGGGCGGTGGCGAACCGGCCTCGAGCGAGCAGGTCGTCGAGGCCGCCGAGGTCACCGAGGCGGTGCTCACCGAGGTGGGTGCCGACCGGGCGGCGGCGCTGGCGCTCGTCTACGACGACGACGAGACCAACATCCGCGCCGCGCTCACCGCCCGCCGGCTCAACCCCCGCCTCCGCCTCGTACTGCGGCTCTACAACCGGCGGTTGGGGCAGCACATCGAGGAACTGCTGGACCAGACCGCCGCCGTCGCCTCCGGGGACGGCCAGGGAGCGGGCCTCGACGCGTCGACGACGGTGCTGTCCGACGCCGACACGGCCGCGCCCGCGCTGGCCGCCACCGCCCTGGTCGGCACCAGCAAGGTCGTCCAGACGGAAGGACTCGTGCTGCGTGCGGTGGAACGGCAGCCGCCGCGGCCGGGCGAGGTGGCCGACCCGGGGCTGTGCACCCTGGCGCTGCTCTCGGCGACGAGCAACGACCCGGCCGGTGCGGACGGTTCCGAGGGCAGCGGGGAGCACGGGCCGCACCTGCTGCCGGACGAGGCGGCGGTGGCGTCGGCGACCGGCCGCGGGACCGTCGTCCTGGAGCAGGTGTCCTACTCCGGGCCGTCCCTGTCCGCCGGGCGGGGTGGTGTGCCGCCGTTCGCCTCGCTGTTCTCGCGGCGGCTGCGGTGGTCGCTGGCCGGGCTGGTGGGCTGTGTGCTCGCGCTCGCCGTCGGGTTGATGATCGTGACCGGCGAGCATCCGCTCTACGCCACGTACGTCACGCTGCTCGACCTCTTCGGCATCAACGATCCCGCGTTCCACAAGTCGACCGCGCGCCAGGTCCTGCAACTGCTGTCCGGGCTGGTCGGGTTGCTGCTGCTGCCGGTGCTGCTGGCCGCGGTGCTGGAGGCACTCGGCACGTTCCGCACCGCGTCCGCGCTGCGCAAGCCGCCGCGGGGACTGGGCGGGCATGTGGTGCTGCTCGGGCTCGGCAAGATCGGGACGCGGGTGCTGACCCGGCTGCGGGAGCTGCACATTCCCGTGGTGTGCGTGGAGTCCGATCCGGACGCGCGGGGGATGGCCACGGCGCGGCGGCTGCGGGTGCCGGTGGTGCTCGGGGACGTCACGCAGGAGGGGGTGCTGGAGGCCGCGAAGATCCACCGCGCGCATGCGCTGCTGGCGCTGACCAGCGCGGACACGACCAACCTGGAGGCCTCGCTGTACGCGCGGTCCGTGCGGCCCGATCTGCGGGTCGTGCTGCGGCTGTACGACGACGACTTCGCGACGGCCGTGTACCGCACCCTGCGGGCCGCGCATCCGTTCGCCCTCACGCGCAGCCGGAGTGTGTCGCATCTGGCCGCGCCCGCGTTCGCCGGGGCGATGATGGGGCGGCAGATCCTGGGGGCGATTCCGGTGGAGCGGCGGGTGCTGCTGTTCGCGGAGGTGGAGGTGGCCGGGCATCCGCAGTTGGAGGGACGGACGGTCGGGGAGGCGTTCCGGGCCGGGGCCTGGCGGGTGCTGGCGCTCAACACGTCACCTCCCGGGGGGCGGCGGGCAGAGGGCGAGGCGTCGGGTGAGGAACGCGCACCGGCGGCTTCGGGGCTGGTGTGGGACCTGCCGTCCACCTATGTGCTGGGGCCCGGGGACCGGGTGGTGCTGGCGGCGACGCGGCGGGGGCTGGCGGAGTTGCTGGGGCGGAGGAGGCGGGATCGGGCGGGGGCGTAGACGCCGAGCGGGTCCTGCGCTGCCCGGCGTCACGACATGCTCGGCGGTGCACTCAGGCCGGGGCGTTGCGCAACCCGGCGCAGCGGGGTGCCGCCCGCGCCCACCCGTGCCGCCCCAGGCGGCACGCATGCCCGCGGTTCACGGACGTCGGCTCAAATGCCTCTCCGCGAACTCCAGCTCCAGCCGCACCTGCTTGATCCGCTCGTCCACCACCAGCGAGCCGTGCCCGGCGTCGTAGCGGTAGACCTCGTGCACCGCGCCTCTCGCCTCCAGGCGCTTGACGTAGTTCTCGATCTGGCGGATCGGGCAGCGGGGGTCGTTGACACCGGCCGAGATGTAGACCGGGGCCTTGACCTCGTCGACGTAGGTGAGGGGGGACGAGGCCTCGAAGCGGTCGGGGACCTCCTCGGGCGTGCCGCCCATGAGCGTGCGGTCCATCGCCTTCAGCGCTTCCATCTCGTCGTGGTACGCCGTGACGTAGTCGGCGACGGGGACCGCCGCGATGCCGAGGGTCCACGCGTCGGGCTGGACGCCGAGGCCGAGGAGGGTGAGGTAGCCGCCCCAGGAGCCGCCGGTGAGGACGAGGCGGGCGGGGTCGGCGAGGCCGGAGGTGACGGCCCATTCACGGACCGCGGCGATGTCCTCGAGTTCGATGAGGCCGACGCGGTGCTTCAGGGCGTCCGTCCAGGCACGGCCGTAGCCCGTGGAGCCGCGGTAGTTGACACGGATCACCGCGTAGCCGTGGTCGACCCAGGCCGCCGGGCCCGCCGCGAAGGAGTCGCTGTCGTGCCAGGTGGGGCCCCCGTGGATCTCGAAGACCGTGGGGAGCGGGCCGGTGGTGCCCTGCGGCTTCTGGACGAGGGCGTGGATGCGGCCTCCCGGCCCCTCCACCCACACGTCCTCCACCGGCACCGAGCCGGGCGACTTCATGCCGGGCGGGTCGAGCACGACACCGCCCGTCGTGGAGCGCACCGCCGACGGCTCGGCCGACGAGGACCACAGGAACTCCACGCTGCCGTCGGGCCGGGCCGTCGCGCCGGACACCGTGCCCTTCGGGGTCGGGATCTCCGACAGGGTGCGGCCGGCCAGGTCGTAGCGGAACAGCTCGCTGCGGGCCTCGAAGCTGTGCGCGATGAGCAGGCCGCTGCCGTCCGGGTACCACTCGGCGCTGACGTCGCCCGGCAGCTCCAGCGCCAGGTCCGTCTCCTCTCCGGTGGCCACGTCCCACACCAGGGGCTCCCAGCGGCCGCGGCGCTGGTGGCCGATGAGCAGGCGGGTGTCGCCGTCGACGGGGGCGAAGCCGAGGACCTCCAGGCCCAGCTCGCGGGTGCCGCCCTCGGTGTCGTCGAGGTCGGCGACCGGCGTGCCGTCGGGGCGCAGGACGCGCAGCGCCGAGTGCATCGCGTCGCCGTGCTCGGTGTGCTCGATGGCGATGAGCGAGCCGTCGTGGGAGAGGTCGCCGACGCCGGCCGACTCGCGGTGGCGGTAGATCTCCACCGGGTCCTCGCCCGTGCGGACGAGGTGGATGGTCGTGCCGTCCTCGTCCGTGGAGCGGCCCACGACCGCCGTACGCCCGTCACGGCCGAGGGCGAGGCCGGCCGGGTAGGAGGCCTCCAGGCCCGCGGCGGCCGGTTCGTCCGCGCCGCCCGCGAAGGGCTGGCGGCGCCACACGCCGAACTCGTCGCCGTCCTTGTCATCGAACCACCAGATCCACGCGCCGTCCGGGGACAGCACGCCGTCCGTCGTGCCGTTCGGCCGGTCCGTCACCTGCCGCTGCTCGCCCGTCGACCGGTCCCAGGCGTACAGCTCGTACGTCCCGGTCGCGTTCGAGACGAACAGGGAGCGGTCCGGCGCGTCCTCCGCCCAGTCGGGCAGGGACACCCGGGGCGCCCGAAAGCGCTTCTCCCAGTCCGGCATCCGCTCCTGCTGTCCCGCCTGTACCTCTTGCTCGTGCTGGTCCCGCTGATCCCGCGCGTCGGACCCGTTGCTCTCAGTCATGGCCCCATACTGCACGCCCCGGCCGACAATTCGCTGGCGAGGTCCCCAGCCTGTGGATAACCTCCACCGGTCCCCCCTCCGAGCAGGCAGGAGTCGCACTCTTGTACTCACCCACCCCGGCGGACTGGAACGAGGCCAACCGCGCCCACTGGGACGAGCGGGTGCCGCTGCACGTCGCCGGTGATTTCTACGATCTCGACGCCTTCCGCGCCGGTCATGACCCCTTGCGCGACTTCGAGCTGGCCGAGGTCGGCGATGTCGGCAACCGCTCTCTTTTGCATCTGCAGTGCCACATCGGCCTCGACACGCTGTCCTGGGCCCGGCACGGCGCCGCCCGCGTCGTCGGCCTCGACTTCTCCGAACCGGCGATCGACCTGGCCCGCGGGCTCGCGCAGGACCTGGGTCTCGGCCCGGACCGTGCGGCGTTCGTCGCGGCGGACGTGTACGACGCGGCGGCCGCGGTTCCGGACCCGTCGTACGACATCGTGTACACCGGCGCCGGCGCGCTGTGCTGGCTGCCCGACATCGGGCGCTGGGCGGAGACCGTCGCGTCGCTGGTGGCGCCCGGGGGGTTCCTCTACCTCGCCGAGTTCCACCCGCTCACCGATGTCCTCGACGACGAGACCGGCACGCGGATCATGTACGACTACTTCGCCCGTGACGCCTGGGTCGAGGAGAGGGCGGGGTCGTACGCGGCCGAGGGCGCCGAGTTCACGCACAGCCGGCGGGTCGAGTGGCAGCATCCGGTCGGCGAGGTCGTCTCGGCGCTCGCGGCGGCCGGGCTGCGGATCGAGTTCCTGCACGAGCACGACGTGTCGCTGTTCCGGCGGTTCGGGAGCTTCGAGCGGCGGGACGGCTACTTCCGCTATCCGCAGGGCCGGCCGCGGATTCCGCTGATGTACTCGATCCGGGCCCGTAAGGACTGACCGCGGGCAGCGGTTCGCCGTCCGGAACCGGCCCGAGGCCCCGGCCCGTTGCCGACCCCCGCGGGCCGGGCCTGCCCGACAGCCCCGTACCGTGGGGGTGTGTACCGGTTTCTGCTGACGCCCCGATGGTGGGGGATCAACGTCTTCGTGCTGTTGTCCATCCCCTTCTGCATCTTCATGGGGTCCTGGCAGCTGGGCCGGTTCGAGGACCGTGTGCAGGACCATCGCACCGCGACCGAGCAGGTCTCCGAGGCCCGGCACGAGGCGCCCCGGCCGCTGACGGAGATGCTGCCGGTGACCAAGGCCACGTCCGGGAAGCTGGTCACCGCGCGCGGAACGTACGGCAAACAGCTACTGGTGCCCGGGCGGGAGCTCGACGGCAAGCCGGGCTTCTACGTACTGACGCTGCTGCGGACCGACTCGGGTGAGGCGCTGCCGGTGGTGCGGGGATGGCTGCCCGGGGCAGTGGACACGGCGAAGGTTCCTGCCCCGCCGGCCGGTGAGGTCACCATCACCGGGGCGTTGCAGGCGTCGGAGACGCCGGGGGACAACGGGGTCAGTGCCCAGGGCGGACTGCCGGCCGGGCAGACCTCGGCGATCAGTGCGGCGTCGTTGGTGAATCTGGTCCCGTACGACGTGTACGACGCGTGGGTCACCCTGTCCAAGGGTGACGCGGGGATGAAGGCGGTGCCGGCCGCCGCGCCGCCGGATTCCGGGCTGGACCTGAAGGCCTTCCAGAACCTGGGTTACACCGCCGAGTGGTTCGCCTTCGTGGGGTTCGTGATCTTCATGTGGTTCCGGTTGCTGCGACGTGAGGTGGAGTTCGCGCGCGACGCGGAGCTGGGACTGGTCCCGGACGAGGAGCCCGTCGCTGTGGACGCCGCCGTGAAGTGAGCGGCGTCTTCGCCCGGGCCGCCCATCGCCGCAGCGGCCCGAGACCAGGCGGTTACGACCCCGCCAGCACGCCCGTCCAGTACACCGTCCCCGCGCACGCGTTGGACACCGTCACCGAGCTCGCGCCCGAGCCCGTGGCCGGGGTGTACGTCACTGCCACGCTGCCGTCGACCGTGCCGTCCTCCGTGGCCAGCTGGGGGGCCGCGCCCGTGTCGCCGCCGGTGGAGGTGCCGGCCGTGGTCTCCGGGTCCTCCGACGGGGTCGGGTCCGGGGTGGGGTCGGGGCCGCCCACGCTGCCGCCGGGGGTGGGGCAGGTCTCGGAGGGGACCCAGGCGAACTTCACGTCGTAGCCGATGCCCGGCTGGAGCACCAGCTGGGCGGCCTCCAGGGACGGGTCGGGCAGCAGACCGGCCGCCGCGTCGCCGGCCGTGTGCCGGGCCGAACCGACCTTGCTGATGTCGGCCGCGCCCTGCGGCAGCGCGGTGACCGAGCCGGGGCCGGTGACCGTGCAGGCCGCGCCGGAGACGTTGGTGACGCGGAAGGAGCCGGAGACCGCGCCCGTGGAGTCGGGGGCGTTGCTGCTTCCGGCGGCGGGGCCGAGCTGGGCGGGGGTGCACGCCGGGATTCCTGCGGCGGTGGTGGAGGCGGGGTCGGCGCCCTGGGACGCGCCGGTGGAGGCGCCGGATCCCTTGCCCTTGTCCGTCTCCTTCTTGTCGCCCTTGTCCTTGTCCTCGGTCTTGCCGGAGGAGCCGCCCGAGGTGCTCTCGCCGCCGTCCGGGCCCTTGCCCTCGCTCGCGCCGCCCTGGGTCTCGGAGGCGTGCCCGGCGACCGACGGGTTGGCGTCGGAGCCGGTGGCGTTGGAGACGTGGACGAGGGCGGGGATGGCCGTGCCGATGAAGAGCGCGGCGGCGGCCATGCCGACGACGGCCTGGCGCTTGCGGGTCCGCCGCTGCGGCACCGCCTTCCGCAGATAGTCCAGGGTGCCGTCGCGCGGTTCCACCTCCTGCACCACTTGGTGCAGCATCCTGCGCAGGTCCAGCTCGTCCGAGTCGAGCCCGTCGGGGCTCTGGTCGTCGGGGCCGTGGTTCACAGTTCCGTTCCCAGCGTGCGATTGCTTCGGATCTTGCCCGTGCAGCCTTGTCGGCGCCTGCCACCCGTCGAGGCGCTCGAAGGGCTCGGGGCCGTCGCGCCCCTTGCCGCCCGCGCCGTTGCCGTCACTCATGCCGACGCCTCCATGGCGACCCTGAGCGCCGCGATACCGCGCGAGCCGTACGCCTTGACCGAGCCCAGCGATACGCCGAGCGTCTCGGCGACCTGCGCTTCGGTCATGTCCGCGAAGTAGCGCAGCACCAGCACCTCGCGCTGGCGGCGCTGCAGCCCCTTCATCGCCTTGATGAGGGAGTCGCGCTCCAGCTGGTCGTAGGCACCTTCCTCGGCGCTGGCCATGTCGGGCATGGGCTTCGACAGCAGCTTCAGGCCGAGTATGCGGCGGCGCAGCGCCGAGCGCGAGAGGTTGACGACGGTCTGGCGCAGGTACGCCAGGGTCTTCTCGGGGTCGCGGACCCGCTTGCGGGCGGAGTGGACACGGATGAACGCCTCCTGGACGACGTCCTCGCAGGAGGCCGTGTCGTCGAGGAGGAGGGCGGCGAGACCCAGCAGCGAGCGGTAGTGCGCGCGGTAGGTCTCGGTGAGGTGGTCGACGGAGGTGCCGGCCGCTACGCCGTCCTCTGCGCCGTCACGCTGATTGGGGATGCGGGCCGGCCGCGCTGCGGGCACGGGCGCGATCACCGGCATGCCACCGGGCGTACCGGCCATGCGGGGTCGGAGAGCCGCCGGACGGGGCGGTCGAAGGACCGTGCCGCGTGCCGCGCTGAAGTCGAGTACCTCTGCCACGCTTGTTTGACACGCTGACCCCCGTGAGGGTTGTACGTGCCGGGCGTCACTTTCACGCCGACCGTCTCCGTCGACGGTCTACCCGCGTCAGGCAGCACATCCGATGGTGCATCAAATGCCCTCATGCGTCCCGCTCTTCCCCTATGTCCAAATGTGAACGGACGTCCCCACGTCCGGTTCCAGGCGTCCCCACGCCTGATGAAGCGCTCCCACGGTCGACGGGCGACCGCAAAGACGCTCCCCGCCCTCCGCACGGTTGCGGAGGACGGGGAGGTAAATCCTCTGATGCCGAAGCGCCATGGACAAGTGGTCCGGACCATCGACCAGCTCACATGTCGTACACAGATCCTACAAACCGCCTATGACATCGGCCCGGGATTTCACGGCTCCGCGAAACTTCACGAAAACCCGGGCAGCCACCGGCTCAGGACAGCTCGGCGGCGACCAGCTCGGCGATCTGGGCGGTGTTGAGGGCGGAACCCTTGCGCAGGTTGTCCCCGCACACGAACAGTTCGAGCGCCGTGGGGTCGTCCAGCGCCCGCCGGACCCGCCCGACCCAGGTCGGGTCGGTGCCGACCACGTCGGCCGGGGTCGGGAACTCCCCCGCGGCAGGGTTGTCGAACAGCACGACGCCGGGCGCCGTGGCCAGGATCTCGCGGGCCTTGTCGACGGTGACCTCGCCCTCGAAGCGGGCGTGCACGGTCAGGGAGTGCGTGGTGATCACCGGCACCCGGACACAGGTGACGGCCACGGGAAGGTTGGGCAGGCAGAGGATCTTGCGGGACTCGTCCCGCACCTTCAGCTCCTCCGACGACCAGCCGTCCTCACGCGCCGTGCCGGCCCACGGCACGACATTCAGCGCGACCGGCTCCGGGAACGGGCCGGTGTTGTCCCCCACGGCCCGGCGCACGTCACCGGGATGGGTGCCCAGCTCCGTGCCGGCGACAAGGGACATCTGCTGGCGCAGGGTCGCCACACCGGCTCGCCCGGCGCCGCTGACGGCCTGGTACGAGGAGGCGACCAGCTCACGCAGGCCGAACTCGGCGTGCAGTGCGCCCAAGGCCACGATCATGGAGAGCGTCGTGCAGCTGGGGTTGGCGATGATCCCGCGCGGGCGCATCCGCACGGCGTGCGGGTTGACCTCGGGCACGACGAGCGGCACGTCGGAGTCCATCCGGAACACGCCGGAGTTGTCGACCACCACCGCGCCCTTGGCGGCGGCCAGGGGCGCCCACCGCTCGGCGACCTCGTCGGGGACGTCGAACATGGCGACGTCGACCCCGTCGAAGGCCTCCTCGCTGAGCGCCACGACCTCGGTCTCCTCGCCGCGCACGGCCAGCTTGCGGCCGGCCGAGCGCGGGGAGGCGATGAGTCGGATCTCGCCCCAGATGTCCGCCCGCTGGGACAGGATCCGGAGCATGACCGTGCCGACGGCTCCGGTCGCTCCCACCACGGCGAGCGTCGGACGTCCGGACCGGCCGGTTCGGTCGGGTCCGGCCATCAGCGGCCGGTGCCTCCGTAGACGACGGCCTCGTCGCTGTCGGAGTCGAGCCCGAAGGCGGAGTGCACGGCGCGGACGGCCTCGGGGACGTCGTCGGCGCGGGTGACGACCGAGATGCGGATCTCGGAGGTCGAGATCAGCTCGATGTTCACGCCCGCGTCGGACAGGGCCGTGAAGAAGTCGGCCGTGACGCCCGGGTTGGTCTTCATGCCGGCGCCGACGAGGGAGATCTTGCCGATCTGGTCGTCGTAGCGCAGCGAGTCGAAGCCGATGCCGGCCTTGTTCTTCTCGAGCGCGTCGATGGCCTTGCGGCCCTCGGTCTTCGGCAGCGTGAAGGAGATGTCCGTCAGGCCCGTGGAGGCGGCGGACACGTTCTGCACGACCATGTCGATGTTGATCTCGGCGTCGGCGATCGTGCGGAAGATCGAGGCCGCCTCGCCCGGCTTGTCCGGCACGCCGACGACCGTGACCTTGGCCTCGGAGGTGTCGTGCGCGACACCGGAGATGAGAGCCTGCTCCACCTGCTTTACCCCTTGCTTCGGCTCGCTGCTGACCCATGTGCCCTGAAGTCCGCTGAAGCTGGACCGGACGTGGATCGGGATGTTGTACCGGCGGGCGTACTCCACACAGCGGTGGAGCAGCACCTTCGACCCGGATGCCGCCAGTTCGAGCATGTCCTCGAAGGAGATCCAGTCGATCTTCCGGGCCTTCTTCACCACGCGCGGGTCGGCGGTGAACACGCCGTCGACGTCGGTGTAGATCTCGCAGACGTCGGCGTCGAGGGCGGCGGCGAGAGCCACCGCCGTGGTGTCGGAGCCGCCGCGGCCGAGCGTGGTGATGTCCTTGGTGTCCTGGCTGACGCCCTGGAAACCGGCCACGATCGCGATGTTGCCCTCGTCCACCGAGGTCTTGATCCGGCCCGGCGTGACGTCGATGATCCGGGCCTTGTTGTGGACCGAGTCGGTGATGACACCCGCCTGGCTGCCGGTGAACGACTGGGCCTCGTGGCCCAGCTTTTTGATCGCCATGGCCAGCAGGGCCATGGAGATCCGCTCTCCGGCGGTCAGCAGCATGTCGAGCTCGCGCCCGGCAGGCATCGGGGAAACCTGCTCGGCGAGATCGATCAGCTCGTCCGTCGTGTCGCCCATCGCGGAAACCACGGCAACCACCTGGTTGCCGTTCTGCTTCGCTTCCACGATTCGCTTGGCGACGCGCTTGATGCCCTCGGCATCGGCTACGGAGGAGCCTCCGTACTTCTGCACGACAAGGCCCACGTGCGCTCCTCGCTCAATCCGTCTCTGTCCGCTCATACGCATTCGTACCGCGGTCGGCTCAGTCTAACGAGCGTCCGAAAAACCCCTCCGCGATATCGCATGGTGAGATCTCGGACCGCCCGTCCAGAATCGCTCATGCCCATCTGGGCACACGCCACTCGGGAAAGTGCCCGGCGTCACAATCGCACCCGGTGCGCTCCCGGTCAGACAACTTTCAAGCACTAGGGTTCGGCTGTGCGCGTACTCCTGGTGGAAGACGATGAACCGGTCGCCGAGTCCCTGCGCCGTGGCCTCAAGCGCTACGGCTTCGAGGTCGAGTGGGTGAACACGGGCGAGGCGGCCCTCACGCACGAGGGTCCCTACGACGTCGTCCTGCTCGATCTCGGCCTGCCCGACACCGACGGCCTCGACGTCTGCAAGGAGCTGCGCGAGCGGGGCGACGTCCCGATCATCGTGATCAGCGCCCGCAGCGACGAGACGGACCGGGTGGTCGGCCTGGAGCTCGGCGCGGACGACTACGTCTCCAAGCCGTTCGGCGTCCGGGAGGTCATCGCGCGGATAAGGGCGGTCATGCGCCGCACGCAGCCGCGCACCCCCGCGGGGGCGCCCGACGCCGGCCCCGACCGCTACGGCACCCGCCTGACGATCGACCGCAAGGCGGCCCGGGTGCGCCTGGACGGCGAGGAGGTCGCCCTCGCGCCCAAGGAGTACGACCTGCTGGCCTTCCTCACCGAGGAGCCCGGGGCGCTGATGTCGCGCGAGCAGATCATGGAAGCGGTCTGGGACGCGAACTGGTTCGGGCCGACGAAGACGCTGGACGTGCACGTGGCGGCGCTGCGCCGCAAACTCGCGGGGGCGATCACCATCGAGGCGGTGCGCGGGGTCGGGTTCCGGCTGGAGATCACCGGAAGCACCGCCGCGGGCGGGAGCGGCGCCGTCTCATGATCCGCCAGCTCGTCCGCAGCTACGTCCTGCTCGTGGCGGTCGCCATCGCGCTGTTCACCGTGCCGGTGGCGTTCACGCTCACGGACCAGCTGCGGGGTGACACCAGGTCGGCCGTCCTGCGCGAGGCCGACGCCATGGCCCTGCTGCTGGGCGACGGCCGGGCCGCCTCCTGCCAGGCCCTGGAGGAGATGGCCAAGGCCTACGACGACGAGATCCAGGTGACCCGCACCGCGAACTGCCCGGCGGACCTGCCGCGGCCGGCGGCGGACGCGGCACTCACCAAGGCCCTGAAGGAGGGCACACCCACGACCGACTGGGGCTCCTCCGTCATCTGGGGCCCCGAGCTGGTGATCACGGTGCCCGCCCGCGCGACCGGCACGGACCGGGTCGTCGGCGCCGTGCGCGTCGTGTACTCGACCGACGAGATGACCAGCCGGCTGTGGAAGATCTGGGGCTTCCGGGCGGTCCTCGCCGTGCTCGTGCTCGGGGTGGCAGCCCTGCTCGGCGTCGCGGTGGCCCGGCGTCTGACCCGGCCGCTGCGCCAGCTCAACGACATGGCCAGCAAGTTCAGCGACGGCGATCTGACCGCCCGCTCCCCCGTGACGGGCCCGCCCGAGACCCAGACCCTGGCGCGCACCCTCAACCAGGGCGCCGAACGCCTGGACACCCTGATCGCGGCCCAGCGCATCTTCGTCGCGGACGCCTCCCACCAGCTGCGCACGCCCCTCACCGCCCTGCGGCTGTCCCTGGACAACATCGCCGACGGGGTGGACGACGAGTTCGTACGGGAGGACGTGGAGCAGGCGACGGCGGAGGTCGTGCGGATGAGCCGGCTGGTCAGCGGACTGCTGGTGCTGGCCCGGGCCGAGGCGAAGGTGACGGCGGCCGAGCCGCTCCCGCTGATGGACATCGTGCGGGAACGGCTCGCCGTGTGGAGGCCGGCCGCCGACGAGCGCGGAGTCACCATCGCGCTCAGGGGGAGTATCGACGGCCGGCCGTCTGTGCTGGCCAGCCCCGGTGCTCTGGACCAGATGCTGGACAACGTGCTCTCCAACGCCCTGGAGGTCTCGCCCGACGGCGGGACGATCACCGTGCGGGTGGAGCCCCGGGGCGATGTGGTGGGGGTGTCGGTCCTGGACGAGGGACCCGGCATGTCGGACGCCGAGAAGTCCCGTGCCTTCGACCGTTTCTGGCGTGGCCAGGGCCTGACCGGGAAGTCCGGCTCCGGCCTCGGTCTCGCCGTCGTCAAGCAGCTGGCGACGGACGACGGCGGCACCGTGGCGCTGACCGACGCTCCGGATGGCGGCCTGTGCGTGACGATCACGCTACGGGCGTCCCACCGGGGCGGCGGCTGACCCTGTTCAGCCCTGCGGCATCTTCGAGGAGTGGTGGTTCACGATCAGCCACTTCCCGTTCGGCTGCTTCTCGTAGGCGTAGGTGTAGCGGGCCTTGACCGTGCTCTTCGCGCCCGTGTCGTGGTCGGTGAGCTCGAACTCGTACACACCGGTGTCGATGACGGTGTCGCGGTCGAGGACGTTGACGACGGACTCGACCTTCGTGCCGAACGGCTTGTTCCGCAGGAAGTGCTCGAAGTAGTCGACGATTTCGGCTCTGTCCGTGCGGACCTGGTTGGAGACCGTCGGCAGCAGGACCGCGTCCTTCGCGTACAGGTCGGCGACCTTCTTCGGGTCTCCGGTCTGCAGCGCGGCGTTCCAGTTGTCGAACAGCCCGAGCACCTGCGCCTTGGTCACCGGCTTGGCGTGCTTCCCGGCCCTGCTCCCGGCGTCGGCTCCGGCGACCCCGGCACCGAGGGCGAAGGTGCCGGCGGCCAGGACCGCGGTGGCGGCGGCGACGGCTATGCGCCGGCGGGCGGGGTGAGAGTTCATGACATCTCCAGTGAGATCGAAGGGAGTCGGCTTGCCTCCGCGTCGGCTGCGGGGGAAGTGACTCCAGACTCGCGTCACACCGGCCAGGGGCCGTGCAGCCCGCATACAGGGGACGTACAAGGAGACTCCAAAACACACAGCGTGATGGGGAGGCCCGCCGCTACCGTCTGGGCATGGAGATATTGCGCTACGTGGCGTTCAGCACGGATCCCAAGGGCGGTAACCCCGCGGGGGTGGTGCTCGACGCGAGCGGGGTCGACGACGCGGTGATGCTGGCGACGGCGGCCGAAGTCGGCTACTCGGAGACGGCGTTCGTGGTGGAGTCCGGCGACGGCCCCCTGGACGTCCGGTACTTCAGCCCGCTCGCGGAGGTGCCGTTCTGCGGCCACGCGACGATCGCCACGGCCGTGGCGCACGCGGAGCGGCACGGCACGGGGCGGCTGCTGCTGCGCACCGCGGCGGGCCCGGTCACCGTCACCACGGACCGGACCGCGGACGGCGCCCTCGTGGCGACCCTGGTGAGCGTCGCGCCGCGTTCGGCACCGGTCGAGGAGGCCGACCTCGCCGAGCTGCTGGCGATCCTGGGCTGGTCCGCCGGGGACCTGGACCCGGCGCTGCCGCCCCGGGTGGCCTTCGCCGGGGCCTGGCACCCGGTCCTCGCCGCCGCGAGCCGGGCCCGGCTGGCGGACCTGGACTACGACATGGCCGCGCTCACCGCCCTCATGGCCCGCAGGGACTGGACCACGATCGACCTGGTCTGGCGGGAGTCACCCACCGTCTTCCACGCCCGCAACCCGTTCCCGCCCGGCGGTGTGACCGAGGACCCGGCGACGGGAGCGGCGGCGGCCGCGTTCGGCGGCTACCTGCGCGAGTTCGGCCTCGTCCCCACTCCGGCCACGCTCACCGTTCACCAGGGCGAGGACATGGGACGGCCGAGCACGATCACCGTGACGGTGCCGGCGGAGGCGGACACGGGAATCGGCGTGACCGGCACGGCCGTACGGCTCTGACCTACGGCGTCGCTCCTCGGGACCGGAGAGATGACGGGGTTCCCGGGAGCGGCCGAGGCACAAGTGCCGCCGCACGGAGCCTACGTGCGGCTCCCGGGCGTCAACCCGTGGAGCCGCACGGCTACTTCGCCGGGCGCAGTCCCAGCGGTGCGGCGATCTCCTCGGCCATGACGCGGCCCGCCTCGATCTCCAGCGTGTCGTCGCCCATGCCCTGGTCCGTGTCCAGGCCGTCGAGTTCGGCCAGGGGCTGGTCGAGGCGGACGTGGGCCAGGACCGACTGGAGGGCCCGCAGGCTCGCCGAGGCGGTGGAGCCCCAGTTGGAGAAGTAGGAGAACTGCCACCACCACAGGGCCTCCGAGGTGCGGCCGGCCCGGTAGTGGGCCATGCCGTGGCGCAGGTCCGTGATGACGTCCGTGAGGTCGTCGGAGATGCGGGCCGGGACCGGGGCCTTGCGGGGCTCGTAGGGGTCGAAGACCTCGGAGTAGACGTCGATCGGGTCCAGCAGGCGGGCCAGGTTCTCGCGGAGCTCGTCGACGTCCGGCTCGGGGCCCGAGTCGGGCTCGTAGCGCTCGTCGGGCACGATGTCCTCGTGCGCGCCGAGCCGGCCACCGGCCAGGAGGAGCTGGGACACCTCCAGGAGGAGGAAGGGCACGGCCGATTCCGGCTCGTCGCCCTTGGCGACCTCCGTGACGGCGACCAGGAAGCTCTCGATCTGGTCCGCGATCTGGACCGCGAAGTCGTCCGGGTTGTGGTCGGTCGCGTGCAGCGTGGCGTCAGACATCTAGGAGTCGTCTCCCCTCGAAGGCGCGGCCGAGGGTGACCTCGTCCGCGTATTCCAGGTCCCCACCCACCGGGAGGCCGCTGGCCAGGCGGGTGACCTTCAGGCCCATGGGCTTGATCATGCGGGCGAGGTACGTCGCCGTCGCCTCGCCTTCCAGGTTCGGGTCCGTGGCGAGGATGAGCTCGGTGACCGTGCCGTCGGCGAGCCGGGCCAGGAGCTCCCGGATGCGCAGGTCGTCGGGGCCCACCCCGTCGATCGGGCTGATCGCGCCGCCCAGGACGTGGTAGCGGCCCCGGAACTCACGCGTCCGCTCGATCGCCACGACGTCCTTCGGCTCCTCGACCACGCAGATGACGGCCGGGTCGCGGCGGGTGTCGCGGCAGATGTTGCACAGCTCCTCCTGTGCGACGTTGCCGCAGGTCGCGCAGAAGCGGACCTTCGCCTTGACCTCCATCAGCGCCTGCGCGAGACGCCGCACGTCCGTCGGTTCCGCCTGGAGGATGTGGAAGGCGATCCGCTGGGCGCTCTTCGGACCGACGCCGGGCAGCCGTCCCAGCTCGTCGATCAAGTCCTGGACCACGCCTTCGTACAACGGACTGCCCTTCCTGGGTCTTCGGGGTCGGTACGCACCGTCCCGTACGTACCGTAGTTGTCTGCCGCCTGTCCGAGGAAGGCGGTGCGCCGGGTCAGAACGGCAGGCCGGGGATGCCTCCGCCGCCCAGACCCTGCGCGAGCGGGCCCAGCTTCTGCTGCTGGAGCGTCTGCGCGTTCTCGTTGGCCGCCTGGACGGCCGCCACGACCAGGTCGGCGAGGGTCTCGGTGTCGTCCGGGTCCACCGCCTTCGGGTCGATCTTCAGGGCGCGCAGTTCGCCGGCGCCGGTCACGGTGGCCGTCACCAGACCGCCGCCCGCCTGCCCGTCGACCTCCGTCTGCGCCAGTTCCTCCTGCGCCTGTGCCAGGTCCTGTTGCATCTTCTGGGCCTGCTGGAGCAGCTGCTGCATATTGGGCTGGCCACCACCGGGGATCACGATCAGCTCCTTGCTCGGTACGGGTTTTCCCGCTCGGCACGAGCCTACGTGGTCGGGGCTGCCGTCGCCCCAGCACTCTTTCGAGTGAGTCCACCTCGCGCCCTATACCTGATCAAGGAATACTTCCGGGCGGAAAAGAGGCGAAAGCGACGCCTTCGCCACCCATTGGGAGGTAGGAAGGGTCGGGCGCGTTCCGGATGCGGGCTTTCGTCCATCGCGCAGCGTGATCGGTGGGTGAACCGTACGTGGTCATTCGTGGTCAGTGAGGAGTGCCGGGTGGGTCAGCCGGAGATGCAGCCCGAGGGGCCGCCTCAGGACGGGCGGGGCGAGCAGGCGGCGGCCGGGCTGCGGCCGGGCGATCTGACCGGGCGGGTCTTCCCGCTCGGGGACTGGGGCGAGCCGGCCCTCCGGCTGGACGAGCTGTACCGGTGGGTGGAGCGCGGGGCGCTGCGGACGGCGGCCTGGTATCTCGCGGACCGGGTGTGGAAGCGCCGGTGCGCGCGGGTGCTGCGCTGCGGAGCCGCTGCCGGGGCGGTCACCGGGGTCGCACTGCCCCTGCTGGATCTGACCGGGGTCGCGGGCGGCATCGCGCCCTGGGGGTGCCTGGCGCTGCTGCTGGGGGCGGCGTGCGTGGCCGTCGACAAGTACTTCGGGGTGACGTCCGGGTGGATGCGGGACGTGGCCACCGCGCAGGCCGTGCAGCGGCGACTGCAGGCGCTGCAGTTCGACTGGGCGGCGGAGAGCGTGCGCGAGGTGCTGGGACCGGCGGAGGGGACGGCCGGCGAGGCCGCCGAGCGGTGCCTCGGCGTGCTGCGGAGGTTCTCCGAGGACATGACGGAACTGGTCCGGGTGGAGACGGCGGACTGGATGGGGGAGTTCCGGGCGGGTGGCGCCGCGCCGGTGGGGTTGCAGACGGTGGTGTTCCCGGGGCCGGGGCGCGGGGCCGAGGTGGGGGTCAACGGACGGTTCGCGGTGCCTCCGGCGGGGGGTGCGCGGCCGAACATGCCTCGGCAGCGGCCGCCCGAGCCGCGGTGAGGAGCCTCAGCTTCCGCCGTCCTGCGCGCACAGCGTCAGGCCCTCCGGCGTCCAGCACGGCACGTGCCCGTGGGTGCGGATGACGTCCTGGCCGTTGCCTCGGGCGAGGTACGTGAGGAAGCTGGAGGCCAGGGAGTCGGCCGGGGGCCGGCCGTAGGTGTAGGCGTACTCGATCTCCCGGTACGGGTAGTCGCTCGTGCCGTGTTCGATCGCGTCGACCGAGGCCGGGTCGCCGTCCAGGCGCAGCGCGTGCAGGCCCTCGGCGCGGGCGGCGAGGTTGAGTTCGCTGTAGCCGACGGCGCCGG
This sequence comes from Streptomyces sp. NPDC024017, assembly GCF_040638895.1. Lineage (NCBI taxonomy): Bacteria > Bacillati > Actinomycetota > Actinomycetes > Kitasatosporales > Streptomycetaceae > Streptomyces > Streptomyces sp. NPDC024017. The sequence goes on along the minus strand of NZ_JBEZYZ010000002.1, from coordinate 580,525 downwards.
GGAGGTCGGCGACCGTCTCCAGCACTTGTTCGGTCGAGTCGAGCTCGCAGCGGATGACGGCTGCCGTGGGGTCGTCCTTGTGTACGCAGTCGACGGAGGAGTTGGCGATCTCGCCCCGGCCCAGCACCCGGCGCTGGAAGACCTGTCTCGTCCCGGAGTTGGCGTCCCGGCTGACGAGGTGCACGGGCAGGTCGGGGCCGCCGAGCAGGCGCCAGTTGCGGATCTCGCCCCGGTAGAGGCGCCGGACGTCGTCGGTCGACAGGTTCGTCAGCCGTACGTCGTCGTTGACCACGAGCGCGAAGACGGACACCGCCACCCGGTTCTCGCGCAGGTCGGGCAGGCCGGCGGGCTTGGGGCCATCGGACAGGGCCACGACCGGCGGGGCGCCCCGGGAGTCCCGTTTCGCCTGGGCACCGGCGGCCGTGAGCTCGCGTATCCCCGCCGTCGAGCCGTGCGCGTCCACCTCGATGACGGGGTCGCCGCCGCAGTCCCGCTCGTACTTCCCGGCCACCTCGCGCAGAACGGGCGCGAAGGCGGTCGAGCCGGTGAGGGTGAGGGTCCCGCTCGCGCAGCCGATCGGGGGCGGGGTGTCGTCCTGGGCGACGACGATCGCCGCCAGGGCGACCACGCTCGCCGTGAGCGCGATGGTGATCAGCCGCGCGGCCCGGCTGAACAGCGGGGGCGTGTCGTCCGGCGTGGCGCTGCGGTTGGGGTGCACCTCACCGTCGCGCAGGCCGCCGACCAGCCGGATCTCGTCACCGACGTCGCCGCCGGAGAGGAGGACGAGCAGCTTGAAGTGGTCGCCGCGGTTGAGCGGGACGCGCGGGATGCGCAGGGTGTTCTCGTCGTAGGCGAAGCCGCCGCCGGCGGTGAAGTGGTCCATGAGGTGGTCGGCGTCCGACGGCTGGGTGACGGAGACACCGCGGACGGTGCGGCCGGTGAACACCGCGGTCAGGCCGTGGAGTTCGGGGCCGGTGTAGTCGTCGCGGTCGATGCCCTGCGAGCCGTCGTTCTCGATGCGCAGCAGGACCAGGGTCGCGTCGGACATGTCGGGAGCCTCGTCGAACAGGCCGAGGCGGCGGTTGGCGCGGCCCGAGCGCACGTCGTCGCCGATGGGGTTGTCCATCTGCACGCGGTAGCCGACCCGTTTGCGGCGCGGTACCCGGCGTTCGTACCAGACCATCACGCCCGAGGCGATGATGCCGAGCAGGGCCGTGGCCACGGCCACGAGGTTCTCCGCGCTCAACCACTCCATCGTGGGTGCCCCCGCTGCCGCCCGGACGATTCGATCGTCCGGTCACCGTACGGCTGTGACCGCGCCTATCCGGTTTTCGTCGGCCGGAATTCGCCTGACGTTCAACGACCTCAGAGGCGAGGGGAGTTGGTCACTGCTTCGTGTACGTCAGCCGTTCCCCGCTGCCCGTGTTCACGCGCTGGAGCGTGCCGTCCGGGAGGAGGGTCACCTCGGTGGCCGCGCCCGGGGTGCAGGCGGTGCGGGGCTGGCCGACCTTCACGGTGGACGGGCCGATCTTCAGCGCACCGTCGGCGCCGGGTTCCGCGGTCAGCTTCCCCTCGAACACGCAGTGGTAGCTGCCGCCGCCCTTGGTCGGGCCGTCGGCCACGAGGGACAGGACCGTGTCGCCCGGTTCGCCCTGCTGGAGGGTGAGCGAACGGCTGTGCTCGCCGTCGGCGTTGTCGATGGTCGTGGTCCAGGTGCCGAGGTACCCGGTCGGGATCGTGCCGTCCGCCGGGGAGGGGGAGCCGTCCGGCTGCGAGGTCGTCGGCGAGGGGCCCGGTGTGGTCGGCGCGCCCGTGCCCTGTGTGGGGCCGGGGCCGCCGTCGGCCCGGTCGTCGTCGCCGCCCTGCATCAGCGCGTACACCGACCCGCCCGCGGCCAGCGCGACGACCAGGGCGATCACGACGAGCAGCGCGGTGGAACGGCCGTTCCCTCGCGGCGGCTGCGGCTGCGGGGGGCCGTACGGCGGGGTCGTGCCGTACGGCGGCGGGCCGTAGGGCGGGGTGGAGCCGAGGCCACCGTAGGCCGGGTGGGGCGGGGCGAGGCCCGGGGCGCCGGGCTGGGGGTGCTGCTGGGGGTAGCCGTACGCCGGGTACGGGGGCTGCGGCGTCTGCACCTGCGGGTGGGACGGGGCGCCCGCGCCCGGGAGTTGCCGGGGCACCGGAGGCGCGCTCTGCCCCGCGACCATGGTGGGCAGATGGTTCACCTGCGGACCCTCGCCCGGCAGACCCGGCGGGGGCGGGCCGGGGGCCGCGGCGGGCGCCGTCGCGGGGGCCGGGGGCAGCGCGGGGCGCGGCGACGACTCGTCGGCGGCGGGGGCGTGTTCGGGGGTGGGGCCGGGGCCGGGGTTCTCGTCGGGGCCGGGCCCCTGCCGGCCGGCAGCCGGCTCAGGAGCACCCGCTCCCCCGGCGGAGCCGGCCCCCTCCGGGTCCTCCGTGTCCAGCAACCGCACCGCGTGCCGACCCAGTTGGGCGACCAGTGCGCTCGGCAGCCACGGGTCGAGGGCGCGGCCGTCGGAGACGGTGTCGTCCGCGCCGGTGCGTTCCAGGACGCGGTCGAGGGAGGGCCGGGCGGACGGATCCTTGCGCAGGCAGTCCCGGACGAGGTCGGCGATGCCCTCGGGGACGCCCTCCAGGTCCGGTTCCTCCTGGGCGATGCGGAACATCAGGGCGTGCACGCCACTGTTGGCGGTGCCGAAGGGCAGGGTGCCGGTCGCGGCGTAGGCGAGGACCGAGCCGAGGCAGAAGACGTCGCACGCCGGGGTGATGCGGTCGCCGCGCACCTGCTCGGGCGCCATGAAGCCGGGCGATCCGACGAGCGCGCCGGTCCGCGTGAGCCCGCCGTCCGTCACGGTCTCCAGGGCGCGTGCGATGCCGAAGTCGATGACGCGCGGGCCGTCGATGGTGACCAGCACGTTGGACGGCTTGAGGTCGCGGTGGACGATGCCGGCGGCGTGGATGTCCTTGAGCGCGTGCGCGAGCCCGGCCGCGAGGATGCGGACCGTCCGCTCGGGCAGGGCACCGTGGTCGTGCCCGACGACCTGCTGGAGACTCGGCCCGGCGACATAGCCCGTGGCGACCCACGGCACCGCCGCCTCGGTGTCCGCGTCCAGCACCGGAGCCGTCCAGTACCCGCCGACCCGCCGCGCCGCCTGCACCTCCTGCCGGAACCGCTCCCGGAACTCCTCCTGCGCGGCCAGCTCCTCGCGCACGAGTTTCACGGCGACCGTACGGCCCCGCTCGGAGCGGGCCAGATACACGTGCCCCATCCCGCCGGCGCCGAGCCGCGCCAGCAGCCGGTACGCACCAATACCCGGTGGATCCCCGGGCCCCAGCTTCTCCATCGCTCAGCCGCCTTCCCCCCACACGTGAGCAACGGATCGAGAATAGTGCGGGGCCGAGGCGGGATGGCCTGGGCGAACTCTACGGTTCCGTAACAGGCGGACCCACCTGGTCGAGCACCTTGGACAGGCGTTCCAGCACCTGCACCGCCTCCGCCAGCTCCGTCTCCCCGAACGCCTCGGCCAGCCGGTCGGCGAACGCCGCGTGCCCGGGGTCGATCCGCGCGATCGCCGCACGGCCCTCCGCGGTCGGTGCGAGCAGCTTGGCGCGGCGGTGCGCCGGGTTCGGCCGGTACTCCGCGAGCCCCCGCTCCACCAGCAGGTCGGCGATGCGCTGCACGCTCTGCCGGGTGATGCCCATGGCGCGGGCGATGCCGGAGACGGGCAGCGGCTCGCCGAGGGCGGCGCCGAGCACCTGCCACCAGGCGGCGGTCAGCCCGGCGGGCCGGGCCAGCTCCTCCGCGATGCCGAGGAACTGGCCGTTGAGCCGGAACACCCCGAGGGCGCTGCGGCTGAGCAGGTCCTGACGCTCCCGGCTCACAGCGCGCCGGCCTTCTCCAGCACCGCGTACGCCGCCGCGTCGGAGTCGTGGAACAGCCGGTACCAGGCGTCCAGCACCTCACCGTCGTAGACCCCGAGCAGCCGGAGGATCTCCCGGGCGAAGGCGACGGGCTCGGTCGGGCCCGCGGTGATCAGGTCGCCGTCGGTGACGGCGTCGGCCTCGACGTAGCGGCCGCCGCCCGCGTAGCCGGTCGCGGCCAGATAGAAGGAGACCGCGCTGGTGTGGTCCCGGTCGTCGAGCAGGCCTTCCCGGGCGAGTCCGGCGGTGGCCCCGCAGATCGCGGCGACCGGGACGCCCGCGTCCAGGAAGGCCCGGGCCTTGCGGGCGAAGGGGGCGAGGTCGCCGGAAGTGTCCCAGAGGTCGGCGCCCGGCAGGATCAGCAGCGCGCTGTCCTCGGGGCGCAGGCCGTCCAGGGCCAGGTCGGGCTGGATGCGCAGGCCCCCGACACTCTTCACCGGGTCGGTGGACGGGCCGACGGTCCGGATCTCGTGGCCGGCGCGGGCGAGCTGGGCCGTGGCGTGGCCGGTCTCCCAGTCGGCGAGGGTGTCGTAGACGGCGAGATGGACGGGCTTGCGGGCGGTGGTGTTCATGGCTCCTCCTCGATTCCCGTGCGCTTATGACAGTATTCTGTCGAGAAGACAGCACGCTGTCAATACTGGCCACCCGCCTGGACAACCTGTCGGGGGGCCGCCGCCGACGCCAGACAGGCCGCCGATTTCACCGCCCTCTCCCCCGCACCTACGCTCGCCCGCATGACCCCTCAGCCGAACCCCGAAGCCGGCGCCGCCGTCAAGGCCGCCGACCGTGACCATGTGTTCCACTCCTGGTCCGCTCAGGAGCTCATCGACCCGCTCGCCGTCGCCGGTGCCGAGGGGTCGCACTTCTGGGACTACGACGGCCGGCGCTACCTCGACTTCTCCAGCGGGCTCGTCTACACGAACGTCGGCTACCAGCACCCGAAGATCGTCGCCGCGATCCAGGAGCAGGCGGCGCGGATGACGACCTTCGCGCCCGCCTTCGCGATCGAGGCGCGGTCGGAGGCGGCCCGGCTGATCGCCGAGCGGACCCCGGGCGACCTGGACAAGATCTTCTTCACCAACGGCGGTGCCGACGCCGTCGAGCACGCGATCCGGATGGCCCGTCTGCACACGGGCCGCCCGAAGGTGCTCTCGGCGTACCGCTCGTACCACGGCGGTACGCAGCAGGCCGTGAACATCACCGGCGACCCGCGCCGCTGGGCCTCCGACAGCGGCACGGCCGGGGTCGTGCACTTCTGGGCGCCCTACCTCTACCGCTCCCGCTTCTACGCCGAGACCGAGGAGCAGGAGTGCGCGCGGGCACTGGAGCACCTGGAGACGACGATCGCCTTCGAGGGGCCCTCGACCGTCGCGGCGATCATCCTGGAGACGATCCCCGGCACGGCCGGGATCATGGTCCCGCCGCCGGGCTATCTCGCCGGGGTGCGGGAGATCTGCGACAAGCACGGGATCGTCTTCGTCCTGGACGAGGTCATGGCCGGGTTCGGGCGGACCGGTGAGTGGTTCGCCGCGGACCTGTTCGACGTCACGCCCGACCTGCTGACCTTCGCGAAGGGCGTGAACAGCGGGTACGTGCCGCTGGGCGGGGTCGCCATCTCCGGCGCGATCGCGGAGACCTTCGGCAAGCGGCCCTACCCGGGCGGTCTGACGTACTCCGGGCACCCGCTGGCGTGCGCCGCCGCCGTCGCGACGATCAAGGTCATGGCGGAGGAGGGCGTCGTCGAGAACGCGGCCCGGCTGGGCGAGTCCGTCGTGGGGCCGGAGCTGCGGGCGCTCGCCGAGCGGCACAGAAGCGTCGGCGAGGTGCGCGGCGTCGGCATGTTCTGGGCGCTGGAGCTGGTCCGCGACCGCGAGACGCGGGAGCCGCTGGTGCCGTACAACGCGGCCGGTGAGGCCAACGCCCCCATGGCCGCCTTCGCCGCCGCCGCGAAGAAGAGCGGACTGTGGCCCTTCGTGAACATGAACCGGACGCACGTCGTGCCGCCCTGCAACATCAGCGAGGCGGAGCTCAAGGAAGGGCTCGCCGCGCTGGACGCGGCGCTGTCGGTGGCGGACGAGTACACCGGGTAAACACCTGTAAACCCGTCAGTAACCGACATCCTCGCGTCCCGTTCGAACGCGTAAGGTGGCGTGCTCGTAGACCTGCGTGTACGCGCACGCCACCCGAACGCGACGAGGGAGACGCCCTGACCATGCCCGCCAGCTCCGGCAACGGCGCCGTGACGCGCAGCACCCTGCGGCAGCAGATCGCCGACGCCCTTCGTGACGAGGTGCTGGCCGGGCGGCTCCAGCCGGGGCAGGAGTTCACGGTCAAGGAGATCGCCGAGCAGTACGGGGTCTCCGCGACGCCGGTGCGCGAGGCGCTCGTCGACCTGTCCGCGCAGGGTCTCCTCGAAGCCGACCAGCACCGCGGCTTCCGGGTCCACGAGTATTCGGTCGACGACTTCCGCGGCATGATCGAGGCCCGCGGGCTGGTCATCGAGGGGATGTTCCTCGCGCTGACCGAGGGGCGCCCCAACGCCGTGCGGCCCGACGATCCGCGGGCCGCCGCCGTCGTCGCCGGGGTCCGCAGGCGCGGCGAGGAGGCGCAGCGGGCCGCCGCGGCCGGTGATCTCACCGTCCTCATCGGCTACGACCTGCGCTTCTGGCGCGAGCTCGGCGCCTGCTTCGGCAACCCCTACCTGGCGGACTTCCTGCACCGGCTGCGTGTGCAGACCTGGGTCTGCGCAGTGCAGCACCTGCGCCGGCTCACCGATCTGCGCGGCGAGCTGTGGGCCGGTCACACCGAGCTGGTCGAGGCCCTGATCGCCGGCGACAACGACGCCGCCCGGGTGATCATCGCCGCGTACAACACGCACTCGCTCGCCCTGATCGAGCGGCTCGCTCCCGGATGACCCGCGTCGGCGCTGTCCGTATGGGTATGGGACATGCACGGCGGGAGCCGTGACCGTGCCGCACCGCTACCCTTCTTGACCACCGTGCTACCCGACCACCGCGCTGAGCGAGGAGCCTTCTTTGGCCTGTGACCTGTGGCTGGTACCGCTCGTCGACGTGTTGTGCCACACGCCGGACAACCCGTTCGCCGAGGAACTCGCGCAATACAACAAGGTGCTTGCCGAGGCCGGGCTCCCCCCGGTGCCGGTGTACCAGTACATGCCGGGCCTGTCCGGCGACGTCGCCCCCGTGGCGGGCTTCGACTACGACGCGCTGCACTTCCTGCGCCGCGCCTATCTGCTCCAGGTGTGCGGCCTGCCGGTGACGCCCGTGGACGAACTCGGCGGCGACTACGAGCAGTTGCTGGAGATGTTCGAGTCGACGGCGCAGCAGTCGCACCTGGTCTGGCACTACGACCACGCCGGCGCCTACGTACCGGTCGACTTCCCCAGCCCGCTCGCCGACGACGATCTCCTCGCCGGCGGTGGCCCGCTGGGTTCCTCGCACGCCCTGCTGCGGGAACTGGAGCTGGTCGCCCCGGTCATCGGCATCGACCCGGCCAACCCGCCGGCGGCCCCCCAGCCGCCGCTCGCCCCGACGGAGCTGGAGGAACCCGCGGTCCCCGCCCCGTACGACCCGAGTCCGTTCGCCCGTGAGCGGCACGTCTGGCTCGGCCTGCACGCGGCCGTGACCCGCAGCCTCGCCCAGGGGTCGATGATCGTCTTCAGCTGAGCCGACGGCTCAGCGCCCCAGCTGGGAAAGGCCCTTCTGCACGTCCTCGACGTTCATCACCGGCGTGTAGGTGATCTCCGCGCCGAGGTGGAGGAAGAACGGTTCGCTGAGCACCGGCATCTGCGAGCTGTCCTGCATGTCGAAGACCAGGAAAGCGGTGCGCTTGCCGTGGTCGGAGGTGAAGTAGGCCGCTTCGGGTTTGATCTGTTCCAGCGACTCCTGGAGCAGCTTCCCCATGGTGCCGTTCCGGATGGCCTCGTTGGCCTTCTCCGTGTCCATGCATGCCTTGAGCAGTACGCGCATCGCACTCACCTTCTCCTGGTCGACGCACGCGGGGGTATGGCTTCAGCGTATGCCCGTTCCCGGCAACTCTCCCTGCGAGACCACGCAGGCCGCCCCCCGTGTGCACGGGGGGCGGCCTGTGGATGCGGGTGCGGGTGCGGGTCAGATGAACGAGTTGATCTCGATCGTCTCGTCCCGGCCCGGGCCCACGCCGATCGCGGAGATCGGAGCACCGGACATCTCCTCCAGCGCCTTCACGTACGCCTGGGCGTTCTTCGGCAGGTCACCGAAGGACTTGGCCTTGGAGATGTCCTCGTTCCAGCCCGGGAGCATCTCGTAGACCGGCTTGGCGTGGTGGAAGTCGGTCTGGGAGTACGGGAGCTCCTCGACGCGCTTGCCGTCGATCTCGTACGCCACGCAGACCGGGATCTGCTCCCAGCCGGTGAGGACGTCGAGCTTGGTGAGGAAGAAGTCGGTCAGGCCGTTCACGCGGGTCGCGTAGCGGGCGATGACCGCGTCGAACCAGCCGCAGCGGCGGTCACGGCCGGTGGTGACACCGCGCTCACCGCCGATGCGGCGCAGCGCCTCGCCGTCCTCGTCGAACAGCTCCGTCGGGAACGGACCGGCGCCGACCCGGGTCGTGTACGCCTTGAGGATGCCGATGACCCGGCTGATCTTCGTCGGTCCGACACCGGCGCCCGTGCAGGCACCGCCCGCCGTCGGGTTCGACGAGGTGACGAAGGGATACGTGCCGTGGTCGATGTCGAGCAGCGTGCCCTGGCCGCCCTCGAACAGGACGACCTTGTCCTCCTCCAGCGCCTGGTTGAGGACCAGGACGGTGTCGGAAACGTACGGCGCGAGCTTGTCGGCGTACGCGAGCAGCTCCTCGACCACCTGGTCCACGGCGATCGCGCGCCGGTTGTAGAGCTTGGTGAGGATCTGGTTCTTGACGTCGAGGGCCGCCTCGACCTTCTGCGTGAGGATCGACTCGTCGTACAGGTCCTGCACGCGGATGCCGACGCGGTTGATCTTGTCGGCGTAGGTCGGGCCGATGCCGCGCCCGGTCGTACCGATCTTCCGCTTGCCGAGGAAGCGCTCGGTCACCTTGTCCACCGTCACGTTGTACGGCGTGATGATGTGCGCGTTACCGCTGAGGAGGAGCTTGGACGTGTCGACGCCACGCTCGTTCAGACCGCTCAGCTCGGAGAGCAGGACCGACGGGTCGACGACGACGCCGTTACCGATGACCGGCGTACAGCCGGGAGACAGGATTCCGGAAGGGAGGAGGTGCAGTGCGTACTTCTGGTCACCGACGACCACCGTGTGGCCGGCGTTGTTGCCGCCCTGGTAGCGCACTACATAGTCCACGGAGCCACCGAGAAGGTCGGTGGCCTTTCCCTTGCCTTCGTCACCCCACTGAGCACCGAGCAGCACAAGTGCGGGCACGCGCGTACACCCCTTCCGGGCGGGGCATGTCCATGGTCGAGGGCGAACGCGCAGGATCGCAGCCGCGTGCACCGCGACCGCCGTTGGCCGCCAACCGTCGGACCGGATGCCCCGGAATAGACGAAGCCCCTGGCGCAATAGCGCAAGGGGCTCTTGCACAAAGATGCTACCCGAGGAAGCGAGGCATGGCCGAGGTGGCGACTTCCGCGACGTCCGAGCAGCTGTTGGTGGTGGTCGATCCGGTCGCCCGTAAGTCGGACGGCGAGTCCGTTCGGATCGCGAAAGACGTGCTCGGCGCAGGTGCCGGCATGAAGCTGTGCCTGCCGGAGGGGCCGGAGGAATTCGCCCGGGCGCTGGCCCGGCGGGGCTCGCGGCGACCGGTGGTGGTGGGCGACGACCGGGCGCTGATCCGCGCGGTGGCGCTGCTGCACCGGCACCGGGAGCTGGCCGGATGCGCGCTGTCGGTGGTGCCGGTCGGGGGCACCCTGTCCCTGGCCCGGTCGCTCGGGGTGCCGACGGGGACGGTGGCGGCGGCGCGGGCGGTGCTCGACGGGGTCGAGCGGCGGATGGACCTGATGGTCGACGACAGCGACGGGGTGGTGCTCGGCGCGTTGCGGATACCGCCGCTGCGGCCCTTCCCGTCCGGGACGGGCCCGCGGTCCGCGCCGGATCCGGACGGGCTGCCGGGCCGCCCGTGGCTGCGGACCTGCCAGTCCCTGGTCCGGACGCTGGTTCCGGCGGGCCGCCCGTCCCGGCTCGCCGCCGCACCCGAGCCGGGGCCATCCCGGCTGCGGGTCGAGGTGGACGGGGAGACCCTCGTCGACCTGAACCAGCCGGTGGAGGCGGTGTCGGTGTCACCCGCCGCCGCGGGCGTCGCGTCGGTGGAGGTCAGACCGGTGTCGGTGGGCGCGGAGGCCTCGCCGCTGCTGGCGCAGGGCAGGACGGTGACGGTGTCCGGGGCGCACTTCCGCTACCGCGCGGACACGGTGGTGTCGGGACCGGTGCGGACCCGGACGTGGGTGGTGCGGGAGGGGGCGTGGGGGCTGACGGTGCCGGCGGGGCCGTGAACCGCACCGGCTGGTCATTCCTGCCCGAACGTCTTCTCCCGGTGCACGCGCCAGCGCTCCATCATCTCCACGATCTCGACCTCGATGAACTCGAAGAAGGCGAGCGTCTCGGCCATGCGGCGGCCGGCCGGGGTACCGGCGCCGAGGCTGGTGACGCCCTCGCGCAGGGCGCCTTCCCAGCGCTTGATGACGGCCTCGCGGTTGGTCAGCGCCTCGTACCACTGGTTGCCGTGCACCCGGTAGCGCTCCCGGCGCGAGCCCGGCTCCCGCTCGCGCGAGACCATGTGCGTCTGGGCCAGGTAGCGCACCGCCCCGGACACCGCCGCCGGACTGATCCGCAGCTGCTCCCCCAGCTCGGCTGAGGTCATCGAGCCCTCGTCGGAGGAGAGGAGCGCGGCGAAGACCCGGGCGGGCATCCGCTGCATCCCGGCCTCGACGAGCTGCGCCGCGAAGGACTCGACGAACCTCGACACAGCCTCCGCGTCCCGGTCCCTCCCGGCTGATTCCGTCATCCGCCCATCCTATCGATGATTTATAGGGTTCCTTAACTTCACAAATTTCTGAAGGAAGCGTACGTTCTGAAGCATGACGAAGGCCATCACCGTCTCCGGACTGCACAAGTCCTTCGGGCGGACGCATGCTCTCGACGGGCTCGACCTGGAGGTCGCCGCCGGCGAGGTCCACGGCTTCCTCGGCCCCAACGGCGCCGGAAAGTCCACGACCATCCGGGTGCTGCTCGGTCTGCTGCGCGCCGACTCGGGCGCCGCGCAGGTGCTCGGCCGCGACCCGTGGTCGGACGCGGTGGAGGTGCACCGCCGGATCGCCTACGTCCCCGGGGACGTGACGCTGTGGCGCAACCTCTCCGGCGGCGAGGTCATCGACCTCTACGGCCGGCTGCGCGGAGGGCTGGACGCCAGGCGCCGCGCGGAACTGATCGAGCGCTTCGAACTCGACCCCACCAAGAAGGGCCGCACGTACTCCAAGGGCAACCGGCAGAAGGTCGCCCTGGTCGCCGCGTTCGCCTCGGACGTCGACCTGCTGATCCTGGACGAGCCGACCTCGGGCCTGGACCCGCTGATGGAGGAGGTCTTCCAGGCTTGCGTCGAGGAGGAGCGCGACCGGGGCCGTACGGTCCTGCTCTCCTCCCACATCCTCAGCGAGGTCGAGGAGCTGTGCGACCGGGTGAGCATCATCCGGGGCGGCCGTACCGTCGAGAGCGGTTCGCTCGCCGAACTGCGCCATCTGACCCGCACCAGCGTCGTCGCCGAGCTCGCGGGCCCGCCCGACGGCCTGGCGGAGCTGCCCGGTGTGCACGACCTCGACGTGCAGGGGCACCGCGTCCGGCTCCAGGTCGACACCGACCGGCTGGACGGCGTCCTGCGGTCGCTGAGCGAGTCGGGCGTACGGTCGCTGACGTCGACACCGCCGACGCTGGAGGAACTGTTCCTGCGGCACTACCAGGAAGAAGCGGCCGAGGCCGGCGAGTCGAAGGCGGCGGCCCGATGACGGCCTTCGCGGTGCGGCCCGGCAGCTCGCGTCAACTGGCCGGGACGGGCGTCCTGTTGCGTTTCGCGCTGCGCCGCGACCGGCTGATGATCCCCGTGTGGATCGCGGTCAACGCCCTGATGGTCCTCTCCATGCCGGGCACGCTGGAGGGCCTGTACGGCACGGCGGCCGAACGCGCCGACCTGGTCCGGCAGATGGAGACCAACTCCTCGCTGCGCGCGATGGTCGGCCCGGTCTTCGGCGACTCGCTGGGCGCCCTGACGGCCTGGCGCGTCGGCATCTACGCCGGTGCCCTGGCGGCCGTGATGAGTCTGCTGGTCGTCGTACGGCACACCCGGGACGAGGAGGAGAGCGGCCGGCAGGAGCTGGTGGCGTCCGGGATGGTGGGCCGCCGGGCCTCCCTGACGGCGGCCCTGCTGGCGGCGGCGGTCGCGAACGCGGTACTGGCGCTGCTGGTGGCGGCGGGCCTGGCCGGCCGGGGCACGACCGGCGCCCTGGCCCTGGGGCTCGGGATCGCCGGGGTCGGGATGGTCTTCGCCACGATGGCGGCGATCGTCGCCCAACTGACGGAGAGCGCACGGCTCGCCCGCGGTCTGACGGCGGCGGTGCTCGGGACGGCGTTCGTCCTGCGTGCGGCGGGCGACTCGGCCACGGACGACGGCTCGTCGGTCCTGACCTGGCTGTCGCCGCTGGGCTGGCTGGAGAACGTGCGGCCGTACGCGTCCGAGCGCTGGTGGGTGCTGGCCCTGCTCGCCGGGGCGGTGGCCCTCCAGGGCTCGGTGGCCTACGCCCTGGCCGGCCGCCGGGACCTCGGCATGAGCTTCCTGCCGACCCGGCCGGGCCCGGCGTCCGGCCGCCTGGGCAGCGCGGGGGCCCTGGCCTGGCGGCTGCAGCGGGGCGGCGTGCTGGGGTGGAGCGTCGGCTTCTTCCTGGCCGGGGTCGTCTACGGCGGCATGACCGAAGGTGCGGCCGATCTGGTGGGCGACAACGACAACGCCCGGCGGATCTTCGAGCGGATGGGCGGCCAGTCGGGCCTGACGGACGCGTTCCTGGCGTCGATGGTCGGGATGCTGGGCCTGATCGCGGCGCTGTACATCGTGGCGTCGGTGCTGCGCCTGCACGGCGAGGAGACCTCGGGCCGGGCGGAACCGGTGCTGGCGAACGCGGTGGGGCGGCTCCGCTGGGCCGCGGGGCATCTGGTGATCGCCTTCGGCGGCGCCGCCCTGATCATGCTGCTGGCCGGGCTCGGCTTCGCCGTCGGCTACGGCAAGGAGGCCGGCCCGATCCTGGGGGCGTGCCTGGTGCAGCTTCCGGCGGTGTGGGTGATCGGCGGGGTGGCGGTGCTGCTGCACGGGGTCCTGCCCCGGGCGGCCCTGGCGGCGTGGGGCGTCGCCGGGGCGGTGCTTCTGATCGGCTGGGTCGGGCCCGCGCTGGATGCACCGCAGGCGGTGCTGGACGTCTCGCCGTTCGGGCATCTGCCGAAGCTGCCGGGCGGCTCCATGGCGTGGGGTCCGGTGCTGGTGCTGACCGGGGTGGCGGTGCTGCTGGTGGCCGGAGGGCTGGCGGGGTTGCGGCGGCGGGACATGACGACGTGATCGGTCGGCGTACCGCCGGTCATGGTGCCTCCCCTCGCAGGCGGGCGCCGGCGTGACGCGGTGCCCGCACCGATCGCGATCACCCCACCTCGACGGCCAGCCCCTCCAACCCCCTGATCACGAAGTTCGGCTTCCTCTCGGGCTCGGCAGCGAGCCGGAGCGTCGGTGCTCTCTCCAGCAACGCCCCCATCGAAGCGGCCAGTTCGATGCGGGCCAGGGGTGCGCCGATGCAGTAGTGGATGCCGGCGCTGAAGGAGATGTGGGGGTTGTCCGTGCGGGTGAGGTCGAGTCGGCCCGGGTCGGTGAAGACCTCCGGGTCGTGGTTGGCGGAGCCGAAGAGCATGGCGATCTCCGCGCCGCGGGGGATCGTCGTGCCGGCGATCTCGATCTCGTCCAGGACCCAGCGTTCGAAGAGCTGGAGCGGGGTGTCGTAGCGCATCAGCTCCTCGATCGCGGAGGGGACCAGGGAGTGGTCCGCGCGGAGGGCCGACAGCTGCGCCTCGTTGCGGAACAGCGCGTACCAGCCGTTGACCGTGGCGTTCACCGTGGCCTCGTGGCCGGCGTTGAGCAGCAGGACGCAGGTGGAGATCATCTCCTGCTCGGTGAGCCGGTCGCCCTCGTCGTGGGCCTCGATGAGCCCCGAGATGAGGTCATCGCCCGGCTCCTTGCGGCGGGCCGCGATCAGGTCGCGCAGGTAGTCGGAGAACTCGACCGACGCCCGGACCGCCCTCGCCGCCGTGTCCTCGGACGGGCTCAGCTCGTACATCCCGCAGATGTCCGCCGACCAGGGGCGCAGCGGGGCCCGGTCGGACTCCGGGATGCCGAGCATCTCGGCGATCACCGCGACGGGGAGGGGTTCGGCGACGTCCTTCAGCAGGTCGCCGCCGCCCGCCGCGACCAGCGCGGACGCCAGTTCGTCGGCCAGGCCCCGGACGTACGGCTTCAGCCGCTCCACCGTGCGCGGCGTGAACGCCTTCGACACCAGGCGGCGGATCCGGGTGTGGTCCGGCGGCTCCAGGTCGAGCATCCCGTGATCGTTGAGCGTGTGGAACGGCTCGTGTTCCGGCGGGGGCGCGGTGCGGCCGAACTCCTCGTGCGTGAACCGGTGCTGGTACGTCCGGCCGAGGCGCCGGTCGCGCAGCAGTGCCGAGACGTCCGCGTGGTGCGGGACGAGCCACTGGTTCGTGGGCTCGAAGTAGTGCACGCGGCCCAGTGCACGCAGTTCGGCGTAGGCGGGGTACGGGTCGGCGAGGAACGCCTGGTCCCACGGGTCGAATGCAGCCATGCCGGGACGCTAGCTCCCGAACCCCCTCTCTGACCAGGGGTGTTCCTTCACACGGCAGGGACACGACGGAGACGATCTTGCGACATCAAGATCATTAAGCTGGCCTGGCCGTGTGAGCGGCACGAGTCTTCGCAAGGAAATGAACTACATGACACAGCAGCGAGCCAAGCTCCGCACCCGCGTCCCCGCCCGTCTGGCCGCCTCGGCCGTGCTGGCCCTGTCGCTGACCGCCGGCGCGGTCGGTGTCGGCGCCCCGGCCGCCACCGCCGCCGAGATGCCCTGCAAGCCGAACGTCTACTACTACGTCTACAAGAGCAGCGGTGTGAACTTCCGCACGGGCGCCGGCACCGGCTACGCGTCCAAGGGCATCCTGCACAAGAACGACTGGGGCAAGAAGCTCGCCACCAAGGGCTCCTGGATCAAGCTGCAGCTCGGCCAGAAGTCCAAGAGCGGGCTGGCCAAGGGCACCACCGGCTGGGTCGCCAAGTCGTACGTCAGCGACTGCACGCCGATGCAGCTGGACTGATCCGTCCGCGTCGCCCCGGGGCCGAGGGCCTGCGGGGCGACGTCCCCCGGCTGTCCGGGACGGTTGCCCGCGCCGGGGCTGTCCCGCACGGCTGACCGAGGCCGGGGGCTATCCGGGCGTCACCAGCCGTGCCTCGTACGCGAACACCGCCGCCTGGGTGCGGTCCCGCAGGCCCAGCTTCACCAGGATCCGGCTGACGTGCGTCTTGATCGTCGACTCGGCGACCACCAGCCGCTCCGCGATCTCCGAGTTCGACAGGCCCTGCGCGATGAGGACCAGCACCTCGGTCTCCCGCTCGGTGAGATCCCCGTAGGCCCCCTGCGCCGAGGGCATCAGGCGCGGCTTCTCGGAGAGCTTGGAGAACTCGGTGATCAGGCGCCTGGTCACCGAGGGGGCCAGGAGCGCCTCCCCCGACGCCACCACGCGCACCCCGTCGGCGAGCTGGCGGGCCGAGGCGTCCTTGAGGAGGAAGCCGGAGGCACCCGCGCGCAGGGCCTGGTACACGTACTCGTCGAGGTCGAAGGTGGTGAGCACCAGCACCTTCGCCGCGCCGTCGGCGGCGACGATCTCGCGGGTCGCCTCGATGCCGTTCAGCTCGGGCATGCGGATGTCCATCAGCACCACGTCCGGGGTGAGCTCGCGCACCTTGGCGACGGCCTCACGGCCGTTCACCGCCTCGCCGACGACCTCGATGTCCGGCATCGCGTTCAGCAGGACCGAGAAGCCCTCGCGCACCATCATCTGGTCGTCCGCGATCAGGACCCGGATGGTCATGCGTCGTCCTCGCCCGGCAGGGCGACCGGCAGGAACACCGCCACCTCGTAACCTCCGTCGTCCGTGCCGCCCGCCGTCATCTCGCCGTTCAGCATCGACACCCGCTCCCGCATGCCCGTGATGCCGTGCCCGGCACCCGGCGAGGGCTTGACCAGGCTCGGGTTGGGCGGCGGGCCGTTGACTATGCGCAGCCCCAGGCCGCCGAGCACGTACCCGATCTCGACCCGGGCGGTGGCCCCCGGCGCGTGCCGCAGGGTGTTGCTCAGGGCCTCCTGCACGATGCGGTACGCCGACAGCTCCACGCCCTGCGGCAGCTCCCGCACGGCCCCCGTCACCGCCTTCTCCACGGTCAGCCCGGCCTCCCGGACGTTGGCCAGCAGCCCCTCCAGGTCGGCGAGCGTCGGCTGCGGGGCGTCCGGGACCTCGTAGTCCTCGGCGCGGACGACGCCCAGGACGCGGCGCAGTTCGGTCAGGGCCGCCACCGCGTTCTCCCGGATCGTGGCGAAGGCCTTCTCCAGCTCCGGCGGCGGGTTCTCCACCCGGTAGGGCGCGGCCTCCGCCTGGATGGCGACCACCGACATGTGGTGGGCGACGACGTCGTGCAGCTCGCGGGCGATGGTGGTGCGCTCCTCCAGCAGGGTGCGGCGGGAGCGCTCGTGCGCGGTGACCGTCTGCTGGGCGGTGACCTCCTGCTCGGCGTGGCGGCGGATGTGCCACACGGTGACGCAGAGCAGGATCATGGCCGAGAAGATCAGCATGGGGGCGGAGTTGGTGCCGTAGAGGTAGGTCGGGCCGATGCCGCTGTCCGCGATCAGGGCGTACAGGGCCGTCAGCGCCCACATCCACCCGGCCGTACGCGGCCTGGTGCGCATGGCCACGACCGTCAGCACGGTCAGGTGGCAGACGAAGCTGCCGGCGGCCCAAGGCCATTCGCCCCAGTTGCTGCCGAGCAGCACGGCCAGCGGCGTGGAGGCCATGGACGCCCAGAACGCTCCGACCGGACGGATCATGGTCAGCAGGACGGGGATCACCGTCAAGGGGCCGACCAGGAGCACGTGGCCGTCGGCGTCGGCGCCGGTGATGAGCAGGGTGATCAGGGCGGCCACGGCAATCAGGGCGTGCGGCGTCCAGGTCGCGTACTCCCGCAGGCGGCCGGGCAGCCGCCGGATGATCCGCCCGTCCATGCTCCTCCGCGGCAGCGGCCGGTAGGCGAACGCGTCGTGGATCAGGTCCTGCCGCAGTCCGCGCAGGGAGTCCACGGCCACCCGGTACTCCGGGCTGCGCGTTTTGGCCCCGGCCCCCGGCGGCGTGGTCTGCGTGTGAGTCGTCTCGGTCACGTACAGAACGGTATGCGGCCCCCGGCTCCCGGTCGTCCCCTTGGAGAGGGGTTCCTCGGCGTCCCCCTCAGGTACTACGGGGTCCCGTCGGCCACCCCTCAGTACCCCGACGGCCGCACCAGCCCCGACTCGTACGCGAACACCGCCGCCTGCGTCCGGTCCCTCAGGCCCAGCTTCACCAGGATCCGGCCGACGTGGGTCTTCACCGTCTGCTCGGCCACGAACAGGTGCCGGGCGATCTCCGCGTTCGACAGGCCCTGCGCGATCAGCGCGAGCACCTCCGTCTCCCGCTCGGTCAGATCGCCGACACGTTCCTTGAGCGGGGCGCGGGGCTTGCCGTCCAGCCGGGAGAACTCGGCGATCAGCTTGCGGGTGATGACCGGGGCGAGCAGCGCTTCCCCGGCCGCGACCACCCGGACCGCCTCGGCGAGCTGCTCCGACGACGCGTCCTTCAGCAGGAACCCGGAGGCTCCGGCGCGCAGCGCGTCGTACACGTACTCGTCGAGGTCGAAGGTGGTGAGCACCAGCACCCGCATGTCCGGGTGCGCGGCGGTGATGCGCTCGGTGGCCTCGATGCCGCCGATGCCGGGCATACGGATGTCCATGAGGACGACGTCCGGGGCGAGCTCCGCGGCCAGGGCGATGCCGTCCTCACCGTTCTTCGCGTCGCCGACGACCTCTATGTCGGGCTGGATGCCGAGCAGCACGGTGAAGCCCTGCCGGACCATCGCCTGGTCGTCGACGATGAGAACCCGGATGGGGTTGCCGGTGCCGCTCGTCATGAGGTCCCTTTCCTGGGGGCCGGGAGGTGGTCGGTGCCCGGGGCGTCGGCGGGCGGGATGTCCGGGAGGAAGGCGGTGACCTTGAAGCCGTCCCAGTGCCACGGGTGCGCCGTCATGGTGCCACCGAGCATCGCGACCCGCTCCCGCATGCCGAGCAGTCCGTGCCCCGCCCCCGTCGACGGTGGAGGCGGCCCGGTCGGGCGGCCGTTGACGATCTCCACCTCCAGGCCGTCCGCCTCGTAGGTGAGACGGACCGTGATCCTCGCGCCGGGCGCGTGCCGCAGGGCGTTGCTCAGCGCCTCCTGCACGATCCGGTACGCCGACAGCTCCACGCCGGGCGGCAGCGGACGCCGCTCGCCGTTGATCTCGGTGACGACCTCGCGTCCGGCCGCCCGGGTGTTCTCCACCAGCGCGTCGAGCCGGTCGAGCGTGGGCTGCGGGGCGTGCGGTGTGTTCTCGTCACCCGCGTCGGCGAACGGCTCCCCCGGCCCGGGGTGCTCCGAGCGCAGTACACCCAGCACCCGGCGCAGTTCGATCAGTGCCTCAAGCGCGTTCTGCCGGATGCCCGCGAGGTTCTCCCTGAGCTCGTCGGGCGGGTTCTCGACCAGGTGCGGGGCGACCTGCGCCTGGATGGAGATGACCGACATGTGGTGGGCCACCACGTCGTGCAGTTCCCGCGCGATGCGGCTGCGCTCCTCCAGCAGGGTGCGCCGGGTGCGTTCCTCGGCGGTGAGCGTGGTCTGCTCGACGAGCTCCGCGCGGGCCTCGCGCCGGCCGCGCAGGGCGGTGCCGAGTATCACGACGACGGTGAACAGGGAGACGGCGAGCACACCGGTGGTGTCGTAGGGTTCCCCGACCCACAGGCTCTCGAAGAGGTAGGTCAGGAGTGCGGTCACCGTCAGGGCCGCCACCGCCGCTCGGGTGGGCACCCGCAGCGCGAGCAGCAGCATGACGAACAACTGGGCGATGATCCCCGCGGCGGTCCAGGGCCAGGTGTAGGTCTCCAGGTCGAAGCCCATGCGGGTGCGCACCGTGACAGCGCCCAGGGCGAACGCCCCCAGGGACAGCCACCACGCCGGGACCGGCCGCCACAGCCCCAGGACCACGGCGCCGCCCTGACCGCCCGCGATCAGGAGGGCCAACCCGGAACTCAGGTGGCCGTTGTCCGTCATGTCGCCGCCGCCGCCGACCGTGATGCCGAACGCGGCCAGGCACAGCAGCCCGTGCGGCAGCCAGCGCACCCAGGTGGAGGGCGGCAACGGGTCCACCCGGACGGTCCACAGGTCCTGGCGCAGTATCCGCAGCCAGCCCATGACGCGCGCTCGCAGCGCGCGGCCCACCCCCGTGTCCGTCACGCGGCCCAGCCTAGACATGACGCGCCTTCGCCGCTGTTCCCCGGTCGGCGGGACGGTGTGCCCGCACCACCCGCGACCTGCGGCCCCGCCCGCCGCCGCCTGCCTCGAAGGAGCGGAAGGCGGACCGGCAGACCGCGAGGGCCAGCGCGAACACGGGCAGCCAGAGAAGGCGGGCCCCGACCCAGCCGAGGTCGTCGGGCCGGGTGTGCAGCCCGGGGAGCCGGCCGACGAAGAGGCCGGTGGCCGTGGTGGCCATCAGGGCCGTCTGGTGCCAGAGGAAGACGGTCATCGCGGAGAGGTTGACGCACGCCACCGCCGCCCACGCCACGGGCCCGCGCATCGCGTGCCGCAGCCGCTCGCGCAGCAGCAGGGCGAGACCGCACTGGGCCAGGCCGAACGTGACGACGGCCAGCGTCGGCGGATCCAGGTTGGACCTGCTCTCGCCCGGGACGCCGACCATGGCCGCCGGGTAGCCCGCCCACGCCACGAGCGCCGCGGTCACCGCCGCCCCGGCACCCAGCAGGACCCAGCCCGCACGGCGGCGCTCCAGTTCGCCACGGGTCCAGGCCCCGCCCAGCGTGTAGGGCACCATCCAGGCGGCCGCCACGTTCACCCAGCCCAGCCAGGAGGGGCCGCCGAGGCCGAAGCGCAGCAGGTCCACGTGCAGGACGACGGCCAGCGGCCAGAGCGGGTTGAGCCGGGCGAGCAGCGGGGTCGCCGCCGTCAGGCCCGCGAACACCACGAGGAACCACAGGGGGGACAGGGCCAGCTTCACCAGCGTGCGCACCGTGCCGAACTCGGTGCCCGACAGCAGCAGCGCGACGGCGGCGACCGTCCACAGGGTGAGGACGGCGGCGACCGGCTTGAACAGCCGGGACAGCCGGGCCGTCAGCCACTGCTGGTACGGGATCCCCCGGTCCCGGGCCGAAGCATGACTGCGGGTGGCGACATGGCCCCCGACCAGGAAGAACACGGCGAGTGTCTGGAACATCCAGGAGACGGGCGTCAGCCAGGGCATGTGCTGCAGCGGGCTCGCCGTGCGCAGGGCACGGCCGTCGGAGACCAGGGCCGTGACCAGCCAGTGCCCGAGGACGACGCCGAGGACGGCGGCGGCCCGCAGGGCGTCCACGGCCCGGTCGCGGCCGGGCGGGGTGGCCGCGCCGATGCGGCCGGCGCCTCGGCGCACTCCCTGCCGGATGGCGCGTACGCCGATGTCAGTCATGGGTCACCGCCTTGGTCTCGCCCAGGACGATCCGGGCCAGGTTGGTCAGGGAGGCCGTGCCGGGTCTGAAGTA
This sequence comes from Streptomyces sp. NPDC024017, assembly GCF_040638895.1. NCBI lineage: Bacteria > Bacillati > Actinomycetota > Actinomycetes > Kitasatosporales > Streptomycetaceae > Streptomyces > Streptomyces sp. NPDC024017. The sequence continues at coordinate 559,653 of NZ_JBEZYZ010000002.1, read as the reverse complement.
GTCGCTGTGGCCGCCGTCGCCCGCCGTGAAGACCCGGGCGCCGAAGGCCGGGGAGACGGGGTCGGTGCCGAAGCCGACGGTGGTGCCGAACAGGTCCAGGTCGAGGTGCGGGACGTTCTCCACCCAGTCGTCACCGCCCCGGGCCGCCCAGACGCGGGCGCGGGTGTGCAGGGCGGCGGCGGTGTCCGCGCCGGTGCCGGGGCTGCCGACGAGCGCGATGTCGTCGACGGCGAGCCCGGCGGCCGAACGGCCGCAGACGACCGAGCCGTAGGAGTGGCAGAGCAGCGAGATGCGCGTCCCGCCGCCGGTCGTCGCGCGCAGGTCGGCGACCAGCGCGCGCAGGAGCGGGGCCGCCTGCTCCGCCCTGCCGGTCGTCGTGACCGTCGTGCTGACCGTGCCCGGCGTCTCGTAGCCCAGCCAGGCCACGACCGCGGTGCGCGTGCCCGCCGGGGCCTGCCGGGCGAGTTGCCGGTGCAGGGCCGCGGCGGCCGCGTGGAACCGGCCGTAGGTGTCGAGGCTGGTGTCGGAGCCGGGCACCAGGACGGCGACGCGGTCGGCCCGGGCGAGGTCGCCCAGGACCTCCGTCACCCGGCCGGAGCCGCGGCCGTCGAAACGGAGCAAGTGCCGGCGCGAGTGAGCCAGTTGACGGTCCGTCGCGGCGCGGTCCCGGTCGTGGTGGGCGGCGGCCGTGCGGGCCGCCTCGGCGGCGTTGGCCCGGTTGGCCGCGTACGCCCCGTCGAGCGTCGACGCGCTGAGGGGGGCGAGGGAGGCGGGGGCCGGTGCGGGGGTCTGCGGTCGTACGGCCCCGGACAGGGGGACGACCACCGCACCGGTGATGAGGGCGGCGAGCGCGCCTCGGCGCCATCGGCCGGCGCGGCGTCTCCCGCCGTCGGCACGGCGGTACTGCGGTGCGGACCCCATGGTCGTCCCTCTCCAGCGCACCCGGCCATCGGGTCTGCGTGGAAGGGAAGTTACGGAGCGGGGCGCCTCGTCCGCGTCCCACCGGGGAACTCACCTGCGGCGTAGCTCTCAGGTACTACGGGTATGACCGGGACCGCTGCTAGGGCTCCGTGGACGCTGTCGGGCAGCCGCTCGTGCCGCCGCTCACCAGGCCAGCTGCGCGATCTCCTCCACCACCACCGCGCACGCGTCCGCCGCCGGGTCGATGAGCGGGAAGTGCCCCACGTCCTCCAGCAGCGTCACCCCCACCATCTCTCCGGCCTTCGCCGCCGCCTCCGCGTACGACTCGGCGACCGCCTGCGGCACGTCGAGGTCCGTGCGGCCCTGGACGAGGGTGGTGGCGATGCCTGTGGGCAGCAGCAGCGCCGGGTCCGCGGACGGCTGGCGCTCCGCGAAGTGCTCGTCGCCGCCCAGGAGTTGACGTGCGGCACCGCGGCACACGTCCAGCTTGTCGGCGATCGCGAGATCCGCGATCGGGGCGAGGGCGACGACGCCGCGCAACGTCACCGGGCTGCCACCCCGCCAGGGCGAGTCGGCCGGCAGGACGTGCCGGGCGGCACCCCACAGCGCGAGATGCCCACCCGCCGAGTGCCCGGTGAGGACGGTACGGCGCGGGTCGGCCTGCGGCAGCAACTCCCGTACCAGCGCCGGAAGGGCGTCCAGCGCCGCGGCGATGTCGTCGAAGGTGTCGGGCCAGCGCCCTGCGACAGCGTCGTCGTCGCCGCCGCGGCGGTACTCGACACTGGCCACGGCGAACCCGCGGTGGGCGAGGAAGTCCGCGAAGGGGCTGATGTGACGCCGGTCGTAGGGCGCCCGCCAGGCACCGCCGTGCAGCACGACGACGACCGGGGCCGGCCCGGGGCCGCCCGCCCGGCGCGGCGCGAAGAAGTCGATCACCTGGTCCGGGTGGTCGCCGTAGGCCGCGGTGGCGTCGGGGTCGACGGGCGCGTGGGAGAAGACCGACTTCTCCTCGGCAGCGGCCCGTGCTGCTGCGACGTCGTCCGTCATGCTCCAACCTTCCAGCGATGAACCGTACGCGGCGGACCAGTTGAGGGTTCCAGCCGTTGGCCGGGACGGTACCAGGCGCGTGACGTGCGGGGACATGCGGATGTCACGCTCGGTGAAGGTCGGACGGGCCTGCCGTTCCGGTGACGGGGGCCGGGACACCGCACGGACGTCCCGGCCCCGCCGCCGCTCAGGCCAGCGTCTGCGCCAGCACCCGCGCCGCCCGCTCCACGTCGGCGAACCCGACGTACAGCGGTGTGAAGCCGAAGCGCAGCACGTCCGGCGCCCGGAAGTCGCCGACCACTCCCCGCTCGATCAGCCGCTTCATCACGTCGGCGGCGTCGTCGCAGCGCAGGGCGATCTGGCTGCCCCGCTCCCCGTGCGCCACCGGCGTCACGCACGCGACCCTGCCCTCGGGCACATGGGCCGCCACGCACTCCAGGAAGAAGTCCGTCAGCGCGAGGGACTTGGCCCGCACCGCCTCGACCGACACCCCGTCCCAGACCTCCAGGGCCGCCTCCAGGGCGAGCATCGAGAGGATGTCGGGTGTGCCGACCCGGCCGCGCAGGGCACCGGGGGCCGGTTCGTAGCCGGTGCGCATGCCGAACGGCTCGGCGTGCGAGTTCCAGCCGGGCAGCGGCGAGTCGAAGCGGTCCTGCAGCTCCCGCCGCACATACAGGTACGCCGGTGAACCGGGCCCGCCGTTCAGGTACTTGTAGGTGCAGCCGACCGCGAGGTCCACGCCGTGCTCGTCGAGCCCGACCGGCAGCGCGCCCGCACTGTGGCACAGGTCCCAGACGGCGATCGCCCCGGCCTCGTGCACGGCGGCCGTCAGGCCGGGCAGGTCGTGCAGCCGGCCGGTGCGGTAGTCGACGTGGTTGAGGAGGACGGCGGCTGTGCGGTCGCCCAGCGCGCCCGGCACGTCCGCCGGTGCCACGGGCCGCAGGGTGCAGCCGGTCATGCGGGCGGCGGACTCGGCGATGTACCCGTCGGTGGGGAAGGTCGTCGCGTCGACGAGGACCTCGTCACGGCCCTCCCCGGCCATCCGTACGGCACCCACGAGTGCCTTGAAGACGTTGACGCTCGTGGAGTCGCCCACGACGATCTGCCCGGGCGCCGCCCCGACCAGGGGGGCGATCCGGTCACCGATCCGCTCGGGCGCCGTCCACCAGCCGCTCTCCTCCCAGGACCGGATGCGCAGCTCGCCCCACTGACGGCGCACGACGTCCTCGACCCGCCCGGGGACCGCGGCCGGCAGGGCGCCGAGCGAGTTGCCGTCGAGGTAGACGACCGCGGCGTCAGCCGCATGATCAGGACCAGCGTCGAGAACGAACTCGGCACGCTTGCCGGCCAGTTCGTCGACGGCGTCCAGCTTTCGCGCGCGCTCCGCCGTCTCAGACATAGGACCGCGCCGTCCACAGCTCGGGGAACACGTTCTTCTGCGCGCGCTTCTCCAGCCAGGCCACCCCGGCGGAGCCGCCCGTGCCGGTCTTGGCGCCCATCGCGCGGCGGGTGGCGACCAGGTGGTCGTTGCGCCAGCGCCACACCAGCTCGGCGACATCGCTCAGCGCCTCGCCCAGCCGCGCGACCTCGTCGCTCTCGTCGCCCGAGTAGACGGCCGTCCAGGCCGCCTCCACCTGCGGCGACGGCTCGTAGCGCCGCGCGACGTCGCGCTGCAGCACGGCCTGAGGGATGTCGTGGCCGCGCCGCGCGAGCAGCCGCACGACCTCGTCGTACAGGCTCGGCTCGTGCAGCGCCTTCTCCAGCTCGGCGTGCACACGCGGCGCGCCCCGGTGCGGGACGAGCATCGACGCGGACTTGTCGCCGAGCAGGAACTCCATGCGCCGGTACATCGCCGACTGGAAACCGGAGCCCTCGCCGAGGGCGCTGCGGTACGAGTTGAACTGGGCCGGCGTGAGCTGGGCGAGCGGCTTCCAGGAGTGGTTGAGCGCCTCCAGCTCGCGGACGGACCTCTTGAGCGCGGCGATGGCGGTGGGGATGTCGTCACCCCTGAGCGCGCCTGCCGCCGTCTCCCACTCGTGGACGATGACGGTGAACCACAGCTCCATCACCTGGGTCGTCACCAGGAAGACCATTTCTCCGGGGTCGTCGGAGAGGGTGTGCTGGAGGTGGGTGAGCACGTCCGCTTTGACGTAGTCCTCGTACGGCGTCGTGCCGTGGAAGTCGAGATGCGGGGTCTCGGGCTCGTGAGCCTCGTGGGACATCGCTGTCTCCTGCGTATAACTCCGGGTAGCGGTCCGCCCCTGCCGAATCCGACACGGGGGCCCCGGTCCCCAGGGGCATCTTCCGCAATCGTCCCCCGAAACCGCAAGGCCCGCCTTTCGCGGACGGGCCTCGCGTACACGGACCGTGATCAGCCCAGGACCTGCGCCGCCGTCGGCGAGGAGTCCTTCAGGAACTGGGAGCAGCGCTCGTACTCCTCCTGCTCGCCGATCGCCTGCGCGGCGCGGGCGAGGGCGTGCAGGGCTCGCAGGAAGCCGCGGTTCGGCTCGTGCTCCCACGGCACCGGGCCGTGGCCCTTCCAGCCGCTGCGGCGCAGCGCGTCCAGGCCGCGGTGGTAGCCCGTGCGGGCGTACGCGTAGGACTCGACGGCCGCGCCCCGCTCGAACGCCTCGTCGGCGAGCTGCGCCCAGGCGAGCGAGGAGGTGGGGTGCGCACCGGCGACATCGACGGGCGCGGCACCCGACGCGAGCATTTCCCGCGGCCCGGGGTCGTCGGGGAGATGGGTCGGGGGCGGGCCCCCGAGAAGGTTCTCGTGAATGGACATGAGGTCAAGTCTGCGCCATGCCGACCGATGCAGCGCAGCGGGCGGGGGGATCGGCCGGACGGCTCTACGCCAGCCGCTTCCGCACCGGCTCACCCTCCAGCGGAGGCGCCGCCACACCGCCCTGCCGCAGGCACTCCGGCCGCTTGCAGTCCGGCGGCGGCCTGCGCACCACCGCGGCCGCGATCACCGCCCCCACCACCAGCGCCCCCGCACACCACCCCATCGCCTTCCCGAACGCCGCGTCGAAGGCGGCCGGCTCCCGGTACGCCTCCTCCCCCATCCCCGTCAGCAGCGGCAACGCCGCCACCGCCACCAGCCCCGCCGCCCGGGCCGCCGCGTTGTTGATGCCGCTGGCCAGCCCGGCCCGCGTCACGCTCACCGAGCCCAGCACCGTCGCGGTCAGCGGCGCCACCAGCATGACCAGGCCCAGCCCGAGCACCACCAGCGCCGGCAGCACATCGGCCGGGTAGGACGCCCCCGGCCCGACCCGCAGCATCAGCAGCATCCCGGCCGCGCACAGCAGCGGCCCCACCGTCAGCGGGATCCGCGGCCCGATCCGGTCGGCCAGTTCCCCGGACCGCGCCGACAGCAGCAGCATCAGCACGGTCGTCGGCAGCAGCGCCGTACCGGCGGCCAGGGCCGAGTAGCCCACGACCACCTGGAGCTGGAGCGCGGCCAGGAAGAAGAACCCGCCGAGGGCCGCGTACACGCACAGCGTGACGATGTTGACGGCCGTGAACTGCCGGGACGCGAAGATGTCCGGCGGCATCATCGGATCGGGCCGGCGCCGCTCGACGACCACGAACGCGACGGCCGCGGCCAGCCCGGCCACCGCCGAGACCGCCACCACCGCCCCGCCCCCACCGGCCTCGATGAGCGCGTACGTCACCAGCGCGAGGGCCAGTGCCCCCAGCACGGCCCCGAGCACGTCGAACCGCCCGTGCGCCCTCTGTCCCCCACTCTCGGCTTCGCTCGAGCGGGCGGTGCCCCCACCCGACTCGGGCACGTGCCGCAGGGCCACCGGCACGCACACCAGCGCCAGCGGCACGTTCAGCAGGAACACCCACCGCCAGCCCGGCCCGTCCACCAGCCAGCCGCCGACGAACGGCCCGACCGCCGCCCCGACCCCGCCGAAGCCGGACCACAGGCCCACCGCCCGCCCCCGGTCGTCGGGGTGGAAGGACGCCTGGATCAGCGCCAGCGACCCGGGCGTGAGCAGCGCTCCGCCCACCCCCTGCAGGGCCCGGGCGGCGATCAGCACGCCCGCGTTCGGCGCGATCCCGCACAGCAGCGACGCCACCGCGAACCACACCACACCGACGACGAACACCTTGCGTCGCCCGAACCGGTCCCCGAGCGCCCCGCCCAGCAGGATCAGCCCGGCCAGCGTGACCATGTAGGCGTTGACCGTCCACTGCAACGCGGACAGGTTCGCGTCGAGGTCGCGGCCGATGCGCGGCAGGGCGACATTGACGACGGTCGAGTCCAGCATGGCCATGCTGGAGCCGAGGACGGTGGTGAGCAGGACCCACTTGCCCCGCGGTGAGGCCAACCGGACATCGGGCATGCAGGGAGCATACGGAAGAGCCCGGCACCACAGGAGGTGCCGGGCTCGACGCGAGCGAACCGGGAACTACTTGATCTTCGTACCGGTCGAGCGCAGGTTGCCGCAGGCCTCGACGACACGCGCGGACATGGAGGCCTCGGCCAGCTTGCCCCAGGTGCGCGGGTCGTAGGTCTTCTTGTTGCCGACCTCGCCGTCGACCTTCAGGACGCCGTCGTAGTTGCGGAACATGTGGTCCGCGACCGGGCGCGTGAAGGCGTACTGGGTGTCCGTGTCGATGTTCATCTTCACGACGCCGTTCTCCAGCGCGGTGCGGATCTCCTGCTCCGTGGAGCCGGAGCCGCCGTGGAAGACGAAGTCGAACGGGGAGCCCTTGCCGAACTTGGCGGCGACGCCCTCGTTCAGCTCCTTCAGCAGCTCGGGACGCAGGACGACGTTGCCCGGCTTGTACACGCCGTGCACGTTGCCGAAGGACGCGGCCAGCAGGTAGCGGCCCTTCTCACCGAGACCGAGGGCCTCGGCGGTGCGGATCGCGTCGTCGACCGTGGTGTAGAGGGAGTCGTTGATCTCGTGGGTGACGCCGTCCTCCTCGCCACCGGTCGGGGTGATCTCCACCTCGAGGATGATCTTCGCGGCGCGGGCCTGCTCCAGCAGCTCCTGCGCGATGGAGAGGTTGTCGGCGAGGGTCTCGGCCGAGCCGTCCCACATGTGCGACTGGAAGAGCGGGTTCAGACCGGCCTCGACGCGCTTCTGGGAGAGCGCCAGCAGCGGACGTACATACCCGTCGAGCTTGTCCTTGGGGCAGTGGTCGGTGTGCAGCGCGATGTTCACCGGGTACTTCTCGGCGACGATGTGCGCGAACTCGGCCAGGGCGACCGCGCCGGTCACCATGTCCTTGCTGTACTGACCGCCCAGGAACTCGGCGCCACCCGTGGAGATCTGGACGATGCCGTCGCTCTCCGCCTCAGCGAAACCGCGCAGGGCCGCGTGCAGGGTCTGGGTGGAGGTCACGTTGATGGCCGGGTAGGCGAACTTTCCTGCCTTCGCCCGGTCCAGCATCTCGTTGTAGACCTCGGGAGTTGCGATGGGCATGCGTCCGCTCCTTGTATCTGCGGGTTGACGTACTGCTGTGTCTAACGGCCCTGACCTAGACCTTGGGGTGCGACGTCATCGTCGGCCCCATCTTTCCAGACTTGGCCGGAAGGTCCAGGCCACCGTCCACGCCCTGGTCAGTCGAGGCCCAGCTCGTCCTTCGAGAAGGCGAAGACATACGGCACTCCGGCCCCCTCCTGGATCTTCTCGGCGGCGCCGGTCGCCCGGTCGACGATGGTCGCGACGGCGACGACCTCGGCCCCGGCCTCGCGCACGGCCTCGACGGCGGTGAGCGGGGAGCCGCCGGTGGTGGAGGTGTCCTCGACGACCAGCACGCGGCGGCCCGCGATGTCCGGGCCCTCGACGCGGCGCTGCAGGCCGTGCGCCTTGGCGGCCTTGCGCACGACGAAGGCGTCCAGGCGCTTCCCGCGCGCGGCGGCCGCGTGCAGCATGGCGGCGGCGACCGGGTCGGCGCCCATGGTCAGGCCGCCGACGGCGTCGAAGTCCAGCTCGGAGGTCAGGTCCAGCAGCACCTGGCCCACCAGCGGGGCGGCCTCGCCGTCGAGCGTGATGCGCCGCAGGTCGACGTAGTAGTCGGCTTCCAGACCCGACGACAGGGTCACCTTGCCGTGCACCACGGCCTTGTCCTTGATCTGCTGCAGCAGCGCGCCACGAGTGTCCGTCATGGCGCCCAGCTTAGAGGCGGCGCCAGCTCCAGGTCGTCCCGGCCTCCAGCGGTTCCAGGGGCGTGACCAGGTGCGGCATGGTGTTGAGCCCGTTGGGCGGGCCGGTCTGCGGCTCCACGCACACGGCCGCCTCCTGCTCGTCGTAGACGACGACCCACTCCTGGCGGCTGGTCACCTTCAGCTCCAGCTGACCGGGCCAGGTCAGGGTCGCCTCGACGCCGCCGGGCATGCCGAAGCAGTCGTCCCAGGGGCCGGGCTTCGGGTCGAGGCGGTTGCCGGTGGGCAGGTGGTCCTCGCCGCGCTCCTCCTGCCAGGCGGGGGCGAAGTCGAGGGTCACGTCCTCGCCGCCGAGGTTCCGGTTGAACCAGGGGTGCCAGCCGATCTGCGCCGGGAAGGACGACTCGTACGTCTCGACGGACATGGTCAGCGTCAGGGCGTCCTCGGTGAGGGCGACGATCTGGGTGACGAGGCCCGGGTGGGGCCAGGGGTCGACGAGCTCGTACGTGAGGACGGCCTCGTCCGTGCTCCTGCGGGCGACGCGCCAGGCGCCGTCGCGGACGGTGCCGTGGATGGCGTGGGGCGGGGCGTTGAGGGGCATCTGCCGCACCGCGGCGCCGTCCAGGAACCGTCCGTCCCGGATCCGGCCGCACCACGGCACCATCGGGAAGCACCCGAACCGCTCACCCTGGCGGAGCAGTTCGACGCCGCCGATCCGCAGTCCTCCGACCCGGCCGCCGTTGCCCGGCTGCACGGTCACCTCCGCGTCACCCGCGGTCAGCGTGATGTCTTCGTCACTCACGGGACGACCCTACTGCGGTGATCAAGAGGGCCTCACCGGTTACGGGGTGCTTCGGCCATGTCCGCTCGGGAGGCGGGCAGGTCCGGATGCCGAGCGGCTCAGCGGCGTCTGCGCAGGGCCCGGACCGCCACGACGGCCGATGCCAGCGCCAGCGCGGCCGCCGGGGCTGCCCAGCGCAGCGGGCCCGGGGGCGTCACGGTCTGCGGCGCGGGCACGGGGGCGTACCGGCCGCGCGGCGGCGCGTGGTCCACTTCCTCGGCGCTGCGCCCGATCATGGTCCGCCGTGCGTGCGCCGCCTCGGCGATGTCCTCCTCGTCCTCCTCGTCCTCGGGTCCGAGAGAGGCGGGCGGGACGTCGGCGCCGAAGGCGGAGGGGCGTCCGGGGGCCGGGGGTTCCTCGGTGAGACCGGGGTCGGCAGGGGCCTTCTCCTCGGCCTCTGCCCCGGCGCCCTCGCCGGCCCCCACCGGGGGCGGCGGCGCCTCGTCGCCCGCGTCCGGTGCCGCCGCGGCCAGCTGCTCCGCGAAACGGTTCAGCAGCCGGGTGACCGCACCCTCCACCGCGTCCGCGGGGAGGTCCTTGATCCGTCCGTCCGCGGACGCCGTGCCGTCGTACACGACCGTGCAGCCGTCCTCGGCCTCGCGCAGGGTGATCCGCAGGGCGAGCTTGACCGAGCCGCTGCCGCGCGACTCCTCCGCCTCGCCCTCGACGGCGTACGCCCGGTCGTCCCGCCGGGACACCCGTACGGCACCCCGGTAGGTGACGGAGTGGCTGCCGACCCGGATCTTCAGCCGCCCGGCGACGGGCTCGGCGCCGGCGTCCTGCTGGAGCCCGGGAACAGCCCGGGCGACCCGCGCGGGGTCGTCCAGTGCCTCCCTGAGCCGCTCGGCCGGAACCGGAACGAACACCTCGTGCTCCATGTCGACGGACTCTACCCAGCACAGCCCGAAACGCACCCCCGCCTGAGGGATTCACCCCCGATCCACCCCCACCAGGCGTATCCTCCGGGCCCGCCCGACGCCGGACTCTCAGTACCGCGGGTGCACCAGCGTCGACGCCGGCAGCCCCCCGATCCGCGTCCTGCGCGCCGCCCGTTCCCCCGCGGCCAGGGACGCCTGTGTGAGGACACTCGGCCGCGGACCGTCCGGGTCGAGCCGCAGCCGCGGGTCGGTGCGGGCGGCCAGGACGAAACCCCAGCTCCGGGGCGCCCGGGCGCGGTCGGCGGGGGTGCGGCCCGGCCCGGCGGCGAAACCGGTGTGGCCGCTGCCCGTGCCGTACGGGGCGGTGCGGAGGCCTGCCGCGCGCAGTGTCGCCTCGACCGTCCAGTACGCCCGGGGGCCGTCCGCGACCGGCCCGGCGTGCACCACGAGCCGGCCGCCGGGGGCCAGCACGCGCCGCGTGAGGCCGTAGAACTCCTGCGAGTACAGCTTCGTACTCGCCGTGAGGCCCGGGTCCGGCAGGTCGGAGACGACCACGTCGTACGTCGCCGGGGTGGCTCCGCGCAGCCAGCCGAAGGCGTCCTCGGCCGTCACCCGCACGCGCGGGTCGCCGAACGCGTGCCGGTTCAGCGCGGACAGGGCCGGGTCGGTGCGGGCCAGCCGGACCACCTCCGCGTCGAGTTCGACGACGTCGACCCGGTCCACTCCGGGGTGGCGCAGCACCTCGCGGGTGGCGAGGCCGTCCCCGCCGCCGAGGATCAGCACGCGCGCGTGCGGCCCGCTCATCGCGGGGTGGACGAGGGCCTCGTGGTAGCGCAGCTCGTCGCGTCCGCTGACCCGCAGCCGGCCGTCGAGGAACAGGTCGAGGGGCCGCCCGTGCGTGCCGCCGGTGAGCACGACCTCCTGCACCCCGGTCTGGAGCGCCACGCGGACGTCCCCGCCGTACACCGCCTGCCGTGCGGCCCGTTCGAAGTCGTCGACCAGGAGGGCTGCCGAGGCGAGGGTCGCGAGGACGAGGGCGTTGCCGGTCAGCAGCAGCCAGCGGGCGCGCCGGGTCAGGTCGCGGCGGAAGAGGCCGAGGACCAGCGCACCGCCGACGACCGCGTTGACGGCGCCGGTGAGCAGCGCTCCGGTCAACTGCCCGAGGAACGGCAGCAGAAGGAAGGGGAAGGCGAGGCCGCCGACGAGGGCACCGACGTAGTCGGCGGCGGACAGGTCGGCCACCGCGCCGCCCGCGTCCTGGCGGCGGATGCGCTGGATCAGTTCCATGAGCAGCGGGATCTCGGCGCCGATGAGCAGCCCGGTGGCGAGGGAGAAGGCAACCAGCAGGCAGCGCGGCCCGTCGGCCCACCATCCGCCCCAGTCGCCGGTCCAGGCGAACACGGCGTACAGGGCCATCGCGCTGCACCCTCCGACGAGCGCGAGGGTGGCCTCGACGGCACCGAAGCCGGCCGCGGCGAGCGGGCGCAGCCGCTTCGCGGCGAGGGAGCCGATGCCCATCGCGAAGACCATGACGGACAGCACGACGGACGCCTGCGTGACGGAGTCGCCCATCAAGTACGAGGCGAGCGCGACGAGTTCCAGTTCGTACACGAGTCCGCAGGCCGCGCAGACGAACACGCCCGCCAGGACCAGGAACCGTCCGGTGCCGGGCCGCACGGGCAGTCGCGCCGGGGCGCCGGGGCCGCCCGGGGCGCTCCAGGACGGCGGGCAACCGGGCGGGGCGGGCGCGTGCGGCTCGATCACCCTGCGACGTTACGTCACGCCCCGACTGCGGTTCGTCACCCACACGTGTGGTGCTGGTTTACAGAGGCCGGAGAACGGTACGAGATTCGGTTCGCCGCATGCGGTTCGGTGGGCCGGGCAGCAGTCGGCCGGGGTCAGTTGAGGGAGACCGCCGCCGGCACCCGCACCCCCACCTTCGTGCGGGTCGCCACCAACTGCCCGTCCTGCGGGTAGGCGTGCCAGGTCCGCCAGTGCACCTGCCCCTCGTGGTGCTGGGCGAGCAGGGCCGTGAAGGCGTACGGGCTGCCGGGGAAGACGCCGACGAGGCCGTGCGGATGGTCGGAGACGAGGGCCAGCAACTCCTGGGCGCGGCCCGCGAAGGAGCCGGGCGAGAGGACCTCGACCCGGGCCGCGAACTCGTACTCCCAGTCGTCCACCCGCTTGGCGACGCCGAGCGGAAGCGGGGTGCTGCTGCCCGCGATGCAGGCCACCGTCTCGGAGCAGATGCCCCGCTCCTCCTCCAGCAGGACCTGGTGGGATGCGCCCAGGAGCCGCAACTGCAGTTTGGTGTCCGCCAGTTCGAGGTCGAGCGCGGCCAGTGCGGGAAGCGGCTCGCGCCCCAGGGCCCACGCGAGATCGGCCGCGCGCGTATCGGTGTAGGAGGTGTTCAGGGTCGTGAGCATGGATCAGGCTCCGCAAGCACACAAGGAGAGGGAGGTGGGTCCGCTGCGCCCCGGTCGCACCGGGGGAGGTCGGCCCGACGCAAGCCGGTCGGCCGGTTTCAGGAGGATGTGTCCGCAGGACGTCCGGGGGGCTGCGTCGGTGGCTTAGAGGGAATCATGAACGGTGGCGCTGCCACAGCGTTTTTACCCAAGTTCGTAGGGTTTCCATCCCTCAGAGGGCTCCACAGCTCACCTGTTCAACTACGGCGTGCGCCCGTGCCGGGGAGGCGTGCGCCGGTGCGCCGCGGCCCACGCCCGGAGCTGGGACGGACGGGAGCCTGGAGTCGGGACCTGCTCCCGAAATGACCTTTTGACGCCCGCAATTGCCGGAGGTACTGCCCGGGCCGGGGCTCGCGCGGCGGGAGTTGTCCTACAGGCAGGGGATATTGCCAGGATCCACCCGAAATCGCCCGACAGACATTCGACGGGTCGTCTGTCCGAGAACTCCGCACACGGCGACGCGGGGCCCGCCCAGGTGCGGACCCCGCGTTCGGTGGGTGCGGCTTCCCCGTCGTGAGGACGGCCGACGTCAGTCAGCTGCCTCCGCCACCGCAGCCACCGCCACCACCTCCGCAGGACGACCCGCCTCCGCAGGACGAGCCGCCGCCGGAGGAGCCGGAGTCTCCCCCGCCGGCCCACCAGCTGCCGCTGCTGCCGCTCGAACCGCTGGACGCCCACGCCCCGCGACGCGTCGTCCGTCCGGAAGAGTTCCTGCGGCCCTTGGAGACCAGCGCCCCGACCAGGACGACTCCGACCACCGCCAGGATGATGCCGACGACCATGGCGTCACCCTCCTTTCGTTTCCCCCGAAGCGGCCCCCCGTGGGCGCCTCGCTCTTGCGTGAGGCGGTGATGCCCGCCCCCCGAGCGACCCAAAGCAGAGTTGAGGAACTCCAGAGCTTCGGCGCAGGATGACCGGCATGACCTCCAGCGCGCGCCCCCTCCTGAACCGCCGGCTCGCCGAGTTCGGGACGACGATCTTCGCCGAGATGTCCGCCCTGGCCCTGAGCACCGGCGCCATCAACCTCGGGCAGGGCTTCCCCGACACCGACGGCCCCGAGGAGATCAGGGAGGCCGCCGTGCGGGCCCTGCGGGACGGCCGCGGCAACCAGTACCCGCCGGGGCCCGGCGTCCCCGAGCTGCGCACCGCGATCACCGCCCACCAGCAGCGCCGCTACGGCCTGGCCTACGACCCCGACACGGAGGTCCTGGTCACCGCCGGCGCCACGGAGGCCATCGCCGCCGCCCTGCTGGCCCTGGTGGAGCCCGGCGACGAGGTGATCGCCCTGGAGCCGTACTACGACTCCTACGCGGCGTGCATCGCCATGGCCGGCGGGCGCCGGGTCCCGGTCACCCTGCGGGCGCACGCGGAGGAGGGCCGCTTCCGCCTCGACCTGGACGAGCTGCGCGACGCCGTCACCGACCGCACCCGGCTGCTGCTGATCAACACCCCGCACAACCCGACCGGCACGGTCCTCACCCGCGCGGAGCTGGCCGCGATCGCCGAGCTCGCGGTGGAGCGGGACCTGCTGGTGGTGACGGACGAGGTGTACGAGCACCTGGTCTTCGACGACGCCGAGCACGTGCCGCTGGCGACGTTCCCGGGGATGCGCGAGCGGACGGTCACCATCTCCAGCAGCGGCAAGACGTTCTCCTTCACCGGCTGGAAGGTCGGCTGGGTGACGGCGGCCCCGGCGCTGGTCACGGCGGTGCGCTCGGCGAAGCAGTACCTGACGTACGTCTCGGCGGGCCCGTTCCAGTACGCCGTCGCCGAGGCCCTCTCGCTGCCCGAGTCGTACTTCACGGACTTCCGCGCCGACATGCTGGCCAAGCGGGACCTGCTGGCGGCGGGCCTGACGGAGGCCGGGTTCCGGGTCTTCCGCCCCTCGGGCACCTACTTCATCACCACCGACATCCGCCCCCTCGGCGAGAACGACGGCTTCGCCTTCTGCCGCGCCCTGCCGGAACGCGCCGGGGTCGTCGCCATCCCCAACGCGGTCTTCTACGACCACCGCGAGGAGGGCGCCCCGTTCGTACGATTCGCGTTCTGCAAGCGGACGGGGGTGCTGGAGGAGGCCGTGAAGCGGCTCAGCGCGGCGCTCTAGGCGCACCTGGCCGGCCCGACCGGCGACGGACGGTCAGGCCGGCCAGGTGCGCTCGATGCGGTCTTGTCGTACCGCGTAGGCGGCAGGACCGCCCCTGCTCACTGCACGGTGGATCGCCTCACGGTGGGCCTCGAGCCGTTCGACCATCTCGACACTGCGCAACTGCTGGTTGTCGAGGTAGAACAGCACAGCCTCACGCTCAAGGACGGGTCGGATCTCCAGATCCCGGCTCTTGATCCGGCCGTCCTTCGAAAGCGGCACCCATGACTGGTCGAGACCGTGCGCGATCCACTCCTCATCGGCGACGTCCTGTCCGTCGTCGGGGAAGACGTCACCGATGCGGTGAACGATCCAGCCGCACGCCCTCAACCCCTCCGCGACACGACGTCCGAGATTGCGGTCGAGGAAGAACTCAGGCGGCAAGGCGCACCACTGCCCGGCACAGCTCGTCAACCTGCTCGGGCGTCATGTCGAAGTCGTACGCGATGTCCTCGACGCTCTCACCGGCCTCCCAGAGGTCGGTGATGGCCTTGACCGCGACACGGTTCGCGGCCACGACGGGCGTCCCGTGTCCGAACCTCGGGTCGATCACGACGGGTACGGAGTCCGGGTACTGCCTCAGCCGCAGGCTGGAGGGGAAGTCGTCGTCGGGTTCCCAGTTCAGGTAGCGGAGGTAGTCGGAGACCACCTCGTGGATGGGCGCCTGACCGTCTCGGGCCCTGCGGAGATCCCCGAGGCCATGCTCGACGAAGATGTCCACGCCGTCCGTCGCGATCCGCTTCGACACGAGACCGTACGGAGTCGCGAAGGCGTCCCGTACGGCGCCGGCGGCTTCCCTGATCTCACTCATCCGAAGCCCGAGGGAGCGCAGCGACCGGAGGACGTGAGCCTCGGCGACCGCGATGAACGGCACCGAGGGCTGCCCCTTGCGCAGCGGCTCGACCTGATGGACCAGGGGCGCCCCGGCAGCCCTGCCCTTCAGCCAGGAATGGAGCGTCGACTGCGGGATCTCCAGGTAGGAGGCGGTTTCGGCGGGAGTCAGAAGTCCGTCCTTGAACCTGTCGACCATGCCCCACCTCCTCCTGCCGTATTGTCCGGTTCCGCGTTTCGCATCGTCGCACATCAAGCCTGCCACCCAGGGGCGAACGGCACACCCGCCCACCGGCTCAGCCCGCCGCACGCAGGCATTCCCCGGCGAGTCGGTCCCGGCAGCTCCGGCAGTGTCCGGGCCCCGGGGCGCGGAAGGCGCGCTCGCAGCCGTCGCAGGTCTGGAAGGGCAGTACGGCCGGGCGCTCGACGCTCGGGGGAAGCGGGGGCGGAGGCGGCACCGGCAGCGGCGTTTCCCGGAGGCGGAAGGCCAGGACGCTTGCCGGGCGGGCCCGGAAACGGTCGGGGAGCCGTACGGTCAGCAGCTCCGTGATCTCCCGCGGCCCGACACCGGCCGCCAGCCACTCGGCGACGGCCGGTGCCAGGCGGGCGGCCTCCTGCGCGGACAGGACCAGGCGGGGGTCGACCCGGCGCAGGGCGGTCAGTACGGCGACCGCCTCGGCGTCGGCGTCGGCGAGGGCGGGCGCCGGGCTGCCGGGCTCCTCAGGAGCGGGAGCGGGCGCCGCCTCCCGTCGGGCTTCCGGGACAGTGAGCCGCTTCCGTGGCCGGGGCTTCGGCGGCTCGGGCGGATCGTCCGGGCCCTCGCCGCGCGCTACGTCGTAGAAGTACGTCCGGGTGCGTACCTGCCCGGTGGGCGTGCGTTCGCGGCGGCGTTCCAGGTATCCGGCCGATTCGAGTTCTCTGAGCGCTCGCGAGATGAGGATCTCGCCCTCGCTGAAGTGCTCGCACAGAGCGGTGATGGTCACGGGGGAGCCGTCGGGCATCGAGGCGATGTACGCCGCGACGCCGATCGTGACCGCGCTGCCGCGTCGCTGGGCGAGGGCGTTGGAGATCACCGTGAAGTCGGCCGTGAGGCGGGTGCGTACGTGGATCACGCCGGTAGTCGGAGCTCCGGCGTCGGCGCGCAGGCGCGCGTTAGACTGCGGGTCAGCCATCGGGAAGTGCGTTCTTCCTGATCGGTCAGGCCCTCGTTCGGGATTGCCGTCCCGGCCGGGGGCCGTATCTGTTTGCGGTTGTCGCGGCGAACGTAACGGCCCGTTACCCGCCCCCGCAAGCCGGTCACTCGGACGGGTGACGCCCGCCTTCCGGCGCCGGGAGGGTGGGTGGGTGGGTAGTTCTTTCCCCGGTTCTTTCAGGAGGTCAGTGGCCTACCGGACCCTCGCGGACAAGGGCCCGGTGCGGCCTTCAACTCGCCTATGAAGGCGGCCCAGGAGGCGGCTTCGAAGCACAGCGTCGGACCGGCCGGGGCCTTGCTGTCACGGACGGGGACGACGGCCCGGAATCCGTCGGCCACCTCCACGCAGTCGCCGCCCGCCTGATTGCTGTAACTGCTCTTGCGCCAGGCGGCGTCGTTCAGATCGGGACGGGACATTCGAGCCACGGTAGTCGCCCTCCATCGTGGACCGGATCATGTCGAGTGACGTGACCGGGGGCAGGGCTGCCGCCCGCAGCCGATCGTAAATCACCTTGTAGCGACCGACGTTGACCGGTTCCTCGATGAGCTGGCCATAGTCCGCGCCCTCGGTGTAGGCCATCTCTGAGCCGTCCGGCAGGGTCAGGATCGTCAGCGAACCGCCCATTGCCTCGTGTCCGCCCTGGTCGAACGGCAGTACCTGTACGGCGATATGCCGCTCCATCGAAGCGTCGAGCAGACGCGCCAACTGCTTCCGCATCACGGCCTGGCCGCCGATCGGACGCCTCAGTACTGCCTCATCCAGGACCACCCACAGCTCTGGCCGTTCGGGCGAACTCAGCCGATCCTGCCGTCCCATACGGGCTGCGACGCGCTCCTCCAGTTGCTCTTCACTGTCCAGCAGGGCGTCCAGGCTGAGTACCGCCCGGGCGTAGTCCTCGGTCTGCAACAGTCCCGGAACCACGTGAGCCGCATACTGCCGGACGGCCACCGCCCGCTCCGCGTACTCCATGAACTTCCGCGACCAGTCCGGAAACGCCTCCCGGTACACATAAGGCCACAGCTCCACCAGCAGATCCTCCGCACCGAGTGCCGCGTCCAGCGCACGCGCCAGATCCAGCGTCGGCTTCGCTCCGGACGCGCGCTCGATCTGCGTGATCCGCGTGCTCACCACATGCGTCCGGTCGCCCAGCTCGGCCTGCGTCAGCCCCGCCGCCGTCCGGAGCCTGCGCACCCGCGCACCGAACAGTGCGGCCATCGACGCACTGGGGTCAATTCCGTTGGCCAAGGCATCACTTCCGTTCCTTACGGCTGCACAAGTAAGGCTGTGCCCTCTGTCGAGCGTAGGACGATCGGCCGACTCTTGAGCACGGAACGTGATGACTCGTGTGCGCAACGGAGCAGCTCGAGCTGACGGAAAGGGACGGACAGGCCGTGTTGACAGAAACCGCCACCTCGGGAGACATGCCGCAGCGTGAACTCCATTCGCTCTCGCTGCAGTTCCCCTCCTCCCCGCGCGGTGCGCAGCTCGCCCGGCGTCACGCCGTCCGATGGATGGGGGAACGGGGCCACCCGCCGGCGTCGGACGTCTCCTGCGCGGTCGCTCTCGTCGTCGGCGAACTCGCGGCGAACGCCGTACAGCACGGTCGGGTTCCCGGCCGGGAGTTCGGTCTCCGGCTCGCTCTGGACCGGGCCGCGGGCGTGCTGCGTGTCGAGGTCGCGGACGCCGCCTCCGCGAAGCGGCTGCCCACGGCCGCGCCCTCGTCGTCTCCCGATGGTGAGTCCGGCCGGGGGCTGCTCCTGGTGGACGCCCTGGCCGAGCGCTGGGGGTCGGTGTCCCGCCGCCCGGTGGGCAAGACCGTATGGGCGGAACTGTGTCTCGACGCTTGAACTCCCAGCCGGTTTTAGTGTCTCGCTGACGTCACCCCGTCGGCTTGGTGACAGGCCATGAAGTCACACTCTGCCAGGGGCCGCACTGATTGGTGTTCTGTGTGCCCTTGCACACGGTGAGGCTGCCGGTGGTCGTGAACGAGTAGGACCGCCGCACCTCGACGGGGACACTGCCCGGACCGCACAGCTCTGCCTGCTTGCGTGGAACGCCCGGCACGAGGTCGGCATGGAACTTCGTCCACAGCGAGTAGCAACCCTCGGCGGAGTTCGACAGCTTCCCTTTGATCACCAGGGTCGGAGTCGGGCCTGTCCCTTCGGTCCACCGCTCACCCGAGGCGGAAGCGGTGGCGTACTGGGCCGACCAGGGGACAGGACCCGACGCTCCGGCGCTCTCTGTGGCGACAGCCGAGGCCGCCGTGCCGAGCAGGACGGCGCTGATGCCCGTTATGACAGCAGCTCGGATATGTGCATGCATCGTGACCCCTTCTCGATTCACTGGGAGTGCGCTGTGCGTAGGTATTCCAGGCCGGTGCGGTCCGTCGCGTCGGGCGAACCGCTCAGGCGGTGGACCACCGTCCAGCGGCCGTCAGGCACGGCGCCGGCAAAGCAAGACGCCGTGCCTGTCGCTCCGTTGTGCCAGATCAGGGGCAGTGGCCCCGAACGTTGCCATCCGAGGCCGGGTTCCCCGAGCGAACGGTCGAGTACGAGGCCGGTCAGCACACGTGACAGCGTGCGGGGGCTCGCCCACAGGCCGCCTGCGGGCAAGATGGCTCCCGTCATGGTCCACGGTTTCACCCTGCGGCCGAACCATCCGGTCGGCAGCAAGCTGCTGTGCTGTGGCGGTCGGGCAGTCATGGCCTCTGGCGGCAGGCCGAGCGGGGACAGTACGTGCACGGCTACGAGCTCGTCGTATTCCTGCCCCGTTGCTGCGGTCAGTGCCGCCCCGAGCACCGCGTAGCCGAAGTTCGAGTACTCCTCGTGCTCCCCGGCGGGACCCTCGGTGAGCCGGTCGAAACCGGTGAGCAGTTGGCGCAGCCGGTCAGCAGTGAAATTCCGGTACGGGTCGAGGCGAGAGGTGCCCGGGGGCAGGCGAGGCAGACCCGAGGTGTGCTCGGCGAGGTGGCGCAGGGTGATGCCGGTTCCTGACGGGACGTCGAGCCATCGTTCGACGGGGTCGTCAACCGTGAGGACACCCTGCTTGGCCAGCTGCTGCAGGATGGTTCCAGTGATGACCTTGGTGAAGGAGCCCACCTCTGCGTACTTGTCGGGATCGTGTTTGCCGGTGACGATCGGAGCGGTGTGGGAGCTGCCGATGATGCAGGTGGGGACGCTGCGCATGGCCCTCACCTCGCAGCTTGGGGAACGGGGGCAGGGGCCGGGGTGTCACTTTCCGGTGCGTCCTGGTCGGTGACCGTCGGGATGCTCCCGGGCTGCTTCTGTGTCCAGCGTTCGCGGAGGGTCCGTGCCCTCTGGCGCGCGCGGGACAGCGCAGAGGAGAGGAAGATGAGGTCGCACGCGATCATCGTCAGGGCGAACGCGGTGAGGCCCATGAACACGCCGATGGATACATGGAACGCGATGGAGGCCGCCGCAGTCCACGGGCGCAAGCTGGGCACCAGGATCCCCATGGGGAAGTACACCAGGAACAAAGTGGTGCTGTAGGTGCCGAGAAAGACGAGTAGGTCGTTGTTGTAGACGAGGTTGGACAAACCTGGCAGCTCGAACTCGGGAACGCGCATGATGTAGAAGAGCGCGGTGCCGTCCTGCCACACATCTCCCTGCACCTTGTACAGACCACTCACCACGTACACGAGACACATCTGTACGGCGATCGCCACTACTCCGAGGTTGTGCAGCGGAACACCGAGTGCGCGCACGCTCCCTGGGAGTCGTCCGACGACACGGTCGGCGACTCCGCTCGAGAACGAGAAGTTCTGGTAGCAGTTCGTCAGGAGCAGAAACGGAATCACGAGTTGGGCGAGGTTGTCTCCCCCGTCCAGGAAGGCCGACTGCCGTTCGTAGAGCGACCAGAGGAGGATCCCGTGCGCCGCGAGAACCGCTCTGCCTCCCACTCCTACGGTCACAGCCAGGGCGGCGAGCACGCCGAGGTGGAAGACCGCTTCGAACCAGACTTCGGACGTGCTCCAGGCGTAGAGGCTGAAGCTTCCCTTCTCCTGGATTTGTTCGAGGAAGAGGCGGTGCGGCAGGACCGAATCGGCTCCCGGGCCGAAGAGGTAGCTCCGATCGCCGTAGTGGCTCAGGTAGTACATGAGCCCGACGAAGCCCAGCAGTGCACGGGTTCCTGAAACTCCCAGTGCGGCGACGGGTCGACTGGCAGCTGAGTCAATCGTCTTCCTGATGCTCACTGCAGTTCAACCGCCTTTTTCCACGGCAAGTCGTAAATGTCCAGCGTGCTCTTCGCTTGTGCGTTCTTTCGCTGAGACCACGGAGGAAGTTTCTTGATGTACATGCGCGCCTGGACAGCGGTCGGGCCCGCACCATCCGGGCAGACGTTGTTTATCCGGGTCAGCGCGAAACGAGACAAGGAGCGCTCGGCGTCCTTGTGCTGGCTCTTCTCGTAGGGCGTCAGAGGGATGTCACGCTTATCCTTTCCGCCCTTCGCCTCTGAGCCTTCGCCGTTCTCCTCTTTCTGCTTCTGACGGAGACGCCACAACAGGTCATCCGAATCGTTGAGCTGATTGAGCCCGTTGCTTACGAGCCGCACCGTACGAGAGGGGAAGAATCGGTCTTCCTGGGTCTCCTTGATCAAGGGGCCGGTCACATCGTAGTAATCCGTGACCGCACCGTCGGCGCACTTCGCGCGCACAACTATCCCTTGGTCGTCTTTCGTCGGATCAGGAGCGAACAGACTCCAGTTCTGCGTGAAGTACGGCTCCAGATAGCCGCTGATAACTCCATGCAGCTGAATCTTGGCTGGGCTGAGTGGCGCCTGAGAGAACGCCGCGATGGAGAAGTGGGCGCCCAGGAGGGCGGCACCAGCCAACAGTGCCGCCCTCTGGATGCGCCGATGGCGCATTGTCACCTGTCGAAAACAGTCGCCGCAGCGGAGGCACCGTCACCCGACACCTTGGCAGGCGGGGCGAACAGGCTGAAGTTGTTGGCAACCTGCCCCGCCTGGTTCGCGAGGGATCCCGCAGCGGCCCGCGCGTGAACGGTGGCCCGAGCGGCAGCACGGCCGGCAGCCGCGGCAGCACGGCCGGCAGCACGGGCCTGAGGCGCCTTCGGAGCGTCCTCGGTGGTGGCCTGAGCACTCAGGGCCCCGGTCGCCTGCGGCGGCGTGGAGGCCTGAGCGGAACCCTGCATCGACACGGTCAAGAACGTGCCGGCAATGGCCACGCCGATGACGGCAGCGGCATTCTTCTTCTTCATGTTTTCCCCTCTATTGTTTACTGCCTGATCGCCTGAGGGGAGAGCAGCGGTACACCCGAGATGTTGGTCAGACATCAATAGCGGCATGTTTGAAGAAGCTGGTCAGGCATCTTCGACCGCTCGCCCCCCGTGGACGAATCAGCCCTCCGACGAAGTCGGAAGATTCCTCGCGACACGCGCTCCGTATGTCAACCTGTTTTTGCAAGGTGATTCCCGGCGCTCGTCGCGATTCCTGATGATCTTATGGAGATTGACGCAGGCATCTCAAGGAGCGGTCACGTGATGATCATCACAGCGGCCTGGAATTAGACGTTCCGGAAGTCCCCGCCCGGCGGCCGCATCGGTCTGCACCTGTTGTCGCTGTGGCATGAGGTCAGGTGCCCGCATAAAGTCGCCGCGGATGACTTTTGCCGTCGGGTGGTTCCAAGTTCCGTCGGCTCTGAGTGGAAAATTTTGGGAGGACGCATGGAACACGATGCGATTGTGGTTGGAACCGGCCCGAATGGCCTTGCCGCTGCGGTCACTCTCGGGCGGGCGGGCCTCAAGGTTGCCTTGTACGAGGCCCGCACAACCATCGGAGGCGGGCTGCGGACGGAGCCACTCTTCGATGCCGAGATAGAACACGACATCTGTTCCGCCGTTCACCCTATGGCCGTTGTGTCCCCTTTTTTTCGTCAGTTCGACCTGGCGTCCCGGGGGGTGAACATGCTGTATCCATCCATCAGCTACGCTCACCCTCTGAAAAACGGACTCGCCGGCCTTGCTCACCGGGATCTGGAAGCGACCTGCGCCCATCTCGGTCCGGACGGTGAGCGCTGGCGTCGTCTCATGCAGCCGCTGGTCAACCACTCCCAGGAACTGGTCGACTTTGTCCTGTCGGGGCAACGAGGACTCCCGAGGAGCCTTGCCGTCCCAGCGCTCCTGGGTTCCCGCTTGCTTGCCCATGGCACTGCGCTGGCGCCCCACCGCTTCAGTACCGAGGTAGCCCGCTCGCTCCTCACCGGGGTGGCGGCGCACGCGGTCGGCAGACTTCCTTCCCTTGCCTCGGGCGCAGTCGCCATGCTCCTCGGACACCTCGCGCACGCCAGCGGCTGGCCGATCCCCGAGGGAGGCAGCGCTCGCATCGCCGACGCGCTCGCCGACGACATCACCGCCCACGGCGGAACCTTCCACACGGATCATCACGTGACCAGCCTCGATGAACTCCCCCGGGCGAAACTGGTGCTTCTCGACACAAGCCCCAAGACGTTCACGGAGATAGCGGGTGACCGGCTTCCGGCCGGTTACCGGCGAGGCCTGGCGCGATTCCGGTACGGGCCGGCAGCGGCCAAGGTGGACTTCCTCGTCTCTGAGCCGATTCCCTGGGCCAACCCTGACGTGGGGCAAGCCGCAACCGTTCATCTGGGGGGAACCCAGGCAGAGATGTTCGAAGCCGAGACGAAGGCTGCCGCCGGCATCCGACCTGAGAAACCGTTCGTTCTGCTGGTCGACCCCGCCTCGGCCGATCCGAGCCGCGCCAAACCGGGGCGACGACCTGTGTGGGCCTACGCACACGTCCCCAACGGTGACGCGGTGGACCCGACTGCGATGGTCACGGCGTGCATCGAGCGCTACGCGCCCGGATTCGCCGACACGGTGATCCATCGACGAGGGATCAGCGGTGCCGAGTATCAGGCCTACAACCCGAATTATGTGGGCGGGGACATCGGAGCAGGCGCGATGACTCTCTGGCAGTCCGTCATGCGCCCTGTTCCACGTTTCGATCCGTACCGCACACCGCTGACCGGTGTCTACATGTGCTCTGCGTCAACGCCACCCGGCCCGAGCGTTCACGGTATGTCGGGTTACCTTGCCGCGCTGTCAGCCCTCCGTCGCGAGTTCGGCATCCGTACTCCTCCGCACCTCGGGCCGCGGTGAGGATCCGCCGAGGCGGTGAGCAGGTCTCCCGCTCGCCGACGTCGGCCACCTCGTCCGGCCAGGACATCACCCGTCTGGGCCCGCACCCTGGCCGGTCGGTGTGCGGGATTATCCGGCGATCTCGCTCGGCTCGTCCTTGGATTTGTCGGGGTAGATCAACCGCACGCCACCGCCGATCACCAGGAAGCAGCTCAGCAACAGGGCGAAACGTGCGAACCTCGCACCGCCCTCCCAATCGGCTGAAGGACCCAAGACCAACCAGAACGCGAGACCTGCCCCCGCAATCAAAACCGCTACGCCCAGTAACCGGCGCACCCCTTGCCCCCTTCTTTGCGATCTTCAGTCAGCCGATCACTCTACTCACCGGAAACAACGGCGCAGGGCCGGGTCCGTCCGTGTGCGAAAGACAAACGGCGCGTACAGCGCGTACCTGCTCGTACGCGCCGACGCGCCGCTGCGGGGCCGGCTGAGGGTCTACTCCTCGTCCTCGGGCTTCTCCGCTTCGTTGATCTCCTCTTCAATACCGAGCTGCTCGACAAGCCACTTGTCGAACTCGATCGCGGCGCGCACCCAGCTGACCGTCGAGGAGACGAAGTGCTCCAGGCTGACGCCCATGCCGATCAGCATCTGGGCCTCGCCGATCAGGCGGACCGTGCCGTCGTCGTGCGTGTGGCTGTAGACCTTGGGCCACAGGGTCCGGCGGTTCCAGTCGTCGATCGACTCGAGGATCTGCGGCTTCGCCTCGATCTCGTGGGGCCGGTCGTAGAACGTCCGCACGGAGAAGACCTGCTGGTCTCCCTCTCCCCGGAACATGAAGTAGGTGCGGAACTGCTCCCACGGCGCCGCGAGGTCACCCTCGTCGTCGACGACGTACTTGAGCTCCATCTGGTCGAGGAGCTGCTTCACGAGGTCCTGATCCGGGACGACGGGGCCGGCCGGGCCGCCGGGCTGCGGCTCGGGCTGGCCCCCGAAGTTCGGAATCGAGGACGGGTCGATGGTCACCGTGAATTTCCCTTCGTACGGATTCCGCCATCCTCCCCCATGCGGGGAGGGGGGTGGCAAGCCCCGACAGACCCTGTCAGCCCTGGGCTGACACGATCCGGTCAACTGCAACCTCCGGGTACCCGGAACCGTCCTCCTGAGCAGCCGACGGAGGGGACGGTGCACATGCGGGCAGCGGACAGGGGCCATACCCGGTGGGGCATCGTCCTGCCGTTTCTGGCACTGCCGGTGGTGGTGCTCGGCGTCCTGATCATCGGCCTGTTCCTGTGGGCCTGGTCGGACGACGAAGACGCCACCCGTGCGGGCGCGAGGGCGACGGTCCCCTGTGCCGAGGCCCTGGCCTTCGGCGCCGCCGAGCGCCCCGCGAACGCCCGCGCCCACGACTGCACCGTGCAGCGGGGCATCGACACCGCGTACTCGGCAGTGCTGCGGATGCCGCGCGAGGACGTCCGCGACTGGCTGCGCGCGACGTACCCGAACGCCCCGAAGGCGCGCACGGGCGGCGGCTCCTGCGGGGCGCTCTGCCTCGACGTGACCCACGAGAACGGCCTGCCCGGCACGGCGGAGGCGCATGTGGTCCAGGTGAGGGTGGAGTACGAGAACGCCGAGACGGCGCTGGTGCGCTTCTCGGCGTTCACGATGTGACGTCCTACAGCGTCTTGCCCGTCCCGGGCCCGACCAGCAGTCCGTCCTCGAAGCGGTCCACCCGGACCGTGTCGCCGTCCTTGATCTCCCCGGACAGGATCTCCTTGGCGAGCCGGTCGCCGATCGCGGACTGGACGAGCCGCCGCAGCGGCCGGGCGCCGTACGCCGGGTCCATGCCCTCCTCCGCGAGCCAGGCCAGGGCCTCGGGCGTGATGTCCAGGGTGAGGCGCCGCTCGGCGAGCCGCTTGGCCAGGCGCTCCAGCTGGAGCTTCGCGATGCGCTCCAGCTCGGGCTTGGTCAGCGCGGCGAAGACGACCAGGTCGTCCAGGCGGTTGAGGAACTCCGGCTTGAAGGAGGTCCGCACCACCTCCAGGACCTGCTCCTTCTTCTCCTGCTCGCTGGTGATCGGGTCGACGAGGAACTGGCTGCCGAGGTTCGACGTCAGCACCAGGATGGTGTTGCGGAAGTCGACCGTACGGCCCTGCCCGTCGGTCAGGCGCCCGTCGTCCAGCACCTGGAGCAGGATGTCGAAGACCTCGGGGTGGGCCTTCTCCACCTCGTCCAGCAGGACGACGGAGTACGGCCGCCTGCGCACGGCCTCGGTGAGCTGGCCGCCCTCCTCGTAGCCGACGTATCCGGGCGGGGCGCCGACCAGCCGGGCCACGCTGTGCTTCTCGCTGTACTCCGACATGTCGATGCGGACCATCGCCCGCTCGTCGTCGAAGAGGAAGTCGGCGAGGGCCTTGGCCAGTTCGGTCTTGCCGACACCGGTCGGGCCGAGGAAGAGGAAGGAGCCGGTGGGCCGGTCGGGGTCGGAGATCCCGGCGCGGCTGCGGCGTACGGCGTCGGACACCGCGCGCACGGCCTCGGTCTGGCCGATGAGCCGCTTGCCGATCTCGTCCTCCATGCGCAGCAGCTTCTGCGTCTCGCCCTCCAGCAGCCGCCCGGCGGGGATGCCGGTCCAGGAGGCGACGACGTCGGCGATGTCGTCGGAGCCGACCTCCTCCTTGACCATGGTGTCCTTGGCGACCTCCTCCTCGGCCTCCGAGGCGGCCTCCAACTCCTTCTCCAGGGCGGGGATCTCGCCGTAGAGCAGCTTGGAGGCGGTGTCGAAGTCGCCGTCGCGCTGGGCGCGTTCGGCCTGGCCGCGGATCTCGTCGAGGCGTTCCTTCAGCTCACCGACGCGGTTGAGGGACTGCTTCTCCTTCTCCCAGCGGGCGGTGAGGCCGCGCAGCTCCTCCTCCTTGTCGGCGAGGTCGCGGCGCAGCTTCTCCAGGCGCTCACGGGAGGCCGCGTCGGTCTCCTTGCCGATCGCGAGCTCCTCCATCTTCAGCCGGTCGACGGCGCGCTGGAGTTCGTCGATCTCGACGGGCGAGGAGTCGATCTCCATGCGCAGCCGCGAGGCCGCCTCGTCGACGAGGTCGATGGCCTTGTCGGGCAGGAAGCGGGAGGTGATGTACCGGTCGGACAGGCTCGCGGCGGCGACCAGCGCGCTGTCGGCGATCTGCACCTTGTGGTGGGCCTCGTAGCGGCCCTTGAGCCCGCGCAGGATCGCGATGGAGTCCTCGACGCTCGGCTCGGCGACCAGCACCTGCTGGAAGCGCCGCTCCAGGGCGGGGTCCTTCTCGATCCGCTCGCGGTACTCGTCGAGCGTGGTGGCACCGACCATGCGCAGCTCGCCGCGGGCCAGCATGGGCTTCAGCATGTTCCCGGCGTCCATGGCGGAGTCACCGCCGGCACCGGCCCCGACGACGGTGTGCAGCTCGTCGATGAAGGTGATGATCTGCCCGTCGGAGTCCTTGATCTCGGCGAGGACGGTCTTCAGCCGCTCCTCGAACTCGCCCCGGTACTTCGCGCCCGCGACCATGGCCCCCAGGTCGAGCGCGACGAGCCGCTTGTCCTTCAGCGACTCGGGCACGTCACCCTTCACGATCCGCTGGGCGAGCCCCTCGACGACGGCGGTCTTGCCGACTCCGGGCTCACCGATGAGCACGGGGTTGTTCTTGGTCCGCCGGGACAGCACCTGCACGACCCGCCGGATCTCCTGGTCCCGCCCGATGACGGGGTCGAGCCGCCCTTCCCGCGCGGCGGCGGTGAAGTCGGTCCCGAACTTCTCCAGGGCCTTGTACTGGCCCTCGGGGTCTGCGGTGGTCACCCTGCGCTGGCCTCGCGTCTTCTGGAAGGCGGCCTGGAGCTTCTTGGCGTCGGCCCCCTGCTGGGACAGCACCTCGCCGGCCGCGCCGCCCTTCGCGGCGAGGGCGATGAGGAGGTGCTCCGTGGAGAGGTACTCGTCCCCCAGGTCCTTGGCGCGAGCCTGCGCGTCGGCGACGACGGCGAGCATCTCGCGGTTGGGCTGGGGCGGCGCGACGGTCGACCCGGTCACGCTCGGCAGCCCGGCGAGCACGCGCTCGGCCCCGGCGCGTACGGCGGCCTGGTCGGCGTCGACCGCGGCGAGCAGGTCGGTGATGTTCTCGTTGTCCTGGCCCTGGAGCAGCGCGAGCAGCAGATGGGCGGGCGTGAGGTCGGGGTGTCCCTCGGTCACGGCCCGGTTGCTGGCAGCGTTGATCGCGTCCCGGCTCCGGTTGGTCAGCTCGGCGTCCACGTTCGCGTTCTCCTCCTTGCACTGACCCGAACGGCTTGCACAAAGTTGAGTCTAGTGCACTCAAGGACGATTCCGGGAGGCTCGGGGGGCTAAGTTCCGGGGCATGGCGACCAAGTACTCCGTCGACCCCGGCGCTCCGGACCCGTCGTATCTCAGCTTCTGGCGGGAGCGGCACCTGTGCACCCTGACGACTCCCCGCCCGGACGGCACTCCGCATCTGGTACCCGTCGGGGTCACATACGATCCCGAGGCCCGTCTGGCTCGGGTGATCACGAACAAGGCGAGCGCGAAGGTGCGGTACGTGCGGGCGGCCGGGGAGCAGGGGGCGGCCGTCGCCGCCTGCCAGCTGGAGGGCCGCCGCTGGGCGACGCTGGAGGGCCGGGCCTTCGTCCACGACGAACCGGACCGGGTCGCCGAGGCGGAGCGGCGCTACGCGGAGCGCTACGGCAGGACCCCGTCGCCGAATCCGGCGCGCGTGGTGATCGAGATCCAGCTGACGCGGGCGATGGGGCGAGGTTGACCGAAGTGAATATCCACACCGGTGATCGACTGGATCCGGCCACCGGTGGATTGGGTCGATACCCGGAAATGTCCCTGGAAACTGCAGCGGCGTCACCGTGTTCAGGTCACGGTGACGCCGCTGCGGGGGGAAGCACCTGAGCGATCTGTTACGACGGGGGAATCGCGTCAGGCACTGCGGGGGGTGGCAGAGATGGTCCTCGGGGCAGGGGAGTCGGCCTCCACCTGCTGGTGGTCCCGTTGGTCCAGGTTCACAAAGATCATTCCGTACCGTACGGCACATCGCACTGGCTGCGGCGCCCCCCGAGGCCGCCGCAGACACCGGTACGCCCGTACGTCCTCGTCGTCGTCCCGCGTGACGACCACGGGCTCGCCGAAGACGGTCACCATCAACGAGTCACCACTGTGGGGGATGGCGGTGACCAGGTCGATGAAGTGCCAGCCGGAGCGGTAGGCGGTGGCCATTTCACGACGGAAGGAGCGATCGTCGGGTGGAGTGGTCACGGTCAGCTCCCGGATCCGGCTGCCCCGGAGCTCGGCCAGCTGCTGTTCTCCGCTCCGTGAGCGCTGTTCACGGCGACGGACGGCCAGCTGCTGTTCGCCCGAACATCGTCCTTCACATCGGAGAAGCCACTCAGCGCACCGAGGGCCACAACGGCGGAGAAGGCGGCGACAAGCACCGAGCGAAGCATTCTGTTACGCATAGTCGGCTTCGTCCTCACTTGAAGGTCCCCTTTTCCCCCGTCGAGTACGACGATGGCTCATTCGGGCACGTCATGGCCACACAATCGATGCATCATGTTCCTGCATGTTCAGGACCCTGGGGGGTGGAGATTTGGCATCGAATCGGACTAAGGAGACACATCCCCATGCGATGACCGAGTGGTGCGATGAGGGCGGCCGTCTGTATGCCGCCGCACTCCGCGCCGGACGCATCGCACGCGAGGACGTGGAGCCCGCTCCGTGCCTGATGGAGTTCGCACTTCTCCACCCCGACCCGGACGACCCGGGCTGGCTGCGGCCGGTGCCCCCCGCGGTCGCCCTGTCCCGGCAGCTCAACCCGCTGGAGCAGGAGATAGCCGATCGCCGGCGCACGGCGACCGGCCTCGCCGAGACCTTTGAGCCGTTCATGGCCCTGGGTACCCAGCTGGCCGCGAACAGTGACGCCATCACTGTGCTGGAAGGCGGCGAACGAATCAACGCCGCGCTCAACATGGCCACTTTGCAGTGCCAGGCGGAGATGCTCACCGTCCAGCCCACCGACCGGATGTCCGAGCGCAGCCTCCTGCGCGGTCTGGAGCGCGACCGGCCGCTGATCGAACGTGGTGTGCGCATCCGCACCCTGTACCAGCACACCGCCCGCTACAACCCCGAACAGCTGGCCTACGCCGCCCAGCTCTCCGACGGCAAGGCGGAGTACCGCACCATCGACGAACTCGTCGAGCGCCTGATCATCTGCGACGAGTCCGTCGCTTTCATCCCCGCCCGCGACGATCAGCAGGTCGCCCTGGAGCTGCGCCACCCCGGCCTGGTCCGCTACCTCATCAAGCTCTTCGAGTACTTGTGGGACCGGTCGGTTCCGCTCAGCACCGGCACACCGTACGAGACCGCCCGCGACGGCATCACGGAGATCCAGTACTCCATAGCCAAGCTCCTGGTCGAAGGACACGTCGACGAAGCCATCGCCCGGCGCCTCGGCATGAACGTGCGCACCTGCCGGGCCCACATAGCCAAGCTCGCGTCCGCTCTGGGCAGCGGCAGCCGTGCCCAACTGGGTTACCTCATCGCCCAGTCCGGCATCCTGAAGCAGCATCAGGAAGGAGCCGCCGGTTGACCTCGCGGACGCACCGGGAGCACGACGTCGACGACCTGTGCCCCGCGGGAACGGAGTTGTACGCACGGGCCCTGCGCGAAGGCCATGTGCCCGCCGAGGAGGCGCGCGCGGCACCCTGCCTGATCGACTTCGGCCTGCTGCACCCGGCCGCCCACGATCTGAGCCGCCTGGAGCCCGCCGCACCGGCTGTCGCGCTCCACCGCTTCCTGCGGCTTTCCGAAAGCCGGATCGCCCGGGAACGCCGGCGCGAGGAACGGCTCGCCGAGCTGTTCCAGCCGCTGATGCGGATCGACACCGGCCGTACCGGCACGGAGGACCCCCCGTCGCTCACCGTCCTCAGCGGCTCGGAACGCATCAACCGGGCCATCACCGAGGCCATGGCCGACGCGACGAAGGAACTGCTCTGCATCCAGCCCAACGCCCACTACAGCGACAAGCGCGGGCAGGCGGCCCACCCCGTCGCTCTGGCCCGTGACCAGGCACTGCTGGATCGAGGCGGCCGCATCCGCACGCTCTACCCGCACACGATCCGCCACGTGCCCATCGCCTTGGCGCGTTACGAGCAACTGCGCGGCGACGCCGAGGCACGCACAGTCGACGAGGTAACCGACCGCCTCATCCTCGTCGACAGCTCGGTCGCCTTCATCCCCGCCGACACGGACGCCGGCCTCGCCCTCGAGGTCCGCCACCCCGCCCTCATCTCCCACTTCACGACCACCTTCGACCGCCTCTGGCGCCTCGCCACCCCCATGCACCCGAAGGCCGCCCCCCAGCCCTCCCCCGACGGCATCACCCCCCGCCAGCACGCCATAGCCGCGCTCCTCGTCGAAGGCCACACCGACGCCGTCATCGCCGACCGCCTCGGCCTGAACATCCGCACCGCCCGCGTCCACATCGCCAAGCTCGCGGCGACGCTGGGGAGTCAGAGCAGGGCGCAGCTCGGGTTTCTCATCGGGCGGTCCGGGATTCTTGACCGGGAACGCTGAGAGGCGGGGAGGCGACGGCCCGCGGCGGTCCGTCCAGGCCCGCCTGGGCGATCCGCACGCCGAGCTGCGTACGGCTCGCGGCCCCCAGCGTCTCCGACAACCGGGCGATGTGCGCCCGGCACGTCCGCACGCTTATCCCCAGCCGCTCCGCGATCACCGCGTCCTGGTGCCCCTCCGCCAGCAGGGCGGCGATCGACTGCTCCCGGTGGGAGATGCCCTCGATGCCGGTGTCGGGGAGCGGGGCGGTGAGGGGAATGGCGAGGCGCCACAGTCGTTCGAAGACGGTGACGAGGTATTCGACGATCGCCGGGTGCCGTAGCTCCAGGGCCATCGTGCGGTCGGTGTTGGCGGGAATGAAGGCGACCGTGCGGTCGAAGAGGATCAGCCGGTCGATCACCTCGTCCAGCGTGCGCGCCTCCACGGCGTCGCCCATCAGCTCCAGATAGGTCAGCAACCCCTGCCCGTGCCGGGCGACATGCGTGTACAGGTCCCTCATCCGCACACCCCGGCCGCGGAGCGCCAGCGCCCGGTGCAGCCCCTCGGAGAGCTCCGCCTCGCGGCGGATGCCGCCGGGCTGGACCGTGAGCACCTCCGCCGTGCACGCCTGGGTCGCCTCGTCCATCGCGGCCTGGATCCGGGCGAGTCCGTCCAGGACCCGGATCGCCGGGCCCTCCGCCGCCGACGCGGCCGGCCGCACCTGGCGGCCCAGCCCCGCGTACCGCTCGACGGCCTCGACGGCCGAGCCCACCCGCCGCTGGCTCGCACTGACCTCGTCGTACATCCCGCGCAGCAGCCGGGTCATGACCTCCTGCGGGGAGGTCGGCACGAGCCAGTCCATGTCGTCGGGGTCCGGGTGCAGCAGGGCGAGTTCCAGCAGGCAGGGCACCGGTTCCGCGTCCCGGCGCGGCACCCGGCCGCGCCGTACGGCCCGGGAATACACGCGATCCCCGGTCTCGCACAGCCGGTCGGCACCATGGGGATGCTCATCCGCCCCGTGCCCGGCCATCGCCCATCCCACCCCCGGTTTCGCCGTCTTTCCGCAGCGCAACTATGCGCGGACCGGACGTGCTCCGCAACACGGCTTGCCGCGCCACGAGTACCGGAAACCACCGGTACGCACCGGTATCTCCGAGCCTCGGCCCGGCACATCGCGGCAGTAGACAGGGGTGGGTGAACCCGGCTCGCGACGCTGCTACTTCAGGCCGATGGCCCGGCACGCCGCCTTGTACTCGGCCGTGCAGATGTCCGACAGCTTGTAGACGTCGTCCGCGACCACCGTGTCCTTGATGTTCTCCTTGGTGAGCGCGACCACGGGCACGAGCTGCGCCGGGATGCCCTTGTCCGTGGGGCTGTCGACCTTGTCGCGGGTGAGGGCGGCGAACTGGATGTCGCGGCCCTGGACCTTGGCGACCGCCATCTCCGCGGCGTTCTCCGCCTCCTGCGGGTACGACTTGTACACGCTCATGTACTGCTCGCCGCTGATGATCCGCTGCACGGCCTGCAGCTCCGCGTCCTGCCCGGTGATGGGCGGCAGTTCGGTCACGCCCGCGGCCTTGAGCGCCTTGACGATGCCACCCGCCATGCCGTCGTTGGCGGAGTACACCGCCGCGATGTCGCCCTTGCCGATCTTCTGGATCGCGCCGGCCATGTTGGCCTCGGCGTTCTCCGGCTTCCAGTCCTTGGTGTCGAAGGACTCGGCGATCGTCACCTTGCCGTTCAGCTCGGACATCGCCCCCGCCTTGAACTGCTTGGCGTTCGGGTCGGTGGACGAGCCGTTCATCATGACGATCTTGTCGGAGAGGCTCGCGTTCTCGCCGATGGCCTCCAGCAGGGAGCGGCCCTGGACCTCGCCGACCAGCTCGTTGTCGAAGGAGATGTACGCGTCGATCGGGCCCTCGGCCAGCCGGTCGTAGGCGATGACCGGAATGCCGGCCTCCTTCGCCTTCGTCACGCCGCTCGCGATGGCCTGCGAGTCGACCGCGTCCAGCAGGATCACGTCGACCCGGTCGTCGATCATCTGCTGCATCTGGGCCGCCTGCTTGTCCGCACTCGCCTCGGCGTTGGCGTACTCGACGCGGCCCTTGTCGTTGGTGAGCGACTCGACCTTCGTCTTGATGATGGGGTAGTCGAAGTTCTCGTACCGCGTGTTCGCCTTCTCGGGCAGCAGCAGCCCCACGGTGATGTCGTTGCCCTTCGCCGGGCTCGCGTCGTCACTGCTCCCCGCCGCGTTGAGCACGCCGCAGCCGGCGAGCGTGACGGACATCGTGGCTGCTGCCACGGATATGGCGATACGACGCATGCGGAGCTCACTTCGCGTGTGATTCGGACGTGGGCACAGCTTTGGTGCCCATGTGACTGAAAAGCCAACGCGGCTGCGCCCCCCAGCGTCAAGCGGAACCACTTAACGAGATGGCAACACCACGCTCCGCAGCAGTTGTGAAGACTGTGCGGAATCGTCTTCAAGTGATGTGCACCACCTGGTCATCCACGGGAGACCCAGCGAAAACGGGCCAAGACATACGAAAAGGGCCGGGAGTTTCCTCCCGGCCCTTTCCCGGCCCTTTCACGGGCGCATGCGCGTCAGTCGGACTGCTGTTGCCGCTTCGGCCGCCACACCACCAGCGCGCTGGTCTGCTGCACCTCCTGGTACGGCACCAGGTCGCGGCGGTACGACGCGTGCACCGCGGCCTCGCGCTGGCGCATGGCCGCCGCCGCGCCGTCGAGCGCGTCCTGCATCTCGGCCAGCCGGGCCTGGAGCGCGGCGACCTGGTTCTCCAGTTCGATGATGCGCTTGATACCGGCCAGGTTGATGCCCTCGTCCTGCGACAACTGCTGGACGGTGCGCAGCAGCTCGATGTCGCGGGCCGAGTAGCGCCGGCCCCGGCCGGCGGTGCGATCGGGGGACACCAGGCCCAGCCGGTCGTACTGGCGCAGGGTCTGGGGGTGCAGGCCGGACAGCTGGGCCGCCACCGAGATGACGTAGACCGGGGTTTCCTCGGTCAGTTCATACGGGTTGCGTCGACGACCGTCCATCTGACTCATGCTCCCTTCGCGGCCTGGAACAGATCCGCCCGCGGGTCCTCACCCGCGGTCGCCTCGCGATACGCCTCGAGTGCGTCACGAGCCTTCCCCGTCAGGTCCTTCGGAACACTCACCTCCACGGTGACCAGGAGGTCGCCGCGGGTGCCGTCCTTGCGGACCGCGCCCTTGCCCCGGGCGCGCATGGTGCGCCCGTTGGGCGTGCCGGGCGGCAGCTTCAGCGTGACGGGCGGGCCGCCCAGGGTGGGCACCCGCACCTCGCCGCCGAGGGCCGCCTCGGTGAAGGTCACCGGGACGGTGACCGTGAGGTTGTCCTCCTTGCGGCCGAACACCGGGTGGGAGTCGACGTGCACGACCACGTAGAGGTCGCCCGCCGGCCCGCCGCGCTCGCCCGGCGCTCCCTTGCCGCGCAGCCGGATCCGCTGGCCGTCGCTGACGCCCGCGGGGATGCGCACCTGCATGGTCCGCGAGGACTTGGCCCGGCCGCTGCCCTTGCAGACCTCGCAGGCGTTCTCCGCGATCAGGCCGCGGCCCTTGCAGTCCGGGCAGGGGTCGGTGAGGGAGAAGCCCCCGCCGCTGCCCCGGGCGACCTGACCGGTGCCGACGCAGGTCGGGCACACGCGTGGTGTGCCGTTCTTGTCGCCGGTGCCCGAACAGGCCTTGCAGGGAGACTGCGACGACATCCGCAGCGGGACGGTCGCGCCCTCGATCGCCTCGGTGAAGCTGAGCGTGACCTCGGACTCGATGTCCTGGCCGCGCCGGGGGTGCGTACGCGTCCCCGGCCCGCCCGCGCCGCCGCGGTTGAACAGGCCCCCGAAAACGTCACCGAGTCCGCCGCCGAAGCCGCCGGCTCCCTGGCCGCCGCCCTGGGCGCCGCCTCCGAAGAGGTCGCCCAGGTCGAAGTTGAAGGAGCCGCCCGCGCCGCCCGGCCCCGGGCGGAAGCCGCCGTTGCCGAAGAGGGCGCGCGCGTCGTCGTACTCCTTGCGCTTCTTGGGGTCGCCGAGGATGTCGTTGGCCTCGGAGATCTCCTTGAAGCGCTCCTCCGCCTTGACGTTTCCCTTGTTGGCGTCCGGGTGGAACTCGCGGGCGAGCTTCCGGTAGGCCTTCTTGATCTCGGCCTCGGTGGCGTCCTTGGGGACGCCGAGGACCTTGTAGTAGTCCTTCTCGATGAAGTCCTTGGTGCTCATCCTCGACGCCCCTCCTTCCCTTCGTCTATGACGTCAGCCCTCGTCCGGGCCACCGCTCTCCTTGTCGTCGGCGTCGGCGGACTCGTCCGCCTTGACCGTCTGCGCCCCCGGCTGGGGTTCGGCCACGGCCACCCGCGCGGGGCGGATGGTGCGCTCGCCGATCCGGTACCCGGGCTGCAGGATCGCGACGCACGTCGTCTCGGTGACGTCCGGTGCGTAGCTGTGCATCAGGGCTTCGTGGATCGTCGGGTCGAAGGGCTCGCCCTCCTTGCCGAACTGCTGCAGGCCCATCTTCGCCGCGGTGCTCTCCAGCGACTCGGCGACGGACTTGAAGCCGCCGACCAGTTCGCCGTGTTCACGCGCGCGGCCGATGTCGTCGAGCACGGGCAGGAGCTCGGTCAGGAGGTTCGCGATGGCGATCTCCTTGACCGCGATCCGGTCGCGCTCGACCCGGCGGCGGTAGTTCTGGAACTCGGCCTGGAGGCGCTGGAGGTCCGCCGTGCGCTCGCTGAGCGCCGTGCGGGCCTGGTCCAGCTGGGCCACCAGAGCCACGTCCTGGCCCGTGTCCCCGGCCGGGGCCGCCCCCTCCTCAGCGGAGGGGGAGGCTGCCTTCGGCTCGGCGTCGTCGGAGGTGGCGCCGGAAGGGACGTCGGGCTGCTGCTCGTCGAAGCCCGGGGTCTCCTCCGTCACGCGGCACCGTCCTTCCGCTCGTCGTCCACGATCTCGGCGTCGACGACATCGTCATCGGCCTTGGCGTCACCGGCACCCGCGGCGCCGGCTCCGGCCGAGTCGCCTCCGGCGGCCTGGGCGGCGTTCGCGTCGGCGTACATGGCCTGGCCGAGCTTCTGCGAGACCGCCGCGACCTTCTCGGTGGCGGTGCGGATCTCGGCGGAGTCCTCGCCCTTGAGCTTCTCCTTCAGCTCGGCGACGGCTTCCTCGACCTCGGTCTTGATCTCGCCCGGGACCTTGTCCTCGTTGTCCTTGAGGAACTTCTCGGTCTGGTAGACGAGCTGCTCGCCCTGGTTGCGGGACTCGGCGGCCTCGCGGCGCTTGTGGTCCTCCTCCGCGTACTGCTCGGCCTCCTGGCGCATGCGGTCGACCTCGTCCTTCGGCAGCGAGGAGCCGCCGGTGACGGTCATCTTCTGCTCCTTGCCGGTGCCGAGGTCCTTCGCCGTGACGTGCATGATGCCGTTGGCGTCGATGTCGAAGGCGACCTCGATCTGCGGGACACCGCGCGGCGCCGGGGGCAGACCGGTCAGCTCGAACATCCCGAGCTTCTTGTTGTACGCCGCGATCTCGCGCTCGCCCTGGTAGACCTGGATCTGCACGGACGGCTGGTTGTCCTCGGCGGTGGTGAAGATCTCGGACCGCTTGGTCGGGATCGTCGTGTTCCGCTCGATCAGCTTGGTCATGATGCCGCCCTTGGTCTCGATACCGAGGGACAGCGGGGTGACGTCGAGGAGCAGGACGTCCTTGACCTCGCCCTTGAGGACACCGGCCTGCAGGGCGGCGCCGATGGCGACGACCTCGTCCGGGTTCACGCCCTTGTTGGCGTCCTTGCCGCCGGTCAGCTCCTTGACGAGCTCGGCGACGGCGGGCATACGGGTGGAACCGCCGACGAGGACGACGTGGTCGATCTCGCTGATGGAGATGCCGGCGTCCTTGATGACGTTGTGGAACGGCGTCTTGCAGCGCTCCAGGAGGTCCGCGGTCAGCTGCTGGAACTGGGCGCGGGTGAGCTTCTCGTCGAGGTGCAGGGGGCCCTCGGCGGAGGCGGTGATGTAGGGCAGGTTGATCGAGGTCTCGGTGGACGAGGACAGCTCGATCTTCGCCTTCTCGGCGGCCTCGCGCAGACGCTGCAGGGCCATCTTGTCCTTGCCCAGGTCCACGCCGTGGCCGGACTGGAACTGCTGGACCAGGTAGTCGACGACGCGCTGGTCCCAGTCGTCACCACCGAGGTGGTTGTCACCGTTGGTGGCCTTCACCTCGACGACGCCGTCGCCGATCTCCAGCAGCGAGACGTCGAACGTACCGCCACCGAGGTCGAAGACCAGGATGGTCTGGTCGTCCTTGTCGAGGCCGTACGCCAGGGCGGCGGCCGTCGGCTCGTTGACGATGCGCAGCACGTTCAGACCGGCGATCTCGCCGGCCTCCTTCGTGGCCTGGCGCTCGGCGTCGTTGAAGTACGCCGGGACGGTGATGACCGCGTCGGTCACCTTCTCGCCCAGGTAGGACTCTGCGTCCCGCTTGAGCTTCTGGAGCACGAAGGCGCTGATCTGCTGCGGGTTGAAGGGCTTCCCGTCGAGCTCGATCTTCCAGTCCGTGCCCATGTGACGCTTGACGGAGCGGATGGTCCGGTCCACGTTCGTGACCGCCTGGCGCTTGGCCACCTCTCCGACGAGCACCTCACCGTTCTTGGCGAAGGCGACGACGGACGGCGTGGTCCTGGCGCCCTCGGCGTTGGTGATGACGGTGGGCTCGCCGCCCTCCAGAACGCTGACGACGGAGTTAGTCGTGCCCAGGTCGATGCCGACCGCACGTGCCATGGTTGATTCCTCCAGCTGACTTGAGTGGAACGGACTCAAGTGTGCACGACGGCCCCCAACCGGTCAACAGAGCTGAGTCGGGCAGGCTCAACTCTTATCCGTTCCTTACACGCAATGGCGCTCCGACCTGCGGCGATACGCTGCGTCGAGGTCCGTACACAGGGACACGCGAAAGGGCGAACACGACCACGAGGGCCCCTCCCGCCACCCACCACAGGGCGCTGGCCCCGATCCGGCCGGCATGCGCGAGTACCCCGACGAGCATCGCGGACAACGCCCCGATTCCCAGCAGCAGACTCGCCCCCGGCGCGGTCAGCCCGAGCCGCCGCAGCCGATGCGCGAGATGGTCGGGCCCGCCGCGCAGCACGCCCCGCCCGGCCGACCGCCGGGACACCAGGACGAGCACGACATCGGCAGCCGCGACGGCGGTCAGCGCGAACAGGACCCCCGCGCTCTCCCCGACCCCGAACCCGGCCCGGGCGTGCACAGCCCCCACGGCGATCACGAACCCGGCGGCC
The DNA here is from genome assembly GCF_040638895.1 of Streptomyces sp. NPDC024017. Classification (NCBI taxonomy): domain Bacteria; kingdom Bacillati; phylum Actinomycetota; class Actinomycetes; order Kitasatosporales; family Streptomycetaceae; genus Streptomyces; species Streptomyces sp. NPDC024017. The sequence goes on along the minus strand of NZ_JBEZYZ010000002.1, from coordinate 521,178 downwards.
ATGGACCCGCAGCTCCCCAGCGCCACGCGCGCGGGGTACCAGTTGTGAAGCAGCAACCCGGTCAACGCGGCGGCCAGCACGCTCATCAGCCCCGCGATCCCGTCCATCACCTCGACGGCCGCACAGGCCGCCACCCCGAAGGCGGTGACGACCCCGACCGTACCCGCCAGCCCGTCGGCGTGATCGAGCCCCCGGAACCCGAACACCACCGCGACGACCCACACGACGGCCAGCAGTCCGGCCCCCAGCCCCGTCTCCCCGTACGGCACGACACACGCGGCCGCCACGGCCGTACCGGCGGCCAGCACCCGCCGCCGCAGCCGCCACACGTCACCGACGAGCCCGAGCAGAGCGACGGCACCCGCCGCGACGAGCACCCCCCGCGTCCCCTCGGGGGGCGGCGCGACTCCCAGCCACCCACCGGCCCCCACGACCAGCCCCGTGACGAGCACGACGGCCACGCCCCCGGACAGCGGCACGTCCCGCGTCCGCCGTCGCTCGACCAGCCGCAGCCGCAGCGCGGGGGCCCGCAGGACGGCCGCGAGCAGGGCGGTGAGGAGAAGGGCGGTGGCGGCGGCGGTGATCCCGTAGAGCACGGATATAAGTTAGGCGGGACTATGACATTTCGGTATGAATAACACGACGGGATCGCGATGAGATCCGACCGGATCCAGTCTGTTTCTGAGGCAACCCTCAGCGATTCAGATCACTGCCCACCCGGCTACAGTGCGGCGGAAGATGAGGGTAGTCTCAGACGGACTGCATAAGTTACCGCTTAGTAATTTCGGGGAACCCTGGAAAACACCAGGTCCCCCCGACGAAACCCCTCGCAGGCCCGAGGAGCCCCCATGCAACTCGCCGCGATCATCGTGTCGCTGGTACTGACCGTGATCGGCGTCGCGCTGCTCGCGCGCGCGATCGGCCAGTTCGTCCGGTATTTCAAGCTGGGCCAGCCGGTCCCGGCCGGTACCCGGACCGACAACCCCTACCAGCGCAGCGTGACCCTGGTGAAGGAGTTCCTCGGCCACACGCGCATGAACCGGTGGGGCATCGTGGGCGTCGCCCACTGGTTCGTCGCCGTCGGCTTCCTGACCCTCCCGCCGACCCTCGCCCAGGCGTTCGGCCAACTGTTCCAGGCCGACTGGGTGCTGCCGGTCATCGGTGAGTTCCTGCCGTTCGAGCTGTACATCGAGTTCATCGGCGTGATGACGATCCTGGGCATCGCGGTGCTCATCGTGATCCGCCTGCTGAACCTGCCGAGCCGCCCGGGCCGCAAGTCCCGCTTCGCCGGCTCCAAGGCGGGCCAGGCGTACTTCGTCGAGTACGTCATCCTCACCATCGGCCTGGCGATCTACGTGCTGCGGGGCCTGGAGGGCGCGCTCCACCACGTCGACCACTACGAGGCGTCGTACTTCGCGTCGTACCCGCTGGTGCTGGCCTTCAAGGGCCTGTCGGTCACGGCGCTGCAGAACCTGGTCTACCTGGTCGCGATGATCAAGATCGGCACCTCGTTCGTCTGGATGATCGTGGTGTCGCTCAACACCAACATGGGTGTCGCCTGGCACCGGTTCCTCGCCTTCCCGAACATCTGGTTCAAGCGCGAGGCGTCGGGCGGGACGGCCCTGGGGGCGCTGCAGCCCATGACGTCGGGCGGCAAGCCGATCGACTTCACCGATCCCGGCGACGACGACGTCTTCGGCGTCTCCCAGGTCGAGCAGTTCTCCTGGAAGGGCCTGCTGGACTTCTCCACCTGCACCGAGTGCGGCCGCTGCCAGTCGCAGTGCCCCGCCTGGAACACGGGCAAGCCCCTCTCCCCCAAGCTGCTGATCATGTCCCTGCGGGACCACGCGCACGCCAAGGCGCCGTACCTGCTGGCCGGCGGCGGCAAGACCATGGAGGGCGAGGAGAAGGCGTCCGAGGAGCAGCTGAAGGACGTGCCCGCGGCGGCGCTGGCCGAGGCCGAGCGCCCGCTGATCGGCACCGCCGAGGAGAACGGCGTCATCGACCCGGACGTCCTGTGGTCCTGCACCACCTGCGGCGCCTGTGTCGAGCAGTGCCCGGTGGACATCGAGCACGTCGACCACATCGTCGACATGCGCCGCTACCAGGTGATGATCGAGTCGTCGTTCCCGTCCGAGGCGGGCACGATGCTCAAGAACCTGGAGAAGAAGGGCAACCCCTGGGGCCTGGCGAAGAAGCAGCGCCTGGAGTGGCTCAAGGAGGTCGACTTCGAGGTCCCGGTCGTCGGCAAGGACATCGAGGACCTGTCCGAGGTCGAGTACCTGTACTGGGTCGGCTGCGCCGGCGCCCTGGAGGACCGCGCCAAGAAGACCACGAAGGCCTTCGCGGAACTCCTCCACATCGCGGGCGTGAAGTTCGCGATCATGGGCGGCGACGAGAAGTGCACCGGTGACTCCGCTCGCCGTCTCGGCAACGAGCCCCTGTTCCAGGAGCTCGGCATGGAGAACGTCATGGCGCTGAACATGGCGTTCGGCGAGGAGATGGACGACGAGGGCAAGGTGACGCCCGAGTCGGCGAAGCCGAAGTCCTCGAAGAAGATCGTCGCCACCTGCCCGCACTGCCTCAACACGCTCGGCAACGAGTACCCGCAGCTCGGCGGCGACTACGAGGTCATCCACCACACGCAGCTGCTCCAGCACCTCGTCGACGAGGGCAAGCTGATCCCGGTCACGCCGGTCGAGGGCATCATCACGTACCACGACCCGTGCTACCTGGGCCGCCACAACAAGATCTACACGCCTCCGCGCGAGATCATCGCCGCCGTCCCGGGCGTCCGCAACGAGGAGATGCACCGCCACAAGGAGCGCGGCTTCTGCTGCGGCGCCGGTGGTGCACGGATGTGGATGGAGGAGCGGATCGGCAAGCGCATCAACAACGAGCGTGTCGATGAGGCTCTGTCGGTGAACCCCGACATCGTGTCGACGGCCTGCCCGTTCTGCCTCGTGATGCTCACGGACTCCGTCAACGGCAAGAAGAACGACGGCAAGGCGAAGGAGTCCATCCAGGTGGTGGACGTCGCTCAGCTGCTGCTGGACTCGGTGAAGACGCCGGTCGTCCCGGAGGGCGACGACGACGGCGACGACGGCGAGCCGCCGGCGGGCACGGCGGACTCGGAGAACGCGCCGGAGCCGGAGCCGGTGAAGTAGGCGGTTCTCGCGGGTTGTTCTTGACGCCCCCTGTCCTGAGTCATCGGGCAGGGGGCGTCGGCATTCCCCCTACGGCTTACGGTCCCGGCTCTCGGCAACGAGGAGGATGTCCCGCAGCGCCTCGGTCAGCCGCTCGGCCAGGAAGCGCAGTTGCGTCTCGGTGGCGTTCGGGAGCATGTCGTCGGCGTGGGCGAGGAGCCGGACGCCCATGTCGAGTCGGGTCGCTTCGGCGATGTCGGCCAGACGGGACAGGCGCCCTCCACGGTCGTCGGTGATCAGGTAGCTCGTCTTGCCCTCAGGGCTGGACCAGGGCAGGAGACGCGCTTCGCGCAATCGCGGCCCCTCTTCCGGCTGTGTCGACTCGAAGCCCGCGCTCATCAAGCGGCCTCCGTCCGCTCGATCCAGTAGGGACCCGGCAGGTCCGGTCTCAAAGACACCATGGTCAGCTCACGACGCCTTTGGCGTTGTTCGTGAGCGGCGAGGTAGGGGCGCACGGTGACCGTGGAAGCGCCGTCGAGAAGGGTGTCCAGCCCGTACGGACTGCGCTGAGCGGGAAGTGGCGCCCGCTCCGGGAAAGGGGCGGCGGGCAGGGTCCGCGGTGGATAAGCGGTGGCGCAGCGTCTGCGGGAAGGCGGGGCCAAGAGGCCCACCCACACCAGGAGACGGCGGATAAGGTCGAGCACGTCATCAGCTCCGTTCGGCTTCGCTGGTGGCCACGCCCCCGGACGGCTCCACCCGTCGCGGGGGTTTTGCATTCCACCTCAAACGCGGTCTACCGCAGTCTACTGCGGTCGCGCGGTCTACCGCAGAGTTTTAGCGTCCACTGCATGAGTCCCGAGCTTGATCGCACCCGTCCCGTCTGGCGGCAGGTGGCAGCAGCCATCGCCGATCGCATCGCTGACGGGTCGTACCCCGTGGGCAGTCGGGTGCCGTCCGTTGTCGAACTGTCCACCGAGTTCGGCATCGCCGCCTCGACTGCGCAGAAGGCATTGACTCATCTCAAGACGGAAGGACTCGTCCGGGCCGAGGTCGGTCTGGGGTCGTTCGTCGCGGAGCGCCCCGAGAAGCCCGCGGACGAGGGAGCGTAGGCGGAGGCCCTGTTGCGCGCTCGGGCCTGGGGGCCTTGAATCTCGAACAGGCCTTTCAGGATCGTCGGTTGAGCCGGAGAGCATCGTGAGCACGAGCAGGTGGGTCAGCACCTCGATGCCGTATCTGACGCCCCGCGAGCGGGGGCAGGGCGACGCCTGGAGCGCGGACGCCGCAGCCCAGGGCCGACGCGGATCCCAGCGCGTCGTTCATGCCGGAGAGGTGCGAGCGCCTGCGGAAGTCGCCCGCCTCCTCGACGTTCCTGACGGCGAACCCGTCGTCGTACGACGTCGCCTGATCCTCCTCGACGACGAACCGAATGAACTGACCGACACGTACTACCCCATCGCCATCGCCCGAGGCACCCCGCTCGCCGGAACGGCGAAGATCCGCGGTGGAGCAGTCACCCTGCTCGCGGAGCTCGGCCATGTCGGCGCGCTGGTCAGGGAGGACGTAACGGCCGGCCTGCCGGATGAGCAGGAGCTGGAGGCTCTGCGGCTCGCACCTGCGGAGCCCGTCCTGCGCCTCACCAGGCTCACCTTGGACGGCGATGACAAGCCGATCCAGGTCGACCGTATGGTGATGCCCGCCCAGCGGCAGCAGTTGCGCTACGAGATCAGAATCGGCTGACCGGGCCCAAGGCCGAACCGGAGGCGCACGACCGCCGCTCAAGCACCAACGGATCGCGGCCGAGTCGCAGTACGAGTTCGTGCCGGAGTGACACCCCTTCCCGCCGGCTGGGAGAGCTCCGACCGTGCCGATCGATGAGGGCAGGAAGCCCTTCGGGCCGCGATGCGGGCTGGTACGCGAAGCCGGAGAACGGCGGCCCTCGCTGGGGGGTGCCGGCGCAGTGAGCGCGGCACCCCCGGGGCGTCAGCGGCCTACCCTCACGACCTCCGACGTCGCCGCGCGGAACGACTCCGTCTTGTCGAACTGCGCACGGTAGTAACCCCGCCGCCCGTCGGCGATGTCCGCCGAGAAGGCGTGCCCCTCACCGGACCAGTTGGCCCGCGCCGTCAGCAGGTCCGTCCACCGCTTGCCGTCTCGCGAGTACTGGATGTGTACCGGGATGTCTGCGGGCGTCCAGCCGTCGGGGAAGTCCATCGCGCCCTCGACGTGCACGCCGCGGTCCTGCGTGCGGGTGGCCGAGAACGACGTGAACACCGAGGCGCGCAGGACGGTGATCTCGGCGCTGTTCGCGGAGGCGGAGGCGATGAACGGGTCGTCGCTGTGCGAGGCCACGCGGAAGGTGCCGGTCTGCCCCGGGGTGTGGGTGAAGGTGGCCGACCTACCGTCGTTGTCGGTGGTGAAGTAGCCGACGCTGGTCCAGTCCGTGCCCGAGGAGGCCTCGTACAGGACACCACCGCTCTGGCCCTCGAAGGGCACCCAGCCCTTCGGGGTCTCGCGCTCCAGCGTGGCCGTGACGGTGACCTGCTGGCCGTAGTCGATCGTCCGGGCTTCCGCCGGGGTCTCGAAGGTCCAGCGCGTGGCCACCTGACGGATGTCGATCGGGGTCGACTCGGACTCGCCGTACAGGACGTACGGGTTGGCGGAGTCGTGCCGGTAGACGGCCTGGACCGGCACCGCGTCGTTCACGGTGACCGTGCCGGAGAAGCGGCCGTCCGCGTCGGTGCGGACGGTGTTCTCCGTCCAGAGGTCCACGTCGAGGTCAACCCGGTGGTCCGCCAGGGGCTTCAGCTCACGGGTCGCCGGCCAGCGTCCCTTCAGAGTGCCGTCGACGCGCACCTCGCGGTGGTCGGTGTCGATCTCCGTGCGGTCGGGACGCACGTCCTCGAACACCGCCGCGACGTAGTAGGCGAGAGTGCCCGCGGAGTTGTCGACGTCGCGGTCGCCGTCGGCGTCCGTGGCCTCGATGCGGACGGTGTAGCTGCCCAGGGCGGGAAGGTCGAGGGGCTTCTTCGTGCGCCATACGCCGTTGTCCGCTGTGCCGGAGACGAGGTCGAACGCGTCGTACTCCACGACGGCGACCTCCTGCTGCGTGGCCGCGGAGACGAGATGGGCCCTGATCCCCGTGATGGCGCTGTCGGAGCTGATGCCGACCTCCAGGGTGCCGAGATCGCCCGAGGCGCTGTGCGCGTACCGCACATCAGGAGCCTGCGCCTCCGCGGCGTTCGCCGCCGGAGTGCCGGTCACCAGGAGTGCCACGACACCGATGGCGGCCCAGGCCGCCCGAGTTCTGAACAAGGTCCCCCCCACAGGGATGCGTCGAAGCCGTGTCCACGGCTGAACGCCCTTTCTATCGCACCGCTTTGACGATGGTCGCGCGAGTTTCTGGCCTGGGATAACCACGGGTAACCGACGGCAGAGCGAAGTCGCGGTACAGGGGGCGCACACAGGGGCGCGCGATATTCGCGAATGCACGCGCGCCGAGGGTCCCGACAGGGCCGCCCCCTCCGGAGATTGTGAAGATCAGAAGCTCTCGCAGACCCTCACAACTTGCAGGTGAACCCGGCAACATCCCTCAATCAGCTGTGACTTCAACGGACTTCACATCTCAAATCAGTAAAGAGGGTTCCGTTCAGCGAATTATTGTTGAACCATGAAGGTCCACAAATAAGGGGGGTTTGTGAAGATCACCGGTTGCGCTTTGCGCATGGTCGGGCAAGGGGGCCCGGCACACCGGTGACGCGGTGATGGTGCAGTGACCCACGCCGCTTCTCACGCAGTACCACGCCACGGCCGCCTGCTTCAGGAACAGGCGGCCGTACTTCAGGGGTGAGGAATCCACCATGCACATATGTGTGCTGGGGCAGGGCTATGTCGGCCTGCCCCTGGCCGTGAGGGCCGCCGAGGTCGGGCACACCGTCACCGGCTACGAGCCCGACCGGGCGCGTTGCGCGGCGCTGGCCGCCGGGTCGTCGTACGTCGAGGACATCGGCGACGACAGGCTTCAGGCGGTGCTCGATTCGGATGCGTACTACGCGAGCTCCGACCCGCAGGACCTCAAGGGGTTCGACGTCGCCGTCATCACCGTGCCGACTCCCTTGACCGACCGCGCGCCCGACCTGAGTTGTGTCCGGGACGCCGGGCGCGTGCTCGCGGAGTACATCGAGCCGGGTGCCACCGTCGTACTCGAGTCGACGACCCACCCGGGCACCACCCGTGACGTGCTCATCCCGCTGCTGGAGGAGGGCTCCGGCCTCGTCGCCGGGCGGGACTTCCACGTCGGGTTCAGCCCCGAGCGCATCGACCCGGGCAACGCGGACTGGCGCCTGGAGAACACGCCGAAGATCGTCGCCGGGCTGACCGAGGGCTGTCTGCGGCGGGTGAAGGACTTCTACGACAGCGTCACCGACGTCACCGTGCCCGCCTCGGGGCTTGAGGAGGCCGAGCTGGCCAAGGTGTTCGAGAACACCTATCGGCACGTCAACATCGCGCTGGTCAACGAGCTTTCGCGGATGGCCCACACGCTCGGCGTGGACGTCTGGCACACGCTGGAGCTGGCCGCGACCAAGCCCTTCGGATTCACCAAGTTCCTGCCCGGGCCGGGCGTGGGCGGGCACTGTCTGCCGATCGACCCGGTCTATCTGAGCCACCACGTCAAGGCACGGCACGGGCAGACCTTCCGGCTGATCGAGCTGGCCCAGGACATCAACGAGAGCCAGCCGGACTATGTGGTGCGCCGGCTCCAGGACGCCCTCAGCAGGCGGTTCCGGCGGAGCGTGCACGGGGCGCGCATCCTCGCCCTCGGCGCCGCCTACAAGCCGGGCACCTCGGACGCCCGCCAGTCGCCGGCCGTCGAAGTCACGGACCGGCTGCGGCAGATGGGGGCGGACGTCACCGTCGTGGACCCCTATCTGCCGGTGGCGGACGGCGGTTGCCGGGACATCCCCTTCGGGTCGACGACCGCGGCGGCGACCGTCGGCGACTTCGACGCCGTCGTCCTGCTCACCCCGCACGGCGAGTTCGACCTCGTCCGGCTCGCCGCCGAGGCCGCCTACGTACTCGACACCCGCGGCGTCATGGCCGCCGCACCCCACATCGAACGGCTCTAGAGAGCCACGGAAGGAAAGAGGGACAACATGTACGGACAGAACGGTGTGGGCGCCGCGATCGGAACCGCCACGGGCGGAGCCGCCCTGGCCGCGACCGGAGGAACCGCGCTCGGGTGGATCGTGCTGGCAGCCATGCTCCTCGTGATCGGCGGTGTCGCGGCGTTCCGCATGGCGACCCGCGGCAAGCGAGTGACCGCTTGAGCGCGTTCCAGGGCCGTGCGCCGCGGGTGAGGCTCACCGTGGTGACCGCTGTGGTGGTGGCGGCTCTGGCCGCCGCCACCGTGGTGGTGCACATGCAGTCGAAGAGTCCGATCCTGACGTTCTACTGGTGGCTGGGCATGGCGGTGATCGTGCTCTGCCTGGTGTCGTTCCTGAAGGGCCGGTCCTTCACCCACCTCCCGGTCGCTCCGGGCCGGACGGTGGCGATCATCCCGGCGTTCGAGGAGCCCACCGAGAACCTGCACCGCACGGTGCGGTCGCTGCTGGCGCAGACCCATCCGGTAGACGAGATCCACGTCATCGACGACGGCTCGCGGCAGCACCCCGTCGAACCCTTCGAGCACCCCCGGGTCTTCTGGCACCGGCAGGAGAACAAGGGCAAGCGCGGGGCCCAGGTCACCGTGCTGCGGCACCTCCTGGAGCAGAACAAGCACTTCGAGTACGTGCTCACCATCGACTCCGACGGCGAGCCCTTCCCGGACGCGCTGGAGCAGCAGCTGCGCGCCATGAGCAACCCGCGGATCCAGGCCACCACCGGCATGATCTACATCCGCAACTTCGAGGAGACCTGGGTCTCCCGCGCCGCGGACATCGACATCGGCACCTCGTGCGTGATGATGCGCTCCTCGCGTTCCATGCTCGGAGCCCTGGAGACCACCTCGGGCGCCCTGGCCCTCTACCGGGCCGAGCTCCTCTACGACCACCTCGACGCCTACGAGGTGGAGTGCGGCACGGGCGACGACCGCTGGCTCGCCCTCAGGGCACTCATGCGCGGTGAGGTCGTGGCCGTCAACGAGGCCGGAGTCGTCACCGACATGCCGACAACCCTGGGGAAGACCTACCGGCAACGGCTGCGGTGGGCCCGCTCGTGGTGGTGGATGCTGCCGTTCGTGTACGCGCGGCTGTCGCTGAAGCAGCTCATATCGCCGACGTTCGGGCTGCTCCAGCTCGTCATCACGCCGGTGATGCTGGCCTGGATCGTCGTCATGTCGCTCCTGACGCTGGGCGGGCGGTACCACAACCCCGGCATCGCCCTGGTGTATCTCGCGGTGTACCTGGTGGTGCGCTTCGGCCAGTCCGGGCTCTACGTCCTGATGCGCCCGGACATGACCACCCGGCAGCGCTGGCACTCCTGGCTCGTCGGCACCCCGGCGGCCGTGTTCATGAACATCGTGCTGCTGTGCCCGACCCGCTACTGGGCCCTGTTCAAGCTGCGCGACAACGCCTGGCAGTCCCGGGGGCTGACGGCGAGGACGGCGCTGCCCGGGGCCGGTCGTCACCGTGCGGGTTCGAAGGACCTGCAGAACGCCTGAGGGGCACCCGTTCCCGTGCGCCCCGTCGGCGGGGCGATGAGTTTCGGGTGCGGGGGCGGTCCAAGGATGTGAGAGGGCCGCCCCGGCCCCCGCCCCATCGGCCCCAGGCCCCGGCACTGGCCCCGGCCCCGCTCCCCAGGAGCTGCGATGACCACCGTCGTGATGCACAGCGTCGTCTCCGTGGACGGCTTCATCGCCGACGCGAACGACGACGTAGGCCCCCTCTTCGACTGGTACGGCAACGGCGAGGTCGAGATCAACGAGTACGCCAGGGTGTCCCGGGCCTCCGCCGACTACGTGCAGCCCAGCATGGCCAGGATCGGGACGCTGGTCGTCGGGCGGCACGTGTTCGACATGACCAACGGGTGGGAGGGCGTCCCGCCGGCCGGTGAGCACCTGGTCGTCGTGTCGCACCGGCCTCGTCCCGTGGGGTGGCACCCCGAGGCGCCGTTCCACTTCGTCGACGGCGTGGCGGAGGCCGTCGCCAAGGCCAGGGAGCTGACCGGCCAGGACCGTGACATCGGGGTGGCCGCGGGCGACGTCGGCGGGCAGGCGTTCGCGCTCGGCCTGGTCGACGAGGTCGCGATGGACGTCGTGCCGGTCGTCTTCGGCTCGGGCAAGCGGTACTTCGGCTCGGTCGATGCCCCGCACCTGCTCGAGGACCCGCACGTCGTGATCCGGGGCGACCGGGTACTGCACCTGCGCTACCGGGTCCGGCGACAGCCGTGACGGTCTTTGCACAGTCCGAGCAGCCCCCGCACATTTACCGAACTCACGTACAACCCTTACGTCCCTCCGCGGGTCTCTTGATCGCCGACCACCCGTGAACGCCCGGACAACTCCCGGCGAACACGGACAGTCCGGCCCTCCATCGACTGTGGATGTCCGCCAGGCATCCCCCGCATGCAGCAGGAGACCCCGCATGCAGCAGCACGAGCGCCCCTCGGGGCGCCGGCACGCGCCCGCACACCCGTCCCGGCGCCGCCGCCTGCGGCTCGCCCTGGCGACCGCCGCCGCGGCCGCCCTGACCGGCACGCTGCTCTCGTCCGCGGCCGGCACGGCGACGGCCGCGGACGGCACGCACGCCCCACGGGCCGACTTGAACGACGGCAACGGCGCGGTCCTCTACCTGCCGTCCGACGGCGCGAAGATCACCGCCACCGGTTCGCGCTCCGTCTCCCCGAGCGACTCGGGCGTCTCGACCACGGGCTACCCGAACTTCGGCGCCAACTTCGCCGACTGAGCCACCCGGCACCCACCGAGCCACCAACGCTCGGCGGGCCACCCGGCACCGACCGAGCCACCGACGTCCGGCGGAGCCACCCCGCACCGACCGAGCCACCCGCGCCCGGCCGAGTCACCCCGCACCGCCCCAGCCACCCGCACCGGCGGAGCCATCCCGCACCCCGCTTCGGGGCCGGGCCTCCCAGGCCCGGCCCCTTCCCACCCGGAGCCCCACCTTGCGCAAGCGCACCCTCCTGCTGGCCGCCACGCTCACCACCGGCCTGCTCACCACCACCCCCGCCACCGCCGCCTCCGGTCTCGCCGGGGACTTCAACGGCGACGGATACCGGGACATCGCGGCCGGCGCCGCGTGCGCCGACGTCGGCTCGGCCTCCTGCGCCGGTGCCGTCGTCGTGCTGTACGGCTCGGCGTCCGGGGTCTCGGCCACCCGCAGGGCCGTCATCACCCAGAACTCCACGGGCGTGCCCGGCACCGCCGAGGCGGGCGACCTGTTCGGCTCCGCCCTGGCCACCGGCGACCTGGACCGGGACGGCTACTCCGACCTCGTCGTCGGCGCGAGCAACGAGAGCGTCGGGGACCGGGACGGCGTCGGCTCCGGCACCGTCCTGTGGGGCAGCAAGTCGGGCCTGACCAGCGGCAAGGGCCTGCCGCAGCCGTCGACGCTCTCCGAGTACGGCAACTTCTCCCGGGGCATCGCCACCGGCGACTTCGACGGTGACGGCGACACGGACGTCACGCTCACCGGCCAGAGCCACACCCGCATCTACAACGGTCCCTTCACCCGCACCGGCGGTCCGCTGAACAACCTCCGCGTCGGCGAGGTCGGCACCACCTTCGAGGTGTTCGCGGGTGACATGACCGGCGACGGAGCGGCCGAGCGCGTCTACCCGTTCAACGTGGACGGCGACACCGGCGGCCAGATCGACTACTTCAGCTGGACCGGCATGACGTACAAGATGGCCGATCTGCCGAACGCCGACGGCTACCCCGGCTCCATCGGCGACATCAACCGCGACGGCTACGGCGACCTCGTCCTCGGCGACTCCGCGGACCCGTACGACCTCAAGCCCGGCGGCCACAAGGGCGGCCAGATCACCGTCTGGTACGGCGGCCCGAACGGCCCCGACCCGGCCCAGCAGCCGACCGTCGTCCACCAGGACACCGAGGGCGTGCCCGGCGCGGGCGAGGCCGAGGACGGTTTCGGCGGCGCGGTGACCACCGGCGACATCAACGGCGACGGGTACGCCGACGTCGTGGTCTCCGCCCCGGGCGAGGACATCGGCTCGGCGACGGACGCGGGCTCGGTGACCGTGCTGTTCGGCTCCGCCTCCGGCCTGAAGACCACCGGCGTGAAGTCGTACACCCAGGACACCGCCGGGGTGCCCGGCTCCGCCGAATCCTCGGACCGCTTCGGTTCCGCGGTCGGCCTGACCGACGTGACCAAGGACGGCAAGGCGGACCTGGTCGTCGGCGTGTACGGCGAGAACTCCACGGGCGGCCTGTGGACCCTGCGCGGCTCCGCCTCCGGCCTGACCACGAGCGGCGCGCAGGGCATCACGACCACCGCCGTCTCCCTCAAGGGCAGCGTCGGCCTCGGCTCGGCCGTGGCCCAGTGACGCCCCGCCGACTCCCCCGTGAGGCACGTACACCCATGCGCACCCGCATCACCGCCGCCGTCCTCGCCGCGGCCCTGACCCCGCTCGCCCTCACCCTCTCCGCCCCCGCCGCGCACGCCGCGACCCCCGCCGCCCCCTACGACTTCAACGGCGACGGCCGCACCGACCTCGCGATCGGCGCGCCGGGCGCCACGGTCTCGGGGCAGGCGAGGGCGGGCGCCGTATCGGTGGTCTACGGCAGCACCAGCGGGCCGAAGAGCTCCACGCGCACCCTGCTGACGCAGAACACCGCCGGCATGCCCGGCGCCGCCGAGGCCGACGACGCCTTCGGCTCCGCGCTCGCCTCCGCCGACCTGAACACCGACGGTTATGCCGACCTGCTGATCGGCACGCCCGGCGAGGACGGCAGCGACAACAACGACGGCACCGTCACCATCGTCTGGGGCTCGGCGTCCGGCCTGTCCGGCGCCCGTTCGCTGTTCAGCTTCTTCAGCACCGACTACGACCGCTACGGCCAGACCCTGGCCGCGGGCGACTTCGACCACGACGGGGACACGGACGTCGCGGTCGGCTCCACCGGACCGGTGGTCCTCTCACTCGTCAGCGGCCCGATCACCCCGACGAGCACCCCCCAGGGAGGTTCGGGCTCGCACAGCAGCTGGTCCTCCTCGTCCGGCGTCACCCACCTCTCCTCCGGCGACATCACCGGCGACGGCCACCCCCATGTGGTCCTGCACGGCCGCGCCGCGAACACCGGCCACGCGACCACCGCCCTGGCCGACATGGAGATCAGCAACTACACCGACTGGCTGCAGAGGCTGCCCGCCGGCTACGTCTCCGCCGTCGGGGACATCGACGACGACGGCCACGACGACATCGCCGTAGGAAACGACCGGGAGACGTCGGCCGACCCGGCGGGCGCGCTCGGCGGCAAGGTCAGCATCGTCTACGGCGGACCGGAGGGCCCCGACCCGGACCGCGCCCCGCTCGTCCTCACCCAGGACACCGCCGGTGTGCCCGGCGCCTCCGAGAAGGGCGACCGCTTCGGCAGCGGCGTCTCGCTCGGCGATGTCAACGGCGACGGCTACGCCGACCTGGCGGTCGGCACCGCGGGCGAGAACAGCTCCGCCGGTGCCGTCACCGTGCTGTACGGCTCGGCGTCCGGCCTGACCACCAAGGGCGCCACGTCGTACAGCCAGAACACCGCCGGTGTGCCCGGCGACTCGGAGCAGGGCGACCGGTTCGGTGAGCGCGTCGCGCTCACCGACCACACCGGCGACCGCCGCGCCGACCTGTCCGTCTCCGCGCCGGGCGAGAACGCCGGCGACGGCGCCGTCTGGTCCCTGCGCGCCACGGCGACCGGCCCGACGACCTCCGGCTCGACGAGCTTCGGCCCGGGCACCACGGGCATCTCGACGGCCGGCGCCCCGGGCTACGGCACCGCACTCACCTCCTGATCACCACCACTTCCGACCGACGGGGATCCCGATGCGCAAGCGCACCCTCCTCCTGGCCACGGCCCTCACCACCGGCCTCATCGGCTGACGAACCAGGGAGACCCGCACGTGCGATCAGCCTGCCGGAACTCGGCGGGTCGCTTCCCGACCGACGTGCCCGGGGGTGAGGCCCGTACGGCCGAACCCTGACACCCCACGGACACCCAAAGTCCCTTCCCCTTAAGGGATGTCACAGCTCGGCCGCAAAGCCGGGCCCGGAAGCCCGGGCCCGGCACGCCACCGCCGGGGACCAGGTACGTTCGAAGACGTGGCTGGATTCAGGATCGGACGCGGCCGGAACAACGGCGCTCCTCAGACGCGACCGCACAACCCTCCGAACGGGCAGCAGACGCCGCAGGGGCCGTCGTACGGCTACCCGCAGGCGCCTCAGCCGTACCCGCAGGCGCCGCAGCCGTACCCGCAGGCGCCGCAGCCGTACGGCAACGGCGGCGGTCCCACGTGGCCGCAGCCGAACGCCGCGCACGGCGGGGGCTACGGCGGCCAGGGCGAGCCGGAGTACTTCGGCGACGGAGCGTACCCGCCCGGCCCGCAGGGTCCGCCCGACCCGTACGCGGCGAACAACCCGGGCCACACCCAGGCCTTCTCGGTCGGCGAGGATCCGTACACCCAGGGCGACACCTACCGCGCCGGCTCGGCGGCCGCGCCGTCCGGCCCGGTCGGCCCGCGCCTGCACTGGAAGGCCCTGATCCGGGGGATCGTCCTCGCCCCCAACCAGACGTTCCTCCAGATGCGGGACTACTCGATGTGGGGCCCGGCCCTCATCGTCACGTTCCTCTACGGCCTGCTCGCCGTCTTCGGCTTCGACGGCGCCCGCAAGGATGCGATAAACGCCACACTGTCGAACGCGGTCCCGATCGTCCTGACGACGGCCGTCGCGATGGTGCTGAGCGCGTTCGTCCTGGGCGTGGTCACCCACACCCTGGCCCGCCAGCTCGGCGGTGACGGCGCCTGGCAGCCCACGGTCGGCCTGTCCATGCTGATCATGTCCCTCACGGACGCGCCCCGCCTGGTCTTCGCGATGTTCGCGGGCGGCGACGCGATGTTCGTCCAGCTGCTGGGCTGGGCCACCTGGGTCGCGGGCGGCGTCCTGCTGACGCTCATGGTCGGCCGCTCCCACGACCTGCCCTGGCCGAAGGCCCTCGGCGCGTCGGCGATCCAGCTGATCGCACTGCTGTCGATCGTGAAGCTGGGCACGGTCTGAGAGACCGGCCGGCTACGCAGAAGGGGCTCCCCGTGGGGAGCCCCTTCTCCGTGTTTCCTGCCGTCAGGCGTCGAGCACCTGGTCGGCCCGCCGCACCACGGGCCGTTCGACACTCCACGGGAAGTTGATCCAGTCGTCGGTCCGCTTCCACACGTACTCGCACTTGACCAGCGACTGCGACTTCTCGTAGACGACGGCGCTGCGCACCTCGGCGACGGTGTCGAGGCAGAAGTCGCGCACCAGCTTGAGCGTCTTGCCGGTGTCGGCGACGTCGTCGGTGATCAGCACCTTCTTCTGCGAGAAGTCGATCACGTTGGGGACGGGGGCGAGCATGACGGGCATCTCGAGGGTCGTCCCCACACCGGTGTAGAACTCCACGTTCACGAGGTGGATGTTCTTGCAGTCGAGGGCGTAGGCGAGCCCGCCGGCCACGAACACGCCGCCGCGGGCGATGCTGAGGACTATGTCGGGCTCGTAGCCGTCGTCGGCGATGGCCTGCGCGAGCTCACGCACGGCGACGCCGAACTTCTCGTAGGTCAGGTTCTCCCGTACGTCACTCATGCTCGTGTCGCTCATCTTCGGGTCGCTCACACCTGGGTCCGGTGGAAGTTGAGGAAGGACCGGGAGGCGGTCGGCCCGCGCTGCCCCTGGTACCGGGACCCGTACCGCTCGCTGCCGTACGGGAAGTCGGCGGGCGAGCTGAGCTTGAACATGCACAGCTGCCCGATCTTCATCCCCGGCCAGAGCTTGATGGGCAGGGTGGCGAGGTTGGACAGCTCCAGGGTCACGTGCCCGCTGAAGCCGGGGTCGATGAACCCGGCGGTGGAGTGCGTCACCAGCCCCAGGCGCCCCAGCGAGCTCTTGCCCTCCAGCCGGGAGGCGAGATCGTCGGGCAGGGAGATGACCTCGTACGTGCTGGCGAGGACGAACTCCCCGGGGTGCAGGATGAACGGCTCGTCGCCCTCCGGCTCCACGAGCCGGGTCAGGTCGGACTGCTCGATGGCGGGGTCGATGTGGGGGTACCGGTGATTCTCGAACACCCGGAAGTAGCGGTCGAGGCGCACGTCGATGCTCGACGGCTGCACCATCGATTCGTCATACGGATCGATGCGTACGCGTCCGGCGTCGATCTCGGCCCGGATGTCCTTGTCTGAGAGAAGCACGCCCCGAGGATACGCAAGGCGCGCGGAGCGACCACAACCGGACGTCTCCGCGCGCCTTGCGCCTGGTGCCTATTGCTTTGTCCGTTACCGCTGCTACCGCTTCTGATAGCTGACGGGCACCACGCTCCGGAGCCGCGCACATCGCGGGCACCGAAGCAGCCGCCCGGGGCCGAGCCGCTCGGCCTGCTGCATCGGGAACGAAGCGGTGGTGAACACGTGCCCATCGGCACAACGGACGACGGTGCGCTCCATCAAGTCCAAGAGTCCCTTCCCCAAGAGCCGCGTCTGGCTGCTGCTTGCCTGACGACAAAAGCCACAGTACGGGATCAAAGGGACGGCCCTCGAGGCGGCACTCCGGTCCCGCCCGGACCCTCGCCGACGCCCCCACCGTACGCCCCAACTCCGGCGCCCCGCAGCCGCATCACCCCCCTGAAACGCCCTCAGGCCTCGCGGCACAAACACCGGAGGCCTGGCATGAGGTAGAGTGAGCGGGCATTCGGACACCGACTCCGATCGGCGTCTTACGCGGGTGTAGTTTAATGGTAGAACATCAGCTTCCCAAGCTGAGAGCGCGAGTTCGATTCTCGTCACCCGCTCCATGCGAAACCCCAGGTCAGCAGCCTGGGGTTTGTTTATTGTCAGACCAATTCGAGGGTTGCGTGCCCTCCATGTCCCCCTGAGTCGAAGCCAAGCGGCCCCCAGAGGGCTCCGAGGCGCCAATCCGGGCCCCTTCGCGTCGCGATGGCTCAAATGGCGAGACGGACGTTCAGCGACCTGGGTCACAGGGGGCGCGAATGGCGAACAAGTCGCACACGCAAAGGCCCAGTTCACGAACTGCCGCCCGCCACCGCGGTCAGGGGGTGACGCTCGCCGGCAGCCCCTTCGCGGCTCCTGCAGGCGCCGGCGTGCGCACCGCCCGGCTGCTCAGCGGTGCCAGGTGTTCGCCGTGGCCTTCTCGGCGGATGTGACCTTCACCGGCTCGGTGATCTTCACCGGTTCCGTGCCGACCGCGCTGTGTCGCTCCGCCCAGGACTCCAGGGCCGTACGGCAGGCGTGGTCGAGGTGGTGCAGGCCGGACAGGTCCAGCTCGACAGGGCGGTCCTGCGGAAGCGCCTCCAGACTGTCGAGAATCTTCGGCAGCCGCAGAAAGGTGGCGTTACCCGACAGGTAGACCTGGACCGGACCGGCGCCCTTGTCTATGACCTCCAGCTTGACGTGCGAAGCCTCCCAAGCGGTCTTGACGACCGCCAGCGCCAAACCGATGAGTACGCCTTCGAACATGTTCACGGCGACGATCGACACAGCCGTGACCACGAGGATGAGTGCCTCGCCCTTGTGGCCGCGCCACAGCGCCGCGATCTGACGGAACGGAATCAGCTTCCAGCCCGCGTGCACCAGGATGCCGGCGAGGGCGGGAAGCGGAATCAGGGCCAGTGCCCACGGCATCGCGGCGGCGAACAGCAGCAGCCATACGCCGTGCATCACACGCGACGCCTTGGTCTTCGCACCCGCGGCAACGTTGGCGGAGCTGCGCACGATCACCGCGGTCATCGGCAGCGCGCCGAGCACACCGCACACGGTGTTGCCCGCGCCCTGGGCGATCATCTCCTTGTTGTACTCGGTGCGCGGACCGTCGTGCAGCCGGTCCACGGCCGCCGCGCTGAACAGGCTCTCCGCCGAGGCGATCAGCGAGAACGCGATGATCGTGCCCCAGATGGCCGGGCCGGCCAGCTCGCCGAAGGCTTCGGCTCCGGGCGGCTGGATGACGCCGAGCAGACCATCCACCTGGACGGTCGCGACCGGCAGGCTGAGGGCAAGCGTGGCGAGCGTGGCCAGGACCACCGCCGCGAGGGCGCCCGGCACGGACTGCACGGCCTTCGGCAGCTTCTTCCACAGAACGATGACGGCGATGGTGCCCGCGCCGATCACGAGAGAGATCGGAGCCTCGGTGCTGCCCAGGGCGTCGGCGAACGCCCCCGGCAGGCCCACGATCTTGCCGATACCGCTCTCCGGGGCCTTCAGACCCGCCGCCGCGTAGATCTGCCCGGCGATGATCACCAGACCGATGCCGCAGAGCATGCCCTCGACGACGGAGACGGAAATCGCCCGGAACCAGCGTCCGATCTTCAGAATGCCCATGGCGAGCTGGAGGAGCCCGGCGAACAGCACGATCACGCCGAGCGTGCCCACGCCGAACTCGCTGACGGCCTCGAAGACGATCACGGTCATGCCCGCGGCCGGCCCGGACACCTGGAGGCTGCTGCCGGGCATGAGACCGGTGACGAGACCGCCCACGATGCCGGTGATCAGGCCGAGTTCGGCCGGGACACCGGAGGCGACCGCGATACCGACACACAGAGGTACGGCGACGAGGAAGACGACGACGGAGGCAAGGAAGTCCTGCCGCCGGTAAGGGTACTTGGAGAGCATGGTCACCGACTCCCATACAGGGCCGCCGTACGCAGTGCGAAAAGCTCGCAGGGCCGAGCACCCGTGATCGGAGCTGGTGCGACCCGGGAATCGGAGCAGGTGATGAACATGGCCTGGGGGGACTGGCCCTCGGCGGGGCGAGGGAACTCCTCGGGGCGCTGTCCGGATAAGCGGGCGTTGTCGATGAGAGGCTTCATGGTGGGGTGACCTCCTGGCGCGCCGTGGGGTACGCGTCGGACTTACCGGGCACGGGGGTGTGGGTGCTCTACGGCTCAGCAGCGGAAGACCTGCAGAGCGGCCGACGAGTGGGCTGCCGTCCATCTCGACGTGCCGTGGTCCGCGGGGCGGGGCGTGTTCGGCTTGGTCGCGGTCGACGTGCACGCCTTCATCAGCGGGCGTCCGGCGCTTCGAGGACACAACCGACGGCGCGGTGCCGGTCGCCGGTGCGCAGGGAAGCGGGCTTTGGCCTTGACGTGACGGGCTGTGCGCGCGGAGAGGAAAGGCGCCGTGGATTCGAAGCACTGGAGAGCGACCAGAGCGGCATTGAGAGCGAAACCACGGTCCGGAACTTCATATCTCGGAACATGAACCCCCCTCAAGGCAGCCCAATGCCTCTTGTATGTACCAATGGTCGGTCAAAGGCTGGTCAAGAACACGTTAACTGGACAAAGACGTTCGCGGGTTCAACTGAGCGTTTGCACGCCAAGAGAGCCTGAAAACAGAAGTGGACTGGCGCGAAGATGTCACTGTCAGGCAAGGAGCCCATCGCTGCACTGCCGGTTTCGTCACCGGGTCGCAGAGCGCTTGCGATGAGGGTCCAGTCGGTAGTCGGGACAGTCGCGGTTCTGACATGCGCCTGGGCCCCACACGGGAACGAATATGCCGAGGCTCTTGTGGCGATGGACTGCGGCCGGCACGGACTTCTTGCACGTCGGGCACACGTACGCTTCGGGCTTGCGCTTCGTTTTGACCATATTTTTACGATATGCCCGTACTGGCGGGTCGGGAAGTGCCCTTCTTCTGCGCCAACCCGAGCGCGAGCCGGCTCCGCCCTCCCCGCCCGGTGAACCGGCTGGAGGCTCAGGGGCATCCGTCACGGGCGGTGCGCTGGGCGTCTCGGGCTTCTCGGTGGCCGCGGAGGCGTCTTGTTCGTCGGTGGGTTCCAGATGGTCTGTGAGGGCCGGCCTCTTGAGGCTGAGCACCACGGAACCTGTCAGGACGACGACGATGACCGCGAGGCTGATCGGTGAGGGGATCTCCGGGATGCTGGGGCTGATCAGCTTGTGGGATGCCTGGAGGATGAGCTTGACCCCGATGAAGGCGAGGATGATCGCCAGGCCCTTGTTCAGGTAGTGGAAGCGGTCCAGCAGGCCGGCGAGCATGAAGTAGAGGGCCCGCAGGCCGAGGATGGCGAAGGCGTTGCTGGTGTACACGATGAAGGCGTCGTCGCTGACCGCGAGGACGGCGGGCACGCTGTCGACGGCGAAGATCAGGTCGGCGGCCTCGATCGCGGCGACAACCGCGAGCAACGGAGTCGCCATCCGTATGCCGGCTTCCTTGACGAAGAACTTGGCCCCGGCGTACTCGTCCCGCACCGGGATGAGCTTGCGGAGCATCCGTACGGCGAAGCTCTTGCCCGGGTCGAAGCTCTCCTGCTCGTCCTTGAGGAGCTTGTAGGTGCTGTAGAAGAGGACCGCCGCGAAGGCGAACAGCACCGCGGTGAAGCGGCTGACCACGGCCACGCCGAGGGAGAGGAAGATCCCGCGAAAGACGAGCGCGCCGATGACGCCGAAGAACAGCACGCGGTGCTGGTAGGCGCGGGGCACCTTGAAGTACGCGAAGATCACGGCGAAGACGAACAGGTTGTCGACCGACAGGCTCTTCTCCAGCAGCCATGCCGTCGTGTACTCGGTGCCCGCAGTGGTGCCGAGGACGAGGAAGACGACCGCGCCGAAGATCAGGGCGAGGCTCACCCACAGGCCGCTCCAGGCGGCGGCCTCCTTGAAGCCGATGATGTGCGCGGTGCGGTGGGACAGCAGATCCACCGCCAGCGACACGACCACCGTCGCGGCGAACGCCCCCCACAGCCAGAGCGGGACCTCAAGCACGCCGAACACCCTCACCATGGCCCGCGCGAATACGCCGGCCCTATACAGGAGTGTCCGGCATTGCGCCCCCGGGGGCATGCGGAGCGGGTGAGGCCGGCCGGAGCCCATGTGATCCGGACCGCGTCACCGGGACGGACGCGTTCCGGCCGTAGCGCACGCGCGGCATCACACCGCAGTCTGGAGTCCTCCGCCGGATCAGCCACGCCCCGAGATCGCCGGCAGTACCCGACGCCCCGGTGGCTGCAGGAAACGCGCCGGCAGGGCGTCCAGGCTCACCATGCCGGTGAGCCGCCGAGACCGTGGCCGTCACAGTGGTGGAGCCCGTCGACAACGCGATCATCGGAGCCCCTGGACCACCTCCGTATCGCCGAGCGGCTGCCCGGCTCGGCATCCGCAACGGCGACAAGCGCCCCCACCGTCCGCGGCTACGGGTGGAGGCCGGCCTCGCCAACGACGCGGATACCCGTCTCGTCCCCCGGGCGGACGGAGAGCCGGCCCGCGACCCGGATGCCGACCGAGGTGTCGTGGCCCTCGACGGCCACGGTGACCATGGCGTCGTGGCCGTAGTAGCAGACATCGGTCACCGTACCTCTGACCGCGCCCTCGGAGTGCGGGTCGGTGAGGCGGAGTTGTTCCGGACGGAGCAGGACCGTGCCGGCGCGCAGGCCGTCGGGTGGGGTGGCCAGGGGTACGGCGCCCAGAGCGGTGCGGGCTGTGCCGTCGCTGTCGACGGTGCCGGGGAGCAGGACGGCGTCGCCGACGAAGTCGGCGATCCAGGGGTCGGCGGGGTGGCGGTAGAGATTCTGCGGAGTGTCGCACTGCGCGACCCTGCCGTCCCGTACGACGGCGACGAGGTCGGCGGTGGACAGGGCCTCCTGCTGGTCGTGTGTGACGAGGATCGCCGTGGCGCCGGTGGCGCGCAGAGCCGCCCGGACGTCCGACCGCACTCCCGCCCGCAGCGCGCTGTCGAGTGCGTTGAACGGCTCGTCCAGGAGCACGAGTTGCGGGCTCGGGGCGAGCGCACGGGCCAGGGCGATGCGCTGTTGCTGGCCGCCGGACAGCTCGTGCGGCATGCGGTCGCCGTATCCGTCCAGGCCGACCAGTTCCAGCATGTCCTCGGTGCGGCGCCGCCGTTCGGACCGTTCGACACGGGTGAGTCCGAAGGCGACGTTGCGGGCCACGCTCAAGTGTGGGAAGAGGGCGCCTTCCTGGGGCACGATGCCGATGCGGCGCCGCTCCGGCGAGACATGGACGCCGGGCCCGCTCAGCAGCCGGTCCCCGAGCCGGACGGTGCCCGCCTCGCCGTGCAGGAATCCGGCGACGATCCGCAGCATGGTGGTCTTGCCGCAGCCGGAGGGGCCGAGAACGGCGGCCAACGCGCCTGATGGAACGGTGAGTTCGAGGCCGCGCAGGACGGGTTCGTCGGCTCCGTAGGACTTGGTGAGCCCTTCGACGTGCAGTTCGTTCATGTCCGGTGCCTGCCTAGGAGGTACGAGGGGACGGCGGCCAGCAGGATCAGCACGGCGGCGTAGGGGGCGGCGGCCGCGAAGGATCCGGCTCCGGTCTCGGTCCACAGCCGGGTGGCGAGGGTGTCCATGCCGGTGGGGCGCAGCAGGAGGGTCGCCGGGAGTTCCTTCATGCAGACCACGAAGGTGAGCGCGGCCCCGGCGGCCACACCGGGCGCGGCCAGTGGCACGGTGACCTCACGCAGTACCTGCCAGGGCCGTCGCCCGAGCGAGCGGGCCACGTCCTCCAGGACGGGCGGCGCCTGGAGCACGGCCGCGCGGGTGGCGGCCACCGCGACCGGCAGGAACAGCACGGCGTACGCACCGACCAGCAGCGGGAGTTGCTGGTACAGCGGGTACGCGTAGCGCACGGCGAAGAACACCAGCGCGAGCGCGACCGTGATGCCGGGCAGTGCGTGCCCGGCGTACGCCGCCTGCTCCAGCAGACGGGCGCCGCGGCCGCGATACCGGGCAGCGATCACTCCGACCGGCAGGGCGAGGACCGTGGTGAGGCCCGCGCCCGCCGCCGCGACCCCGAAGGTGGCCCAAGCCGTCTGCGCCAGTCCGCCCAGATCCCAGCCGGCCGAGCTGCCGACGGCCAGCCAGTAGCCGAGGGTGCCGAGCGGGAAGGCGACGGCAACGGCCACCACCGCCCCGCACCAGATCAGGGCGAGCGGTCGCAGGCGGCGGAGGCGGACCGGAACCGCCGGGCGGGCGGTGCCCGTGCCGGTCCTGGCGTGCCCGGCCCGGCCACGCGTGCGGGCCTCGGCGGCGACGAGCGCGATCGTCATGACCACCAGCACCACGCTGAGAGCGGCGGCGGGCGTGCGGTCGAAGGAGGCGCGGTAGGAGGTGTGGATGGCCCGGGTGAAGGTGTCGTAGCGCATCAGCGAGACCGCGCCGAAGTCGGAGAGCACGTACAGCGCGACGAGCAGCGCCCCGCCCGCGGCCGCCGGCCGCAGCTGCGGCAGCGTGACCCTGACGAACGTCCGCAGTGGCCCGTGCCCGAGGGATCGCGCGGCCTCCTCCTGTGCCGGGTCGATACCCCGCAGCGCGGCGGCGACCGGCAGATGGACGTACGGGAAGCTGACCAGCGTCAGGGCGAGCGCGGCGCCCCCGAACCCGGCGAGGTCCGGCTCGGCCGACAGCCAGGCGAAGGCGGCCACGTAACTCGGTACGGCCAGCGGCAGCGTGGCCAGCACCGACCAGGCACGGGCTCCGGGCAATGTGGTGCGCACGGTCAGCCAGGCCAGCGAGACACCCAGCACCAGACAGGCCGCCACGACCACGGCGGTCAGTCCGAGGCTGCGGCCGAGCAGGTCGAGCGTCCGCTCGTCGGCGACGACGTCCCAGGCGAAGGCCGGGCCGCGTTCCAGGGCGCGGACGGCGAGGTAACCGAGCGGCAGCAGGGCGAAGAGGGCGGCGACGCAGGCGGGGACGAGCAGGACCAGGGGCGGCCTGCGCCACGGCGACCGGAGCGAGCGCGCTGCGCGGGCGGGTACGCCCTCGCGCCCGGCCGGGGCGGCGGCTCCGATCGGGCCGGGGCCTCCGGTCGGGCCGGGGGCTCCGGTCGGGCGCGAGGGGGACGGCGGTGTGCGCACGGCCGGTCAGACCAGTCCGACGTCCTGGAGCATGGCCAGCGTCTCCTGGAGGGACTCCAGCTTGCCGAGGTCGATGTCAGGGGACTGGAGCGATTCGAACGCCGGCAGGCCTTCCACGGTGCTGGTCACCCCGGCGGCCAGCGGATACTCCTTCGTCCGGTCCGCGAAGTAGGTCTGCGCCTCCTTCGACAGCAGGTAGTCCACGGCCTTCTGGGCGGCCTCGCTCTGCCCGCCGTCCTTGAGGATGCCGGCGCCGGCGACGTTGATCAGCGCGCCGGGGTCCTTGCCGGGCAGGAAGTGCAGCTTGGCGTTGACCTTGTCCTCGCCCTTCTCCGCGACCCGCTCGTACCAGTAGTAGTGGTTGACCAGACCGAGGGAGACCTCGCCGGACTCGACGGCGTCCAGCGTGGCGAGGTTGTGGGCGTAGGTCTTGGCGCCGTTCGCCTTCAGGTCCTGAAGCCACTTACGGGTGACGTCGTCGCCCTTCAGGACCCGCATGCCGGTGACGAACGCCTGGAAGGAGGCGTTGGTCGGCGCGAAACCGACCTTGCCCTTCCACTCCGGCTCGACGACGTCGAAGACGCTGTCCGGGACCTCGTCCGCACCGACCTTGGCCGGGTTGTACGCGATCACGCGGACCCGCCCCGAGAGACCGACCCAGTCGCCGCCGGAGCCGCGGTACGTCTCGTCGACCTCGTCGAGGGTGCCCTGGGGCAGCTTCTGCAGCATGCCTTCCTTGGACAAGGCGCCCAGCGCGCCGGCGTCCTGGGAGAAGAACAGCCCGGCCTTGGTGCGGTCGCCCTCCTCCAGGATCTGCGCGGCGAGCTCCGCGCTGTCGCCGTAGCGCACCTCGACCTTGACGCCGACGGCCTTCTCCAACTTGTCCAAAAGTGGCTTGACCAGCTTCTCGTTGCGGCCGGAGTAGATGACGAGGGAGGAGTCGGCGCCCTCGTCCCCGCCGCCCTTGTCGTCGGAGCCGCACGCAGCGAGGGCGGGGAGCAGCAGTGTGGCCGCGACCAGCGCGGTTATCCGGCGAACCGAGGGGCGTCGCATGGTGTGTGCCTTTCTGCAGGGCTCGCCTTGACGCCGCCGGTCACGTCGGTGGAAGCGAGAGGCGCAGTCAATCTGTGGGTTTTCGGTGGCTTGATTGTGACCCCGCTATGAATAAGGTAAAGCTTACCTAAACGTCAAGGGTCCGTGGTAAGCGGACGTTGCTGCGGAAAGGCACGCCCCGTGCTTCACCCCTCCAGGTCCCTCCCGGCTCCGTCCCCCCGTCTCCCGCTCCTACCGGCTCCCCGCACGACGGGCTCACTCCGGCCGTCCGCCCTCCCGGACTCGCCTCCGGCGCCGCGAGTGCGGCCCGACGGCGTGCCGTTCGCGCGCGGACTCGCGGCGCACGGCGACCGCGTGGCGCTCATCACGCCGGAGGGAGGGCTGTCGTACCGCGAACTGGCCGAGCGGGTCGCCGTCACCGCCGAGCGCCTCGGGCCCGTACGGCGGCTGGTGCTGGTGGCCGGGGCCAATCGGGCCGACGCGCTCATCACGCATCTGGCCGCCCTGTCCGCCGGTCACCCCGTCCTGCTGGTCCCCGGCGACAGCGAGAGCACGCTCCGCTCACTGACGCAGGCGTACGCCCCGGACGTCGTGGCCCGCCCGGAGGCCGACGGGACGTGGGCCCTCGACGAGCGGCACCGCGGCAGCATCCACACCCTCCACCCGGACCTCGCCCTGCTGCTGAGCACCTCCGGCTCGACCGGCTCGCCCAAGCTGGTGCGGCTCTCCCACGAGAACCTTCAGGCCAACGCCGAGTCCATAGCCGCGTACCTCGGCCTCGACGACGCCGACCGGGCGGCCACCACGCTGCCCATGCACTACTGCTACGGCCTGTCCGTCATCCACAGCCATCTGCTGCGCGGCGCAGGACTGATCCTCACCGAGCGGTCGGTGTCCGAGCCTGCCTTCTGGGAGGAGTTCCGAGCCACCCGCGGCACTTCGCTGGCAGGAGTGCCGTACACCTTCGACCTGCTCGACCGGGTCGGCTTCGAGCGGATGGACCTGCCGTATCTGCGCCGCGTCACTCAGGCCGGGGGCCGACTGGCGCCCGAACGGGTCAGCCGGTACGCCGAGTTGGGGCGCCGCTCGGGCTGGCGACTGTTCGTGATGTACGGCCAGACCGAGGCCACGGCCCGCATGGCCTACCTCCCGCCGCAGCTCGCCGCCGAGCGACCCGAGGCCGTCGGTGTGCCGATACCCGGCGGCTCCTTCCGGCTGCAGCCGGTCGACGGCCATGGTCCGGACGTCGGTGAACTGGTGTACTCGGGGCCGAATGTGATGCTCGGTTACGCCGAGAGCCCGTCGGACCTCGCCCTCGGCCGGACCGTGGAGGAACTGCGCACCGGGGACCTCGCCCGGCGCGCCCCCGACGGGCTGTACGAGATCGTGGGCCGCCGCAGCCGGTTCGCGAAGATCCTCGGGCTGAGGATCGACCCGCAGCGCGTCGAGTCCCTGCTGGAGGAGCACGGGATCACCGCGTACTGCGCGGGGGACGGGGAGTCGCTCGCGGTGGCCGCGCTCTCGGACGCCGGTGAGCAGGCACGGATCCGGCGGCTGGTCGCGCGGGACTGCGGGCTCCCGGCCCGCGCGATACAGGTCTGGGCCCTCGACCGGCTCCCCCACCTGGCCACGGGCAAGCCCGACTACGAGGCCGTACGGCGACTGACGCGCCCCGTGCAGGAGGCGGCGCCCGACACGGGCGAGGATCTCCGCCGCCTCTACGCGGAGATCCTCGACCACGCCGACGTCACCGAGGACAGCAGCTTCGTCAGCCTGGGCGGTGACTCACTGTGCTACGTCGAGGTATCCCTGCGCCTGGAGGAGGCCCTGGGCCATCTGCCCACCGACTGGCACACGATGACGATCCGCCGGCTCCGGTCCCTGGCCGCGCCCGTGCCGCAGAGGGCGGAAGAACCCGGCGGCCAGGAGCCACGGCCGGTCACCCGGCCACCGTCCCCGGGACTCCGGGCGACGCTGCGATCCTGGACGACCCCGCAGTCCTGGAGGACCCGCCGGACTCTGGAGACCGGCATCGCCCTGCGCGCCGTCGGGATCGTCCTCATCGTCGGCTCGCACGTCCAGGTCTTCGACATCAAGGGCTTCGCCCACATCCTCATCTGCGTCGCGGGCTACAACTTCGCCCGCTTCCAGCTGACCGATGCGGGACGCCGCGAGCGTGTACAGCGCCTGGCGCGCAGCATCGCCCGCATCGCCGTGCCGAGCATGGTGTGGATCACCGGCGCGGTGCTCCTGACCGACTTCTACGACCCGGCCAACGCCGTGCTGCTCAACAGCCTGCTCGACCAGGGGAACGATCGTTTCGACTGGGCGTACTGGTTCGTGGAGGCCCTGGTCTACTTCCTCGTGGTCCTGGCCGCCCTCATGGCCGTACCGCTGCTGGACCGGCTGGAGAGGCGGTACGCGTTCGGCGTGCCGCTGGCGCTCACGGCCGTCGGACTGGTCGGCCGCTACGACCTGCTGGGCCTCGCATCCGCCCGCCCGCAGCTGAGCCCCACAGTGGTCTTCTGGCTGTTCACCCTGGGGTGGGCGGCCGCACGGGCGGGCACCGTGCGGCAACGGGCACTGCTGATGGCGGTGCTGCTGCTCACGGTGCCCGGCCTGTTTCAGGACCAGCCCCTGCGCACGACCATCGTGATCGCCGGACTGGTGCTGCTGATCTGGGTGCCGGCCCTGCCCAGCCTCGGCCCGCTCAACGCGCTCGCGGGCGTCCTGGCGAGCAACTCCCTCTACATCTACCTGACGCACTACCAGGTCTACCCCTCCCTCCAGGAGGACTTCCCCCTCACCGCCCTGTTCGCCTCCCTCGTGGTCGGCGTGGGCTACGCGGCGGTCGTGACCCGGGTGACGCGGACGGTCCGGTGGCTATAGCCGTGCCCCCGCGCCACGGGATGTCCTCGGCGGGACGAGCGTCCCTCCGGGCGAGACCAGACCCCCCGGCGCTCACCGGATCACGGTCGCATGATTCCGCACGTAAGCTCCGCCGTCGGCTGGCTCATACGTGCCTCGGTACGGGGTGGCGTGGCCGGGAGGCCGCATACTCGGTGATCGTTGCAGTGTCGTCAGGGCGATGGCTGCCGCGACCGATTCAGCGATCAGACGAGGAAGGGCATGGGGGACATGAGTAGTGCCAACCGGCCGATAATGCCGGAGTCGGTGGACAGTCCAGCTCTGCGGACGCCGCCGACGGGCAAGGCGGCGCGGTGGCTGCTGCGTCACCAGGTGCAGCCGGTGGGGCCGGCGGCCGGTGAGAGTCATGCCGAGCAGCACGCCTGGTGGAAGGTGATGTGCCTGACCGGCGTCGACTACTTCTCCAGCCTGGCCTACGTGCCGGCGATCGCCGCTCTGGCCGCCGGGGCCGTCTCTCCTCTGGCGACCCTGCTGATCGTCGCGCTGACGTTGCTCGGGATGCTGCCGATGTACCGGAAGGTGGCCAAGCAGAGCCCGCACGGCGCGGGATCGGTCGCCATGCTGGAGGATCTGCTGCCGTTCTGGTGGGGCAAGCTGTTCGTGCTGGTCCTGCTCGGGTTCGTGGCCACTTCGTGGATCATCACCATCACGTTGTCCACGGCGGACGCCTCCGTCCACGTGGTGGAGAACCCCTTCTTCCCCGCCGCGCTCCACGGCCACGAAGTCGCCCTGACCGTGGGACTGCTGCTGGTCCTGGGAGGCGTTTTCCTCCTCGGGTTCAGCGAGGCGGTCAGTGTCGCCATCCCGCTGGTCGCCGTCTTCCTGGCACTCAACGCGGTCGTCATCGCCGTCGGCCTGGTCCATGTCTTCACGACGGACGGCGCACTGTCGGCCTGGACCGACGCACTCGTCGACGGCGGGGGCGGCTTCGGCGACCTCGCCGGCCCGGCACTGCTGGCCTTCCCGCTGCTGGTGCTGGGCCTGTCGGGCTTCGAGACCGGTGTGAGCATGATGCCGCTCGTCGCGGCCGACGGTGCCGACGCCGAGCAGCGGCTGCGCGCCAGGATCCGCAACGCCCGCCGGCTTCTGACCACCGCCGCTGTGATCATGAGCGTCTACCTTCTGTCCGCCAGCTTCGTGACCACCGTCCTCATCCCGGAGAAGGAGTTCGAACCCGGCGGTGCGGCCAACGGCCGGGCGCTGGCCTGGCTCGCCCACGAGCATGTCAGTGAGGCGTTCGGCACCGCCTACGACATCAGCACCATCCTCATCCTGTGGTTCGCCGGCGCTTCCGCCATGGCCGGGTTGATCAACATCGTTCCCCGCTACCTGCCCGACTACGGTATGGCCCCCGAGTGGGGACGCGCGGTGCGTCCGGTCGTCATCGTCTACACCGCGCTCTGCATCCTGATCACCATTGCCTTCGACGCCGACGTCGACGCCCAGGCCGGTGCCTACGCCACCGGGATCCTGGCGATGATGGTCTCCGGTGCCTTCGCCGTGACCGTCTTCATGGCACGCAATCGTCGGCGCGCGAGTACGGTCGGCTTCGCCCTGCTCACCGCGGTCTTGCTCTACGCCTTGGTGGCCAACATCGTCGACAAGCCCGACGGCATCGCCATCTCCGGCTTCTTCATCATGGGCATCATCATCGTGTCGCTGATCTCCCGCGTCTCGCGGACCACCGAGCTGCGCGCCGACCGCATCGTCTTCGACGAGACCGCCCGCCGGTTCATAGCCGACACCCTCGCCCACGACGAGTCCATCAACATCATCGCCAACCGGCGCCAGGCCGGCGACTTCGCCGAGTACAGCGCCAAGGAACGCGAACAACGCGGCACCAACCCGGTGCCGGGACCCGCTGACGTGCTCTTCCTGGAGATCGACGTCGTCGACCCGTCCGACTTCAGCGAAACCCTCACCGTCCGCGGCGTCGAAGTCGACGGCTACCGCATCCTGCGCGCCGAGGCACCGGCCGCCCCCAACGCCATCGCCGCCATCCTTCTCGCCCTGCGCGACGCCACCGGCGTGCGGCCGCACTGCTACTTCGCCTGGGCCGAGGGCAGCCCCCTGGTGCACATGATCCGTTACTTCCTCCTTGGCCGCGGTGACACCGCCCCGGTCACCCGCGAGATCATCCGCAGCAACGAACCCGACCCCGACCGCCGCCCCGGCATCCACGTCGGCGGCTGAGCCCGTTCTCCCCCGCCGGGGAGGTGCGGCGGGCCGTCGGCCGAAAGGGAACAGGCGACTGACGCACTCTGACGACCCCGCCCGCCGTCTCCGGCGCATCCAGACGCACTGGAGCCGGCGGCGGGTGGTGTCGCGGATGGCGTGGGCGTCGTAGAGGCGGTGGAGTGCGGAGGTCTCGACGGCGGTCAGCCGCGGCGGAGCCGGGCGAGGACGACGCCCGGGCCACGACCGAGGGGGCCGGCGGCACCAGTGGCCGGTCGGCGAGGACGGCTCCCCTGAGCCAGGTGGCGTCAGGGTCCCGTCAAAGCCTTAGGTCTCGCCGTTAGAGAGCCGTCAATGACCGGCCCGGTACGGGCGAAGAGGCGCTTTCCTCGAATCGTCCGTTTCACCGAACCTCACTCCAGGAGTTCGCGATGGCCGATCCGGCCTTCGTCGTCACCGTGCTCGCGGCGTTCGCGCTGGTGGCTCTCGTCGCCAAGGGGGTGACGAAGCTGTGACCGCCGAGAACGTCGTCGGCCTGGTCGTGGCCGTCTCCCTGCTGGGCTATCTCGTCCTCGCCCTGATCTTCCCGGAGAGGTTCTGAGCTCCGATGAGTCCCGTACTCGCCGGCGTGCTCCAGCTGCTCTCACTCATAGCCGCCCTGGCTCTCGCCTACATCCCCCTTGGCACCTACATGGCCAGGGTCTACTCCTCCGACAAGCACTGGCGCGTGGAGAAGTGGATCTACAAGGGCATCGGTGCCGACCCTGACGCCGAGATGACCTGGCCCGCGTACCTGCGCGGCGTGCTCGCCTTCTCGGCCGTCGGCGTCCTCTTCCTCTATCTGCTGATGCGGCTCCAGGGCGTTCTGCCCGGCTCGCTGGGGTTCTCCTCGGTCGATCCGGCGCAGTCGTTCAACACGGCCGTGTCGTTCGTGACCAACACCAACTGGCAGTCGTACTACGGCGAGCAGACCATGGGGCACGTCGTACAGACCGCCGGTCTCGCGGTGCAGAACTTCGTCTCCGCGGCCGTCGGCATGGCGGTCGCCGTGGCGCTGGTGCGGGGCTTCGCACGCTCGCGTACCGGTGAGCTCGGCAACTTCTGGTCCGACCTGGTGCGCGGCACCGTGCGGATCCTGCTTCCGGGCGCGGCGATCGCCGCCGTCGTGCTGGTGGCGTGCGGCGTGATCCAGAACTTCTCCGGCATCCACGAGGTCGGACAATTCTTCCATGGGCACGGCATGGGCGGGTCGCAGCAGTGGAACGGCGGTGCGGTCGCCTCACAGGAGGCCATCAAGGAGCTGGGGACGAACGGCGGCGGCTACTTCAACGCCAACTCCGCGCATCCCTTCGAGAACCCGACGCCCTTCACCAACCTCTTCGAGATCTTCCTGATCCTGGTGATCCCGTTCGCGCTGACCCGCGCCTTCGGGGTCATGGTCGGCTCGGTCAGGCAGGGATACGCGATCCTCGCCACGATGTTCACCATCTGGCTGGGCTTCGTGGCCCTGATGATGTGGACCGAGTTCGCCCATCACGGCCCG
The DNA here is from genome assembly GCF_040638895.1 of Streptomyces sp. NPDC024017. Taxonomy (NCBI): domain Bacteria; kingdom Bacillati; phylum Actinomycetota; class Actinomycetes; order Kitasatosporales; family Streptomycetaceae; genus Streptomyces; species Streptomyces sp. NPDC024017. Next base: position 489,292 of record NZ_JBEZYZ010000002.1, on the reverse strand, counting down.
GCGTTCCAGGCCGCGGGCGGGGCGTACGAGGGCAAGGAGGTCCGTTTCGGCGTCGGCGCGTCCTCGATCTTCGCGGTGTCGACCACGCTCACCTCGACCGGCGCGGTGGACTCCTTCCACTCCTCCTTCACCGGCCTCGGCGGCGGCATCACGATGCTCGGCATGATGCTGGGCGAGATCGCGCCCGGCGGTGTGGGTTCCGGCCTCTACGGCATGCTGATCATGGCGGTCATCGCGGTGTTCATCGCCGGGCTGATGGTCGGCCGCACGCCCGAGTACCTCGGCAAGAAGATCGGCACCCGCGAGATCAAACTCGCCGCCTGCTACATCCTCATCACGCCGGCGCTGGTGCTCGTCTTCACCGCCGTCTCCATGGCCCTGCCCACCCCGCCGCACTCGATGCTGAATTCCGGCGCCCACGGCTTCTCCGAGGTGCTCTACGCCTTCACGTCCGCGTCGAACAACAACGGCTCGGCGTTCGCCGGGCTCAACGCGAACACCGACTGGTTCAACACCATGACCGGACTCGCGATGCTGTTGGGCCGCTTCCTGCCCATGGTGTTCGTGCTGGCGCTGGCCGGCTCCCTCGCCGAGCAGAAGCCGGTGCCCGTGACCGCGGGCACCCTGCGCACCGAGAAGCCGCTGTTCACCGGCCTGCTGGTGGGCGCGATCCTCATCATCACCGGTCTGACGTACTTCCCCGCCCTCGCGCTGGGCCCGCTCGCCGAGGGGCTGGCGTCATGACCACCCGTACAGAGAAGCAAGAGGACTCCATGTCCACCGCCACCACTCCCACCCGGGCGCCGCACAGCGATGTACCCACCGGGCACAAGGAGGGCCGGATCGGCGCCGGCCTGTTCGACCCCGGGCAGCTGGTGAAGTCGCTGCCGGACGCCTTCCGCAAGCTCGACCCGCGGGTGATGATCAAGTCGCCCGTCATGTTCGTCGTGCTGGTCGGCTCTGTGCTGACTACGGTGTTCTCCTTCAAGGACCCGGGCGACTGGTTCGGCTGGACCATCAGCGCCTGGCTCTGGCTGACCGTGATCTTCGCCAACCTGGCCGAGGCGGTCGCCGAGGGCCGCGGCAAGGCGCAGGCCGACACCCTGCGCCAAGCCAAGACCGACACCGTCGCCCGCCGTCTCGTGGGGGACGCCGAAGAGCGGGTGCCGGGTACGGAGCTGCGCGTCGGCGATCTGGTGGTGTGTGAGGCCGGCGACATCATCCCGGGCGACGGGGACGTCGTCGAGGGTGTCGCCTCGGTCGACGAGTCGGCGATCACCGGTGAATCGGCCCCCGTCATCCGCGAGTCCGGCGGCGATCGCTCGGCGGTCACCGGTGGTACGAAGGTGCTGTCCGACCGCATCGTCATCAAGATCACGACGAAGCCGGGCGAGACCTTCATCGACCGGATGATCAACCTGGTCGAGGGCGCCGCACGGCAGAAGACGCCCAACGAGATCGCCCTGAACATCCTGCTGGCGTCGCTCACCATTGTCTTCCTGCTCGCGGTGGCCACGCTGCCGGCGTTCGCCGACTACGCGGGAACCCACCTGACCATGGTCGTGCTGATCGCCCTGCTGGTCTGCCTGATACCGACCACCATCGGCGCACTGCTGTCCGCGATCGGCATCGCCGGCATGGACCGGCTGGTGCAGCGCAACGTGCTGGCCATGTCGGGCCGGGCGGTCGAGGCCGCCGGTGACGTCTCCACCCTGCTCCTCGACAAGACCGGCACCATCACCCTCGGCAACCGGCAGGCCGCCGAGTTCGTCCCGGTGGGCGGCACGACGGAGGCGGACGTGGCGGACGCGGCCCAGCTGTCGTCACTGGCCGACGAGACGCCCGAGGGCCGTTCCATCGTCGTCCTGGCCAAGGAGAAGTACGGGCTGCGCGAGCGCCACCAGGGCGAGCTGGCACACGCCGCATGGATCGAGTTCACCGCTCAGACCCGGATGTCGGGCGTCGACGTCGACGGCCGCAGGATCCGCAAGGGCGCCACGGCCTCGGTCATCGCCTGGGTCGCGGAGCAGGGCGGCACGGTCGCAGAAGACGCGGACGGGATCGCGCAGCGTGTTTCCGAGGCGGGCGGGACCCCGCTGCTGGTCGCGGTGGACGACGAGCGGGGCGCCCGCGTCCTGGGCGTCATCCACCTCAAGGACGTCGTCAAGGACGGCATGCGGGAACGCTTCGAGGAGCTGCGCCGCATGGGCATCAAGACCGTCATGATCACGGGCGACAACCCGCTGACCGCGAAGGCGATAGCCGAGGAGGCCGGTGTCGACGACTTCCTCGCCGAGGCCACCCCCGAGGACAAGATGGCCCTCATCAAGCGCGAGCAGGCGGGCGGCAAGCTCGTCGCGATGACCGGCGACGGCACCAACGACGCCCCGGCCCTCGCCCAGGCCGACGTCGGCGTGGCGATGAACACGGGCACGTCGGCCGCGAAGGAGGCCGGCAACATGGTCGACCTCGACTCCAACCCGACCAAGCTCATCGAGATCGTCGAGATCGGCAAGCAACTCCTCATCACCAGGGGCGCGTTGACGACGTTCTCCATAGCCAACGACGTCGCCAAGTACTTCGCGATCATCCCGGCGCTGTTCGCGGCGGTCTACCCGGGCCTGGACAAGCTCAACATCATGGGCCTGTCGTCGCCGGACTCCGCGATCCTGTCCGCGGTCATCTTCAACGCGCTGATCATCATCGCGCTGGTGCCGCTGTCGTTGAAGGGCGTGCGGTACCGGCCGGTCAGCGCGGACCGCATGCTGCGGCGGAACCTCACCATCTACGGGCTGGGCGGTCTGATCGCCCCGTTCATCGGCATCAAGCTCATCGACCTGCTCATCTCCCTCATCCCCGGGATCGGCTGACCGTCATGAACAACTCCGCTGTGAACACCGCCCGGTTGCTCGGAGCGGGCTTGCGCGCCCTCCTCGTGCTGACCCTGGTCACCGGCGTGCTCTACCCGCTGGTCGTCACCGGCATCGCCCAGGGGCTGTTCCCCGGCAAGGCGAACGGCTCCGAGATCAAGGCGGACGGCAGGGTCGTCGGCTCGTCCCTGATCGGGCAACAGGGCTACAGCCTCGACTACTTCCAGCCGCGCCCGGCGAACGGGCTCGGCGAGAACTCGGTCAACACCCAGTACAAGCTGCTCCTTTCGGGCGCCACCAACCTGTCCGCCGACAACGACAAGCTCGTCAAGTCGGTGCAGGCGGCCAAGGCGAAGGTGGTCAAGGACAACTCCACTGCCGACCACAAGGTCGAGCCGTCCCAGGTCCCGGCAGACGCCGTGACGTCGTCGGGCTCCGGCCTCGACCCGGACATCTCCCCGGCCTACGCCGACCTCCAGGTCCACCGCGTCGCCGAACGCAACGGCCTGACCGTCGCCCAGGTGCGGAAGCTCGTCGACGACCACACCGAAGGCCGCACCCTCGGCTTCATCGGCGAACCCCGGGTCAACGTGCTCGAACTCAACATCGCGCTCAAGGACCTCGTGGCCAAGGCACGCCCATGACCCGGGTGCTCGTGGTGGAGGACGACCCGCAGCTCGTACGGGCCCTCGTCATCAACTTGCAGGCACGTCACTACGGCGTGGACGCCGCCCCCGACGGCGCCACGGCCCTCCGTCTGGCCGCCGCGCGTCAGCCTGACGCCGTACTGCTCGACCTCGGTCTGTCCGACATGGACGGCGTCGACGTCATCAAGGCCCTGCGGGGCTGGAGCCGGGTCCCGATCCTGGTCCTGTCCGCCCGGCAGGCATCGGACGAGAAGGTGGCCGCGCTCGACGCCGGGGCCGACGACTACATCACCAAGCCGTTCAGCATCGACGAGCTGCTGGCCCGGCTGCGCGCCGCGGTCCGCCGTACCGATGGCACCCCGCACGCGCCCGGGACGATGCTCGTCGAGACGACGGACTTCAGCGTCGACCTGATCGCCAAGAAGGTCGTCAGGGACGGGCAGGACGTGCGGCTGACCCCGACCGAGTGGCACCTGCTGGAGATCCTGGTGACCAGCCCTGGCCGGCTGATCACGCAGAAGCACCTCCTCCAGGAGGTCTGGGGCGTCTCGCAGAGCAGCAAGACCAACTACCTGCGCGTGTACATGGCCCAGCTGCGCCGCAAACTGGAGACGGACCCTTCCCACCCCCGTTATCTGATCACCGAGCCCGGCATGGGCTACCGCTTCGAGGGATGACATGGCACGCGGCAAGCTCCGGATCTACCTCGGCGCCGCACCCGGCGTCGGCAAGACCTACGCCATGCTCTCCGAGGCACACCGCCGTATCGAGCGGGGCACCGACTGCGTGGTCGCGTTCGTGGAACACCACCACCGCCCGCGCACCGAGGTGATGCTGCACGGCCTGGAACAGATCCCGCGCAAGGAGATCGAGTACCGGGGCGGCACCTTCACGGAGATGGACGTGGACGCCGTCCTGCGGCGCGCCCCCGCCGTCGCCCTGGTGGACGAACTGGCCCACACGAACGTCCCCGGCTCCCGCAACGCCAAGCGCTGGCAGGACGTCGAGGAACTGCTGGCGGCCGGCATCGACGTGATATCGACCGTCAACATCCAGCACCTGGAGTCACTGGGCGACGTCGTCGAGTCGATCACCGGTGTACGGCAACGCGAGACCGTGCCGGACGAGGTGGTACGGCGGGCCCACCAGATCGAGCTCGTCGACATGTCCCCGGAGGCCCTGCGCCGACGCATGGCGCACGGCAACATCTACAAGCCGGACAAGGTCGACGCCGCCCTCTCCAACTACTTCCGGCCCGGCAACCTGACCGCCCTGCGCGAGCTGGCGCTGCTGTGGGTGGCCGACCGGGTCGACGCCTACCTCACCCAGTACCGCAGTGAACACGAGGTCTCGGCCATCTGGGGCTCGCGCGAGCGCATCGTCGTCGGCCTGACCGGCGGCCCCGAAGGCCGCACCCTGATACGGCGTGCCGCCCGGCTCGCCGAGAAGGGCGCAGGCGGCGAGGTCATGGCCGTCTACATCTCCCGCAGCGACGGCCTCACCGCCGCCTCCCCGAAGGAACTGGCCGTCCAGCGCACGCTGGTCGAGGACCTCGGCGGCACCTTCCACCAGGTCGTCGGGGAGGACATACCGGCGGCCCTGCTGGACTTCGCACGTGGGGTGAACGCCACCCAGATCGTCCTCGGTGTCTCCCGGCGCAAGGGATGGCAGTACGTCTTCGGACCCGGCGTCGGAGCGACGGTGGCCCGGGACTCCGGCCCCGACCTCGACGTCCACCTCATCACCCACGACGAGGCGGGCAAGGGACGCGGGCTGCCCCTGCCGGGCGGCGCACGCCTGGGACGCTCCCGGGTCATCTGGGGCTGGCTCGTCGGAGTGCTGGGCCCCGCGCTCCTCACCGGGCTCCTCACCCGTGCCGTCCCGGACGTCGGCCTCGCCAACGACATGCTGCTCTTCCTGACCCTGACCGTGGCGGCGGCCCTGCTGGGCGGGCTCTTCCCGGCGCTGGCCTCCGCGGTGGTCGGCTCCGTGCTGCTCAACTGGTACTTCACGTCGCCCGTCCACACCCTGACGATCGCCGACCCGGAGAACATCGTCGCCCTCGCGGTGTTCGTCGGGGTCGCCGTATCGGTGGCGTCGGTGGTCGACCTCGCGGCCCGCCGCACCCACCTGGCGGCGCGGTTGCGTGCCGAGGCGGAGATCCTGTCCTTCCTCGCGGGGAACGTCCTGCGCGGCGAAACCACGCTGGCGGCGCTGCTGGAACGGGTCCGCGAGACGTTCGGCATGGAGTCGGTCGCCCTGCTGGAGCGGACCGACGAGTCGGCCCCCTGGACCTGCGCCGGCAGCGTGGGGCCCCGGCCCGCCGGGAATCCCGAGGACGCCGACGTCGACGTCCCGGTCGGCGACCGCATGGCCCTGTCCCTGCGCGGCCGCGTGCTGCCGGCCTCCGACCGCCGGGTACTGGCCGCGTTCGCCGCGCAGGCCGCCGTCGCCCTGGACCGCCAGCGCCTGCTGCGCGAGGCCGACCGCGCCAAGGAACTGGCCGAGGGCAACCGCATTCGGACCGCGCTGCTCGCCGCCGTCAGCCACGACCTGCGGACCCCGCTCGCCGGCATCAAGGCCGCCGTGTCCTCACTGCGCTCCGACGACGTCGAGTGGTCCGAAGAAGACCGGGCCGAGCTGCTGGAGGCCATCGAGGAGGGCGCGGACCGGCTCGACCACGTGGTCGGCAACCTGCTCGACATGTCCCGGCTGCAGACCGGCACGGTCACCCCCATCATCCGCGAGACCGACCTCGACGAGGTGGTGCCCATGGCGCTCGGCGGGGTGCCCGAGAAGAGCGTGGAGCTGGACATCCCCGAGACGCTGCCCATGGTCCATGTCGACCGGGGGCTGCTGGAGCGGGCCGTCGCCAACGTCGTCGAGAACGCCGTCAAGTACAGCCCTGAGGGAGAGAAGGTCCTGGTGTCCGCGAGCGCTCTCGCCGACCGGGTCGAGGTACGGGTCGTCGACCGCGGGCCCGGCGTACCGGACGAGGCCAAGGACCGCATCTTCGAACCCTTCCAGCGCTACGGCGACTCGCCCCGCGGCGCGGGCGTCGGCCTCGGCCTGGCGGTTGCACGCGGCTTCACCGAGGCCATCGGCGGCACACTGCACGCCGAGGACACCCCCGGCGGCGGCCTCACCATGGTGCTCACCGTGCGGACGGCACCAGGGCGGCAGCCACAGCAGCCGGACCTGCCGGTCGCGGCCTCACCCTGAGGGGCAGGGACTCGCTGTGGTCCGGCAGTGTGGCGGAAGGGCGGGCGGTTGACGAGGAACTTTCCCCGCTGAACGGAAAATCCGGCGACCCGAGGGGACCGCTCGACTAGGGTCGCGGGGGAGGTGGACACGTGTCCTGGCCATCCGTGATCGTTCTTGTCCCCGCGGAGCGACGCCCGTCGCTTGAAGGGCGAATCCGTTCCCTTGAGCTCGTGCCGGATCCCGCGACGGGCGACGAAAGGCTGCACCAACACGGGTACTCGTATTACATCGACCTCTCGGGCGGAATCCTGGCGGACTACGAGCCGGAGGAGCTCGAGCAGGTGAGGACCCGAATCGGCGAACCGTACGCGGTCTATGTGTCGTGCCAGTCCATGGACGCGGCCCGGGCCTTCCTCCGCGACGTCCTGCCTGGCGTGGACGGTCTTGTCGACACCAACCACCACGAGATCCTGCAGGCCAGGGACTTCCTCACGCTGGTGGACCGTTACCCCGGATGGGACTGGCGTCGCCAACCGAGCACAGACCTCCCATAGACCGGCTTACGTCGGCGTCCTGTCACATGCGAATCCGGAGGACAACTCCGATGGGGCGGCGTACGCCGACGCGGTGTCGGGGTACGCCGCCCTTGAGCGGGACGAAGTGCCGGAGGCAGTCCGCGCGGTCACTTCGGGTCGCGGTTGAACACCGCCTTCGACCAGCGGTAGCCGAGCGCCGCCAGGCCCAGGCACCAGACGATGGTGATCCACCCGTTGTTGCCGATCTCGGTGCCGAGCAGCAGTCCGCGCAAGGTCTCGATGGCGGGCGTGAACGGCTGGTACTGGGCGATCGGCTGGAACCAGCCCGGCATGGCGTCGACCGGGACGAAGGCGCTGGAGATGAGCGGCAGGAAGACCAGCGGCAGCGCGTTGTTGCTGGCTGCCTCGGCGCTGGGGCTGACCATGCCCATACCGACCGCGATCCAGGTGAACGCCAGGGCGAACAGCGCGAGCAGTCCGAACGCCGCGATCCACTCCAGGACCGTGGCATCCGTGGACCGGAAGCCGATGGCCACGCCGACGGCTCCGACGAGAGTCACGCTGACGACGGACTGCACCACGCTGCTGATGACGTGTCCGATGAGCACGGAGCCGCGATGGATCGCCATCGTGCGGAAGCGGGCGATGATGCCCTCGGTCATGTCCATGGAGACGGACACCGCGGTGCCGACCAGGGTGCCGCCGACGGTCATCAGCAGGATGCCCGGGACGAGATACGCGATGTACTCCGAGCGGTCGGCACCGCCACCTCCGATGCCCGCGCTCATCACGTCGCCGAAGACGTAGACGAACAGCAGCAGCAGGACGATCGGCGTGAGCAGCAGGTTCAGGGTGAGGGACGGGTAGCGCCGCGCGTGCAGGAGGTTGCGGCGCAGCATCGTGGAGGAGTCGCGCAGGGCGAGGGAGAGCCGGGCCGGGCGGGCGGGAGCCAGGGGGGTGCTCATCGGACAGCCTCCTTGGGCTGGTCGGTGCCGCCGGTGAGGGCGAAGAACACGTCGTCGAGGTCGGGAGAGTGCACGGTCAGCTCGTCGGCCTCGATGCCGGCGGAGTCCAGCCGGTCGAGGATGGAGCGCAGCTCGCGCTGGCTGCCGTCACTGGGGATCTGCAGCGCCAGCGCCTCGTCGTCCCGGGTGACCTCACGCAGCGCGGAGGCGGCTTTCTGGTAGGCGGACGGGTCGGTGAAGCGCAGACGGACATGCCCGCCGGGGATCAGCCGCTTCAGCTCCTCGGCGGTGCCCTCGGCGGCGATCTTGCCGTCGTTCAGCACCGCGATGCGGTCGGCTAGCTCGTCGGCCTCTTCCAGGTATTGGGTGGTGAGGAAGACGGTGACGCCGTCGGAGACGAGTTCGCGGATGATCTGCCACATGTTGTGGCGGGAGCGCGGGTCGAGGCCGGTGGTCGGCTCGTCGAGGAAGATGATCCGCGGGTTGCCGACCAGGGTCATGGCGATGTCCAGGCGGCGCTTCATCCCGCCGGAGTAGGTGGAGGCGGGCTTCTTCGCGGCCTCGGTGAGGTCGAACCGTTCCAGCAGCTCGGCGGTGACCTGCCGCCCCTCGCCCTTGGACAGGTGGTGCAGGTCCGCCATGAGGAGCATGTTCTCCTCGCCGGTGATCAGCCCGTCGACGGCGGAGAACTGCCCGGTGACACCGATCGCGGCGCGCACCCCGTCCGGTGCCGTGGCGAGGTCGTGGCCCGCGACCTGGACCTGTCCGCCGTCGGCGGTGATGAGCGTGGAGAGGATTTTCACGGCGGTGGTCTTGCCGGCGCCGTTGGGTCCGAGCAGCGCGAACACGGACCCGGCGGGGATATGCAGGTCGATGCCGTCCAGGACGGTCTTGTCGCCGTACGACTTGCGCAGACCGACGGTGGATACGGCGGCCGACGACTGCGGACCGTCACCCCGCCTAGGCGTGGGCATGACAGATGAAGGCATGGGGCCCTCCGATCGAAGGCTGAAGTGAGTGGGAGAAGGAGCCGGTTGACGATGTGGTGCTCAGGCCTTGGCGCGGCGGACGTCGATGTTGCCGTGCTTGGTGCGGGCGCGGAGCTTGACGGTGTCCTCGGCCTGCTCCGGGCTCTCGGACGCGGTCAGCGCGTTGCGCACCTGGCCGGAGTTCGAGCTGACGTCGAGCCAGGCGGCCGTGCCCTCACGGACGCCGACGTCGATGGCGCCGTAGTTGGTCTCCAACTGGACGGTGCCGCGGGCCACTTCACCCAGCCGCAGAGTGCCGTGGGCGGTGGTGGCGGTGACCGAGTCCTCGGCGCGCCGGATCTCGATGTCGCCGTTTGCGCCGCTCACCCGCAGCTCGCCGATCGCGGCGTCGATGGTCGTGGTGCCGTGCGAGTTCTTCAGGACGGCGGGGCCGTCGACGAGGCCGACGCGCAGACTGCCGGAGCTGGTGGTGATCTCGGCCCTGCCCTCGACCCGGTCCACGGTGATCGAGCCGTGCGACGCGGTCAGCTGGAGCGGACCCGTCGTGTCGAGACGGACGTCGCCGGACGAGGTCTTCACACTGACCTCGCCGAGCCGGCCCTCGCCGAGCACCTGGGCCCAGGCGCCGGTCATGTCGATGCGCGAGTCCGCGGGCAGTTCGACCGTCACATCGACCGTGCCGGTGCGGCCGAGCCCGAGCAGATTGCCCTTGGGCGTCCTGACGGTCAGTGCGCCGCCCGCGTAGGTGACCTCGGTCTGCTCGGCCGCCCGTACGTCCAGGTCCTTCTTCGGGTCGCGGGGCCGCACCTCGACGACGGTGTCGAGGCGGTCGCCCGCGGTGAACTGGATGGAACCGGCCTCCACGCGTGCGGTGACCGAGATCGGTTCGGGAGTGTCGAAAGAAGGCATGGCTGTCCCGTCCTCTTGAGTCCTTGAGCCGTCCCTGCTGGTGGGACGCGGTGTGGGTGAGGTGGTGCTGATGGGGGGCGCGGCTAGCGCACCCAGCCCGTGAAGCTCTGTCCGACCGTCTGAGCCTTCTCCGTCGCACGCGGCCGGGTGCCGCCGTCGACCGCGGCCGACACGGCGCGCACCAGCCACGCGTTGACCGACAGGCCCTCGCGGCTCGCGGCTTCCTCGGCGCGGGCCTTGAGGTGGGCCGGCAGGCGCAGGTTGACGCGGGCGGTGCCGCCCTCGTCGCCGTCGGTCGGGGCCGGGGCCTTGAGATGTTCGACGGGCGCGGCCGGCTCCGCGGGGGCGCCGCCGTCGGTGGGTGACGGTGTCACCACGAAGTCGGGGTCGAGCCCGCGCAGCCGTACGTCGACCGAGCCGGGGGCGAGTTCGCGGGTGATCTCGTCCATCGCGGCGGAGAGCACATTGAGCATGGTCAGGCGGGTCGCCGACTCCAGGGGCGCGATGAGCCTCTCGGCCAGCTCTCGGGCTTCCTCGCCGCCGGCTTCGGCGGCCACCGCGAGTTCGCGGCGGAGGTTGTCGACATACGGGGTGAGGTCCATGACGCCATCATGGCACCGCTATGGCATCACACGCAAGCCTGAGTGGCGCCTCATGCGGGGCGGGCTTGCGGATGATCGGCCTGAGCTGCGAAAACGCGGGTAGGGAGCCCCCGATTCATTGCGCGCCATGCACGCTCACGCGCTTCTGAGAACGCGGAATGGTGCCGGGTGACGCCGCCCGGCGCCACCGTGGCCTATATGGCGCCATGCGGATGATGCGCGAAGGCGCCCCGCCGCCTCTCGGTGCACGGCTGGGCCCAACTCAGTCCGGAACTCAGCGACATAGGGGCCCTCCGAGTCGCCGACGGGGCATCGGTGTCGGCCGGAGCGAATCTCAGAGCGGTGCCGGTCCGGTAGCAGCCGACGTTGATGCAGGCGCGCGCCGAAGCTGCAGCGAGCCCCTGGCCTGCACCTTCGCGACTGACGCCATCACGTGGCGCTATTCAGACTCGATATGACACCATCAATGTGCCATAGTGGCGCCATCGGCAGTGAACTCCTCGGCCGCGCAGGCCGAGGGGTGCGCGTTTTCGCGGAGTGAGCCATCAGAAGGGGCGGATCATGGAAACAGCACAGAGCCAGGAGCAGGCGGCGCCCGCCGCCTTCACCGCCTTCGCCCGCTTCGTGCTCTGCGGCGGCGGGGTGGGGATCACCTCCAGCTTCGCCGTGGCGGCCCTCGCCTCCTGGATCCCCTGGGCGCTGGCCAACGCCCTGATCACCGTGGTCTCCACGCTCCTCGCCACCGAGCTGCACGCCCGCTTCACCTTCGGCGCGGGCGGGCGCGCGACCTGGCGCCAGCATGCGCAATCGGCCGGGTCCGCGGCGGCCGCATACGCGGTGACCTGCGTGGCGATGCTTGTCCTGCATCAGATGGTGGCGGCGCCCGGTGCGGTGCTGGAGCAGGTCGTCTACCTGTCCGCCTCCGCACTCGCCGGTGTCGCGCGGTTCACGGTGCTGCGCCTCGTCGTCTTCACGCGGAACCGCGCGCAGGCCGCGCCCACCGTTCGCACCGCCCGTCCCGTGCACGCGACCGTGGCGGCCCCCACCGCGGCCCCGGCAGGCCCCGCGGTGCTCAGCTACGCCGCCTGACTGGTGCCACCGGGCGGCGTGCCGCGCGGGCCGTGGCCAGCGCGACCGAGGACCCTCGACCAGGTTCCACCAGGAAGGCAGCCCCCTGGTGCACATGATCCGCGTTCTGGCGATTGCCGGCACCTGCCGAGGGGAGCCGACCCCCTTGCGGGAGAGGGTGCTTGGCCGCAGAGGACCTCGTGTCAGAGCGGGAGGTCGTCGGGGAGAACCCGGAATGCCTTGTGCCGGCCCAAGGGACGTACGGCTCGGAAGTCCCGTCGGTCGAGGGTGAGGATCGCGTCGGTGTCGTAGTCGGCCGCGAGCGCCACGTTCACCGCGTCGGCGAGGTCCAGGTCGAGCGCGCCGTAGCGGCCTCGGACGGACTGGGCGGCGCCCAGGTGGTCCTCTGTGATCTCGGGCAGGACGACCCGGCCCCGGCTCATCCAGCGCCGCAGGTCGTCGACCGCGCTGACGGCGGCCTCGCGCCCCGACTCGCGCGTGGCCACGTGATCGAGTTCCGCCAGCAGGAGAGGTGACATGACCAGGAGACCGGCCGCAGTGTCTCCACGGCCGGGCCCACCCGTCGCTGTACGTCGTGAAACTTTCCGGCTCGTGGCAACCCTTTGCCGAGCCTGTGACCACAAGGAGTCGGATCCGGCCATCCCGGAGCTTGGATCCGCCTTCTTCTGGTGAACGGCATGCAAGGAGAACACCTCCCCATGAACAACCCCACGAACGGCGGGCGCCGCGGGCGTCACCGTCGTCGCTGGACCGCGACCGGTCTGCTGCTCGGCGTGCCCGCCCTCGTCGTGCCGTATCTCGTGTTCGCGCAGGAGGACTCGCAGGCCGCGACGGTCTACGGCGATGCCTACTACCGGCTCGTCTCCGTGCGCAGCGGCAAGGTGCTGGACGTCGACAGCTTCTCCACCGCCGACGGCACTCGTATCCAGCAGTGGACCGACCAGAACACCGCCAACCAGCAGTGGAGGCTCAGGCCCACCGGGGACGGCTACTACGAGCTGGTGAACCGCAACAGCGGCAAGGTGCTGGGCATAGCGGGCGGTTCGACCGCCGAGAAGGCCGCCGCCGAGCAGCAGACCGACAGCTCCTCCACCTCCCAGGAGTGGCGGATCGACGAGGTGAGCGGTTCCGACGCCGTCACCTTCACCTCCCGCAAGAGCGGCCTGGTCCTGGATGTCTCCGGAGGCTCCACGGCCCAGGGCGCGACCGTCATGCAGTATCCCGGCCGGCACAGCACCAACCAGCAGTGGAAGCTGGTGAGATCGGCCGGGACGCAAGCGGCCGGGGCCGGCACGGCGCAGACCACGGCCGCGGCCGGACCGTATGTGTGGAACAACGCCCAGGTCGTGGGCGGCGGTTACGTCACCGGGCTGGTGTTCAACCCGCGCGAGAAGGGTCTGCTGTACGCGCGTACCGACATGGGCGGCGCCTACCGCTGGGACGCCGCGGCCGAGCAGTGGATCCCGCTGACCGACTGGGTCGGCGAGAAGGACTGGAACCTGCTGGGCATCGATTCGCTGGCCACCGACCCCGTCGATCCCGACCGGTTCTACGCCGCGGCGGGCACCTACACCAACGGCTGGGCGGGCAACGCCGAGTTGCTGCGCTCCACGGACCGGGGCCGCACCTTCAAGCGCACCGCTCTGCCTTTCAAGCTGGGCGCCAACGAGCACGGCCGCGGGGCGGGCGAGCGGCTGGCGGTCGACCCCGCGGACAACGGCACCCTGCTGCTGGGCACCCGCAAGAACGGCCTGTGGCGCAGCACCGACCACGGCGCGACATGGAGCCAGGTCTCCTTGTTCCCCGTCAAGGACGGGGCGAGCAGCGGCGCGGGCATCGCCTTCGTGACGTACGGCCCGGCCGGCAGCAGGACGGTCTACGTCGGCGTCGCCGACAAGTCCACCTCCCTGTACCGCTCCACCGACGGCGGCAGCACCTGGCAGACGGTCTCCGGGCAGCCCACCGGCGAGATGCCGCAGCACGGTGTGGTCTCCGGTGACGGCTCGCTGTACCTGACGTACGCCGACTCCATCGGCGACGCGACGGCGGGTTCGGTGTGGAAGTACACGCCGGCCGGCGGGGCGTGGAAGAACATCTCCCCGTCCCAGGGCAACTACGGGTTCTCCGGTCTGGCCGTCGACCCGCGAAAGCCGTCCACGGTGATGGTCTCCACCCTCCACCGCTGGTGGCCGCAGGACGAGCTGTACCGGAGCACCGACGGCGGCACGACCTGGCAGGCACAGGCCGCGAAGTCGGAGCGGGACCCCTCCGGCGCGCCGTACGTCGGTACCGGCATCGGGCACTGGATGACCGCCATGGCCATCGACCCCTTCGACTCCGGGCACGTGCTGTACGGCACCGGCAGCGGCATCTGGCGCAGCAAGGACGCCGACGCCACCGACAACGGCGGCACCAGCCACTGGACCGTGGGGGCCCGAGGGCTGGAGGAGACCGCCCTGTTCGACGCGATCGCCCCGCCCGGCGGCGCCACCGTCATCTCCGCCATGGGTGACCTGGGCGGTTTCCGCCACGACTCCCTGACCAAGGTGCCCGCGGGGCGGCTGGACAACCCGATGATGATCACCAGCACCGACATCGACTTCGCCCAGTCCAACCCCTCGCTGATGGTCCGGGTCGGCCGTGGCGGCAAGCAGGACGGCGCCTACTCCACCGACGGCGGCGGCAGCTGGAACGGCTTCAAGTCCGAGCCGGCGGGCAGCGCCGACAGCGGCCAGGTCGCGCTCGCGGCGGACGGCTCCGCCATCGTCTGGACCCAGGCCGACCAGGCCCCGTACCGCTCGACCGACAAGGGGGCGAGCTGGTCGAAGGTCAGCGGCCTGGGCACCGGCGCCGCGGTCGTCGCCGACCGCTCCTCGGCCAGGACCTTCTACTCACTGGCCGACGGCACGCTCTACGCCGCCACCGACGGCGGCGCGACCTTCACCGCCCGCGCCACCGGCCTGCCCGGCGGCGAGCTCACGGCCGTCCCCGGCATCGAAGGGGACCTGTGGATCTCCGGCGGCGGCAAGGGGCTGCTGCACTCCACCGACGGCGGCCGGACCTTCACCACGCTCAAGACGGTGCAGTCCGCCTCCGCCCTCGGCTTCGGCAAGGCCGCGCCGGGCGCCGACTATCAGGCCCTGTACCTGATCGGCACCGTCAAGGACGTCACCGGAGTCTTCCGCTCCACCGACAAGGGCGCCACCTGGCTCCGCGTCAACGACGACGCCCACCAGTGGGGCAGCATCGGCGGGGTCGGCGTCGTCACCGGCGACCCCGACACCTTCGGGCGCGTCTACGTCGGCACCAACGGACGCGGCCTCCAGTACGGCGACCCGTCCTGACCCCAACGCACGAGCGGGGCCGCGGGCACAACAGCCGCGGCCCCGCCACGGCCCGGGCGCAGAAGTCGACCGGGCAGATGTCGTGCGGGAGTTGACGACCCTTCCGAGCGCAGGGGAACGGCGCGCGGAATCCGGGTCGGCCGGGGAACCCGACGCGCTGCGCCGTCGCGGTGTGAGACCTGCCCGGCGGGGAACCCGCCCGGAAAGAGGGCCTGCGCGGCCGCTGGCCGGCGAAGCAGACGTCGTTCTTGCTCCGCGGTCGCGCGATGCGCATCCGGCAATGGAAGAAGCGCATCCCTACCTACGGCCCGGTCCCAGCGGCTCCCGGGCAGCGCCGAGCCATCGGCCTCATCCGGGGAGAGCACCCTTCATGACCACGAATTCCATCGTCCGCCCCCCGCCCTCGGAGAGGTCAGGCAGCGACTTCGCCCGGCTGTCGAGGAAGATCGCCGATGCCGGCCTGATGGGCCGCCGTCCCGGCTACTACGCACTGCGGACCACCGTGGTCGCCGGGCTCTACATCGGCGGGTGGGCCACCGTCGCGCTCATCGGTGACAGTTGGTGGACGCTGACCGTCGCCGCTTTCCTGGCCGTCGTCTTCGGCCAGGTCGCCCTGCTCGCCCATGACGCGGCCCACCGTCAGGTGTTCCGCAGGCGCCGGGCCAGCGAGGTGTCCGGACGGATCGCCGGTGCCGGCATCGGGATGGGCTACGGGTGGTGGCAGGACAAGCACACCCGCCACCACGCCAACCCCAACCACGAGGACCTCGACCCCGACCTCGACCCCGACCTGCTGGTCTGGTCCCAGGATCAGGCGCGGGTCGCCACCGGGCTCCCCCGCCTGATCGGCCGCTGGCAGGCGTTCCTCTTCTTCCCGCTCCTGACACTGGAGGGCTTCAACCTGCACGTGTCGAGCGTGAAGGCGCTGGCCGATCGCTCGCTCAAGCACCGCGCGCTCGACGGCGTCCTGCTGTTCGCGCACTTCGCGGTCTACCTGACCGTCCTGTTCTGGTTGCTGCCCCTCGGTATGGCGATCGCCTTCCTCGCCGTCCACCAGTGCCTGTTCGGTGTCTATCTCGGCTCTCTCTTCGCGCCCAACCACAAGGGCATGCCGATCCTGAAAGGCGAAGACCGCCCGGACTTCCTGCGCCGCCAGGTGCTCACCTCGCGCAACGTGCGCGGAGGCCGGCTCACCGACGTCGCGCTGGGCGGGCTGAACCACCAGATCGAGCACCACCTGTTCCCCAGCATGCCCAGCCCCAACCTGCGCAGGGCACGGGCCATCGTCCGCCGCCACTGCGAGGACCTGGGCGTGGACTACGTGGAGACCGGCCTGGTCACCTCCTACCGGCTGGCCCTCGTCAGTCTCCATCAGGCCGGAGCACCGCTCCGGAACGCCCGGGTTCTCGCGTAGGGACGGACGTCGGGCGCGGATCGGCTCGCCGGTCAGCGCAGCCGGTCTCCCCTGGCCCGTCGCCGGTCGTCGCGGATCCGGTCCTGCCGGTCCCGGCGGCGGATGAAGTCGCCCGGTTCGAGATCGCCGTCCATGAGCCGCCCGATCACGAGACCGACGAGGCCCAGCCCCAGCACCAGCAGGAAAGCCCAGAAGTTGCCGAAATACGCGGCGAACCCCAGCGCCATTCCCGCGATCAAGCCCACCACGCCCCTGCTCATCACGCGCTCCTTCACCCTCCGGTCCGGCCATTCCTACTGCTCCCGCCTCAGCGCTCTCCGGATGAGCAAGTAGGCCCCAACAGCCACCAGAGCAATCCCTATGAGGATCAGCAGTGTGCCGAGGAAGATCAGGACCGTCCCGATCAGGATCAATATCGTCCCGATGACGATAAGAAACGCCGCGAGGACGGTCATGGTTGCCTCCTGCCCCCACTCGACTCTGACTCCTTCCCGTCCACTTTGTAAACAATTACGGATGAAATGGTGCAATAGGGCCTACGATGGCCAGTGGGTCAGTGCACTCTCACGTGCCAAGGCCCGGAAGGGCGGCCCCGGTGTGCAAACGCCGGGGCCGTTGCACACAGGCCCTGAAGGAGGTCCCCCTTCGGCCCGAGCCTTGTGCGGCGAGGGGCGCTCGGGGCGACATGCCGCCTAGGGCGTGATCGGCTCGCCATGACCCCGGAACGAAGGGAAGCGAGCAGCGATGACGGACGGGCGGCGGCCGGACAGGCTCGGGGTGGACCGGTCGGAGGGGTTCGGCGAGCGACTTTTGGGTGTGCTGCTGGACCGTGCCCACGAGATGCCGCCGGACTTGATCGCCCCACTCGTCGCGGAAGAGGTGGCCAGGGTCGGGGGGCGGGAGGTCTCCATCCTCCTGCAGGACTACGAACAGGTGCTGCTGGTGCCGCTGCCGGGCCGGAGGCTGAAGGTCGGCGGCCCCGAGCCGGTCGAGGGCTCCCCCGCCGGCGAGGCGTTCCTGAGCCTCAGAACGGTGGAGGTGCCGCAGGGCGGCAGTGTGCGGATGTACCTGCCACTGCTGGACGGCAGCGACCAGATCGGGGTCATGGCCGTCACCCTGGACAGCGTCGATGACGACGACCGGCGGCTGCTCCGCAGACTCGCCGGTCTGGTCGCCGACATGATCGTCACCAAGGACTCCTACACCGACCAGTTCTTCCAGGCCCGCCGCAGCGCCCCGATGAGCGTGGCCGCGGAGATCCAGTGGTCGTTGCTGCCCCCGCTGTCGATGACCGTTCCGCAGGTCGAGGTGGCCGGCATCCTGGAGCCCGCCTACGACGTGGCCGGCGACAGCTTCGACTACGCCCTCAACGGCGACATCCTTCACGTGGCCATGCTCGACGCGATGGGCCACGGGCTGGACGCGGCGACCATGGCGACGGTGGCCGTCGGCGCCTATCGCCACACGCGACGGGCCCACACCGATCTGTCCCAGGTGTACGCGTTCATGGACCGGGCCATCAACGACCAGTTCGGCCACGACCACTTCGTCACCGCGCAGATGATGATCCTGGACATCACCACGGGCCGGCTCCAGTGGGTCAACGCCGGCCACCCGGCTCCGCTCCTGATCCGGGACCGCGCCGTCGTGGACCGGCTGGACAGCCCCACCACACTGCCCGTCGGCTTCGGCGGCGAGGAGCCGGTGGTCAGCGAGCGGATGCTGCAACCCGGCGACCGGTTGCTGTGCTTCACCGACGGTCTGATCGAGGAGCACCAGGCCGGCGGGCAGCAGTTCGGCGAGGAGCAGCTCATCGACTGGACCAACCGGATCCTCCGCGACCGCACCGAGGTACGGGCGGTGGTGCGGGCCCTCTCGCACGCCCTGAAACACGAACGGGGCGGCACCACGACGGACGACGCGACCATCTTCCTCGTCGAGTGGCGAGGCGGCGGCGCCGACCACCTCACCGCCATCGACTGAGCCCGCCGTCAGGCGTTCCGGACGCCCCTGTCGGGCAACGCTGCCGGTCCGGTCCGACATCCGCGTCGCGCTGCCGGTCCGGTCAGTGCGGTCCGTCGGGTGACGGGCCGGGCGAGCCTGCCGGAGGGGTGGGGCTCGCTGTCTCACGGCCGCGCTGGCGGAGCCGCCCGCGTACGCCGGGCCCGGGAAGGTCGCGGCGGCCGGCGCCGCTCGACGCCGCCCTGCCTCGGGCCCTGCGCCGAGCCGACGGAGCCGGTCCCGTGACAGGCATCCCGGTATGGCCGTAGTGGACGCCGGCCATGCGGTCGCCGTGCTGCGAATTGAGCAGCCGGATGAGGAGCGCACCGACCACGATCATTCCCAGGATCACGGCCACGGTCACGAAGATCTCCATGGTCCTCACCTTCCCTTCGGCTGCTGCGGCATCGCGACGGTCATGGCCGACGCCTGTGGAGGCGCGGCCACGTCGCGGGACTCGTGCCCTCCTTCGGAGTCCCAGACCGCTTCGACGGCCCGGTCGGCGTCGCGCAGCATCCGCCGACGCGCCGCCTCCTCCATCAACCGGCTCGCGGTCGACATGCCCCGTGGGTCACTCGCGGCGGCCATCAGCCAGGCGGCCGTGTCGGGAGCCGTCAGCGGCGGGACGACCAGGAGGTTCCAGCGGCCCACGTGGTAGGAGAGCAACAGCAGTTCGTGCGGGTCCTGCTCGGCCAGGAACCAGCCCACGTTCACCACGTGCCCGGCGACGGGCACCTTGCGCGGGATGACCGGCCATGCGGTGGGATTCACCGTGACCCGGGTGATCCGCCCCCACAGCGGATCCAGTACGGCGGTCAGGGACGGCAGCTCCGCCTCGAGATCACGGGAGCGGGGCCACCAGGCGCCGTCCAGCAGGGCCGGTGCGGAGCCGACGGGTGCCAACGACAGTCGCGGAGAGAGCGGGGAGAGCCGGTCCTCGGCTTGGGTCGTCGGCGGGCGGGAAATGGTCGCAGTCATGACGCGAACCCTGCCCCGGGCCGACGGAGGTCGGCCCGGAATAGTGAATCGCCGAAAACGACACGGGCCTGAGAGCCGGTGTTCGAAATATCCTCGGTGATTCGAGCCTACTCCTCCCAGCGGCCCGACGGGCCGGGGTGCGCGGCGGAGAGCTCCTCTCACCCGGCAGGGTCGGAGGGCGCTCGCCGGATCGGCATACGAGCGGTCAACGAAGCTCCGGTGAAGGAGCGCCCGTCGGAGCGGCTCCTTCTTGTCCTCCGGACTGTCCTACGGCTTGCCCTACGACGATGGCGCCGCCCGGCGCAGCGTCCGCTTCCAGAACTCGGAGGGTTCCCGACCGCTGAGCGGGGATCCGGGTGGTCCTGACGTAGCCGTAGATCACTGAGGTCATCGCCAGGATGAGAAGGGGACCGGACACCTCCGGATATCTGGCCATCTCCATCGGCAGATAGCGGTACGACACCAAGAGCGCGGTGAAGACCGTGGTGCCGTAGACGACCAGCTGGATTCCCTGCCGGTCCCAGCCGCGCTCGAGCGAGCGCAGGGCAGCCTCGATGGTGAGCGCGAACACCACCCCGGCGACGAGATCCACGCCGTAGTGGTAGCCGAATCCCAGCGTCGCGGCGAGGGTGACGATCAGCCAGAACGTGCCCGCGAACCGCAGCATCCGTGGCGCCCTGCGGGAATGGATGAAGATCGCGACGGCCCACGCCGTGTGCAGGCTGGGCATGCAGTTGCGGGGGGTGATCCCGTCGTACGTCATCGGGTGCGGGACGGCGATCGACGGCGACGTGTGCGGCCACAGGTTGGCCGCCGCCCACTCCACACCGCCGGTGCCGGAGGCGCCCGGGCCGTAGGCGAAGACCGGTCCGACGACCGGGAACAGCATGTAGATGCCCGGGCCGAGAAGGCCGATCACCAGGAAGGTGCGCACCAGGTGATGGCTCGGGAAGCGGCGCTCGACCGCCACGTTGCGCAGCTGGTGGAAGGCGACGACCACCGCGGCCACCGCGAGCTGGCCGTAGACCAGTTGGAGAAGGTGGCTGCTGAACGGGTCGGTGGCCTCGACGATCCGGCCCGCCAGCCACGAGGGGTTGCCCAGGGCGTGGTCGGCGGTCGCCACGTACTGGTCGAGCACCGTCGGGCGGGTCTTCGCCGTGATGAACAGCCAGGTGTCGCCGGTCTTGCGGGCGGCCACCAGCAACAGGCCCAGCCCGACGCCCTTCAGCAGCAGGACGCGTTCTTGGCCGGTGCGGCGCGTGACGGCGACGACCGCGAAGCCCAGCATCACCCACAGCGCACCGGTGCCGAAGACGTGGCCGCCGTCCGTCCTGGCGCCGACAGCCCACCGCACCAGCAGGAGGACGATGTCGATGCCGATCGCGGCGCCGGCCGCCACGAACCGCTGGCGCCAGGTGAGCACCACCATCATCAACACCAGACCGCCGTACAGCGGCCCCGCCTTGGGGGCGAAGACCAGGGCCTTCACCTGGTTGGTGATCGGCCCCGGTTCACCGTAGCGACGTGCGGCGATCTCCAGCGCGATGAGGAATCCGCAAGCGACCACACCCGCCGCGACCCACAGCAGCGCGCGCCAATGGCGCCACGCGCCCCACGAAGTCATGCCGCTTATTCGCGAAAACACCCGCGATGCTCTGGCTATCAATCTTTTGGCCGATTCATCCGAATGGCTGGGCAGATGGAGAGCGATGGAGGGACCATCGCGAGTTCGAACATGCTATCGGAGCTCGGCGGCTGCTTCGGGGGGCATCGAGTGCACTGACGAGCCGGGTCAGCGAACTCGGTCGTAGACCATGGCGATCTCACCCAGCTCGCCGGTCTCCTGGCGGGTGAGCGTCCACGTCGAGGCCGGCAGGCCGTCGTCGAACAGCCGCTGCCCGCCCCCGGCGATCTCGGGCAGGATCAGGAGGTACAGGCGGTCGATCAGGTCCGCCGCCAGAAGCGGCTTGATGATGCTCGGGCTGCTGTTGACGAGGATGTCGCCCTCACCGGTGGTCCTGAGTTCGGCGACGACATCCGCGGCGGGGGCGTTCACCACGCGGGCGCGGTCCCACGGCGCTTCGGCCAAGGTGGTCGAGAAGACCACCTTTTCCGCGCCGGCCAGCCACTTCGCGTATCCGCGATCGCGGGGGTCGGCGGTCTCGTCTTCGGCGACCGACGGCCAATACCCCAGGAATCCCTCGGCATTGACCCGTCCGAGCACCGCCGTCGTCGCACCTTCCCAGATGCGGGCGAGGTGGTCCCGTGCGACCTCGGTGGTCACATAGGGCACGAACATGCCGAAATCACCGGGTCCGGCGGGACCGTGGTACCGCCCGTCGAGGGTGAGGCTCAGGTTGGCGGTCACCCGGCGGTCGGTCGAGTCGGTCATGTCGTGCCCCCCGTGTCGGTGATGTCGGTGTCGTGCGAGTCCGCGGCGAGGATCGCCGCGAGCTTGTCGAGGCTCTGGCCGAAGCCGATCTCGATGCCCGCGATGAAGTCCGCGGCCTCGACGGTGCTGCCGGTGAGCCGCCAGTGGACGTCGAGGTCGGTGCCGCTGCCGGAGGGCCGCAGGCCCAGTTCGACGTGGGCGGTGAAAGCGAGGCTGCCGTCGGGCAGCAGGGGGGAGAGCCGGTAGGCGAGCCCCTCATGAGGGCGCACCTCTTCGACCACTCCCTCGGCGCGCCCGGCGACCGGGCCGGAGCCGTCGGCGTCCTCGGCATCGCGGTACTCCTGGACGATCCGCCCGCCCTCTCGCGCCTCGAAGACCAGCTCGCCGACACGGAGGTCGTCGGGCGTCCACCAGCGGGCGAGAAGCGGGGCTTGCGTCAGGTGGCGCCACACCCGTTCGGGGCGCACCGGCAGCGAGCGGAGGAACCTGAACGAGCGGCCGTCGGCCCATCCCGGCTCCACCGCGGCGAGCCGTTCCGCGCGGAGGCCGAGCCCGTGACGGTCGTACGTCGCACGCGGATTTCCGGCCTCTTCCACGGTGTCGGCGAGTCGGCTCAGCACGGCCGCCAGCTCCCGCAAGGGAGCGGAGTGGAGGGCGTAGACGCGGCGCTGGCCGGTGCGCTGCGAGGTGACGACGCCTGCGCGCTCGAGGGTCTGCAGGTGCTTGGTCGTCTGCGGCTGGCGCGCCTCGGCGAGCTGCGCGAGCACACCGACCGGGCGGGGCCGCTCGGCCAGCAGCTTCACCAGCCGCCAGCGTGCCGGGTCGGCCAGTGCGGTGAGCAGTGCGTCCATGGCGGCGAGTATTCCTGACAACGAATATTCGCGTCAAGGAATATACCGACCCGCTAACGGGGTGGCCGCGTCGCCGGACGCAGTGGCGGATGAGGACCCGGCCCGCGCGAGATGTGACCTTCGTCGCGGGAGGGGCGCCACGGCACGTCCGCCGCCGTGCCGTCCGGCGACGGCGGTGACAGCGGCACATCTCCCGTCGGCGGAGGTCACAGGGCTGAGGCGCGGGAGTGCGACAGGAAGGTCCGTGCCCACGGAGACCAATATCTGTGCCAGCAAAATGAGAAATAGAAGCGGGGCCCGCCGAATATTCCTCGACCGCCGCCCGGGCCGGAATTTCCGGTCGGTGCATGGCCGATCGCACCGTGCTACTGTCGATCTCAGTTGCAGGTGTGGTTGCCAAAAGGTTCATTTCCTACGGGGTAATCATCACGGCGACACGGAATTCACGAAGGGTGAATTCCTGAAACCGCCTCCGAAGGAGAAACAAAATGGCTACTGGCACCGTGAAGTGGTTCAACGCGGAAAAGGGCTTCGGCTTCATCGAGCAGGACGGCGGCGGCGCTGACGTCTTCGCCCACTACTCGAACATCGCCACCCAGGGCTTCCGCGAGCTGCTGGAAGGTCAGAAGGTGTCGTTCGACATCGCGCAGGGCCAGAAGGGCCCGACGGCCGAGAACATCGTGCCCGCCTGACATCGGCGCTCGCGCATATTTCGCAGCTGGGGCCCGCACCTCTGGGGTGCGGGCCCCAGCTCGCTGTTTTTCACCGCCGGTCCGATCCGGCCGCATCTACTCCGGCTCGTCTCGAGATTCTCTGCGCCGCTCCTCTGCTGCGGGATTTCCTTGCTACGTGCCCATCAAGGAAGGTCCCGCATGAAGCGTGCCCACGCACCCCGCACATATGACCGTTTCGGAGGCGACGGCGCCGGCCGCCGCTCCGGTGGTCCGCGCCGCTCCAACGGCTACGGAAATCGCCGTCCCGCCCAGGGCGAGTTCGCCCTGCCGAAGACGATCACTCCCCCGCTGCCCGCCGTCGAGTCGTTCGCCGATCTCGACATGCCCGCACGGCTGTTGGCCACGCTCGGCCACGAGGGCGTGACCGCGCCGTTCCCGATCCAGGCGGCGACCCTGCCGAACTCCCTGGCCGGTCGTGACGTCCTCGGCCGTGGCCGCACCGGCTCCGGCAAGACCCTGGCCTTCGGCCTCGCCGTACTGGCCCGGACGGCGGGGCAGCGTGCCGAGCCGCGGCAGCCGCTCGCCCTCGTCCTCGTGCCGACCCGCGAGCTGGCCCAGCAGGTCACCGACGCGCTCACCCCGTACGCCCGCTCCGTGAGCCTGCGGCTCGCCACCGTGGTCGGCGGCATGTCCATCGGCCGGCAGGTCAGTGCGCTGCGCGGCGGTGCCGAGGTGGTCGTCGCGACGCCCGGGCGGCTCAAGGACCTCATCGACCGGGGCGACTGCCGCCTGGACGACGTCGGCATCACCGTCCTCGACGAGGCCGACCAGATGGCCGACATGGGCTTCATGCCGCAGGTCACCGCCCTGCTCGACCAGGTGCGCCCCGGCGGCCAGCGGATGCTGTTCTCGGCCACCCTGGACCGCAACGTCGACCGGCTGGTCCGCACCTACCTGCACGACCCGGTGGTCCACTCCGTCGACCCCTCCGCGGGCGCGGTCACCACGATGGAGCACCACGTCCTCCACGTGCACGACGCGGACAAGCACCGGACGACCACCGAGATCGCGGCGCGGGACGGCCGGGTGATCATGTTCCTCGACACCAAGCACGCCGTGGACCGGCTGACCACGCACCTGCTGAGCAGCGGTGTCCGCGCCGCCGCCCTGCACGGCGGCAAGTCCCAGCCCCAGCGGACCCGGACCCTCGCCCAGTTCAAGAGCGGGGACGTGACGGTCCTGGTGGCGACGAACGTCGCGGCGCGCGGCATCCACGTCGACAACCTCGACCTGGTCGTCAACGTCGACCCGCCCAGCGACCACAAGGACTACCTGCACCGCGGCGGCCGTACGGCCCGTGCCGGCGAGTCCGGCAGCGTGGTCACCCTGGTGACCCCGGCCCAGCGTCGCGGTATGAGCCGGCTGATGTCGTCGGCGGGCATCACCCCCCAGATCGCCCAGGTGCGTTCCGGCGAGGCGGAGCTGAGCCGCATCACCGGCGCCCAGGCCCCTTCCGGCATCCCGGTCGTCATCACGGCGCCGCGCGCGGAGCGCCCCCGTGGCGGGTCCGCTTCGCCCCGGGGCCGCCGGGGCCGCCGTCCCGCCGGCCAGGGCCGCCCCGCCGGCGAGGCGGCGCGCCCGAGGGCGCAGCGGCGGACCGGCTTCGGCTCGGCTGCGTAGGCAGAGCCCTGCGCCCGCCCGCCATCCCCTCTCGGCAGGAGACACCCATGACGCCGGTTCTGACGCAGCACCACGCCACGGCCCACGCACCTCGGATCCGTGACGACATGACGGTCGAGGTGGCGCTGTCGCTCATGGCCGGCGCCCGGGTCGACCACCTCGTCCTCTGCGACGGGGACGACCAGAGCACGGGCCTGATCACCCTGGCCCGGCTCACCGTCCTGAGGGACGCCCCCACCTACACGGACCGAGTCCGTCTCCGGGACATCCCGGAGGGGTGAAACACCGGCGGGTGACCGCCACCAGGAACAAGTGAGGGCCCTGCCGACGCGCGTCGGCAGGGCCCTCACTGTCGTGTCACCGCGCCATCCGTGTGACGACTGGTCCATCCGTGGACTCGTCCACGAGCTCGTCCTCGCGCCCGCCCGTGATCCGAGCCACAGGATGCCTGTGCCCACCGAACTCCAAAATCTATCTTTGTCAGGGTAGACATTGGCTCTCGCCGTGGTTAGCCTTCTTCTCGTAGACATGGTCAGACGAGACCCGAGGAAGGACGGAGGAGCAGACGCCATCAGGATCGCCCGGCCCGGCAAGCGCTCGGTCCGGGTACCGCAAGACCCCGGATTGGATGGTGGTCCCCGGTCACGCAGCCGCGATCCCCGCACCCCTCCCGAAGCCGGGCCGGGTAGCGGAAACAGAAGGTCGGCACAGCATGAGGGCCGACAGATGGTGTTGAATTTCCTTCGGGGCCCTGGTGCCGTACGGCACCAGGGCCCCTCGACGCGTTGTACTACGAGGTGACATGGCAGCAGCAGATACCCCGCTCAGCAATCGTCTGGACGACGACGACTACCCGGCCTACACCATGGGCCGGGCCGCCGAGATGCTCGGCACCACCCCAGGCTTCCTGCGGGCCATCGGTGAGGCCCGTCTGATCACGCCGCTGCGCTCGGAGGGCGGGCACCGCCGGTACTCCCGCTACCAGCTGCGGATCGCCGCGCGCGCCCGCGAGCTCGTCGACAGGGGAACCCCGATCGAGGCCGCCTGCCGCATCGTCATCCTCGAGGACCAGCTCGAGGAAGCTCAGCGCATCAACGCCGAGTACCGCCGTGCCGCGAACGAAGCCTCCGGCGGTTCCGCTCCCGTTTCGGGCTGATCACGTCGAAGCAGGCGGGGCCTGCCACCCGCTCCCCGAAACCCCAGGTCGGCGGCCTGGGGTTCGTTGTGGCCCCGGCCGACGCGGGATCCCCCGGGGTGAGTCGGCCCGTCCCCGTCATCAGGTCAACCGTCCCGGACTCTTGACTCGTAAAGCGGTAGTGGCGATTCTCGTCGCACACTTTGCGAGGTCATGACAAGGCACTGCGGGACCGGCTTCCGGCCCCGGAGCACCCGGTTCACCGACCGCGCGACCCGCCGACCGAGGGACGTGGGCTGTGACCAGTTCCGGACGCCCGTACCGCAGACGCAAACACGTCACCGTTGTGTCGCTGCTCCTGCTCGTGCTGTCGATCACGCTCGGCCCGACACCGAGTGCGGCGGCCGGGAACGACTGGTGGGAGCCGACCGCACGGCCCGCGCCGGACTCCCGGATCAACGTCACCGGCGAGCCCTTCACCGGCACGAACGCCCAGGGCGAGGTGCGCGGGTTCGTCGACGCGCACGACCACATCTTCTCCAACGAGGCCTTCGGCGGCCGTCTGATCTGCGGAAAGGCGTTCTCCGAGCAGGGCGTGGCCGACGCGCTCAAGGACTGCCCCGAGCACTACCCCGACGGCTCGCTCGCGATCTTCGACTTCATCACCAACGGCGGCGACGGCAAGCACGACCCGAACGGCTGGCCCACCTTCAAGGACTGGCCCGCGCACGACTCGCTGACCCACCAGCAGAACTACTACGCCTGGGTCGAGCGGGCCTGGCGCGGCGGGCAGCGGGTGCTGGTCAACGACCTCGTCACCAACGGCGTGATCTGCTCGGTGTACTTCTTCAAGGACCGCTCCTGCGACGAGATGACGTCCATCCGGCTGCAGGCCAAGCTGACGTACGACATGCAGGCCTTCGTCGACAGGATGTACGGCGGGGCCGGCAAGGGATGGTTCCGGGTCGTCACCGACAGCGCGCAGGCCCGCAAGGTCATCGAGCAGGGCAAGCTGGCGGTGATCATGGGCGTCGAGACCTCCGAGCCCTTCGGCTGCAAGCAGGTCCTGGACATCGCGCAGTGCAGCAAGGCGGACATCGACAAGGGCCTGGACGAACTGCACGCCCTGGGCGTGCGCAGCATGTTCCTGTGCCACAAGTTCGACAACGCCCTGTGCGGGGTGCGTTTCGACTCGGGCTCGCTCGGAACGGCCATCAACGTCGGGCAGTTCCTGTCGACCGGCACGTACTGGAAGACCGAGAAGTGCACCGGCCCGCAGGCCGACAACCCCATCGGCAACGCGGCGGCGCCCGCGGCGGAGGCCGAGCTCCCGGCGGGCGAGGAGGTCCCGTCGTACAGCGCCGACGCGCAGTGCAACGTCCGGGGACTCACCGATCTCGGTGAGTACGCCGTGCGCGGCATGATGAAACGCAAGATGATGCTGGAGATCGACCACATGAGCGTCAAGGCCACCGGCCGGGTGCTCGACATCTTCGAGGCCGAGTCCTACCCCGGCGTGCTCTCCTCGCACAGCTGGATGGACCTGGACTGGACCGAGCGGGTCTACGGCCTCGGCGGCTTCATCGCCCAGTACATGCACGGCTCCGAGGGCTTCATCGCGGAGGCGAAGCGCACGGAGGCCGTGCGCGACAAGTACGGCGTCGGCTACGGCTACGGCACCGACATGAACGGCGTCGGCGGCTGGCCGGGACCACGCGGGGCGGACGCGCCGAACAAGGTCACGTACCCGTTCAAGAGCGTCGACGGCGGCTCGGTCATCGACCGGCAGACCACCGGCGAGCGCACCTGGGACCTGAACACCGACGGCGCCGCCCACTACGGCCTCGTCCCGGACTGGATCGAGGACATCCGCCGGGTCGGCGGCCAGGACGTCGTCGACGACCTGTTCCGGGGCGCCGAGTCCTACCTCGACACCTGGGCGGCCTCCGAGCACCACGAGACCGGGGCGAATCTCGCGCGCGGCGCGACCACATCGGCCAGTTCCTCGGAGTGGAGCCTGTTCACGAGCTACCAGCCGCACCGGGCCGTCGACGGTGACAGCCGTACCCGCTGGGCCAGCGACTGGAGCGACGACCAGTGGTACCAGGTCGACCTCGGCTCCCCGCAGACCGTCGGGCGGGTCACCCTCGACTGGGAGCGCGCGTACGCGAAGTCGTACCGGATCGAGCTCTCCGCCGACGGTGTGAACTGGCGGACCGCCTGGTCGACGACGGCTGGTGACGGCGGGCTGGACACCGCGCGCTTCGCCGGCACAGCGGCCAGGTACGTCCGCGTCCACGGGCTGGAGCGCGGCACCGGCTGGGGCTACTCCCTCAACGAGGTCGGCGTCCACAGCGGCTGACACCCACGAGAGGGGCTCCATGGCACGGTTGCCGTCCGCCGAGCGGCGGCGACAGCTCACCGAAGCGGCGATCAGGGCGATGGCCCGGGACGGCGTCCCCAGGACGACGACCCGGTCCATCGCCGCCGAGGCGGGCGTCTCGCTGAGCGTCTTCCACTACTGCTTCGACTCCAAGCAGCAGCTGATCGAGTCCGTCATCACCACCATCACCGGGCACTACGTGACGGTGGTGAAGGAGGCCATACGTCCCAGAGCCACCCTTGAGGAGACCGTCCGGGCCGGGTTCCAGGCGTACTGGGACCACGTCCGGGCCCACCCCGACGAGCACATGCTCACCTACGAGCTCACGCAGTACGCCCTGCGCCAGCCCGGTTTCGAGCATCTGGCACGCCGTCAGTACGAGCTGTACGCCGAGGCGTACACCGAGCTCATCGAGCAGTTGCGGCAGACCATGGGCCTGCGGCTGCGGGTGCCCGTCCCCGTGCTGGCCCGCTATCTGGCCGCCATGACCGACGGACTGACGCTCAACTACCTGGTGCTCGGCGACGACTCGGCCTGGACGGGCATCCTCGACACCGTCACCGCGCACGTCGCCGGGCTGGTGCAGGAGAACTGACGGGAGCTTCTCCCGAATCGGTTGTCATGGGAACGCCCCGGAGGGGCATTCGAACAAAACAAGTCGAAAGTGAGGAGAGTGCGGCCCGTTCGGTCCGTGCCATCGACAACTGGGAGTTTCCCATGGCGAGTTACGGCAGTTCCTCTGCTGCGTCCTCCGGTTCGCGCACCAACGGCCTGGCGATCGCGAGCCTGTGCTGCGGCATCATCGGCCTGTTCTTCCTGAACATCGTTCTCGGCCCGCTGGCCATCGTCTTCGGCGCCGTCGCCCGCAGGCAGGCGTCGGTCAGGAACGGCGCCGGAATGGCGAAGGCCGGCATCATCCTCGGCATCGTCGACGTGGTCCTGTGGCTCGTACTCCTGGCCGTGGCCACCAGCAACGGCGGCTTCAGCTGGTACGTCGGCGGCTAGGACCTGACGTTCGGGTCAGGAGGCCGTCGTGGTCTTCTTGCGGGCCCGGTACGCGGCTGCCTTGATCTTGTTGCCGCAGGAGTCCATCCCGCACCACTGACGCCGCATGCCCCGTGAGCGGTCGATGTAGGTGCGGGTGCACTCCGAGTTCCCGCACTCCTTGAGCAGGGGCACGTCCGGACCGCTCAGGAGCTCCACGGCGTGGCGCGCCACCAGGGAGAGGGCCTCGTCCGGCGTCGACTGCGTCCATCGCCCCGCCGGAGTGAGCTGAGGCACGGCGGGCGGCGTGCGGGCCGCGTTGTTCACGACGGTCAGCGCCGTCCCGTCGTACTCCTCCCCCAGCCGGCGGGCGGTGACGAGCTGGTAGACCGCTTCCCGTACGGCCCTCGCCCGCTCGATGTCGGCCTCCTGGCCGGGGGAGACCGCGTCGACCAGGCCGGACTCCACGTACCACGCGGTCAGCCGGTCCGGCGTCACGAACATCTCGAAGCGCGCCGAACGGCGGGCTCGGAGCGTGGCGGCGAAGTCGAGTGCCGGGTTACCGCAGACGAAGACATGGTCGAGGTTCACGTCACCATTCTGACCGGTGACTCTGCCCCCGGCAAGCCTCAGAGGCGGTCGGCGTCGACGACGGCCCGCACGAAGGCGGCGGGCGCCTCCTGGGGCACGTTGTGGCCGCACACCGTGGCCTGGACCCCGGCCTTGTGCCAGGGCGAGCGCCGCGACGCCCTTCGGGTTTCGCAGGCCCGCGTCAGGTGTCGTACGGTCCGTCGCCGGTCGCGGTGTCGGGCCGGGCCAGGTCGGGGGCCAGGCGGCGGTAGGCGGCGCGGGCGTGGACGAGGCGGGCCAGGGCCGTGCCGATGAGGGCGGCGGTGAGCAGGCAGGCCAGCCAGGTGGTGTCGCGGTGACCGGCCCAGGTGAGGGCGCCTGCGGGCGGTATGGCGAAGCCGTTGAGGAACAGCCAGCACAGGACGGCTGTGCCGGGGGCGGCCGTGAAGCGTGCGCACAGACCCAGCAGGGCGGCCAGCACGGACAGCGCGGGCAGGGCCAGTTCCGGCCGGTCCGGCCCCACCACGGTGTTGAGGAGTGCCACCAGCACCAGTGCCCCGCCGCCGGCTCCGGCCCAGACCAGCGGCGTCGCCACGGGCTGCGGTACAGGTCTGACTCCGGTGCCCAGGGGCTTCCACTCGATCATGCTGGCGCTTCCTTCCGGTCCTCCTGGACGGAATTGTCCCCCGGTCTCCCCCAGCGGCTCCCGGGGTGCTCGCCAGGGTGCCAGCAAGCCCTCCTCCGGGAAACAGCCAATCCAGACAGCCGCCGGGGCCTCCGGCCGTGCGTGGTGGGGCGTTTCCGGGCTCCAACTGTGCGCTGAAGGCGCCTTCTTGGGCGGTTCGACGACGTTGGCCGGCGGTCGGCGGCCGGTGCGCCGGGGACGGGGGCGGCGAGCGGGTCACCAGCACGCCCGGGCCGTCGGCCGGACACCGCGAGGCGGCCCGGAACACCCCGGCGCGACGGGGCAACGGCGGGCAGGTGCCGTCCCCTTGGGCGCCTCGACGACCTGCCCGGTGCACCGGGCGGCGGGCTACGCGGCGCGCCGGCCCACAGTCAGAGCACCAGGACCGCCGGGCGGCCCGGTCGACGTCCTGGCGGGCACGCCGCCTGCCCAGGGCACCGCGGCATGCGGCTGTGGCTACCTCTTCTGCGCCCGGTAGCGCCTCATCAACGCGGTGATCCGCGCCTGGTCCGCCTGGCCGTTGAGCTCGGTCAGGAGGTCGTCGGGGCACAACTCGTAGAAGTCGCCCCACCAGCGGCGCCCCCGGTTGTCCCAGATGCGGTAGCCGCCGGGCACTCCCCTGGCCACGTAGCGTCTCCTGCTCACCGCGCCGACCGTACGCACCCCGGGGCCGGCGGGCCAGGCAATATCCGGACCGGCAGAACGAAACCCCGGGTGGAAGCCCGGGGTTGGTTCGTCCTCGCGTGCGCCGGTGATCAGACGAAGGCGCTCTCACCGGTGATCGACTTGCCGACGATCAGGGTGTTCATCTCGCGGGTGCCCTCGAAGGAGTAGATCGCCTCCGCGTCGGCGAAGAAGCGGGCGATGTCGTGGTCGAGGAGGATGCCGTTGCCGCCGAAGATCTCACGGCTCCAGGCCACGACCTCCCGCATCCGGGAGGTGACGAACGCCTTGGCCAGGGAGGAGTGTTCGTCGCGGAAGATGCCGGCGTCCTGGAGCCGGGCGAGCTGCACCAGCATCCCCCAGGACGCGGTGATGTTGCCGAGGCTCTTGACCAGCAGGTCCTGCACGAGCTGGAAACCGCCGATCGGACGGCCGAACTGGCGGCGCTCCCGGGCGTAGTCCAGGGCCAGTTCGTAGGCGCCGACCATGACACCGAGGGCCTGCCAGGCGACCCCGGCGCGGGTCGCGCGCAGGATCTCGGCGACGTCCCGGAAGGAGTTGATGTTCTGCAGGCGGTTCGCCTCCGGCACCCGGACGTCGGTCAGGGTGATCTCGGCGTTCTCCACGATCCGGAAGGCGAGCTTGTTCTCGATCTTCACCGGCTCGAAGCCGGGCATGCCCTTCTCGACGACGAATCCCTTGACGTGGTTGTCGTCGACGTCACGGGCCCACACCACGACGTAGTCGGCGAAGGTGGCGTTGCCGATCCACTTCTTGGCGCCGTTCAGGACCCAGGTGTCGCCCTCGCGCCGGGCGGTGGTGCGCATGCCGCCCGCGACGTCGGAGCCGCCGAGGGGCTCGGTCATCGCGAACGCGCCGATCTTGTCCATGGCCGCCATGGCCGGGAGCCAGCGGTCGCGCTGTTCCTGGTCGCCGCCGGAGTGGACGGAGTACATGGCCAGGCCGTTGTGGACGCCGAAGAAGGTCGACACGGAGGCGTCGGTGCGGGTCATCTCCATGGCGAGCATGCCGCTGAGGAGGTTGCTGACCGCGGGGCGGTGCTCGCCGTAGCCCTCGTACGACAGACCGGCCAGGCCGCTCTCGCGGAACAGGGAGATGAGTTGCTCGGGGAACTCGCCCTTGGCCCAGTTGTCGTTGACCAGCGGCTTGACCTCGTCGCGCATGAGCGTGCGGGCCTTGAGGAGGATCTTGCGCTCCTCGTCCGGCAGCAGCGACTCGTAGTGGTAGAAGTCCGCGGTCAGTTCGTCGGTGAGGGGGCCGACGGTCGGGGTGGTCATCTCAGTTCTCCTCCTTCTCGGTGCTGTCCAGGGCGGCCAGGACAGCGAGTTGCCTGCGGTCGCGCGTCTCGGTGAGTTCCGAGTACGTGGAGGAGCCGTAGGCCTTTTCCACGGCTTCGATGAGCCGTTCCTGTCGTTCCTCGTCGAGCGGCGGGGTGCCGCCGCCCGCTCCCGTCTGTTGCATCGACGCGCCGATGTGCGCGACCAGGTGCCGGTAGCCGCCCGGCCCACCGCCCAGGTGCGAGCCGAGGAACGGCCCGACCGTGGCCCAGCGCAGACCCAGCGAGTTGGTCATGACCTTGTCGAGGTCCTCGGGGGTGACCACGCCCTGGTCGACGAGGTACACCGCCTCACGGCTGAGCGCGTTCTGCAGCCGGTTGCCGACGAAGCCGGCGACCTCCTTGCGCTCGACGACCGGGGTGCGGCCGACCGAGGTGTAGAAGTCCACGGCCGCCCGCACAGCTTCCTCGCCGGTGCGTTCGCCGGGGACGACCTCGACCAGCGGGACCAGGTGCGGCGGGTTGAACGGGTGGCCGATCAGCACGCGGGCGGCGTCCTCGTCGGCCAGCTCCCCCGTGAACGCGGTCGAGGGGATCGCCGACGAGGAGCTGAGCAGCAGGGCGTGTGCGGGTGCCTCGCGGGCGAGGGTGGCGAACAGGTCCTTCTTGAACTCGGCCCGCTCGGGGCCGTTCTCCTGCACGACGTCCGCGTCCCGGACCGCGTCGGTGACGTCGGCCGCGATGTGCACCCGGTCGGCGAGGCCGGTCACGTCCAGGCCCCGGGCGGCCAGGTGCGGGGAGTACTGCGCCAGCGCCTCGGTGACCGCCTCGGCGAGGTCCTCGCGCGGGTCGCTCACCCGGACGGTCAGGCCGTGCGCGGCGAACAGGGCCGTCCAGGACAGTCCGATGGTCCCGGCGCCGATCACCGCGGCCGTACGGAAGGTGCGGGTCATGCCGCGGCTCCCTTCAGGTAGTCGTGGACCGGCTCGACGCCCGAGAGCGTCAGGTCGGTGAGGAGGTGGCTGGCTGAGACGACCTCGAGCACCGGCAGGTCGGCCAGCGGGGCCAGCACGTGCTGGAACAGCTGGAGCCGGGCGGGTCCGGTCCAGGCCTGCTTGACGGTGAGGTCGGTGATGCGGGTGCGGACGAGTTCCTGCACGCGCGGCACGCCGTCGTAGCCGGGGACGGTCTTGACCATGAACGTCGGCACGCCGATCTGCTCCTCGGCCTCGCGCCGGTCCAGCTCGTGGTGCTTGTAGCCCATGGTCGCGGTGGCGACCCGCAGGCTGCCGTGGTCGAGGGTGCCGACGAGCGCGCCGGAGTCCACGTACAGCGACGGGGAGCCGATGACCTTCGGGTAGGCGGCGACCTCGCGGCCGGAGGCGGTCGCCGGGAAGTTGTCGAGGTACATCGCGTGCAGGTACTCGCCCCGCTCGCCCTCGAAGCTGACGGGGATCGCCTGGCCGGCCTCGGTGTAGGGGCCGTAGCCGCTGACGTCGCCCATCTTCATGACCTCGAACCGGACCAGCGGCTCGTCGATCCGCAGCGGTTCGGGGACGACGGCCCGCAGGGCGTCGGGGTCGGTGCGGTAGACGACGTTGAGGTACTCGCGGTCGGTGAACCGCGGGACCATCGGCGCGAACGCCGGGCTGGTGAGCGGGGTGGTGAGGTGCTGTCGTACGTCCTCGGTCCTCATGCCGGTCTCACCGCCCCGTCCACCGCGCGGGCCGGCGCTCGGCGAAGGCGGTCATGCCCTCACGGACGTCGTCCGAGGACATCAGGGTCTTCATCTCCTCGCGCTGGAAGGCGAAGGCCTCCTCGTCGGACGCTCCGTCGGCGGCGCGGACGACGCGCTTGACGGCGGCCAGCGCGAGCGGGGCGTTGTCCGCGACCCGTTCGGCCAGCCGGAGCGCCTCGGCGACGGCCTGCCCCTGGGCGGTGACCCGGTTGGCCAGGCCCAGTTCGCCGGCCCGGCGCCCGTCGACGGGCTCACCGGTCAGCAGGAGCTCCATCGCGAGGTGGTGCGGGATGCGCTGCGGCAGCCGGATCACGCCGCCGCCCGCGGCGATCAGGCCGCGCTTGACCTCGGGCAGCCCGAACCGGGCGTCCTCGGCGGCGACGATCAGGTCGCAGGCCAGGGCCAGTTCGAAGCCGCCGCCCATGGCGAAGCCCTCCACGGCGGCGATGAGGGGCTTGACCGGCCGGGACTCGGTCAGGCCGCCGAAACCGCGGCCCTCGACCTCGGGCGACTCGCCGCGCAGGGCGGCCTTGAGGTCCATGCCGGCGCTGAACGTGCCGCCCTCGCCGGTCAGGACGCCGGCCCGCAGGGCGGGGTCGGCCTCCAGTGCGTCGAGTGCGGCGGCCAGCGCGGTGGCGGTCGCCGCGTTCACGGCGTTGCGGGCCTCGGGGCGGTCGAGGGTGATCAGCAGGGTGGAGCCGATGCGTTCGGTGCGCACGACGGGAGGTGTGGGGGTGCTCATGACTGTCCTCCTGTGGCAATCAGCGGGCGGTGGCGTCGAGTTCGGCGAAAACGTCCTCGGTGTCCTGGCCCGCGACCGGTGCGAGGCGGCGGATCGAGCCGGGGGTGGCGGAGAAGCGCAGCGGGATGCCGATGGTGCGGACCGTGCCCTCGGTCGGGTGCTCGACGGTGTCGAGGAGGTGGCCGTCGCGGACGTAGGGGTCGTCGTGGGCGCGGTCGAGTTCCAGTACGGGGGCCATCGGGATGCTGTGCTTGGCGCACACCTCCGCCCACTCCTCGGTGGTCAGCGCCGGGGCGCAGACCTCCAGGAGCGCGGCCAGGTCCTCGTGGTCGGCGCTGTCGATGGCGTCCCCGTTCACCCGCGGGTCCTCCGCGAGGTCCGGGCGTCCGGCGGCGGTGAGGAAGTCCCGGTAGTTCTGCGGGTTGTACGGCATGACGCAGGCCAGGCCGTCCTTGGTGCGCACCGCCTTGTGGCCCTTCAGCATCGACAGCGCGAAGCCGGTGGGGCCGGTCTCGGGCACGTGGGTGTGGCCCGCGAGGTGCTCGACCAGGTTGAACGCGATCAGGGTGTCCGTCATCGGGATCTCGATGAGCTGGCCCTGTCCGGTGTTGTTCCGGTGCAGCAGGGCGGCCAGCACGCTGTAGGCGATGGTCAGCGAGGAGACCTTGTCGCCGATGATGGTCGGCAGGTAGACGGGCTCGCCCAGCGCCCGGTCGGCGATGTCGACCAGGCCGGAGGCGGCCTGCACGGTCTCGTCGTACGCGGCGTTGCCGGCCCGGTCCGAGTCGCTGCGGAAGCCCTGGGCGTGCGCGTAGACGAGGCCGGGGTTGCGGGCGGCGATCTCGTCGTAGGACAGGCCGAGGCGGTGCAGGGCACCGGGGCGCATGTTGGTGATCAGCACGTCCGCGGTGTCGATCAGCCGCAGTGCGCGCTCGCGGTCGGTGTCGTCCTTGAGGTTGAGGGACACGCTGCGCTTGTTGCGGTTGACGTTGAGGTTCAGCGGGGTCATGCCCGGGGTGGTGCGGTAGTGGCCGACGCGCACGGTGTCGGCCGGCGACTCGATCTTGATCACGTCGGCGCCCAGGTCGCCGAGGATCTGGGCGGCGTAGGGGCCCATCACCACGGTCGAGAGGTCGATCACGCGGACGCCCTCCAGCGGGCCGGCGACGGTGTCGGTGATGTCCGTCATCGGTTTTCTTCACTCCTCGGTTCGCCATGTGTGTGTATCTGGAAACTAAGTTAGCGCGATACGCACGGAGAACGGAAGCGAATGGAATGACCGAATAACGAAAAGCGGTATGACCACAGTGGTCATACCGCTTTTCGTGAAGGTTTTCCGGTGATTATGAGTGGAGCGGTTCGGCGAACACCTCGCGGGCCGCCGCCACGACTTCCTCCAGGTCACCGCCGTGCGCCCGGTCCTTGCGCCAGATCAGCCCGGTCTCCAGACGAGGATGGAAATCGGAGAAGGGAAGAACGATGACATTGTCGAGACGGTAATTCTGCACGGGACTTCTGGGATCCAGCATCGAAATGGAGAACGCCAGGCCACTGGCCACTATTTCGGAAACTCCGTCGAGGGTGGCGCTGCCCAGTTCGACGCGCTTCTTGATGCCGAGTTCGGCGAGCTGCTGGTCGAGTCCGCGGAAGTACGCGTTGGTCACCGCCGTCGGGGATCCCGCGTAGGCGAGTCCGGCCAGTTCCGCGAGGGCGACGGACTCCCGCCCCGCGAACCGGTCCCGGGGCACGACCGCGCCGAGCCGCTCCGACATCACCGGCACCTGCTCCAGCGCCGGGTCGCCGCCGGCCGGGAGCCGGGCCAGGGTCAGCGCCAGTCTGCCGTCGCACACCGCGTCGACGAGCCGGTCGGTGCCGCCGGGCCAGCGCTTGATCTCGAACCGGTCGCTGACCCGCTCGGCGAGGGCGTCCATCCGTTCCCGCAGGTCGGGATGGACGCCGCTGGGGACGCCGAGCAGCAGGGTGGTCCGCGCCGGCCGGGCCGTCTCGTCCAGCCGCCACCGGATGGAGTCGACCTGCTCCAGCACCCCGCGCGCGATCGGCAGCAGCGCGCTGCCGGCCGGGGTGAGCCGCACGTGATGGGTGTCCCGGTCGAACAGCCGGTGCCCGACCTCGTTCTCGAGGTCCTTGATCCGCCGGCTCAACGGGGATGCGGCCATGTGCAGTTTGCGGGCCGCGGTGGAGAAGTTCAGTTCTTGGGCGACGGCGAGGAAGTAGCGCAGGTGCAGGAGCTCCACGGGATTCACCCTAACCGCTGTGACCGCGGGGCCTCGCCGCCCTGTCACCCGGGGAATTCGGAGATCCTGATCGGCGGCGGCAGGAGTTTTCGGGCGGGATCCGGACGCCACCGGGCCGTGCCCGTGCCGTCCCGTACGACCCGCCCGAAGGCCTGGTCGCCGAAGTGGAAGGCGAACGCGTGGGTGCGCGGCAGCAGGAGGCGGGTCAGAAGGGTCCGGCGGGCCTTCAGGACCGCGCCGGTGTCCGTGTCGGGGCCGGAGGGCCACTCGGGGTGGGCCAGCTGGGCGGGGGTGTGGAACGCGTCGCCGAAGACCAGGACATGGTGTCCGCCGGAGGCAGCGATCACGTAGGTGGTGTGTCCGGGGCTGTGGCCCGGGGTGACCAGCGCGGTGACGCCGGGCCAGATCTCCGCGCCGTCGCCGAACGTCCGCAGCACCCTCGACATCGGCACCATGAATCCGTCCCAGGACGGGGCACCGACCTCGATCTCGCGCCGCCAGAAGGGCTCCCATTCGGCGGCGGCCACCAGGTAGTCGGCGCGCGGGAACGCCTTGCGCGGTACCCGCTCGCCGTCCGTGCGGAAGCCCAGGCCGGTGTGGTCGGTGTGCAGGTGGGTGAAAGCCACGGTGTCGACGGACTCCGGGGGCACCCGCAGCCGGCGCAGGGTGTCCGGCAACGCGCCCGCGCGGGAGACACCGAGGGACGGGGAGAGCACGTTGCCGCCGAGTCCCGCGTCGATCAGCAGCCGCCGCCCGCCCCGCTCTACGAGCAGCCCGCCCGCCGAGGCGGCGATCCGGCCGGACCGGGTCAGCGCCTCGGGGTGGTCCCGCCAGTAGGCGGCGGGGACGGCGGGGAGGAAGCCCGTGGGGTCCAGCTCCATCGCGCCGTCGACGACGTAGGTGAGCCGGGTGTCTCCGACGGTGAGGGTACGGACCGCCGACTGGTCGTTCAGCGCGCCGGGGCCGGTGGAGGTGGAGTGGCCCGTGGCCGCGTGGGCGCTTTCCGAGGACGCGGCGTACGCGGCCGTGGCCGCCGTGCCGCGCAGGAGCGCGCGACGGGACATGCCGAGGGGGCGGGGGAGGTCGGTCATGAGCCTTCCTGGTACGGCGGTCAGGGCGCCAGCAGCGCTGCCGGGTTGAGTGCGGTGACGGCACGGACCTGGTGGGGCGTCAGCTGCGCCTGTTCGAACCAGCTCTCGCTGAGCGACAGCCACTCGGTGGGGTCCGGCTGGTCCGGCTGCCCGAGATCGGAGCTGAACACCACCCGGGGGTGGGCGCGTACGACGTCTCCCAGATGCCCGGCGTCACGGTGCCCCAGGAGCAACGTCAGGGCGGTGACCTCGACGTACACCTCCGGCACACCGGCGAGTTGGGTGAGGTCGGCGGGGGTGAGGCCGGTCATCGGATGCGTGGCGTGGGTCAGCAGCAACCGGGGCAGGTCCAGCCGGGCCGCCTCGTCGACCACGCGCAGGGTCTCCTCCCGGTCGCAGTGGCCCGTCGCCAGGACGACCGGGAGGTCCCGGGCCGCCCGGAGCACCTCGCGCACGGGACGCCGGAGCTGTCCGGTGTCGTCCAGGACCCGGTCGCCGCGCCACCGTTCGGTGTCCAGCAGCGGGTGGAAGGGTTGCCGGTGCAGCCGGGAGGGATGGGCGGGGCCGACGAGGGTGGGCAGGTGGACGACCAGCCGGGCGGGGCTGTCCTGGCCGTGGGTGTAGACGGCCTGTTCCACCACCCGGGGGTGCACGCCTCCGGCGAGGTCGTTGAGGACGACGGTGCCGGAGACGGGCAGCCCCTCCTGACGGGCCTCCCACGCGCTCGCCGCGGTGCAGCCCAGGTGGCTCTTGATCACCACCCAGCCGTCGATCCCGGCGTAGGCCCGGCCGGCGCCGCCGGTGGTGAGACGGCGCCGGTACAGGTCGGGGCCCGCGTGGTAGTGGACGTCCACCACCCGCCGCGCGAGGTCACGCATCGGCGGTCTGCCGCGCCGGGCCCTCCCACGGCCTCGCGTAGCCGAACGTCTTGCGGGCCTCGTCCAGCCGCAGTCCGGTGTCCACGGCCTCGGCGATCGCCGTCTCGGTCCGCTCGACGCGCTCGGCACGGCCCGCGACCTCGGCGGCGTGCGCCGCGGGCACGACGAGTACGCCGTTGTCGTCGGCGACCACGACATCGCCGGGGCGTACGGTCACGTCGCCGACGGTGATCTCCCGTCCGGTCGCGGCGAGTTCGACGCGGTTCTTGCCGCTGACCATCGTGGCGCCGGTGCTGAACAGGGGGTATCCGGCGGCCCGGATCTCGGCGATGTCCCGGGCCGAGCCGTGCACCGCGGTGCCGCGCACGCCGCGGCTGCGGGCCACGGAGGTGAGCAGCGAACCCCAGTTGGTGCAGTCCGTGCTGCCCGCGTTGTCGACCACGACGAAGGCGCCCTCGGGGACGTCGTCCAGGTAGTTCGCCGCGTTCCGGAAGCCCTGGCCGTCACCGTCCACCGGGCGGTAGGTGACGGTGTACGCCAGGCCGGCCGTACGGGCTCCGGGCACCCGGGCGCTCAGGCCCGCGAGGACTCCGCCGATGCCGAGGCTGTCCAGGGCGTCGGAGACGGAGGCGGTGTCGAGGCGGGCGAGCCGGTCGACGACGTCCTGGGGGACGAGGGTGCTCTCCGCCGATTCGGCTGTTCCCTCCTCCAGCCGGCCGGCGACGGCACGCGCCACCTCCCTGGTCCCCGACGTGCCGCCCAGGTCGTACGTGACGGTCTTACGGGCGCGGGCGACGGTGCGTACGGCGTTGCGCAACTCCTCGCCCGGCACGTCGAGTCCGAGGTGGCCGAGCATCTGGGCGATCGTGAGGAGCATCGCCATCGGGTTGGCCCTGTCCTTGCCGACCATGCCGGGGGCGCTGCCGTGCACCGGCTCGAAGTAGCTGCCGTGGTCGCCGATGTTGCCGCTCGGGGCGAGACCGAGTCCGCCCATGACACCGGCGCCGAGGTCGGAGAGGATGTCGCCGAACATGTTCTCGGCGACCAGGACGCCGAACCGTTCCGGCCTGCGGACCATCCACAGGGCGACGGCGTCGACGTTGAGGATCTCCGTCTCGATGTCCGGGTACTCCTGGGCGATCAGTTCGAGGCGCTCGCGCAGCAGGTTGCCGCTGTTGCGCAGGACCATCGGCTTGTCCGCGACCGTGAGCAGGCGCTTGCCGTGCGCCTCGGCGTGGGCGAAGCCGAAGCGGAGCAGGCGGTCGATGCCGTGGCGGGTCTGCAGGCGCAGGGTGAGGCTGGTGTCCTCCGGGCCCGATGCCGCCGCGTTCGGGTGGTGCCGTACGGCGTTCCAGAGCGGCTCGTCGAGGCCGTGGACGTCGATGCCGGCGTACAGGCCCTCCGTGTTCTCGCGGATGACGGTGAAGTCGAACCGGCCGCCGTCGAGGTCGGTGACCGGACGGATGTTGGCGTACAGGCCGAGGCGCTGGCGGAGTTGGAGGACCGGTGAGACGTACTGGAGTCCGGTGCCGCGCAGGGACGGGGCGAGTTCGGCCTCCGTCTCCCGCACGGGCTTGCTGGTGATGGCACCCAGGAGGCAGGTGTCGGTCTCCTCCAGCAGCTTCCAGGTGCGCTGCGGGACGGGGTCGCCCTCCTCGCGCCAGCAGTCCCAGCCGATGTCTCCGAACCGGAACTCCAGGGGCAGGTCCAGCTTTTCGACGGTGTCGAGCGCGGCGGAGACGACCTCCGGGCCGATGCCGTCGCCCGGGAGGACGGCGACGCTCTTCTTCGGGGTCGGCTTCATGTCAGTCCCTTCTCCCGCAGGAAGGCGCCGATGAGGGCGGACACTTCCGCGGGCTGATCGGTGTGGGGGCGCATGCCGGCCTCGGCGACGACATGCACCCGGTGGTGCGGGCCGGCGGCGGTGTGCCGCCGTGTGACGAGCTGCGAACGCCCGCCGACGATGTGCAGCAGGGGGCCGGGGTGCGCCTCGACGGCCGCGGCCAGATCGATGCCGCACAGCAGCCGGAGCCCCCCGTCGAGCCGCTGGGCCGGGGTCTGGTGGGCAGGGGGCGGGAGGTCGGCGGGGACGGCCGGGGCGGTGCCGCCTCGCACGAGACGGCCGAGGGCCGCCGGGGTGGCACCGGCACGCGCGAGGCGACCAAGGCCGTCGACCGCGCCGTCGACCACCACCCGCCCGTCGTTGCTCTCCGCGGGCCGATCACCGCCCGCCCGGCCGACAGCGGAGCCAACCCCCTCCGGGCGATCACCGCCCACCCCGTCGGCGGCGACTCCCGCCCGCGCGGCGGGGGTGTCGCCGGGGGCCGCCGGGGCGGTGCCGGCGCGCGTGAGGTGACCAAGGCCGTCGACCGCGCCGTCGACCACCACCCGCCCGTCGTGGCTCTCCGCGGGCCGATCACCGCCCGCCCGGCCGACAGCGGTGCCGACTCCCGCCGGGCGATCACCGCCCACCCCGTCGGCGGCGACTCCCGCCCGCGCGGCGGCTGCCGCCACGGCGGAGCCAACCCCCTCCGGGCGATCACCGCCCGCCCCGCCGGCGGCGACTCCCGTCCGCGCGGCGGGGGTGTCGCCGGGGGCCGCCGGGGCGGTGCCGGCGCGCGTGAGGTGACCAAGGTCGCCCACCGCGCCGTCGCTCCGGCACGCGGCATCGCCCTCGGCTGCCGTCCGCGCGGCGGTTGCCTTCGGGCCGGGGCCGGGGGGCGGGGGTGTGCCGTCCGGCTGGACCCTCTCGTGCAGCAGCGCGAGGGACGCCTCCGTGTGGCCGGTGGCCGCCAGGTCGGCGATCTCGGTGAGGCGGTGTTCCAGGAGCGCGTCCGAGCGGGCCGGGCCCGAGACGAGGAGGGCCGCCGTGCCGGGGGCGACGTACGGGAGGAGTCCCTGGGCCACGGCTCCGCCCAGGGCGTTCCCGCACAGCAGGTCGATGCGGCCGAAGGCGGGGAGCAGGGCCCGCCAGCGGGCGACGAGGTCGTCCAGGGTGCGTACGCGCTCGTCCCACAGGGAGAGCGTGTCGACCACCGTCACCCGGAGCCCGGCCCCCGCCGCCGTCAGCGTGTCGATGACCGGGGCGAAGAACGCTCCCTCGTCCCACGCCGGCGTGACGGGGGCGAAGACCAGGGCGTGGGCGTGCGCCGGGCCGGCGGCGGTCCGGGGTGGGTGGACCGCCGTCGGCACAGCAGTTCCGGTGTGGGTCACCGGGCGCCCGCGAGGGTGCGCGCGGTGGCGAGCACCTCGCCGTGCCGGCCCACCAGTTCCTTGCGGTGCTCCACCGGCAGGTCGTACCGGCCCAGCACCAGATCCGGCAGCGGCAGCGAGGGCGAGCCCTCGGGGACGTTCGCGAGGAGCAGGTCCGCCAGCTCCAGCACGGGCTCCAGGTTGAGGCGCGCGGCGGCCTCCGGGTCCGTGCGGTCCAGGTGCGCCAGCCACTGCTCGGCGATGAGGTTGCCCGGGCCCTTGCCCATGCCCTGGATCGAGGAGTCCATCCAGGTCGCGCCGGCGGCCTCGGCGCTGATGGCGTTGGACAGGGCGAGCCCCAGGTTGTTGTGGGCGTGCAGCCCGACCGGGCCCCCGGTGACCGACCTGGTCAGGGTGGTCAGGTGGGCGGTGTCCACCGGCGACAGGCTGCCGTTGGAGTCGGCGAGGTAGACGAACTCGGCACCCGCGTCGGTCGCGGCGGCCGCCACCTCGACCACGTCGCGGCCCGGCCACTGGCTGATCCGGGCGAAGTTGACGCCCACCGTGAAGCCGATGTCCCGGGCCTGGCGGATGTAGTCCAGGCCGGGCTCGTAGCCCTTGGCCGGCAGGATGATGCGGACGAGCCGCGCCCCGGCCTGGTACATGGCGGGCAGGTCGTCGCGGGTGATGTTCTTCGGGTGCAGGATCATCGCGACGTGCCGGGGGCCGACCTCCTGGGCCA
Source organism: Streptomyces sp. NPDC024017 (assembly GCF_040638895.1). Lineage (NCBI taxonomy): Bacteria > Bacillati > Actinomycetota > Actinomycetes > Kitasatosporales > Streptomycetaceae > Streptomyces > Streptomyces sp. NPDC024017. The sequence goes on along the minus strand of NZ_JBEZYZ010000002.1, from coordinate 445,792 downwards.
TCGCGGCGATGTAGTCGTCGTCGCCCCGGCCGGTGAGCCCCAGGCCGGGCATCGGGACGAGCGAGCCCTTGCGGTAGGCGATCTCGACCCAGTCGAACCCGGCCTCGACGCTCAGCTTCGCGTGCTTCAGGGCGTAGCCGAGCGGGAAGTCGAAGCCGTTGCGATAACCGCCGTCGCGGAGGGTGACATCGATGTTGACCATACTCATGGGGTCCTCCAGAAAGCTGACGTGAGGGTGTGTCAGGCGGACTGCCGGGCCTGGACCGCGTGGTGCGCGGCGAGCCGGCCGAAGATCAGCGAGCGCAGCACGGACGTGGCCGGCGGGTAGGCCTTGTAGAAGAGGCCGGTGGCCTCGCCGGCGGCGTACAGGCCGGGGATGGCCGTGCCGGACGGGGTGACGACGCGGGCGTCGAGGTCGGTGCGGACGCCGCCGTAGGTGAAGCAGATCGCGGCGGTCACCGGGACGCCGATGAACGGCGCGGTGTCCAGGGGCGTGGCCCAGTTGGACTTGGGCGGGGTGAGGCCGACGGTGCTCTTGCCGTCGAGGCGGGTCGGGTCGAACTCCCCTTCCCCGACACCCGCGTTGAACTCGGCGACGGTCTTCGCCAGTCCCTCGGCGTCGATGCCGAGCTTGTCGGCGAGCTCCTCCAGGGTGTCCGCCTGCTCCGGCGGTACGTCGCTGAGCAGCGAGTTCATGATGCCCGGGATGGCGAGGGTCTTGGCGTCGGCGATCCAGTACGCCTCCTGGTCCTGGTTGCGCCAGATCTCGTAGCCGACGTGCTCGAAGGTGTTGTCCCAGGTGTCGCGGCCCTCGTCGAAGAACCGCTGCATACGGCCGTTGACGAAGATGCCGCAGCTGAAGCCGTACAGCACCGCGTCGGCCTTGCTGGTGCGGCGGTCGACCGGCTCGGCGTGGATGCCGTCGAACTGGCCGGCCGTGTCGGCGCCGAGCTCCAGTGCCATGCGCAGGGCGTCACCGCGGTTGTTGGCGATGCCGGGCGCGATCAGCGGCAGGTCGCAGGCGCGGTCGCCGACGTAGCGGGTGAGCATCTCGGTGTTGCCCTGGAAGCCACCGCAGGCCAGGACCACCGCGCGGCCGGTCAGCCGCCGGGTGCGGCCGTCGGGGCCGCGCACCACGACGCCGTCGACGGCACCGTCCTCGGCGGTGGTCAGGCGCAGCGCCTCCGTCTCGTAGTGGATGTCGACGCGGGGGTCCTTCTCCAGGGCCGCGCCGAGGTGTTCGACGATGGAGGCGCCGCCGCCGCGGGGGCTGGCCGGCGGGGTCATGGAGGGGGTGCCGCCGTCGAAGGTGTGCGGCAGCGGGAAGTCGGCGTAGGCGATCTCGACCCCGTGCTTCTCCACGAAGGCGAGGGTCTGCGGGGACTCGCGCTCCACCGTGCGGCAGTACTCGACGTCGGCGAGGCCGCCGGAGACGCGGCCGACGTGCTCGGCCCAGTCGGTGTCGAGCCGCCGCTGCTCGTCGACGCGGAGGAAGGCACCGGTCCAGCGGGTGGCGCCGCCGCGTTCGTCCTCGGTGGACCGTTCGAGTATCGCGATCCGGGCGGGCGTCTCGCGCCCTTCGGTGGCCTCGGCGAAGGACAGGGCGGCCGACAGGCCGGCGGCGCCGAATCCGACGACGACGAGGTCGTAGGGGGCGGGCGTGGACGGGACGGTCATGGTTGCTCCTTGCGGTCGTGCGTGCCGGGCGGTGCGGTGCGGCGGGTTCAGCGGTTGGGGCTGATGACCCGGCTGGTGCGGTAGAGGCGGTACTTGGCGCCGGTCACGGTCTTCGCGAACTCCTGGTAGCGGCTGGTGAAGCCGGGGTCGTCGAAGATGGCGTTGAACCGCTTCTCGTCGGTCCAGGCCGCGAGGTTGATCACCGCGTCGCCGTCGACGCTGGTGAGCAGGCGGGAGCCGCGGAATCCGTCGGCGGTGGCGGCGACGTGCTCGACGGCACCGGCGAGGGCGTCGACCGTGGTGGGCGCGTCCTCGGTGGTGGCGACGTTGATGAGCAGGACGCTGTCGTCGGGGACGGCCGCGGTGACGACACCGGGGCTGGCGTTCTTCCCCTCGAAGGCGACCCGGTCGTACGAGGCGATGCCGAGCTTGTGCCACGGGTCGCTCTCGATGAGCTCCCGCACGGTGGCCTCGTCGAGGTCGGCGGTGACGATGACGGCACCGCCGTCGGGCCGGGGCCCGCTCAGCAGGATCCGTCCCTGGTCGGAGTGGTCCCGCAGCCAGGCCTTGTGCTCGGGCAGGTGCGCGGTGACGGTCTCGCGGGGCTGGAGGTAGGTGAGGGTGAGGACGTGGATCACGGGTTTTCTCCGGTGTGAGGAAGGACAGCCCGTCCGGCGGTCGAGGACGGGGCCGTTCAGGGCGATTCGGGTGGGGTCCGGGGCTGGGCCCGGGGGAGGTCAGGGCGTGATGCGCCCGGCGAGGCCGCGCAGGATGGACTCGGCCTCGGCGACCGTCTCGCGCACGACGCTCCCCGCCGGCCGGATGTCGTGGACCAGGTCGAGGACCTCACCGGCGAACAGCGCGCGCCGGCTCGTGTCGTCGCGGGCGACCGCCGCGGCCCACTCGGGCTCGATCTCGGCGCGCCGGGCGGCGAGTTCGGCGTCGCGGCCGGTCCAGGCGCGGGTGAAGTCGTTGCTCACCGAGCGCGCCTGGTAGACCTCGTCCCACGGGATGCCGCGTACGACGTCGAAGGCCCGGGTGTCGACGAGGTCCGCCGTGGCCCCGGAGACCAGCGAGGACTTGAAGCCGGGCGTGCCCAGCGACTCCTCGGTGACGGCGAAGCGGGTGCCCATCATGACGCCGTCGGCGCCGAGGGCGAGGGCGGCGGCCAGGCCCCGGCCGTCCGCGAAACCGCCCGCGGCGACGACGGGCACCACTCCCTGGGTGATGTCGAGCACGGCCGGGATCAGCGGCAGTGTCGCCTGTGTCTTGTGGTGGCCGCCGGCCTCGGCGCCCTGGGCCACCAGCACGGAGGCCCCGGCCTGCAGGGCCACGGCCGCCTGCTCGGGATCGTGCACCTGGACCACGACGTGGGCACCGCTCTCGGCGGCGGAGGCGACGTACCGGCGTACCTGGTCCGGGTCGCCGAACGACAGGGCGACGACCGGCGGGGCGTAGCCGAGCACCTTGTCCCACAGGCCCGGGCGCTCGTCGAAGGTGAACATCACGCAGCCGACGCCCCAGACGCCACCGGCCTGCGCGGCCTGCCCCACGTGTTCGTCGATGAAGGCGGGGTCGCCATAGCTGACACCGACGAGTCCCAGCCCGCCGGCGCGGGTGACGGCGGTGGTGAGCCGTCCTCCGGACACGGACCCCATGGGGGCACTGATGACGGGGTGGTCGATGCCGAGCAGTTCCGTCAGCTTGGTGGAGATCACGCTTCTCCCCTGTTTTCCCGGCCGCGGCCGAATGGATCAGGAATGAATCCGACGTCATTGGGAAATCGATCGGAAATTGCCGTGTGACCGAACCGCATTCGTGTCACATACAGGAGACTAGGTTCGGCGGATCTCGCCTGTCCAAGACCTAAACCGCGTAGTAGCCATAACGCTCCGGCTATGACGGAATGTGACCCTCCGGTAAGGTGACCTCGGAGTAAGTTTCCGCTTTCATTTCCTGCGGGGAAACACAGAACGGCCGGTCCGGAACAAGAAGTTCCGGACCGGCCGTCGGATGGGGCCGAAAAGGGAGATCAGGGGCGGTAGGGCCACCCGCACCGAGTGGCCACCCGGCCCAGGTACCGGGCCGCGCGGCTGCCGGCCAGGGCGGTCACGGCCAGCCGTTCACGGGGCGCGGAGGCGGTGGGCAGCGGGCGCCAGACGAGCCGCGGATCGTCCGTCACGGCCGCGCTCGGGCGCAGGGCCACCAGATCGCGGGTGGTCTGCAGGGCGTGCACGAACAGAGCCTGCTGGTCCTGGTCGACGGGATGCAGCACGGCCTTCCAGCCCAGCGCCGTCAGCTGCGCCGGCACGGCGTCGGCGTACCCGGGCGCGCATCCCTCGTCGTACCAGAGGAGGCGCTGCGTGGAGAGGTCGTCCCAGGTCAGGCCCGGTTGCGCGGCCAGGGGGTGCGCGGTGGGCAGGACGACGCCGAGCGGCTCGTCCCATACGACGGCGCGGGCGAGGTGGGGCGTGGTCACCGGCAGCCGCATGATCCCGAACACGATCTCGCCGTGCTCCAGCAGCTCGGGCTGCTCGGCCGCGCCCACCGAACGCATGCGCAGGTGCGGCCCGGGTCTGCCCCTGACGTGGTGGGCGCCCTGCCCGGCGAGGCCGTTCTGCACTTCCGCGAGAACCTCCGCCGGCACGCCTCCGCACACGCCGACGGACCAGAGCGCGGGGGTGGGGGCGGCGGCCGCGATGGCCGACCGGAGCTGGCCGGGGATGCTCTGGATCTCCCGGAGAAAGGCCCGGCCACCCGCCGTCAGTTCGACACCGCGGGAGCTGCGAACGAAAAGCGCGGCTCCTATTCGCTGCTCCAGCCGTTTGATCTGCTGACTCAGACTCGGCTGCGATATACGCAATTCTTTGGCGGCTGCGGAGACGGTGCCGGAGCGGACCACCGCCAGGAAATACCGAAGGTGTCGCATATCGAAGTCGTCGACATGTTCGGCATGGTTGACAGCGCGCTGAATCTCCTCCTGGTGCGACTCCTCGGGGGCCATGCCGAAGGCTGCCTGCCCGAGGGGGAACGGACCGATCCTTTCATCCAGCACACTCATCTGCTTCCCTCCGTCACTTCATGGCGACCGCGACCGCGGACCGGCCTGCGACCGGGCAGCGGGCGGCCCGGCGGACCGGGACAGCATCATCATGACAGAAAAAACCTTCGGGATGGAATTTTTTACGCGTCCGAAACGACAACCTCATCGCCCGGCCATGTCCCGGCAGCCCCCGCGATCACCGGCGAGCGCGTCGAGCAGGAGACGCCACACCGCCTCCCTGGTGGGGGCGCGGCCGTACTGGTCGTCACACTGCGAGGCGTGGAGAGCGCCGTGCAGTGAGGTCAGCAGCAGTTCGGCGACCAGGTCCGGCGGATAGGGGGCCATGCCGTCCTCCTGCTGCGCCCTGCGGACGAGGCCGACCAGATGACGCCGCACGTCCTCGAAGAGGTCCGGGGCCGCGCGGGCCAGACAGGGCAGGTCGCTGGCGAGCCGGAGGGCCGCTCTGAGCCGGATGTCCGAGCGCAGGCGCTGGGCGAGCTCCAGGACCAGTTCCTCCAGCACGGCACGGGCCGCGGCACCCGGCACGTCCCGGGCGTGCCGCATCTCCTCCCACGCCACGCGGGACTGGGCGAGCAGGGTCGTGGCGAGGATCTCCTTGGACGGGAAGTGCCCGTAGAGGGCCCCCTTGGTCATCCCCGTCCGCCTCGCCACGTCGTTCAGCGTGGCCTTGGCGTATCCCTGCGCCGCGAACTCCTCGGCCGCGGCGTCCAGCACCTTCTCACGTGTGCGCAGCGCCCTTTCCTGTTTGGCCATGGGGGGTGCCCTCCGGTCTTGATCGAGAGCACAAACATACCCCTGGGAAGGATTCCTTCGAGGAGACGAAAGTCGGCCGTACATCAGGGACTCAGGAAGGCCGGATCCTGCCGGTGGCCTGGGGCGGAACAGGGCGGTCGACCGGTTGCCGCGACGGCTTTTCCGGGGTGTGGACCGGTGTCCCCGGGGAGGGTCGTCCAGCCGAGCCTGGCGGCCTCCTGCCGCAGGGCGGGGGCGCCGCCGATCACGACCGGGTGGCCGACGGAGCGGAGCATGGGCAGGTCGCTGTCGTGGTCGCCGTACGCGTGACAGTCAGAGGCGCGGGCGCCGCGCTCCGCGAGGTGGGCCTCGACCGCGTCGGCCTTGGCCCGCCCGATCATCGGCCGGTCGATCTCGCCGGTCAGCAGCCCGTCATCGGTGACGGTCTGCGCGGCGCACCGTACGGCGGTGGCGCCGAGGTCCGCGGCGACGGCGTCCACGAGGGGGCGCAGGGAGCCGGAGACCAGCACGATCTCGTGCCCGAGGGCGCGGTGCCGGGCGAGGGCGTGCAGTCCGGCGGTCACGAAGGCGCGCTCGCCGCGGCGGTGGAGGGCGTACCAGTCGCGGGCGGCGGCCTGGAGGAGCGAGAGGGGCGTGCCCCTGTAGCGGCGGTAGTACTCGCGGTTGAGCCGGGAGCGGTCGGGCGGGCCGGCTGCCGCCGTGGACGGGGTCGCGGGCGGTGCCGGCTGCCTGCCCGTGCCCGCCGGGCGGCCCTGCCGAGTCGCCCAGAAATCCCAGAAGTCGAGCAGGCTCTTCGTGGCGACGAGGGTCTCGTCGACGTCGAAGAAGGCGACCGGGACGGCTGACGTCCGGGTCATGGCCGGTCACCTCCCGCCGGGGACAGGACCGCCTCCGCGTAGGCCCGGGCCGCAGTGTCCGGGTCCAGGGCGGCGTGGGCCGCGATGGCCGTGGCGTCCCGCCAGGCGCGTTGTACGGCGCTGTCCGGGGACTGGGCGCGCAGGCCGGAGGCGTGGAACAGCGCGTCGACCGCCTCCCGGCACAGGGTGGCCGCGGCCGTGGCGTCCCTGCGGTTCTCCGCGACCGCGAGCGCTGTGATCTCGCCCCGGTCGGCGCGCTCGGCCGCGCCGGTCAGGAGCAGACCGGCGGCGTGGATCCGCGCCGACGCCCGGGCCAGCACGGTGTGGGTCGCCGGGTGGGGGTGCTCGGCAGCGAGCCGTTCGCCGGTCCAGACGCGCAGGGCCCCGCGGGCGGCTCCGAGCAGCGGCGCGGCGAACATCAGCGCCGCGACCATGGGGTACGGCACGGTGTGGCAGCGGGCCGCGCCGGGCCTGCTCCGCAGGAGTGCGGCGAGCGTGTACGTCCGGTGCCGCGGAACGACGACCCCTTCGCACCGCACCGTGTTGCTGCCGGTGCCCCGCAGGCCCGAGGAGTGCCAGGTGTCCTCCACGGTCACCTGCGCGCGGGGGACGGCGAAGATCCGGTGCTCCCGCCCCTCCTCGCCGTCCGTCCAGGAGGCCAGCAGGACCCAGTCCGCGTGGTCGACCCCGCTGGCCGGCCGCCAGGCGCCGTCGAGGCGCCAGCCGCCGTCGACCGCCACCGCCGCGCCCTGGGGCGGTACCACCGCGGCGGCGATCCGCACGTCCGGTCCGTCCGCCCACACCTCGCCCTGCCCCTCGGGCGGGAGATAGGCGGCCAGCCGTCCGTGCGCGGCGAAGAGCGCGGCGCACCACGCCGTGGCGGCACAGGCCTCCCCCGCCTCCGCCACACCGGCCACCAGCGGGACGAACTTCCCCGCTTCTCCGCCGAACGGGCCGGGCACGAAGTGACGCGGAAAGCCCGCACGGGTCAGCGCGTCGACGACATCGGCCGTGAGGGCACGCCGCTCCTCCGCTGCCCGGGCGTCCCGGCGGGCGGTCTCCGTCAGGGCCGACAGGTCACGCAAGGGTGCGCGCCGGGCGGCGTGTTCCGGTTCGTCGATCAGCATGCGGCCCCCGTACGGCGGTGGGCACGGCCGGGCGTGCCGCACCGGATGCGGGCCCGGGCGAGCGTGCGGTCGCCTTGCGTGGCGGTCAGGCGGAGGAGGCCGGCGTGCTCGTCGTGCGGCTCCCCGGCCTCTGCCCCGCGGGGCTCCAGGCTGATGGCCACCGGCAGGTCCGGTTCCCCGAACGAGTCGTACGCGACGGCGAGTTCACCGATGTCCCGCACCCGGGCCGGGCCGGTGGCGCCCTGGGTGGCGGCGACCCCGGCCGCCTGGCGGAAGGCCTCCACGAGGGCCATGCCCGGTATGTGGTCCGACGGGTGGTCGAAGAGGACGGGGTGGCCGGGGTCCAGCCGCAGCCACCACCGGCCGGAGCGCTCCACGTCGGAGGCGAGGAGGACGTCGCGGTCGCGCCACAGCCCGACCCTGGCCGGTGGCAGCGAGGCGGCCCCGGCGGCAGCCGCGTGGGCCGGTCCGGACACCACGGGTGGCTGCGCGGCGCCGCGCTTGCGGAGGACCGCGTACCGGCGTGGCTCCATGGCCTCCCAGAGGACTCGCGCCCGGCCCGCTGCCCGGCCCGCCGCCCACACCGTCGCGTCCAGTTCCAGGCAGGCGCGGCGGGGGTTGCCGGTCGTACGCCGGCAACGCGCCAGAAGCGTCGCGTCGGACGAGGGCGGCAGCGGCTCGTCGAGTTCGACGGCGACCTCGCCGAGGACGAAGGGATGCCCGAGGGGGATGTCGTGGAAACGGTGGGACAGATGGATCGCCGCCTGCCGGGCCGTCTCGGCCAGCAGTACGGGGTCCAGGGTCCCCTCGTCGGGGCGGTCGGCGGTGATGAACTGCCCCCGGGGTAACCGGGCGGCGACCGCGAACCGGTCCTCGCCCAGGTGCCTCGCGTCGGTCAGGAGCACTTCCGTGGAGGCGGACTTGTGCACGGATTCGCGGGCTACGGGGCGGTCGTAGCGGAGCGCGCCACCGGGAGGTCCGGGGATGTGGAGGTCCGGCGGCGCGGCGGGGGACGGTACGCAGTGCAAGATTCTGTTCCCTTTCGGGTCGCGGAAGCAGGAGTGGGCCCGCTATGGTCCCGTCGTTCACGGGAAGCGACGCGAAAAAAGATACCTTCCAGAAGGTATAGAGCAGAGAATCGTTTTGAGCCAGTACGGCGGGAAACATTCCGTCCACCCCGGCCGAACACGTCAACCCGCTCCGGCTGAGGCCGCCGAGTCAGAGGAACCGAGCATGTCCGAGCCGCAGCCAGCCCTCGCCGGGTTCGCGCCGAGGAAATTCGTCACCAGGAGGGGGCCCGACCCCAAGCAGGAACGGTCCGCGCGCACCAGGTTGCTGGTGCTCACCGCGGCGTCCGAGCTCTTCGCCGAGCAGGGATTCCGGCACACGTCGGTCAAGGACGTGGCCGACCGCGTGAAGATGACGAAGGGCGCGGTCTACTTCCACTACCCCACCAAGGAGGCGCTGGCCGTGGCGGTGGTGGAGGAGCACTACGCCCGGTGGCCGGCGCTTCTGGAAGAGGTCCTGGCGGAGGGGTTCGGGCCGCTGGAGACGGCGGAGCGGATGCTGGCGCGCACGGCGGTGTCGTTCCGGGACGACATCGTCGTGCAGGCGGGGGCGCGTCTGCAGATAGAGCGCCCGCACATCGACGCCGAGCTGCCGACGCCGTACGTCGACTGGACCGAGCTCCTGGCCTCGCTGCTCGTCGCGGCGCGGGACGAGGGCCAGGTGCGGGAGGGCGTCTCGCCGGAGGCGGCGGCGCGGTCCCTGGTCTCGGCGTTCTTCGGCGCCCAGCACATCTCGGACGTGCTCAGGGGACGCGCGGACGTGGTGGAGCGCTGGACGGAGACGAGCGAACTGCTCTTCCACGCCATCCGGGCACACTGACCCGGGGCCTCGGAAGCGGCTCCGGGCGCCGGGGCGCACACCCGTGCGTGGCGGTGCTCCGCGGCCGAAGCCGTGGAGCACCGCCACGCGGGTACACCCGGGGACCCGGCACCGACGCCGTCCCGTCACGCCGAACCGTCACACCGGCTCGGACACCCGGCGGTGGCCGGAGAGCACGACGAGCCCGCCGACAACGGCGAGGCCCATCAGGACGGTGCCGAAGAGGGTCGCGCCGGTCGGCAGGCCCACCGCGTCCATGAGGTAGCCCGTGGACACCGGCAGGAGGCCGGCCGGGATGTAACCGCCCACGTTCAGCGCGGCGTTGGCCTCGGCGAGGCGCTGCGCCGGGACGGTGGAGTTGAGCAGCGACAGACCGCCGAGCTGGCCCATGCCCTGGCCGGCCCCGGCGAGCAGGGCGGAGGCGACGAGCAGCGCGACCGACGAGGTGTGCACGGCGGCGATCAGCGCGGCCATGCTGAGGGTGGTGCTGATCGCACCGGCGGTCAGGATGGTGCGCCGGGGCAGCTTCTGCACGGCGAACTGGACGCCGGTGGCGGCGAGGAACATGACGAACGCCATGGCTCCGGCGACGATCCGGCTGGTGGTGCCGAGCAGTTCGGTCAGCAGGGTGGGGCCGAGCGACAGCACGAAGGACGTGGCGGTGATGCCGGGGGCGAACACCGCGATGCCCAGGGTGAGGTGGATGCCGTTGCCGTGCGGCACGCCGGGCACGCGCACCCAGGCGCCCTTGCCGCGGGCGGCGGGACGGCGTACCGGCATGCGCAGCACGGCGAGGACGGCCGTCAGCAGCAGCAGCGCCTCGACGACGAAGACGGTGACGGTGGGGGCCGGCAGCGTCTCGGACAGCAGGCCGGCGAGCAGCGGGCCGAGGCCGGCCCCGAAGACCATCGCGCAGGAGGCCAGCAGCGCGGCCAGCCGCTTCCGCTCCGGGCCCGCCACGTCCGTCACGGCGGCCATGCCGGCGGAGACGACCGCGCCGACGGCGATGCCGGTGAACAGCCGGGCGACGATCAGCGCGGCGACCGTCGTGGCGGTCGCGAAGATCGCGCAGGCGGCCAGGGCGAGCGCGAGGGCGGGCAGCAGCACGGGCTTGCGTCCCAGCCGGTCGGAGACGACGCCCGACACGAGCAGCGAGCCGAGCAGTCCGACGATGTAGAACGCGAAGACGACGGTCAGGGTGCCCTTGGAGAACCCGATGTCGCGCTGCCACAGCACGTACAGCGGAGTCGCCGCGTTGGACAGCACGAAGACGGCGGTGACCGGCCAGGCCGCCAGCCACACCCACCAGGTGGGCGTGCGGGCCGCGGCCCGCTCCGGCGCCGCGGGCGTGACCGGCTCCGGCGGTGCGGCCTGCTGTTCGTCCACCGTCTCGGCGGACAGGGTCCGACTCTCCGACATGGGTTGCTCCCTCCGGCAAGCTAAGTACGAGTCCGTTCGAACTTAGCATGCAGTACGATTGAACTCGTACATAGGATTTCGGTTATAGGGAGCTGCCTATGTCTGCGACCGTTCGACAGGCGCCGGTCATCAAGGTGGTGCCGGAGCCGGAGAACCTGCCGGAACCGCTGCCCGAGCCGGCGGTCGGGGAGCTGCGGCTGGAGACCGTGCTGGGCGCGTTGAGCGACCCGCTGCGGCTGCGGATCGTGCGCAAACTCCTGCTGGAGTCGGAGGCGTTCGACCACTCCTGCGGCTGGTTCGGCCTCGACCGCCCCAAGTCCTCCCTGACCCACCACTTCAAGGCCCTGCGCGAGGCCGGCGTCACCCGCCAGCGCCAGTACGGCCTGGAACGCCGCAGCCATGTCCGCGTGGACGACCTCAACGCCCGGTTCCCCGGGCTGGTGGACCTGGTCGCGGCGTGGACACCGCCGAAGACGCCCTGAACCAGGGCTGGTTCACCCGGCGCGTGCGGCCGCCGGCCCGCTACGGTTCCGGGGTCGGGCAGCACGGGACGGGGGTCGTACGTCGCCATGGGCATACGCGGGGAAGTGCGCGGGTGGTGGGAGCGGGGGCGGGTGCTCGCGGCGGACAATCCGCTCCTGGTCGACATCGGTGTCGCGCTGCTCGTCCAGGGCGCGATGACCATGCCGTTCCTCGTGCCGCGCGCGCCGGGGATGCCGCCGGCGACCTGGGCCGCGTACGGGCTGAGCACGCTCACCGTCGTACCCCTGGTCTGGCGCAGGCGCGCTCCCGTCGCCGTGCTGTTCGCGGTGCTGGCCGCCAACGCGCTGTACCGGCTGACCGTCGACGGGCCCGGGCAGCCGCTGCCGTACACCGGGCTGGTCGTCGTCTACACCATCGCCGCGCTGTCCGCCCCGCGCAAACGGCTCCTCACCGGGCTCCTGATGGTGGTCGCCGTGCCGGTGGGGGTGTGGCTCAACACCCGCTCGGCGCGTGAACTGACCTTCTCCCTCTTCGTGTTCATCGCCGCCTACGTGTTCGGACGGCTGACCGATGCCCGGCAGCGGGCCCACCGCGTCGAGGCCGAACAGGCCGCCGCACGCGAACGGGCCCGGATCGCACGGGAGATGCACGACATCCTGTCCCACGCCGTGAGCCTGATGATCGTGCAGGCCGAGGCCGGACCGGTGGCCGTGCGGGCCGCCCCCGAGCGGGCCGAGGCGGCCTTCGACGCCATCTCCGCGACCGGGCGGGACGCCATGGCGCAGTTGCGTCACATGCTGGGGGTGCTGCGGGACGACGGTGACGAGAGCGACGGCACCGCCCCGCGCGAGCCGCAGCCCGGACTCGCCGCGTTGCCCGGACTTCTGGACCGGGTGCGCGACAGTGGGCTCGACGTGGCCTACCGGGCCGTAGGGGACGTCCGGCCCGTTCCGGAGGGCGTCGGGGCCACCGTCTTCCGGGTGGTCCAGGAGGCCCTGACCAATACCCTCAAGCATGCGGACGCGCGTACCGTACGGGTTCAATTGGCGTATAGGAGTGCTGAGTTGGAGGTCTGCGTGATCGATGACGGGAGCGGGTCGCGATCCGCGTCCCGTCGGGGCGGGCACGGGCTCGTCGGGATTCGTGAGCGGGCCGCGGCCCACGGGGGCAGCGCGGTCGCCGGACCGGGGGCGGGCGGGCCCGGGTTCGAGGTGCGGGTGCGGATTCCCGTCTCCGCGACGGCGGAGGTGGGGTCGTGACGATCCGTGTCGTGGTCGCCGACGACCAGGAGCTCGTGCGCAGCGGCTTCGCGATGATCCTGGACGTGCAGCCGGACATCGAGGTCGTCGCCGAGGCGGGTGACGGCGGCGAGGCCGTCGACGCGGTACGGCGGCACGCCCCCGATGTGGCGCTGCTCGACATCCGGATGCCCCGCACGGACGGCATCGAGGCCTGCCGCGCGATCAGCGCGGCGAGCCGCTGCCGGACGGTGATGCTGACGACCTTCGACTCCGACGAGTACGTGTACGAGGCGCTGCACGCGGGCGCGAGCGGCTTCCTGCTCAAGGACGTCCGCCGGGACGACCTGGTGCACGCCGTCCGGGTCGTCGCCCGGGGCGACTCGCTGCTCGCCCCCTCCGTCGCCCGGCGCCTCGTGGAGCAGTACACCCGGCCCGCCGCCGCCCGGGCCCGCCGGCCCGACCCCCGGCTGGACGTCCTGACCGCCCGGGAGCGCGAGACGCTGCTGCTGCTCGCGCGCGGACTGTCGAACGCCGAGATCGCCGCCGAGCTGGTGGTCAGCGACCACACCGTCAAGACGCACGTCGGCAACGTGCTGTCGAAGCTGGGCCTCAGGGACCGGATCCAGGCCGTGATCTGCGCCTACGAGACCGGACTCGTCGCGGCCGGGGATCCCCCGCCCGGGGCTCCCCCGGCCGGGGATCCCCCGCCCGGGGGAGCGGCCCGGGCCGGGTCCTCCCCCGCGTCGGCGAGGAAGTGACGCCGCAGGACCACCGGCGGGGGCGATCCGCGGGACGGCGCCGCTCCGGAGGATGAAGACGTCACCTCAACGTCGCTTCCTCGCAACGGAGTTCGCCATGAAGACCCGTACCGGCCTCCTGACCGCCGCCGCACTCGTCGTGGGAGTCGCCGTGGGGCCGTCCGTCCTCCCGGCGGCCGCCTCCGCGCCGGCCGCGTCCACCACCGCGCGACCGGCCGCGGGGCAGTCCCCGAACCCCGCCCTCGAAGCCGCCATCGCCGGCCTCCCCACCTCCGACGCCACCGCCGCGCTCGTCCGGGTCGGCGGCAAGGAGGGCACCTGGCACGGCAGTTCGGGCGTGCACGACCTGCGGAGCGGCCGGCCCGCAGATCCGGCCGCCCGCTTCCGCGCCGGATCCGTGACCAAGGTCTTCACCGCCGCGGTCGCCCTGCAACTGGCCCAAGAGGGACGGCTGGACCTCGACCGCAGCGCCCGCTCGTATCTGCCGGAGCTGATTCCCGCCTCGTACGAGGACGTCACCGTCCGGCAGCTCCTCAACCACACGCACGGCATCCCGGCCCCGGACTTCCCCGGCACCACCGTCGAGGAGGTGTACGCGAACCGCTTCCGCATCCACGACCCCCGGGACATGGTCCGCTCGGCGACGTCGAAGAAGCGTGAGTTCGCGCCGGGCGAGCGGCAGCACTACCTCAACATCGGGTACACCGTCGCCGGCCTGGTCATCGAGCGCGTCACCCACGACTCGTACGAGCGTCAGGTCGCCCGGCGGGTGCTCGGGCCGCTGGGGCTGCGGGGCACCTACTTCCCGGGGACGAACCCGCGCATCGTCGGGCCGCACAACCACGGCTACCAGACCATGCGGCTCGACGACGGCACGACCGGACTCCGGGACGTCTCCGTGTGGGGGTCGACGGACGCGTGGGCGGCCGGGGACATCGTCTCGACCACCGCGGACCTGGAGCGGTTCACCCGGTCCCTGTTCCGGGGGCGGATCGTGCGCGGGCCGCTGCTTCAGGAGATGTTCACGCTGCCGGACGTGACCGACTTCAAGACCGGCAAGCCGGCCGCCTACTCCGCCGGTCTGTCCATGAAGGTGCTGGGCGGGCGCGAGGTGTGGGGCAAGACGGGCGGGCGCTGGGGGTACAACGCCGCCGTCGCCTCCACCCGCAACGGCTCCCGCACCCTCGTCTACAGCGTCAACTCCACCGACGCCAAGGGCCAGGACATGAACAGGACCGCCGAGGCGCTCATGGTGGCCACCTTCGGCAGGCCGTGAGACCGCCACCTCACGTCGCCGGCGGCGTCGCCCGTACGAGGCCCGTCTGGTACGCGATGACGACCAGCTGCGCGCGGTCCCTGGCGTGCAGCTTGGTCATGGCCCGGTGGATGTGCGTGCGGACGGTGCGGCGATCGCGACGCCGATCATCTCGGCCGTGCCGCCCGGCCCGCCCTCGTCGGCCAGCGCGGTACCGCCCGCCTCGACGGTCAGCCCGGCGTCCCGCGCCTGGTCGACGGCCCGCTCCAGCCGGCTGCTGCTGGCGTCGGTGAGGTCATGGGCCCCGACCTTGTACGTGACCGTCGCGAAGGCCGTCGTGCCGTCCTTGCTGATCGTCTTCGCCCGGAACGGGTCGACGACGCTCGCGACCTGTGTGCCGTCGCCGAGGCCTGCCACGGTCTTCTCGATGGACTTCCTGTTCCCGGCGGCCGTGACCTTCTCGCCGCCCGGCGCGATGAAGACGACCCTGGCCGTCGCGCTGTCGGCCGTGGCCCCGGGGAAGCGCTGCTCCATCAGGTCGAACGCCTTCTGGGACTCGATGCCGGGCATCGAGAACTCCTCGTCGACGGCGCCCGGCGCCTTGAGGGAGCCCAGCCCCACGGCGGCCAGGACGGCCGCCCAGACCAGGGCGACGTACCAGCGACGCCGGTAGGCCAGACGGCCCGATCGATACAGGAAAGCAGCCACGGCAGGGGGTCTCCACATCTGGTGTCGGACGTCTGCCAAGCCTGTCCGTGGGCGGACTGTCCCGTCGTCGTGCGCCTGCCGACAATCCGCGGTACTCGGAACGCAGTACGAACGAGGGTCGGCTCCACCTCGGGTACGAGATTCCCGAGCCATCCGGCGCCGCCTGTGCTACCTTGGCTGGTGTTGCAGTTTTGGTTCCCAGAGACTTCGAGTGCTCTATCGACCTTTGTCGACGAGCACTCTTTTTGTTTCCGAGGATTTTCGGATCTCTCCGGAGGGTGATCATCACAGCGACCCCGAATCCGCAAAGTGCGGATCTCGGGTACTGCCCCCAAAGGGAGATACACATGGCAACTGGCACCGTGAAGTGGTTCAACGCGGAAAAGGGCTTCGGCTTCATCGAGCAGGAGGGTGGCGGCCCGGACGTGTTCGCCCACTACTCGAACATCGCCACCTCCGGCTTCCGCGAGCTTCAGGAAGGCCAGAAGGTTACCTTCGACGTCACGCAGGGCCAGAAGGGCCCGCAGGCCGAGAACATCGTTCCCGCCTGACGCGTACGCGAATGCCCTGAACCGGGGCCCGCACCCTCGCGGTGCGGGCCCCGGCTCGTTTTGCTCTTCTCCGGCTCAACTCTTGCGAATCCTGCGGCTCTTCGGTGCCGCCGCGCATTCCTCGACGCGTGCCGCATCGAGGAAGGTTCCTCTTGGACCGCACGGCTCGCAAGAACAACGGCTCCTCCCACTCCCGTGGCAACGGGTTCCGGTCCCGTAAGTCGGGCGGCGGGGGCACCGCTTCCCGTCCGGCGGGCGGTGGCCGCGGTGGGCGCCGCCCCGCCCCCAGCCGGGAATTCACACCGCCCGTCACCGTCACCCCGGCGCTGCCGGCCGTCGAGGCGTTCGACGACCTCGACCTGCCCGAGCGGCTGCTGGCCGCGCTGCGCGCCGAGGGGCTGACCGCGCCGTTCCCGATCCAGGCGGCGACGCTGCCGAACTCCCTGGCCGGCCGTGACGTCCTCGGCCGTGGCCGCACCGGCTCCGGCAAGACGCTCGCCTTCGGGCTCGCCCTGCTGGCCCGCGTCGAGGGGCAGCGCGCCGAGGCCCGGCAGCCGCTGGGCCTCGTCCTCGTGCCGACCCGCGAGCTGGCCCAGCAGGTCACCGACGCCCTCACCCCCTTCGCCCGCGCTCTGCGGCTGCGGCTCGCCACCGTCGTCGGCGGCATGCCGATCGGCCGGCAGGCGAACGCGCTGCGCACCGGCGCCGAGGTCGTCGTCGCGACGCCCGGGCGGCTCAAGGACCTCATAGACCGAGGCGACTGCCGCCTGGACCACGTCGACATCACCGTCCTCGACGAGGCCGACCAGATGACCGACATGGGCTTCATGCCGCAGGTCACCGCCCTGCTCGACCAGGTGCGCCCCGGCGGTCAGCGGATGCTGTTCTCGGCCACCCTGGACCGCAACGTCGACCGGCTGGTCCGCACCTACCTGCACGACCCGGTGGTCCACTCCGTCGACCCCTCCGCGGGCGCGGTCACCACGATGGAGCACCACCTGCTGCACGTGGAGGACGACGACAAGCACGCCACCACGACCCGGATCGCCGCCCGCGACGGACGCGTGATCATGTTCCTGGACACCAAGCACGCCGCCGACCGGCTGGCCAAGAAGCTGCTGGCCGTCGGCGTGCGCGCCATGGCCCTGCACGGCGGCAAGTCCCAGTCCCAGCGGACCAGGACCCTGGCCCGCTTCAAGGACGGTCAGGTCACCGTCCTGGTGGCCACCAACGTCGCCGCCCGCGGCATCCACGTCGACAACCTCGACCTCGTCGTCAACGTCGACCCGCCCGGCGACCACAAGGACTACCTGCACCGCGGCGGCCGGACCGCGCGCGCCGGCGAGTCCGGCACCGTCGTCACGCTCGTCCTGCCCCACCAGCGCCGCGAGATGACCCGGCTGATGGCCGACGCCGGCATCACCCCGCAGGTCACCCGGGTCCGCTCGGGCGAGGACGAACTGAACCGCATCACCGGGGCGCAGGAGCCCTCGGGCGTGCCCGTCGTCCTCACCCCGCCGGCCGAGAAGCCCGCCCCGCGCACGGGTACCGCCCCGAACGCACGGCGGGGCAGGCCGTCCAGGGGCCGCCGCCGCTGAACCGGCCCTCGGGCCCCAGCTGTATTGATCACGAGCGTCGTCAACGCGGGCTGGTCCTGATGGTGGCGAAGGCTTCCGTGTGTGGTGGAGGTGTCGAATCCTCACCGCACGGAGGCCTTCGTGTCCCACCGTGATGCCCGGCTGACCCGTTCATGGCAGACGGCTGCTGGTCGAACGTGTCCGCACCGGACGAGGCTGGGGGCGACCGGGCGACCGGAGAGGCCGGGTGGCGCGCGGCGCCCCCGGCTCCGCGGCCGGGAGGGCGGCGGTGCCGGGGGCGTCGAGGGCTGGACGGGGGGTCAGCTGCCCGTCACGTCCGTGATCTTCCAGCGCTGGTTGGATCCCGAGTTCGGCTGCCAGACGCCCACAGGGGCGCCGTCGTTCGTGGACTGGCCTCCTACATCCGGGAGTTGGCCGGTCGCCGCGTTCACGAGCGTCCACGTGCCGTCGCCGGTCGAGGACGCGATCCACTGCGCCGCCTCGTCGCGGCGGCCCTCGTCGGGTTCGGCGACCAGGGCGCCGTCGCGGATGGCCAGGCGCTTGTCCGCGCCGGTCTCGGTGAGGACGTAGCGCTTGCGGTTGTCCTCGCCGCGGATCTGCTCCACCCGCCACTGCTGACCGCTGGGGTCGGTGGCGTTCGGGGTCTTGATGA
Organism: Streptomyces sp. NPDC024017; assembly: GCF_040638895.1. Classification (NCBI taxonomy): domain Bacteria; kingdom Bacillati; phylum Actinomycetota; class Actinomycetes; order Kitasatosporales; family Streptomycetaceae; genus Streptomyces; species Streptomyces sp. NPDC024017. The sequence goes on along the minus strand of NZ_JBEZYZ010000002.1, from coordinate 427,762 downwards.
CCAGGCCCGTGCCGTTGCCGGCGATGGTGAGGTCCTTGCCGCTCTGGACGCCGGTCAGGCGGTAGGTGTGGCCCTTGCGCAGTTCCGCCGCGTCCTTCGCGACACCCGAGACGCCCTTGACGAGGAACGACGTCACCGACTGTGCGGGCACCGAGAGCGTGGCCTGCTTGCCGGTGACGCGGACGGGCTTCTGCTTCTCCAGCTTGCCGTCGGCGCTGGTCACCACCGGGGTGACCGTGGCACGGGAGGAGACCCGGCCGAACTTCGACAGGTCGAGTGTGACCTCACGCGCCTCGGTGGCGCTGTTGACGTGGACGACGGTCGCCGCGTCGCCCTTGCGGGAGACCGCCGCGGTGCTGGACGTGTCGTTCGTCTTGATCAGCCGGTCGCCGGGCTTGATGAAGTGCGTGAAGTTGCGGGCCGTGTCGAACTTGGTGTTGGTGTAGATCGGGCAGGACTTCAGGGTGTCCTTCGAGGTGCAGCTGAACGGGAGCTGGATCTCGCCCCAGTTGCCGCCCTTGGCGGACTCCCCGCCCGGCTTCATGTTGTCGTAGTCCTCGACGGGCTGCCAGAACACCCAAGCCTTGGGCTCCAGTTCACGCAGGTCGTCCACCATGCGCTGGGCGAGGCCCAGGCCGGGCCGCATGTCCGTGAAGCTCTGGCCGTCGCCCCAGTCGCCCTCGACCTCGCTCATCCACAGCGGCTTGTCGGCGGCCTTGGCGAGGTCGCGGACGGTGGTGCGCTGGCTCGTGCCGTAGGTGTGGACGTTCATCTGGGCGACGAGGTCGCGGACCTCCTGGGGGTAGGAGTTCCAGTTCGTCGCGAAGGTGCCGGGGTTGGTCTCGTCCATCGCGGATATCTCCGCGCCGCTCCGGGACTTCTCCAGGACCGGGGCGAGCGCGCGGAGCACCTTCTGCTGGAGCTCGGGGCCGATGTGGGCGCCCTCCTGGCGGCCTCCGGTCGGCTCGCCGTCCGGGCCGAGCTTGGTGCCCCAGTAGTTGGTGTTCGGCTCGTTGAACGGGTCCAGCGTGTCGACCTTGATGCCGTGCGCCTTCTCCAGCCGCTCGGTCGCGCCCACCAGGTACTTGGCGAAGTCCTCGACGGACTCCGGCTTCAGCTGGTCCTTGCCCGCGTCGAAGTTGCCGGAGACGTAGCCGCTCTCGGTCATGAACCAGGGCGGGGAGTTGCTGAAGGTCTCCCAGTGGGTGATGTCCTTCTTGATGCGGTCGACCCACCAGCGCTGCGTCTTGTCCGCGTTCTTGTTCCAGTCGGCCGGGTCGTCCGGGTCCCACCAGTCGACGTCCTCGCGGGTGGTGCCCGCCGGGGCCTTCCACCAGCCCTCGACCGCGCCGCCGGCCCGCAGGTAGTCCTTGACGTCGGGGGCGTTGCCGCCGCCGATGTTGTACCGGGCGATGTTCAGGTTGAGACCGTCGTCGCCGAAGAGGAGCTTGTAGAGCTTCTCGCGGACCGCGGGCGGGTAGTCACCGGTGGCGTTGGCGAACCAGACCAGGCTGGTGCCCCAGCCCTCGAACCTGTCCCCGGCGTAGGAGGGGTCGGGCCGGACGGTGACGCCGGCCGCGGCGGCCTCGGCCGCGGCCGGCTCGGCGTGCGCGGCGGGCAGGGTGGCGGTGGCCAGGACGGTTCCGGTCGCCAAGGTGACGCCGATGGCCCCGAGGAGCCTTCTCTTGCGGGTGCGGTGTGCCATCTCGAGTACTCCAGCTCTTCTGCGTGCCGCGCGTCCCGGCGCACGCAGAGATCGGGGCCTACGTGGTGCGAATGATGCGGATCCGGCGCCTTCTCGTACGATTTCGACTAGGCAATGTTTACGTAAACATCCACTGGCGGGATGTCTACACTGTCCGAATCTCAGGGGTCAAGGAGTCGTTCCGGACCGAAATTTGCGCGCCGGTCGCGTAGGGAGGGGAATGTGGGCACAGTGGACGGCGAGAGCGAGTCGAGAGGCACGAGCCGTACGAGAAAGCGTGCGGCCCGGCCCCGCCAGGGCGCGTCCATGGCGGACGTCGCACAGCTCGCCGGAGTGTCGTCCCAGACGGTCTCCCGCGTCTCGAACGGCTTCCCGGGCGTCACCGAGGACACCCGCGCGCAGGTCCTGGCCGCCATGCGGGAGCTGGGCTACCGCCCCAACAGCGCGGCCCGGGCGCTGCGCCGCGGCGAGTTCCGCACCCTCGGCGTGATCACCTTCTCCCTCTCCACCATGGGCAACATCCGCACCCTGGAGGCCATCGCCACCTCCGCCGCCGAGCACGGGTACGCCGTCACCCTGCTGCCCGTGGCCGTCCCCACCCAGGACGAGGTGAACGGCGCCTTCTCCCGGCTGGGGGAGCTCGCCGTGGACGCCGTCATCGTCATCATGGAGATCCATCTGCTCGACGCGGCGACGGTCTCCCTCCCGCCCGGCGTGCAGGTCGTGGTGGCCGATTCCGACGCCGGCGACCGCTACACCGTCGTCGACACCGACCAGGCGGGCGGCGCCCGTGACGCCGTACGGCACCTCCTGGACCTCGGCCACGACACGGTCTGGCACCTGGCCGGCCCGGAGGGCTCCTTCGCCGCCCAGCGCCGCGCCAACGCCTGGCGCACCACCCTCACCGAGGCGGGCCGCACCCCACCGCCCCTGGTGCGCGGCGACTGGTCGGCCGAATCCGGCTACCGGGCCGGTCTGCGGCTGGCCGACGAGCCGGACTGCACGGCGGTGTTCACGGCCAACGACCAGATGGCGCTCGGCCTGCTCCGCGCCCTCCACGAACGCGGCCGCCGCGTCCCCGACGACATCAGCGTCATCGGCTTCGACGACATCCCCGAGTCCGCGTCCTTCCTCCCACCCCTCACCACGATCCACCAGGACTTCGCGGAGGTGGGGCGGCTGTGCGTGGAGGGAGTGCTCAGCAAGATGCGGGCGGACGGGGTGGAACACGGGACGACGTTGGTGCCCACGCGGCTGGTGCGGCGGGCGAGCACGGCGCCGAAGCCGAGTTGAGGGACGCGGGCGGCGGGTCCCGGGCCGCGGGGACGATCCGGCAGGTCCGCCGGGGTTCTCAGGGTGCGGCCGGCAGGAACTCCGGCTGATCCAGCACCCGCAGCCAGCTCCCGTCCGACTGCCGCCGGACCACCTGCGCCCGGGCCCCCGTCCCGTCCTTCGGCGGGGTGGAGGTGAGGGCGATGTCGCCGTGGATCAGGGTCGGCAGGGGCTGCTCCGGTTCGAAGTGGGGGCGGTTGGCGAGGACCTTCTCCCAGAGGGCGCGGATCGCTTCGCGGCCGACCGTGCGCCGGCCGGGCGGATAGGCCAGGACCGCGTCCTCCTCGTAGAGCGCGGCGACCCCGGCCGCGTCGCCCGCGTTGGAGCGTTCGACGAACAGGCGGGTGATGTCCTCGGGGCGCATGGCCTTCTCGTACTCCGGCATGGGTCCTCCTGGCGTCGGGATTCCTCGGTGCCTTCAGCCTCGTAGGGCGGCCATCAGAAGTCCAACAGATGGATGTGCTGGCATCTAGAATTGCCAGTCATGGAACTGAGGCAGCTGGAGTACTTCGTCACGGTCGCCGAGGAGCGGAACTTCACGCGGGCCGCCGAGCGGGTGCACATCAGCCAGTCCGGGGTCAGCGCCCAGATCCGCCAGTTGGAGCGGGAGCTCGGGGCCGAGCTCTTCGACCGGTCGGCGCGCACCGCGACGCTCACCGCCGCGGGCAGGGCAGCGCTCGACCACGCCCGTGCGGCGCTCGCGGCGGCCGCGGCGGTCGGGCAGGCGGTGGGTGAGGTGACCGGCCTGATCCGGGGCCGGCTCGTGGTCGGGATGGTCATCGGCTGCACCCTCACGCCCCTGTTCGACGCCCTCTCCGCGTTCCACCGGGCCCACCCGGGCGTGGAGATCTCGCTGCAGGAGGACAACTCCGACCGGCTCGTCGAGGCGGTGCGCCTCGGCACGGCCGATGTGGCCCTCGTCGGGACGGCTGCCGCCCCTGAAGGGCTGGAGGCGTTGACGATCATCAGCGAGCGGCTCGTCGTCGTGGTTCCGGACGCTCATCCCCTGGCGTCACGCCGGCGGGTCACACTGCGGGACGTCGCCGCCCATCCGATCGTGTGCATGCCCCCGGGCACCGGTCTGCGCACGGTCTTCGACGGGGCCTGCGCCGCGCAGGATCTGCGGCCCGGGATCGCGCTGCAGGCCAGCGCCGCGGACGCCGTCGCGGACCTCGCGGCCCGGGGACTGGGCGTCGCCGTTCTCAGCGAGTCGATGGCCGCGGGACACCGGGACCGGGTTGTCGTCCGCACCATCGACGACGTCGAGGACCCGGCGCTGCTCGCGCTGGTCTGGAGGAGCGGTCGGAGTCCCGCGGTCCGGGAGCTGCTTACGTACTGCGAGCGGGAGTTCGGCGGGCCCGGGGGCGGTCGGCCGTCGCCGGGGTCCGTTAGCGTGACCGGGTGATCATGTTGCTGGAGTGGGACGGCCTCACCGACCGCGAGCGCTTCAACCAGTGGTACCTGGACCAGCGGGACCAGTTCTCGGACATGGCCCGGGACGCCGACTGGAACCGTCTCTTCGAGGTGCTGGGCGAGAAGCCGGGGTGGGTCAATCTCCCCCGGCCCGGGAACCGCAGCGGCTTCTCCCCGCTGCACCAGGCGGCCTGGCACGGCGCGGACTTCGCCGTGGTGTCCCGGCTGATCGGCCACGGCGCCTGGCGCACGCAGCGCGCCCGGGACGGCCGCCGCCCCGTCGACGTCGCCCGGGAGCAGGGGCACACGCACCTGCTGGAGCTCCTCGAACCGGTCACGGTGCGGCCCCTACCCTCTCCGCCGGACGCCCTGGAGCAGCGTTTCCACACCCTGATGCGGGAGACGACCGGCCGGTGCTTCGAGGAGATCGAACACCTTCTGCCACCGCTCGCTCCCCTCACGGAGGGGCTCGCGGTGAAGGTCGTCTTCACGGTGGTCGGCATGATGGGCGGCTTCCGGTACCACCTGGAGCAGGACTACGTGCATGTGCACGCCAGTTCGCGGATGGACGCCGACGACGGAGCCCACTACAAGCTGACCCCGGCGGGCTGGACCAAGATCAAGTAGCCGTGCGTGCGGCCGCCACCCGCTCCGCGAACGGCCGCCGGCCCACCGCCTGGGCCACCTCCGTCAGCAACTCCCCCAGCGGCATGGACAGTTCCGCGTCCAGCTCCGCCATCGCCGCCTTCGTCGCCTCCCACTCCGCCTCGATCCGGGGCAGCAGCGCCCGGGCCTTGGGGGTGAGGCCGACCAGCCGGCGGCGGGCGTCCAGCGGATCGGGGGTGTGGGTGACCAGGCCCGCGCGGGCCATCTGGGCCGCCGTCTGGCTCGCGGCCGAGTGCGTGACGCCGATCGCCGCGGCCACGTCGCGCACGGAGAGCGGGCCTTCGGCCAGCAGCGCCCGGACGACCGGGGAGAAGCGGGGGCGGTACTCGGCGAGGCCCTGCTCCTCGTAGACCTTGGCCACATCTCCGTCGAGCAGTTCCAGGACGTGACGGAGCAGCGTCCCCACGGCTTCCGGATCCGGTTGATTCCTCACCCTGTTAATCTAACAGCGCTGTCACATCACGCTGTTCATCCGAAGCAGGCAGGTCAGGAGAGGACATCACGCATGGCCGAGCTCCATCCCGCCGGCATCGAGCCGTACGCGCACGGCATGCTCGACGTCGGCGACGGCAACCGCGTGTACTGGGAGGCCTGCGGGAATCCCGCGGGCAAGCCCGCTCTCGTGCTGCACGGCGGGCCGGGGTCGGGGGCGGGGCCGTTCTGGCGGCGGCTGTTCGACCCGGCGGCGTATCGCATCGTGCTCCTGGACCAGCGCGGGTGCGGGCGGAGCACTCCCGACGCCGCCGATCCGCGGACCTCGCTCGCCGCCAACACCACGCCCCATCTGATCGCCGACATCGAGCAGCTGCGGCAGTACCTCGGCATCGAGGCGTGGCTCGTCCTCGGCGGCTCCTGGGGCGTGACGCTCGCGCTGGCCTACGCCGAGCAGCACCCCGATTCCGTGTCCGAGCTGGTCCTCTTCAGCGTCACCAACACCACGCGCCGCGAGGTGGAGTGGGTCACCCGGGACATGGGGCGGATCTTCCCCGAGGAGTGGGCCCGCTTCCGGGACGCCGTACCGGAGGCGGAGCGCGACGGGAGTCTGGTGGACGCCTACGCCCGGATGCTCGCCGACCCCGATCCGGCCGTACGGGAGCGGGCCGCGCGGGAGTGGTGCCGGTGGGAGGACGTGCACGTCTCCACCCGGCCGGGGCACCAGCCCGACCCCCGTTACGAGGACCCGCTCTTCCGGATGCGCTTCGCCCGCCTCGTCACGCACTACTGGCGGCACGCCGCCTTCCTGGAGGACGGTGCGCTGCTGCGCGACGCGGGGAAGCTGTCCGGCATCCCCGGCGTGATGATCCACGGCCGGATGGACATCAGCGGGCCTCCGGACATCGCCTGGCGACTGGCCCAGGTGTGGCCGGACGCGGAACTCGTCCTGATCGGCGACGAGGGGCACGGGCTGTCGGGGACCTCCACGACGGCAGCCCTCCTGGCGGCGACGGCCCGCTTCCGGAGCGTGTGACCGGTCGGTGAGCCCGGACCGGTACACCGTCAGCTGCCGCCCGGGGCCCGCCTCGCCCCGCACGTGCCCAGGCTGCACCACCTGCGGCGGCCGCTTTCGTCGAGGAACAGCCAGCCGCAGTCACGGCTGGGGCAGCTGCGGACGGTGAAGCGGCGGGGGTCGGCGAGGAGTTCGGCCGCCGTGCGGGCCACCGCGTGCAGGGGGAGGCGCAGGCCTGCCGAGGGGGAGGGCCGCCAGCATCCCAGGCCGTCCTCGCGCCGGGTGAAGACCGAGCCGCTCGCGGACTCCTCCACCACGGCGGCGACCGCCTTGAAGGCCCGGCCGTCCTGCGGGTCGGTCAGGCAGGCGTACAGGTCCGTACGGAACCGCCGGGCCTCGTCGAGAGCGGCGGCTGCCTCGTCCGGCCGGTGCAGGGCCTGCTCCCGCAGCCGGGCGACCTGCCGCTCCTCGACCAGGTCCACGTGCCCGGCCCATACGGCGAGCGTGGCGTACCGGAGCAGCCACTCCGAGCCGGGCAGCCGGTCGCCGTCCCACCCGGCGTAGGTGTTGCAGAAGTCCAGCGCGGGGTGCCCGCTGGTGCTCCAGGGCAGCCACTGGTCGTCGACCCGTACCGCGTAGACGGGCCCGGGCGGCCGGTCCAGCCGGGGGTCGCCGCTCAGCATCCGCTCGTGCAGGGTGCGCAGTTCGCGGTTCGGCTCGATGCCGAGGTCTCTCGCGAGGAGGGTGCGCGTACGGCCGTACAACCGGAGCGCCTCCGCTTGGCGGCCCGCGCGGTGCAGGGCGGTCATCTGCGCGGCGACCAGCCGTTCGCGGGTCGGGTGCTCCTGGAGCACCGGTGTCAGGTCGGCGGCCACCCGCTCGTGCAGACCCATGCCGAGCTGCGCCTGTGCCCGTTCTTCCACGGCCGACAGCCGCAGTTCGCCGAGCCGGCCGTCGAGGCGTGTGCGCAGCCGGTCGTCGGCGACATCCGCGAGCAGCGGGCCGTGCCAGAGGGCGAGGGCACGGTCGTAGAGGCCGGTCCGCTCCGCCGGATCACGGGCGTCGGCCGCCTGCCCGACGAGCGCGGTGAACTCCTGCGCGTCGATCCGGTGAGGGCCCTGCTCCACGGCGTAGCCCTCGTGCCGGGTCTCGACGGACACCCCGTAGGGCCGGAGCGCGGCGCGGAGCCGGCCGACATAGGTGTGGACGGTGGCGCGGGCCGAGGCGGGCGGATCGGTGTCCCACAGGAGGTCGATGAGGCGGTCGGTCGCTACGGCGCGGCCCGCGTGCAGCAGCAGGACCGCCAGCAGGCACCGCTCCTGACGGCGGCTGCCGAGCAGCACGGGCCGCCCCTCGTGACGGGCGGCGAACGGACCGAGCAACTGGAAATCCATGGCTGCCCGGCAGCGTAGCCGTGCGGCCGGGGCCGCGGCCGGGCGTGGTGAGGCTTTGGTCAGGGGCAGGGGCGAGACTTCGGCGCAGCTTCCTTCCACCCCTCTGCCCAGGGAGAACCATGCGCCGAACCGCCCTCGCCCCGCTGGCACTTGTGGCCGTGCTCCTCGGCACGCAGCCCGCGTCCGCCGCGACCCCGCCCGGCTGGGAGCCCGCGCCCTCCGCCCCGTGGGACGTCGGCGCCGGCGTGCGGTGCGACTTCCCCGTCCACGGCGAGCCCGTCGTCGACGAGGTGGTGCGGCGGGTGCTGAGCACCCACCCCGACGGTTCCGCGCGGCGGGTGGCGTACCGGGGCGATCTCGTCGTGCGCGTCACGAACACCGACACCCGCGCCTCCTTCGACGCCGACGTGAGCGGCTCGGCCGTCGTCGAGTACCGGCCTGACGGCTCCCAGTTCTGGGCGGTGCGCGGACCGGTGCTGGTCGGCGTGGGGGCGGGCCAGGGCAGTCTGCCGCGCGGCCTGTACGTCGTCGACGGCGTCTACACGATGGACATCGGCGCCGGCGGATACAAGACCGTGCACCTCGTCCACGGGACGACCGACGACCTGTGCGCCCGCATCGGCTGACACCGCCCGAGGAGAGCTCCGGTGAACCCGGGGAGCGTGGGGTTTTCCCCAGGTGCGGGGTCCACCGACCGGTGGACGGCAGGTTCAACCGAGTACCTCTGTCCGACAACTTGCCTGTTCAGCAACGCTTTTGGGCATGAATTCATTCTCTGTGCGCGTGGCGCGCTGGAGTGCGCGGCACCCCTGGCGGGCGATCGTCGGCTGGCTGGTGTTCGTGGCACTGTGTCTGGGGGCCGGCAGTGCCGTCGGCACGAACAGCGCGAAGACGGCGGACTACCGGGTCGGTGAGGCCGGGCGGGCCGAGGCCCTCGCTACCGAGGCCCATCTGGAGCGAAGGCCCGCAGAGCAGGTGCTGATCTCCTCCCGCTCGGGCGGTGCTCTCGAACAGGGCGCCGCCCGGACCGCCGCGAAGGATCTCACCGACCGGATGCGGAAGCTGCCGGAAGTGGCGGGCGTGGCAGAGCCGTTGCTGTCCGAGGACCGCCGGATCCTGATGGTCGAGGTATCGCTCAAGGGCGAGGAGCGGGACGCCAAGGACAAGGTCGACGCGCTCGTGGCGCAGACTTCGGCGGTGCAGAAGGGACACCCCGGGCTGCTGCTGGAGGAGACCGGAAGCCCTTCCGTCAGCAAGGGCGTCGACCAGCAGCGCAGTGACGACCTGGCGCTCTCCGAGGCGATCACCCTGCCGGTCACGCTGGTGACGCTGCTGGTGGTGTTCGGGTCGGTGACCATGGCCGGGGTGCCGTTGCTGCTGGCGCTGTCGTCGATCGCGGCGGCGGTGGGGTTGTCCATGGTCGTCTCCCACCTGTCGCCCGACGCCGGGGTCGGCACGAACGTCATCCTGATGATCGGCCTCGCGGTCGGCGTCGACTACACGCTCTTCTATCTCAAGCGCGAGCGGGAGGAACGGGCCCGCTCCGGCGGGCGGCTGTCCTCCGAGGCACTGGTGGAGCTGGCCGCCGCGACCTCGGGCCGGGCCGTCGTGGTCTCCGGGCTCGCGGTGGTCGCCTCCACGGCGACGCTGTACCTGGCCTCCGACGTGATCTTCTCCTCCCTCGCGACCGGCACGATCGTGGTGGTCCTGGTGGCGGTGGCGAGTTCGCTGACGGCTCTGCCCGCGCTGCTCGTCAAGCTCGGGCAGCGGGCGGAGCACAGGGCGCGTCGGCGGCACGAGCGCGGGAAGCCTGAACACCGGGGGCGGGGTGAGAGCGGCGGCGGCCGGATGTGGGCCATGCTGCTACGGCCCGCGGCGCGCCATCCCCTGGCCACCCTGTGCGTCTCGGTACTCGCCCTGCTCGCCCTCGTCGTCCCGCTGGCCGGGCTGAAGATCACCGAGATGAGCCGGGACACGCACTCCCGCGACATCCCGGCGATGAAGGTGTACGACCGGCTCAACGAGGCGTTCCCGGAGCGGCGGGTGACCCACCAGGTCGTCGTCCGCGCCGACGCCTCGCGATCGGCGGAGGTCGCCTCGGCCCTGCGCGTGGTGACCGAGCGGGCCGCGAACGACCCGCTGTTCACCGGGGCTTCGCAGGTCCGGACCTCGGCCGACGACCGCACCAGCGCCCTCGAACTGAAGGTGCCGTATCTCGGCAACTCCGGCGAGGCGTACGACTCCCTCGACCGGCTGCGGGACGACTTCCTGCCCGCGACCGTGGGCCGGATCACCGGCGCCGAGTACGGCGTGACCGGGGACGTCGCCCGCTATGCCGACTATCCGGCCCACCAGAACGGCAAACTGCCACTGGTGCTGGGGGCGTTGCTGCTGGTGACGTTCGCGATGACCGTGTACGCCTTCCGCTCGGTCGTGCTCGGACTGCTCGGCGTCGTCCTGAACCTGCTGTCCGCGGGGGCGGCGCTCGGGCTGCTGGTCCTGGTCTTCCAGGGGACGTGGGCCGAGGGCCTGCTGGACTTCGACTCCACCGGGTCGATCGGGTCGCGCGTGCCGCTGTTCCTCTTCGTGATCCTCTTCGGACTGTCGATGGACTACCAGGTGTTCGTGGTCAGCCGGATCAGGGAGGCGGCGCTCGCGGGCGTGCCCACACGGCGGGCCGTGCTGGAGGGGATCCACTCCTCGGCGAGCGTGGTGACCAGTGCCGCGGTCGTGATGACGACCGTGTTCGCCAGTTTCGTCTTTCTCCACATCATCGAGATGAAGCAGATCGGGTTCGTCCTGGCGGCGGCCGTGCTGATCGACGCGGTCGTGGTCCGGGCCCTGGTCCTGCCGGCGGCGATGCTGCTGCTGGGCGAGGCGAGCTGGTGGCCCTCGCGCGCTGTGCGGCGGGCGACGTCCGCCCAGGAGAAAAGCGCCTCCTCCCGCGCGGCGGTCGACGTACGTTGATCGGTATGACCGCTCTCGCCGGGTCCACCGCCGACGCCTTCTGGGCCACGTCGCTGCGCCGCTGGAACGCGGTGTGCTGGCTGCTGTTCGCCGTGATGGCCGTCGGGTTGGTCGCCATGGACCGGCCCGGCGGGAGCAAGTACGCGGCGCTGATCCTGCTGGGCGGGGTGGTGCTGTGCTACGCGGTCCTGGACCGCTTCCCGGGCAACCCCGTCGTAGGGCCGCACGTGTACCTGTCGGTGCTGGTGGTGGCCCTGGGCGGGCTGGCGTATCTGCGCGGCAACTACGCGGCGCTGTTCATGGTGACGCTGCCGCACTACTGGATGTTCGGACGGACCCCGAGGGCCTCGATGGTGTTCCTGGGGCTCGCCACGGCAGCGACCCTCGCCGGGAGCGTGCTGCGGGAGGACGGCTGGACGGTGGGGTTCTTCACCGAGACGCTCGTGTCCACGCTGATCGTCGTCGCCGTGGGAGTGCTGATCGGGCTGTGGGCTCACTCGGTCGTCGCGCAGAGCGCCGAACGGGCCCGGCTGATCACCGAACTGGAGGAGACGCAGGCCCGGTTGTCCGAGGCGCATCAGCGGCAGGGCGCGGCGGACGAACGGGAGCGGTTGGCCCGGGAGATCCACGACACGCTCGCCCAGGGCTTCGCCTCGATCATCGTGCTCGCCGAGGCGGCCCGGGCGGGGATCGCAGCCGCCCCGGACCGAAGTGCCCAGCAGCTGCGGTCGATCGAGTCCACCGCACGGGAGAACCTCGCCGAGGCGCGGGAGTTGGTCGGCTCGCCCCAGAGCTCCGGTCAGGCTGCGGCCGGTTCGGTGGCGCAGACCCTCCGCCGCACCCTGGATCGATTCGTGGAGGACACCGGCCTCACCGTCGACGCCGAGCTGGCGGACCTGGAGTGCGACCAGCAGACCCGGATCGCGCTGCTGCGCTGCACCCAGGAGTCCCTGGCCAACGTGCGCAAGCACGCCCGCGCCTCCACGGTCGGCGTGGTCCTGGCCCGGCAGCCGTACGGCGTGGAACTCGAAATCACCGACGACGGGACCGGGTTCGTAGTGGAGGGGTCTTCGGGCTTCGGCCTGGACGGTATGCGCAAACGGCTGGCGGAGCTGGGCGGGAGGCTGACGGTGACGAGTTCGGTGGGTGACGGGACGCGGGTGCTGGCGCTGATACCACTGACGGCCGCGGTGAACGGAGCTCCGGCATGACCGAAGGACCGCTCCGCGTCATCGTCGTGGACGACCACGCGGTCATGCGAGCCGGAGTGATGGCCCTGCTGGCCTCCGAGACCGGCATCCGGATCGTCGGCGAGGCGGGTGACGGCCGCGCCGCACTTGCCCTCGTCGAACGCCACGCACCAGATGTCGCCCTGGTCGATCTGAGGATGGCCGTACTGGACGGGGTGGCGACGACGACCGAGATCGTTTCGCGCTTCCCCCGCACCCGGGTGCTGATCCTGACGACGTACGACACGGACGCGGAGATCGAGCGTGCGGTGGAGGCCGGTGCGATCGGCTATCTCCTCAAGGACACCACCCGTGAGCAACTGGCCGACGCGATCCACGCGGCGGCGCGCGGCGAGACCGTCCTGGCCCCCCGGGTCGCCGAACGGCTGGTCGCCCGCATGCGCCAGCCCGCCCAGGTCCCGCTCACGGCCCGTGAGGCGGACGTCCTGAACGCGGTCGCGGACGGCCTCACCAACGCCGAGATCGGCCGCCGCCTCGTCATCGCCGAGGCCACGGTGAAGACCCACCTGCTCCGGCTGTTCGCCAAGCTCGACGTCAACGACCGGACGCGGGCGGTGGTGGTGGCGATGGAGCGGGGGTTGTTGCGGAGGCCTTGATCCGTCACGAGCCGATGTCCACCACCCGGGCCCACTCCGGGGGCGAGTCCGGGACGTACTCGGGGTTGGACTCGTCGTAGTTCTCGTGGCCGCGGGGGAACAGGCCCACCACCGTGCGGCACGGGGGCCGGGTGCCCGGCCAGGGGGTCTGGCCGTCGGTGAGGGCGACGATGACGTCGGGGGACGGGCGGGTGCGCAGGGCGCGGGTGAAGCCGGCGCGGAGGTCCGTGCCGCCGCCGCCCGTGAGCGGGATGCCCTCGGCGCGGCACAGGCGTCGGGCGATCCCGGCCGAGGCGTCGCAGGGCACCACGGTGACCAGGTCGCGGCGGCCGCCCACGGCCCGGGCGATCGCGGCGACCTCCAGGAGCGCGCTGCCCAGTTCGGCGTCGCTGACCGAGCCGGAGGTGTCGATGACGACGGACACTCGGGGCGGGCGGCGGCGCAGGCTCGGCAGGACCGTGCCGGGCAGCGCCGTGGAACGCCGGGCGGGCCGGCCGTAGGTGTAGTCCTCGCCCGCGCCGGGGCCGGAGGCCGCCGAGCGGACCGCCGCGCCCAGCAGTTCCCGCCACGGCTGGGGCGGGTGAAAGGCCTCCTCGGCCCAGCGCCGCCAGCCCTGCGGGGCGTTGCCGGGGCGGCCGGTGATGCCCTGCGCCACCCGGAAGCGGACCGCGTCCCGCTCCTGCTCGCTCAGGCCGTGCGCGCCGTCCGGGCCGAGTTCCCACTCCCGGTCCAGGCCGTCGGCGCCGCTGCCGCAGTCCAGCCAGGCCAGGTCCTGCGACCGCGGGCCCAGGCTGAACTGCCGCAGGTACTCCTCCATCAACTCGTTCTCGGACAGGCCGAGATCACCCGGTTGCACGACGCCCTCCGGGCGGGCCAGGCCGTCGCCGTAGACGTCGTCGTTGATCTCGAAGTCCGCGGCGATGTTCATCCGCAGCCGCTCTCCCGGGCCGTTCAGGCCCCGCTCCCTCGCGACCCGGTCGCTGCGCCGGTGGTGGTCGCGCAGCAGGTGCGACACCTCGTGCACCCACACGCCCGCCAACTCCTCGACGGGCGTGCGGTCCACGAACACCGGCGACACATAGCACCGCCAGTACCGGTCGACGCCCATCGTCGGCACGCGCCGCGACTCGACGACGTGCAGGGCGAAGAGGGCCGTCGCGAGGTAGGGGCGGACGCGGGCGGCGTGCAGGCGGGCCGTGAAGAGCTTGTCCCGGTCGAGGGACCCGGGGGCGGCCTCGGGCAAGTCGCCGGGTCCCCGGCCGGTCGTCGTCATCGGCCCGCCTTCGCCGCGGCCGCGACCGCGGCCGTGGTTCGGTCCGCCCGGCGGGACAGGGACACCACGCCGGCCAGGCGCTCGATCGACGTCGGGACGTCCCAGTCGTCGCGGCGCAGGGAGGCCAGTGTGGTCGCCGGGACGACCACCACGTCCGGGGGGCCGGTCTCCAGGGCCTTGACCAGGAGCGCCCAGGCCGCGTCCCAGCGGGACCGCTCCGGGCGGTTGCGGACCGCGTCCACGACGCCGTCCAGCGCGGCCTGGCGCAGGTCCCCCCGCTCGGGCAGCACCGCACCGGCCGGGTCGGCCAGCAGTGTCTCGGGGTCCGGGAGGTCCATCCGGTCCAGGCTCGCCAGCAGTTCGAGACCGGGCCCGTCCCCGACGGTGCCCCGGACCAGCAGGGAGAGGACGTCACGGGAGGAGCCGGCCGCGGTCGCGAAGGCGATCAGGTGCAGCGTCATCTCCCAGCTGCGGGGCGACGGCCAGGGCCCGCCCCGGCGCGTCTCGCCACTGGGCAGGCGGTGCGCGAGCCCGGGGCGTGCGGTGAGCAGCCCGCACACGGCACGGCGGGCGAAGTCCACGGCCTCCGGCAGCCTCCGCGGGTCGAGCCGGGGCAAGGTCGCCCGGGGCCAGGTGCCGCCGAGGCCGCGGACGACGACGTCGGGGTCGTGCGTCCACTGCAGGTGGACGAAGCGGTTGGCGAGCGGCGGGCTCAGTTCCCAGCCGTCGGCGGCCGAGGCGCGCGGGTTGGCGGCGGCCACGATCCGCACGCCCGGCGGCAGCCGCAGCGCGCCGATCCGCCGCTCCAGCACGAGCCGGAGCAGGGCGGCCTGCACGGCGGGCGGCGCGGTGGAGAGTTCGTCGAGGAACAGCAGCCCCCGGCCGGCCCGGACCAGGCGTACGGCCCAGTCCGGCGGGGCCATCGGCACGCCCTGCTCGGCGGGGTCGTCGCCGACGATCGGCAGCCCCGAGAAGTCGGACGGCTCGTGCACGCTCGCGATCACCGTGGTGAGCGGCAGGTCCAGGGCCGTGGCGAGCTGGGTCAGGGCCGCGGTCTTGCCGATGCCCGGCTCGCCCCACAGCAGCACGGGCAGGTCGGCGGCCACGGCCAGCGTGAGGGCCTCCAGTTGGGTGTCGGGGCGCGGTTCGGTGGTGGTGTCCCGCAGCAGGGCCAGCAGGTCGCCGGCCACGTCGAGCTGGGAAGCGGTGCCGGGCTGGGAAGCGGTGCCGGGCTGGGAAGCGGTGTCGGGCAGGGGCGAGATGTGAGTGCGCATGTGTGATCACCTGTGTGCCGGTGGTGAGCCGTCTCGGTGGGAACGGGTGCGGAACGAAGGCGGGCAGGGCAGCCGGCCTCGGCCGGGCAAGCAAGATGGGGGTCGGGTCACATGTGGCGGGGGTGCGGGCCCTCGCCGCGGGAGCGGCGGCGGTCCCAGGGGCGCAGGCCGGCGGGCGAGGGGCCCTCCAGGCCCGCGCGGAACAGCCCATGGGCGATGCGCCGCCGCGCGGCCGTCTCCAGCGCGTCCCGCAACGGGCCGTCGCGCAGCACCGCCTCGGGGCCGAGCAGGCTCTCCACGGCGGCGAGCGCACCGGCGGTGTCGCCGTGGTGGAGGCGTTCGCGGACGCCGGGGAGGCAGTCGGGCCGGCGGTGTGCCTCGTCGACGGCCCGCAGGCAGGGCAGCGGCGGTCCGCCGAGGGCGGCGAGCAGTTCCTCCCGCCGGATCTCGGCCGGGTCGTGGTCGAGGGCGGCCAGGGCGCCGTCGACCAGGCCGATCCGGTGCCGGGCGCCCCGGCACTCCACCACCCGTGGATCGCCCGCCCGCTCCGGCAGACCGGAGGTGCGCTCAACCCCCAACGCCGAGGCGACCAGCGGATGCAGGCGCCCGGCGTCGATCGCCCCGGCCCGGACCAGCTCCAAGTCGGGCAGCACCCAGGTCGCCGCGTCGGGCAGCACGGGCAGCGAGGAGTCGGGGGCACGCGTGTACGACATGGCGGTCTTCTCACCGCCGTCGGACACGTCCAGGACGAGCCGGTGCCGTGCCCCGAGCCGTACGCAGACCCTGCCGCCGGAGCGTCCCTCGGCCCGCAGCAGGATCCCCGCCTCGGCCGCCCACCGGTCCACGGCACACCGGTGCCCGGGCGGCAGCAGCCCGGCGAACTCCGGGCCGCCCGCCGCACCGCCGTCGCCGGACCGCGCCCGCAGCTCACCGGCCCGGCGCGCGTCCCACAGGTGGCGGTGCAGGTCGAGCCGGAAACGCCGGCTGGGGCGGGGGTGCGGATGGCGCCGGCCGGTCTCCCGCGTGTGGGACGCGTCCCACAGGGCGAGGCTGATCCGCTGACCGGCGTCCGCCCAGGCCGGTGGCGTCCGCACCACGAGGTGCAGCGTGCCCGCGGTGCCGTACCGGGCCAGGGTGAGGGTCAGGCCCGGCCGCAGCAGCCCGTCGGGGGCGATCCTCGGCATGTGCCAGCGCAGTAGGTCGGGGGCGAGGTGCCGGAGGTCGGCGCGCAGCCGGGCGGCGACCTCCCGGCCGTGGCGCCGCGCCACGAGACGGGGCTGGAGGTCGACGTCGATGTGGGCGGCGGCGCAGGCGCCGGCCCAGTCCCCGGCACGGCGGCGCGCCGTAGCGGTCTCGATCATGGAGGGCGGCACGGCGTATTCGCGCACGCGCGGCCAGAAGGAAAGCGGGAAGTCCCCGTTCGCGAGGTCGGTGGGCATCAGCACTCACCTTGCGCGGACGGGTCCCCCAATCTGTTCATGGAGTGAGTCGTCATCGCGACGGATGCTAACGGCCCCGACTCCCGCGCGCAGCCGAATATTGCGCGCCTCAGACGATGTGCGACTCGGGCCGGATCCCGGCACCGGAGCGGAACCGGTCGGCGCTGAGCGGGCCGACGTCGACGCAGGGCGTGCGGTCCAGGCAGAGATCGCGGACGATCTCGCCCACCGCCGGCGCCTGGAGGAAACCGTGGCCCGAGAAGCCGGTGGCGTAGAGGAAGTTGACGACCTCGGCGGAGCGGCCGATGAGCGCGTTGTGGTCGGGCGTGACTTCGTAGAGCCCGGCCCAGCCGCCCGCCGTCGCCATGCCGGCGAGGGCGGGGGCTCGGTGGCGTACGGCCTCGCGGAACAGCTCCAGCCACTCCGGGGTCCAGGTGGTGTCGAAGCCGTCGGGCTGGGCGGGGTCGGCGAGGCCGAACAGGAGGCCGTCGTCGCTGTTGTGGAAGTACGCCGAGGACGAGAAGTCGATGGTGAAGGGGATGCGCGGGGCGGATGGCACGAGCGGGACGGTGAAGGCGAGTTGGCGGCGCACGGGCCGCACGGGGAGGGGCACGCCGGCCAGGTCGCCGATGTGTGCCGACCAGGCTCCGGCGGCGCAGACGACCGTGGCGCAGTCGATGCGACCACGGTCGGTGTGGGCGGCCGTGATCCGGTCGCCGGCGGTGTCGAGGCCGGTGACGGTGGTGTGCGTGGCGAGGACGGTCCCGGCCCGGGCCGCCGCCCGCGCGTAGCCCTGGACGACGAGTCCGGGCCGGGCGTGGCCGTCGGCGGGCGAGTGGGCGGCGGCGACCAGCCCGTCGGTGCTGACGTAGGGGCACAGGCGGCGGGCCTCTTCGGGGCTGATCATGCGGCTGGGGACGCCGAGGGAGTTCTGCAGCCGGACACCGGCCTCGAAGTCCGCTGCCTGCTTGGCGGTGGTGAGCAGGAAGAGGTAGCCGACGGTGTCGAGCCGGATGTCGGCGCCGGGGCGCTCGGGGAAGTCCCGGAAGGCGCGCAGACTGCGGCTGCCCAGTTCGATGTTGAGCGGGTCGGAGAAGTGCGCCCGTACGCCGCCGATCGGTTTGCCGGAGCTGCCGCGGCCCAGCTCGCCGCGTTCCACGACGACGATGTCCCGCACCCCGGCCTCGGCGAGGAGGAAGGCGATGGCGGTGCCCATCACGCCGCCGCCGATGATCACGACGTCGGCGGTGCGGGGGACGGTGGGGAAGACGGGGGAGGAGGTCAACGGGCCATCCCTTCCGGGGTCCTGCGCGTCGGAACCCCCGTGCACGCCATTGCACGCCATTGCACGCCATTGCACGCCATCGTGCGCCGCCGCGGCCTCCGGCGTCGACGGGCCGGACGGGGTCCGTCCACCCTCCGACGACTTTGCCATCTCTTTACAACCTGTCCGGGCTCCGCCTCGTCTCTCCGCACGATCTGTCACCCAGCCCGCCGACCGTCGGGCGGACCGACGAAGGAGTGCGATTCCCATGCGCCGAACTGTCCTCAGCGCCCTGGCCCTCGCGGGCACCGCCGTACTGATGGGCACGGGGCCCGCGTTCGCGGACGGGGCGGCGACCCCCACCCCGGCCCCGGCGTCCGCCGCGCCCACCACCCAGCCGGAGAGCGCCGAACCGACCAGGACGCCGGATCCGACCCGGGCGCCCGAGCAGACCCGCCCGGCGCCCAGCGCGGAGCCGACCCGGGCGCCGGCCGAGGACCAGGTCTCCGTCGTGCCGAGCGGCGCGCCCGACACCGGTGTGGCGGCGTCCGAGGCCTCCGGGACGGGCGGCACGGCGATCGGCGCGGGCGCCGCCGCGGTGCTCGCCCTGGGCGGCGGCACGGTGTTCGTCGTACGCCGCCGCCGGGCGACCGGGGCATGAGCTCGTTCTCCAGGCGCGCGTTCACGGCCGGGGCGCTGGCGTCCCTGCTGACGGCGTGCGGGGGCCACGCGACCACCGCACCACGGGCGACGGCTACGTCCCGGCCGAGTCCGGTCAAGGGGGCGCGGTCCCTCGGCCGTTCGGCCCCGGTCCGGCTGCTGATCCCGGCGATCGGCGTCGACACCCCGGTCATCCGGCTGGGCCTGGCGGCCGACGGCACGGTTCGGGTGCCGCCGGTCACGGCCCACGACCGGGCGGGCTGGTACCGGCACTCGCCGACGCCCGGCGAGACCGGCCCGTCGGTGATCCTCGGCCATGTCACGGTCGGCCCGTACGGCGACGGCGTCTTCCGTCATCTCGCCCGGCTGCACCGGGGCGAGAGGATCGTGGCGCGCCTGGAGAACGGCACGGCGGCGGAGTTCGCCGTCACGGCCGTACGGACCGTCCGGAAAACGGATTTCCCGGCGGACGACGTCTACGGGAACGTGGACCGCCCGGAGCTGCGGCTGATCACGTGCGGCGGAGCGCGGACCGGCGACGGTTACGCGGACAACGTGATCGTGTTCGCGGCGCTCAGCGGCACCGAGTCCCCCACCCCTGGAGAGCGTTGAAACGGTCCCGCGAGAAGGCAGCGTCCGAGCTGTTCGCCGCCCTCTACCCGCGCCTCGCCGGCTGGTGCCGCCGGCTCGTCGACGACGACGGGACGGCCCACGAGATCGCCTCGGAGGCGTTCACCCGGCTCTGGGCCCGCTGGACGTCCGTGGAGGAGCCGCGCGGGTTCCTCTACGTCACCGCGGCCAACCTGGTCCGGGACCACTGGCGCAAGCTGGAGCGCGAGCGCCGGGCCCTGCACCGCGTCACCTCGGAAGCCGCCGTACGCCCCCACCCGGAACAGGCCGACCCGTCGGTGCGGCTGCTCGTGCAGTCGCTGCCGGAACGACTCCGCGTCCCGATCCTCCTCCACTACTACGCTGACATGCCGATCCGGGAGGTGTCCGCACTGACCGGGCGCAAGGAAGGAACCGTCAAGGCCGACCTGCACGCGGCCCGGGAACTGCTCCGCGTCCATCTGAGGAGAAGCCTTGACCACACGCCTTGACGGCGACCCGGGCGACCCCGAGTTCGCCCCCGACGACCCGCTCGCCGTGATCCTGCGCCCCTCCTCCCCCGACTACCTGGGCGCGCCCCCCGGCCAGTACGAGACGATCCGGCGCCGGGCGGGCCGCCGCCGACTGCTGCGCACCGCGGCCGGGGCGGGGCTGTGCTGTGTCGCGGCCGTCCTCATCACGCTCCCGCTGCGCCACACCGCGCCCGAGCGCCCCACGACTCCGACGATCCCGATGGCCCCGCCCACCTCACGCACGGCACCGCCCACGCCCTCGCAGTCCCCCACCCAGGCGCCGTCCCCGTCCGCATCCCAGTCCCGCGTATCGCCCCCGGGCACGCCCCGCCCGAGCACCGACAACCCGCGCACGCACGGCCCCGGCACCCACGCCTCCGACGAGGCGACCGGCCCGGCGGCCGTGTCCCGCGCCCCGTCGGCCACACCCACCTCGCTGCGGCCCGTCCCGTCGGCGGCCCGCCCGAGCACGGATCAGCGGGCGGCGGACGGCAGCCGCTGACCGGCGCCGGCGGGGCCCGGTAGCCTGGCCGGATGGCACTGGCATGCAACGCCCTGCCCCACTGCTTCCTCTGACGCCGCGGTGAGGACGGCGACGTGAGTCGCTCACGTCGCCGTCCTCGGCGTACCCGCCCCCCGGATGCCGGTTCACGGCAGCCGGCCGGCGGGCGCCGACGTCTCACCGTCCCGCCCGCACGCGATGTGCCGCCTCACCGCGGTGCGCCGCGTTCCGAGGAGCACCCATGCCTTCCGAGCGACTCCTGTCCGTCCTGACCTGCCCCCTGTGCCCAGCCGCCCTCGAACACACCGGCGGCGCCCTGCGGTGCGCGGGCCGGCACACCTTCGACATCGCCCGCCACGGATACGTCAGCCTGCTGACCGGCCACCGGCGGGCCCCGAGCGCGGATTCCCCCGACATGGTCCGCTGCCGCGCCTCGTTCCTCGGCGCCGGGCACTACGACCGGCTCGCCCGCACCCTCGCGGACCTCGCCACGCGACTGGCCCCGCCCGACGCCACCGTCCTGGACGCCGGAGCCGGCACCGGCCACTACCTCGCGGCGGTCCTGGACGCCCTCCCCCGGGCCCTGGGGCTGGGGCTGGACAGCTCCGTGCCCGCCCTGCGCGCTGCGGCCCGCGCGCACGCCCGTGCGGAGGCCGCGGGCTGGGACGTGTGGCGGCCGTGGCCCGTGCGCACCGGCTGCGCCGACCTCGTGCTCAACGTCTTCGCACCCCGCAACGGCCCCGAGTTCCACCGCGTCCTGAGCCCGGACGGGGCGCTGCTCGTCGTCATCCCCACCGCCCGGCATCTGCGCGAACTGCGGGCGTCCGTGGGGCTGCTGGCCGTCGATCCCGCCAAGGAGGACCGTCTGCACCGGACTCTGACGGCGCACTTCCGGCACGAGCGCGCCGAGCCGCTGGAGTACGCGATGAGCCTCACGGCCGAGGAGGTCGCCGCCCTGGTGGCCATGAGTCCGGCCGCGCATCACGTCGACGCCGCGGAACTGCGCCGCCGGGTCGCGGAGTTGGAGGCACCGGTGCGGGTGACCGCCTCGTTCGTCGCGTCGGTGTACCGGCCGCGTCGGGGACCGCGTCAGGGGGCCTAGACCGCCTGGTCGGGCTCGGCCATGTGCCGCTGCTGGTCCGTCGTGAGCGTGTGGACCATGAGGGCGGCGGCCCCGGCCGCGGCCACGATCACCAGGTCGGCGGCGAGCAGAGGCAGGACACCCCTGTAGGCACGGGCGATGACCTCGTCCGTGTCGTCGGCGTAGATGAGTCCCACGCCGCCGGCCAGACCGGCCAGCCACAGGCCCCACCACCAGTTCACGACCGCGGGCAGCCGCCGCTCGGGGAAGACCGTGCGGTGGACGTCCGCGACGACGCCCCGGGGTATCCACAGGTTCACGACGGGCACGACCCAGCCCAGCCAGAGCCAGGGGTAGCTGTAGCGCGGGTCCAGGCCCGACAGGGCCTTGGCGTTGTCCCGCACCCGGTCCAGCCAGAACAGGAACGCGATCGCGCAGACGGCCGTGACGGCGCTGCCCACGGAGTCGACCAAGTGGTAGGAGTCCTCCAGGGCGTTCAGCGGACGGTGCACGCCGCCGCCCTGGTCGGGCGGGCCGGACGCCGGCTCTCCCGCCGCGGCGAGCCGGAGATGCCAGACCGCCCGGGCCACCCAGGCGATTCCGGCGAGGGCGAGGGCCGCGATGGCGCATCGTGCCGCTCGTCCGACGGGGCGCGGGTCGGGGGCCGGGGCGGCGGTGAGGGGGGTTTTCTGTTCGGTCACCCCGTCATCCTGTCGTACGCAGGTCCGAGGCCCGGCCCTCGTGGTCGAACCGCACTTCGAGGACGTGGTCGACGGCGTCCCGGTCGAGGGGGCCGAACACGTGCGGGAACAGGGTGTCCCCGGAGACCCCGGGCGGCGGGGCGGGGGCCGCCGCCTCCCACTCCACCCTGGAGGTGAGGCGCGCCTCGTCGAGGGCGAGCACCAGCAGGGGCCGGGGCGCGTCCCGGTAGAAGGCGTTGACGACGGCCAGCGTGGTCGCCTCGTCCGGGGAGCAGTGCACGAAGCCCTCCTCGGCGAGGGAGGCGGGCGCGTACGCCCGGTCGGTGGCGGTGGTCCAGACGGTGAGCGGTACGACGTGATAGATCATGGCCCCGTTATAGACGCCGACGGGAGCCCCGGGAGCTTCAGGGCGGCGACGGTCCGCCGGGTCGCCTCGGCGATCAGGGCGTCGGAGGGTTCGGTTGCGTAGCCGGGCCGGTCGGTCATGACGGCCAGGACGAGCGGCCCGGTGCGGGGCGGGTGGACGATCGCGATGTCGTTGGCCCGGCCGTAGTTGCCCGTGCCGGTCTTGTCGGCCACCTTCCAGTCCCCGGGGAGCCCGGCCCGGATGCGTCGGGCGCCGACGTCGGTGGCGTTGCGCGAGAGCCAGTCCATGAGGAGCCGGCGTTCGCGGGCGGGCAGGGCGGTGCCCAGTACCAGCTTGCGGAAGTCGGTGGCGATCGCCTGCGGGGTGGTGGTGTCGCCGGGGTCGTCCGGCGGTACGTCGTGCAGTTCGGGCTCGTAGTGGTCCATACGGCTCGCGGTGTCGCCCAGCCCGCGCAGGTAGGCGGTGAGCTGTGCGGGGCCGCCGATGTCGCGCATCAGGAGGTTGCCCGCGGTGCCGTCGCTGTAGCGGACGGCGGCGTCGCAGAGCTCACGGAGCGTCATCCCGGTCGCGACGTGCTTGCCGGTGACCGGCGCCGTGGAGCGCAGGTCGGCCTCGGTGTAGGTGACGCGGCGGTCCAGGCCGCTCAGGGAGCGGTAGTGGAGGACCGCCGCCGCGGCCAGCGCCTTGAACGTCGAGCAGAACGCGAAGCGTTCACCGGCCCGGTGGACGACCGTGGCGCCGGTGCCGGTCGCGAGGGCGTAGACGCCGACGCGGGCGCCGTACTCGCGCTCCAGATCCGCCAGCCGGGGGCGGTGGACCGGGGGGCTGGTCGACGGCCCGCCGCCGGGCGTGGGGGTCCGGCTCGCACCGTCGGCCGGCCGGTCGTCCGTGCCGCAGGCTGCGAGG
The DNA here is from genome assembly GCF_040638895.1 of Streptomyces sp. NPDC024017. Lineage (NCBI taxonomy): Bacteria > Bacillati > Actinomycetota > Actinomycetes > Kitasatosporales > Streptomycetaceae > Streptomyces > Streptomyces sp. NPDC024017. The sequence continues at coordinate 404,404 of NZ_JBEZYZ010000002.1, read as the reverse complement.
GGAAGCAGGGCCGCGGCGGCCAGGAGGGCACGGCGGGTCGGGGCGGTCGGGTCGGACGCCGTCGCCGTCTTCACCCGCACGGCCCGCACCTCCGCGCTGCTGCCCGCCGCCGACGCCGTCATCGGCACGGCGGCCCGCCTGGCCGTGGACGCCCTGCGCTCCCTGAGCGGCACGGCCCGGCTCGCCGATCAGAGCTGGAACTCGGCCGGAGACACCCCCAAAGACGCGCAGGCCTCGCGCAGGACCATCTGCTCGGCCTGGGAGAAGTCGCCGTCGGAACCGGCGATGACGATGCCGGTCTGGATCACGGCCCTGGCCTCGGTGGGCTTCTTCGCGGCCTTGGCGATCTCCTGCATGGCCTCAGCCTTGCCGAGCTGGAAGTTGGCGATCAGCTGGTCCACATGCTTGTTGAAACGCTGCCGGAGCTGCTCCGGCGGGAAGTTCTGCAGCACGTCGTTGCTGAGGATCATCGACTCGACCTGCTGGCGCTCGGCCGGATCCACCTGCCCGTCGGCCGCCGCGACCAGGGCGCACATCGCCATGCTCGCGTCCCGGTACGCACCGCTCTTCAACTCGTTCTTCAGCGAACCGAGCTGCGTCTTCAGCAGACCGACCAGCTGGGCCTTGCCGCCACCGCCGGACCTCGTCCCGCCGCTGTGCCCACCGGTCGTCGCGCCCCGCCCGCCCTGCCCCTGCTGGAGAGCCTTGGCCTGGTCCTTGAGCCGGTCCCACACTGCCATTGAGGTCACCTCGGTACTAGTCGGTATCACCTGGCGCACCCGCTCACGCGCGCACACCCGTCCAACGTCCGACCCGCAGGCAAAGGTTCCGCAAAGGCGAAACGGAGACTGCCCGCACCCGGAAGGCGGGTGCGGGCAGTCTCCGTGACGGAAGCCGTGACGCAGGCCGTGACGGAAGCCGTGACGGAAGGTCAGGCGCTGTCGCGTGAGCGCGGCTTCAGGCGCGGTGCGAAGCGGAACGCCGCGAAGCCCACTGCGGCCAGGGCCGCTGCCGCCGCCAGCAGGAGGCCCATGCCGCCCGCACCGGTGGAGGCGAGGCTGCCGCCGTCGAGGTCGGTGGACGTGCCGCCCGTGGTCGAGGTGCCGTCGCCGCCGGTCGTGCCGGAGGTGCCGGCGCTGGTGGACGGGCTCGGCTCGGCGGAAGGGCTCGGGTCGGTCGTGGGGCTCGGGGACGGGGAGCCCGACTCGTCGCCGGGGCCGGGCTCCTCGGAGGCGTCGTCAGCGGGGACGACCTCGACCGCGAACTGGGTCATGGCGTCACCGACCGACGCGGCCACGGTGTACGTGCCCGTGCCCTCACCGGCGGTCAGCGCCGGGGCCGTCGCCTTGCCCGAGTCGTCGGTCTTCACACGGACGACCCGGTCCTCGCCCTCGAAGCGGGGAGCGTTCTCGGCCGTGTCCTCGACGCGGAACTCCACCTCCGTGCCGGCCGGTGCCGTCTTGCCCGACTTGACCACGCGGGCGAGCAGCGCGTCGGCGAAGTCCTGCCCCTGCTCGGCCTTCTGCTGGTCGCCGCCGGCGGCGCTCACGACGTACGGGGACTCCTTCACCCGCACGGTGAAGGCCGTCGTCGCGCCCAGAGTCTCGGCCCGGACGGTGAACGAGCCCTCCTTGCTGCCGCTCAGGTTGATCCACGGCGTCTGCGCACGGCCCTGGGCATCGGTCGCCACGACGGTCTCGTCGTCGTCGGGGCCGCCGGTGAGGTAGAAGAGCGGCTTCAGGCCGTCCGGGTCCTCGATGGTGTACGTCACGGACGCGTCCGCGACCGGCTTGCCGTCCTTGCCCCGGGCCACCACGGCCAGCGGCTTGACGTCGGTGCCCGGCTGGGTCGTCACGTCGGTGCCGGTGACCTGGGCCAGCCGGTCGACGGGCAGGCCCCGCCACTGCAGGACGATCCGGCCGGGGCCGCCGGGCGCGTTGGCGCCGCCCTCGGCCACACCGGAGTTGACCGGGTCGCCGGAGGGGGCCCAGAACGGGTCGTTCTTCTCCGGTGCCTCGTTGCCGCTGCCGACGACGAGCCGGGCGTCGTCCACCCGGGCCGGTTCGGCGTAGCTGGAGCCGCCGCCACCGCTGCCGGTGGTGGGGTCGTTGCCGGTGGACGAGCCGGTCTCGGCACCCGTGCCGCCGCCACCGCCCGCGTAGCCGGCACCGCCGCCGCCACCGCCGTAGCGGCCCGCGCCGCCGGCCCCGCCGGCCCCGCCCTTGGCGTGGTCGGCGCCCGCGGCGCCGTTGCCGGTGCCCGCACCGCCCTTCGCGCCGGTGGCGCCCTTGCCGCCACGCCCCTTCTCCAAGGCGTCCTGGCCGGACTCACCACCGGCGGCGCCCGCCTGGCCGTGGGCGATGTCGCCGCCCCCGCCGCCACCGCCACCGGCGACGACCAGCGCCGAGCCGCCGCTGGTGCGGATGGCGCTGCTGTTGCCGCCGCGGTCGGCGAGGTTGCTGCCGCCCTTGCCGCCGCGGGCGTCACCGGCGTTCAGCCCCGCGACGGCGATGCTCAGCGCCTCTCCGGGGCTGACCTTCAGGGTGCCGGCGACGAAGCCGCCCGCGCCGCCGCTCGTCATGGAGTTGCCGCCGCCGCCCTCTCCCCAGGCCCGTACGTCCAGGCCCGTCACGCCGGACGGCACCGTGAACTCCTGCTTCGCCGTCGTCGGATCGAACAGCCGGCAGCCGGAGAAGCCCTCCGTCGGTGTGCACGCCTTCCCGGCGAGCGCCGCGCTGCCGGCGGCCGTCGCGGCCGGCGCACCCGTCAGGGCGGTGCCGGCGGTCAGCGCCGCTAAGGCCAGGGCCGCGGCGCCGCGCCGGAATCCGGCGCGGCGCAGCACGGCAGAACCGTGATGCATCAAGGATCTCCCCAACTTGTCACAAGCTCCCCCCCGGGAGCCATGAATCACTCGATCAGAATCGAACACGACTAGTGGGACAGCTGATCAAACCTGAGGCTCTTGGTCAACCGAGAATGGTTGATTCCGGACGCGGGGACATCCGTGCAGAGCGCGCGGACGACATGCGCGGCGACGGCGTTGTCGATCGGGTGCGGCTTCGGGCGGCCGTTCTCGTCGAGCTCCTGATACTTCATCAGGTTCTGTGCGACGGCGACCTGGTGCTTGCCGTCACGGCTGGACAGCGCGATCGTGCCGGCGCCGAACACCGCCCCGTCGTGGCCCCAGAAGCGGCCGCAGCCCGGCAGTTCGAGGGAGTAGATGCCGAGGCCGTAGTCCACGCCGGAGACGGGGACCGTGCGCGTCATCTCGTCGAGGGACGCCTTGCCGACCAGCTTCCCGCCGAGCAGGGCGCGGTAGAAGCGGTTCAGGTCGTCGGTGGTGGAGACGACCGAGCCCGCGGTGGACGCCCACGACATGTCGTAGACGCTGAAGTCGCGGGGCGGGTCGAGCAGGCCGAACCACGACTCGTACATCCGCGGGTGCGGGCCCTTGATGTACGGGGTGCGCGGCAGGTACGTGTGGCGCAGTCCGGCCCGGTCGATGACGTGGCGGGTGAGGTAGGGGCCGGTCTTCTGGCCGGTTGCCTTCTCCAGCAGCAGCCCGGCGATGACGTAGTTGGTGTTGGAGTAGGAGCCCGGCACCGAGCCGGGGCGTCCGGTGGCGGGGGCCGCGAGGCCCATCCGGACCAGTTCCGCGGGGCGTATGGAGCGGAAGCGTTCCTCCTCCAGGCTGGCCGGTGAGTTCCGGGTGAGGGAGGGGAAGGCGCCCGCGACGTAGTCGCCGATGCCGCTGGTGTGGTTCAGGAGCATGCGGACGGTGATCTCCCGGCCGCGCTCCCCGGGTATCAGGTCCGGGAGGTAGTCGCCGACGGGCGCGTCGAGCCGGATGCGGCCGCGTTCCACCTGCTGCATGATGCCCACGGCGGTGAAGGTCTTGCTGATGCTGCCGACCCGCTGCCGCATGTCCGGCGTGACGGGCCGTCCGGTGGCCACGTCGGCCAGCCCCGAGGCGCCGGTCCACCGTTCGCCGCCGTCCCGGACGGACGAGAAGACGCCGTACATGCCCGCCTCGTGGACGGCGTCCAGCGAGTCGCGCAGGGCGGGTCCGTCCAGGGAGGCGGCGTCCCGGGCGGTGGCGGTGCCGGCGTGCGCGGGGGCGGTGAGTACGGCGGTGGTCGTCAGCAGGGTGGTGCCCAGGACGGTTCCCAGGAGCCGGGCGATGCGCAACTGCTCTTCCCTTCCTTGGTGTTCGAGTACGTCGGTTTTTGACAACGTCGTGTTCGAACAGGTCGGGATCATCGTCTTGGGCGGCGAACGGTCCTTACATCCTTCCGAGGGATGATCGAAAACCGGCCGCGGGGTGCGGCCGCGGCTGAACGGGCGGGCCAGGCCCTGCGGGCAGGTGAGACGGCCGAGGCGTGTGGGCGACCATGACGACGGCACGGTCTACGGCACATGGGCGGACGACGGGCCCATGGGCAAGCTGCCGGGGTCGCCTTACCGACGGCCGTGACCAGCCGCGCGGGCACAGCGCGGCGCGCCCGCGAGGCGGCGCAGGCGGAGGGAGCGGCCTCCGGACACGACAGCGGCGAGCAGCCGGACGGCGGCGGGTCACCGGCGGCAACGGGCCGGCCGAAGCCACTGCCCCGACCGCGGTCACCACCGGCGATCACGGCGACGGCGTGGCCTCCGGGCGGTCGGGCGGACGACGCGTTCTACGGGCAACCGGCCACGAGCAGGCAACCCGGGCGACGGAACGGTCACCGACGACCCGGCACCGGGCGGAACGAAGCCGGGGCACCACCCCAACGGCAGTCAGTCAGCCTCCGGGCACGAGCACCGCAAGCAGGCAACCGGTGCCCGGCATCGGGTGCGGGCAGCGCCGCGTGCTCGGTGAACGCCTGCGGATCCGCGGGGCGAACCCGCATCGCACTGGGGTCGTCACCGGCCGAGCAGCGGTACGGGGACGGGGCCCCGGCCTCGTCACCAGGGGCGGCCTGCGGGAAAGCCGGGTCCGGCTCCCGAGCGGCACACGCGGGGACGCGACGGCCGGACCCGGCCTTCCTCTGGGCGCAATCTGCCACCCGGCGACTGGCGGCGCCTCCCGGGAGGGCCCGAACGAGGACGGGCGGGGTGAGCCTGTGATGATGAGCGCATGTCGACCGTCGCCACGCTCGCGGTGCTGGCCCTCGCCGCGCTCCACGCCTACATCCTGGTGCTGGAGATGTTCCTGTGGACCACCCCGAGGGCCCGGGCCGCCTTCGGCACCAGCGCCGAGTTCGCCGCCGAGACGAAGGCCCTGGCGGCCAACCAGGGCCTCTACAACGGCTTCCTCGCCGCCGGTCTGGTGTGGGGCGCCGTGGCGTCCGACCCGGTGGGCTTCCAGGTCTCGGTGTTCTTCCTGGTGTGCGTCGCGATCGCGGGGCTCTACGGCGCCGCGACCGCCAGCCGGAAGATCCTCTTCGTCCAGACCGTCCCGGCGCTGGCCGCCCTGGCCCTGGTACTGCTCGCGCGCTGAGTCAGACGCCCTGCGTGACGGCCCGCTCCATGAGCCGGACGGCCTCCGCCTCCTCGGTGGCGGGCGGCACCACCAGCAGGTCCCAGCGGCCGCGGCCGGGCGTGAGCAGGCAGACGGTGTGCGGGGCGGTCGGCGAGTCCGTGCGACCCACGTGCACCTCCTGACCCGCGACGACCATCCGCTCGGGGCAGTCCGGCCACGTGTCCCCGTTGACCAGGACGCTGCTGATCAGGCCCCAGGAACCCGGCAGTCCGCCGAGCAGCCCGGGCAGTTCGGCGGCGAGGTCGTACGAGCGGGGCCACCACGCCCCGTCGATGCGGCGGGCCGTGCGGCCCTGGCGAGGCTGGTCCGCGATCCGTAGCCGGGCCTCGGACCGACGGACGGACGGCGGGGGTGAGGAAGCGGACGTCATCGTGGGGCTCCTGCTGCGGTGGGGGTGCGTGGCCAGGAGGTGGCTGAGCCGCGAGCCCGGTGGAGGGAGAGGTCCTGGGAGTGCGTGGAGCACCCGGGGCGAGACCGGTTCGGCCACCGGTGTGCGACATACCCTCGGTTCCTCCACCGTACCCCGCAGGGCGGTACGGAAGCCGGGGCCGCCCGCACCGCCCGTCGTCGGTCACGGGCCGTAGCGGCTCTGCGGTGGGGTGCCCGGTATGACCGGTGGGGCATTCCGGGCGCTTTATCGCATTCCGTCGGTGATACTTGGGGCATGAATACGGCAACGTATGCAGAACTGGCGGCGTCGTCAGATCACGCGGTCGCCGTGACCATCGCCTTCGTCGGCGGGCTGATCGTGGCCTGTGCTCTCATCTGGGCCGTACGGGTCGGGATGCGGGTCATGGACAAGGACACCCATCACCCCTCCCCGGAGGAGCAGCCGCACGTCCCGGACACCGGGCCGGTCCGCGAGATGCGGGAGATGCGGGAGCCGGATGACATGCCGGTCGTGACGCGCGAGGGCCAGCGGCTCATGCCGCACGAGCTCCACCACTCGAGCACCAGGACCGGGAAGGACCAGAAACCGCGCCGTTGGTCGCCCGGATCCAGCGGATCCTTCGGCGGCGGCGGACTCGGGCGCACATGACGCCGTGAGGGCGTGAGGCCGTCAGGACCAGGGAGACGACATGGCTGCCCGCCACCGGACGCGCTGGGCGTCGGGGGCGGCAGCCCTGGCGTTCTCCCTGGGTGTCGTCCTCGCGGGCTGCGGCGACGGCGGCCCCGCGGACACCACCCGCAGGGCGGAGTCCGCGGTCGGGTCGCTCGCCTCGCAGGCCTCCGAGGCCGGGCGCCGGCTCGGCGACATCAGGGACGGCATCGACGTGAAGGACGACGTGCGGCTCGGCACGCCCGGCGTCGGCTCCGACGACCGGGCCCGGGTCGAGGTCACCGTCGGCAACACCGACGACGCGACCCGATCCTTCGCGGTACAGGTCGACTTCACCGACCCCGGCGGCGAGCTGCTCGACACGGTCGTCGTCATCGTGCGCGACGTGCCGGCCGGCGAGTCCGCCACGGCCACCGCCCGCAGCACCCACGGCCTGGCCGGGGACGTCCGGGCCGAGGTGGCCCGGGCGCTGCGCTACTGACCGGAGCGGGCCTCCTCCGTCACCGAGATGTCGATCTGCTCGCTCATCGCGCTCACCCCGTTCAGGGTGGCGACCGCCTGGAGCCGGTTGGCGCCCGCCGGGAGGCCGAGGCCCGGGGTGCAGGTCCAGGTGCCGTCGGGGGCGGTGGTGGTCGCGCAGGCCTCCCTGTCGTCCTGGTCACGGACGGTGACCTGCGCGCCGGGGTGGGCGGTGCCGGAGATCTCCGGCCGGGCGGCCAGCGGTACGCCGGACAGCGGACGGGTCAGGGTCGGCCCGGCCAGACCCACGGTCACGGCACACCGGCCGACGGCCCGCGGCACACCCCGGGCGTCGGTGACCCGCAGGGAGCAGCCCCGCAGCCGGGTGCCCGGAACGGCATGCGCGGGTACGGCCAGCACGAAGGGGAACACCCGGTCCTGCCCGGCCGCGCCGCCGGAGACGGTGTATGTCGCGCTGCGTCCGTCGGCGGCGACCGAGCCGCGGTGGCCGGACGCGTCGAGCGGTGTGCCGGTCACCCGCGTGCCCCGGGGCGCGATCAGCGTCAGCGTGGCGCCCTCGGCGGCCTCCTGGACGCCCGCGACCTCGACGATGCCCTCCCGGCCGGGTGCGATGGTCGCGGCACCCCACGGCCCGCCGTCCCCGGCCGCCGCGGGCGCGCCGGGGAACGCGAGCACTCCCGCCAAGACGGCCCCCGCCACGGCTGCTGTCCTGCTGTACCTGTTCATCGCGGGCGGGGCTCCCTGTACGGACGTCGCCGGCACTCTGCCAGCGATTCTCCGGGGCGTTCCGCCCGACGGCGCGCACAGGTGGACCGCCCGGGTGGCGGGCGACAGGCGCCGTCACGAGCACGTCCGCCGCCCCGCGCCCCATGGGGGCTAGCGGCCGAGCCACACCGCAGCGTCCGGGCCGGCGCCGGGCGATTCGGCCGGTGGCGCAAAGGTGAGCCGCGAATGGCGGGCCAGCAGGCCCCGTCAGGACCCCACCGCCCCACGCCCAGGTCCGGGCCCAGACGGGCGATCCGGCCGATGGCACGCACAGATGGACCGCACAGGTGGCGGGGCAGCAGGCCCGTCAGGATCCCGCCGCCCCACGCCCGGGTCCGGGCCCAGACGGGACGACCCGGCCGACGGCGCGCACAGATGGACCGCCCGAGTGGCGGGGCAACAGGCACCACGAGGACCCCGCCACCGCCCCGCGCCCCCTTGCGGCCTAGCCTCGAGCCACACCGCAGCGTCCGGGCCGGCGCCGGGCGATCCGGCCCGTGGTGCGCACAGGTGAGCCGCGCGAGTGGCGGGCCAGCAGGCCCCGTCAGGACCCGCCGCCCCATGCCCAGGTCCGGGCCCAGACCGGGCGATCCGGCCGATGGCACGCACAGATGGACCGGGCGAGTGGCAGGGCGACAGGCGCCGTCACGAGCACGCCCGCCGCCCCGCGCCCCGTGCGGGTTAGCGGCCGAGCCACGCCGTGGTGTCCGGGGCGAGTCGGCCGTCCTCCAGGGGTGTGCTGGTCAGCAGGACCTCGCCGGCCGGCAGGTCGACCGGCGCGTCGGACAGGTTCGTGACGCAGCGCCAGCCCTCGCAGCGGTCGAACCGGAGCACGCCGTCCGGGGCGTCCGCCGCCCAGGTCAGCTCCTCGCCGTCGAGGAGTTTGCGGCGCAGCCGCAGGGCCGTGCGGTACAGCTCCAGGGTGGAGCCCTCGACCCCGTCCTGGGCCTCGACGGCGTAGGCGGCGAAACCGGGCGGCTGCGGCAGCCAGGCACCGCCGGGCCCGAAGCCGTACGACGGTCCGCTCGTCGTCCACGGCAGCGGCACACGGCAGCCGTCGCGGCCCTTGCGGACGTGGCCCGTCTGCTCCCAGATCGGGTCCTGGAGCACCTCGGTGGGCAGGTCGGCGACCTCGGGCAGGCCGAGTTCCTCACCCTGGTAGACGTACGCCGAGCCGGGCAGCGCCAGCATCAGCAGCGTGGCCGCCCGGGCCCGGCGCAGCCCGGCCGCCTCGTCGACGGCCGGGGCGTGGCCGCCGGCGAGCAGCCAGGCGTTGAGGTCGGTGCCGGGCGGCAGCATCAGTCGGGAGGCGTGCCGTACGACGTCGTGGTTGGACAGCACCCAGGTGGCCGAGGCGCCCGCCGCCCGGGCGGTGGCGAGCGAGTCGGTGATGACCTGCCTCAGCTCCTCCGCGTCCCAGCCCGCCTGCAGATACTCGAAGTTGAAGGCCTGGCCCAGCTCGTCCGGGCGGGCGTACAGCGCACGCCGGGCGCCGGGCACCCACGCCTCGGCGACGGCCATGCGGGGCGGGCGGTAGGCGTCGAGGATCTTGCGCCAGTCGCGGTAGATCTCGTGCACGTCGTCGCGGTCGTAGAAGGGGTGGGTGCCGGGCGGCATCGCGGTGAGTGCCTCCTCGCCGCTCAGCTCGGGGGCGCCGAGGTCGCGCAGAGGTTCGCTCAGGTCCTTGACCAGGGCGTGGGCGACGTCGACGCGGAAGCCGTCGACCCCGCGGTCGGACCAGAAGCGCAGGGTGGTGCGGTGGTCGGCGCGGACCTCCTGGTTCTCCCAGTTGAGGTCGGGCTGCTCGGGGGCGAACAGATGGAGGTACCACTGGCCGTCGGGCACCCGCTTCCACGCGCTGCCGCCGAAGACGGACTGCCAGTCGGTGGGCGGGAGTTCGCCGTGCTCGCCGCGGCCGTCGCGGAAGACGTAGCGGTCGCGGGCCGCCGAGCCGGGCCCCGCGTGCAGCGCCTCCTGGAACCACACGTGCTGGTGCGAGGAGTGGTTGGGCACGATGTCGACGACGACCTTCAGCCCGAGGCGATGGGCCTCGGCGACCAGGGCGTCGAAGTCGTCGAGGCTGCCCAGGCGCGGGTCGACGTCCCTGGGGTCGGCGACGTCGTAGCCGCCGTCGGCGAGCTCGGACGGGTAGAAGGGGCTCAGCCACAAGGCGTCCACGCCCAGGGCGGCGAGGTGGGTGAGGCGGCGGGTGATGCCGCGCAGGTCACCGAGTCCGTCGCCGTCGGCGTCGGCGAAGCTGCGGGGGTAGATCTGGTAGACGACGGCCTGGCGCCACCAGTCGGGGTCCCGGGACGACAGGTCGAGGGTGGAGCGATCAGTCACGCGGTCTCCTTCGCAGGGCATACGGGCGACAGCATTGAATCTGTCCAGAATGCCGGAAAAAGGAACCATCGCGTTGATCGGAGTGATCCATTCCTGCTGTGATGAAAGTGTGATGGCAGCGCAACTTCCTTTGCATTACCGCAGGTTGACAGCGTGCTGCGGCGCCGCCACGATGGGGTCCACTGAGGCGCATGTGACCAATGAGCCCAGTGTTTCTCAGACCACTCACCCCCCGGTGCGGCCCGGCAGCCGCGCGCCGCGCGCTGCCCGCATGCCGTCACCCGGGTTCGGCACACGCCAAGAAATGGGATACGCATGTCCATAGCGAGACGTGTCACCGCGCGACGCCTGCTGGGGACGGGCGCCGCGGCCCTCGCCCTCTGCGCAGCCTCCGCCACCACCGCGTTCGCCACCGGTACGCCCGGCGGGGACGGCTGGTCGTCCGGCGGCAGCTACAAGCCCGGCACGGGCGCGGGCACGGAGACCGGGACCGATCGCTGCCAGTTCTCGCTCGACGGCACGAGTTTCCACGACTCGGTCAAGGTCGACGACCAGAACCTGAAGCCGACCGACGACGGCAAGGTCCACATCAAGGTCCGCACCGCCGGTGACGCGGCCACCTGCACGGCCTCCCTCGCCTCCTACCTCGCCCACGGCCCGACGTTCGCGACCTCCGGCGAGCAGATCTTCGTCGACTTCGACACGGTGACGGTCAAGCCGGGCGCCACCGACTCGCTCGACATCGCCATCCCGGACAAGGGCTGCTTCGGGCAGATCGACCTCTACCGGGGCGCGGTGAAGTTCGACGGCGAGCTCGACGCGAAGGATGGCTTCGAGCACGGCGAGCTGCCCAAGGGCCCGGACCGCCCGGTCATCAAGGACAAGCTGATCGCGGCCTGGAACGGCGGCACGAAGGAGTGCACGACCCCGCCGCCGGCGGAGGAGGAGCCGCCCGCCTCCACGCCGCCCGCGACCCCGTCCGAGCCGGCCGAGGAGACGACGCCTCCGGCGACCCCGTCCGAGCCGGCGGAGCCCTCGACGCCGCCGTCCTCCGACACGGACACGCCCACCCCGAGCGCCTCCGAGTCGACGCCCGTCGCGCCCAAGCCGAACGGCGGTGGCGGCGACCTCGCCGAGACCGGCGCCGACAGCAGCACCGGCCCGATCGCCATCGGCGCGGCGGCCCTGCTGGCGGGCGGCGCGGCCCTCGTCGTCGCGACCCGGCGCCGCGCGGCCAAGCGCAACGCGTAGGACCTAAGGAACCCGAAGACGCCCGAGGTGCTGCCGTCCGGCGGCGACAGCACCTCGGGCGTTCTCATGCCCGCGGTCGGACCACGGCGGCCGTCTCGCTCCGCAGGCTCGTCGCCTTGCGCAGCAGACTCCGCATGACGGCCATCAGCATCGCGAACGCCGCCCCCACGGCGACGAGCGCGACCTGGACGTACGCGACCCCGGCGATCGCCACGTTCGCGTACGGCGTGGCGAAGGGCTCGTAGGCAGCTCAGGCCTCGACCGTCGCCAGGTACAGCTTCACGTAGCGCTCCACGTCCACGTCCAACCCCACGTCGACCAGGGGCTGTTCGCGTGTGCCCTCGTGGAGTTCCGACTCTCCGGGCCGGGGACGGCGGTCCACGATCGTCATGCCGCGCGTGGGTCCGGGCGCGAGGGAGACGTCCACCGGGAGGCGATGGGTGGTCAGGCCCTCCGGGTCGACGACCGCGCACACCGCACCCGCGTCACCGAGACCGCCGGACGTCTCGGAGGGGTCGTCGGGGCGGCTGTCCGGATGGGCCGGACGGTGGGCGAGCAGCTCCCCGGCCAGCCGCGCCCCCGGCTCACCGCTCGCGCGCAGCCTGCGCACATCCGCCGCGGGGACCACGACCCGCGTGAACACGTCCAGCCCGTACATCGTGATCGGCACCCCGGCGGTGAGCAGGATCGCGGCCGCCTCCGGGTCGTGCCAGACGTTGAACTCCGCGACGGGCGTGGCGTTCCCGACGGCCGCGGCGCCCCCCATGAAGACGATCCGCTCGATGCCCCGGACCACCTCCGGATGCGTGCGCAGGAGCAGCGCGATGTTGGTGAGGGGGGCCATGGGGATGAGGGTGACCGGACGCGGGGAGGCGAGGATCTCGCGCCGCAGCAGCGTCACCGCGTCGACGTCGGCCGGCCTGCGGGTGGGCTCCGGCAGGCCCAGGTCTCCCATGCCGTCGTGCCCGTGCACGTGCCGCGCCGAGCGGGGAGCCTCGATCAGCGGCCGCTCGGCGCCCCGGGCGACGGGGATGTCGGGGGCTCCGGCCTGCTCCAGCACGGTCAGGGTGTTGCGGACGACGCCGTCCACGTCCGTGTTCCCGGCCACGCAGGTGATCGCCCGCACGTCGAGCGCCGGGTGCCGTACGGCGAACAGCAGGGCGAGGGCGTCGTCGACGCCGGTGTCGCAGTCGATGATCACCGGGATGCGCTGACCGTCCGTCACGGCGGGGACTCCTTCCGGTTCCGCGGGAAAGCTCCGTGACAGCGACCTTACGGCCCGGGCCGCGGCCCGCCATGACGAGGTCGAGGACGATGCCGCCCCCGTCAGGACCGGCGTATCGCCGTGACGTCGAACTCCAGCGTCACCTTCCGGCCGACCATGCCGCGGGCCCCGCTGACGCCCCAGTCCTCGCGGTCGACGACCGTCCGGCCCGTGAAGGCGGCCCGGAAGGCGCCCTGCGGGTCGCGGCCGGCTTCGGTCAGTTCGAAGTCCACGGTGACCTGCCTGGTCACGCCGCGCACCGTCAGATCGCCGGTGACCTCGAAGCGGGTCCCGCCGGTCTGCTCCACGCGGGTCGAGGTGAAGGTGAGGGCGGGGTGGGCGGCCGCGGCCAGGAAGTCGCCGCCGCGCAGATGGTCGTCGCGCTTGCGGTTGCGGGTCTGCACGCTCGCCGCCCGGATCGTGAGCCGGACGGCGGACTCCGACGGGCTGCCCCCGTCCAGCCGGGCGCCGCCCTCGAACGCGTCGAACCGTCCGCGCACCTTGCTGACCATCGCGGCCCGGGCGGTGAAGCCGATGCGTGTGCGGGCGGTGTCGAGGACGTAGTCACCGGTCAGTTCGCCGAGTGCGGTCGCAGTGGTCATGATCGCTCCTGAAGGACGAGGGGTGATCCCCTGATATCGGTCTCAGCGGTCCGACGACGCAGCCCCGCGGAATGTGAGGCCGGTGCACGGCCTCACATTCCGGCGCGCTGTCTCGTCGGACCGGTGAGGGCACCTGCGACCGAGGGACACACCATGAGCACCCCGTCCGAACCGGCCGACGACCTGGACGCGATCACGCGTGAGCGGCGGCAGCTGATCAATCTCGCGTACCGGCTGCTCGGCTCGCTGGCCGAGGCCGAGGACGTCGTACAGGAGACCTACGCCCGCTGGTACGCCCTGTCCCCGGAGCAGCGGGACGGCATCGCGTCCCCCGGCGGCTGGCTGACGACCGTCGCCAGCCGGATCTGCCTCGACCTGCTCGGCTCGGCCCGGGCCCGGCGGGAGCGGTACGTGGGCGAATGGATCCCCGAGCCGCTGCCCGGCCGCACGGAGTGGGTCGGCGGTGCCACGGCCGGGCCGGCCGACCCCGCGGACCGCGTCACCCTCGACGAGTCGGTCACCATGGCCTTCCTCGTCGTGCTCGAGTCGATGACCCCGGCCGAACGCGTCGCGTTCGTCCTGCACGACGTCTTCCGCTACTCCTTCGCCGAGGTGGCCGAGATCGTCGGCCGTACCCCGGCCGCCTGCCGCCGGCTGGCCTCCTCGGCCCGGCGTCGCATCCGCGCGGAGCAGCCTCCCGCGACGCCGCCGGCCCGGCGCGCGGACGTCGTCAGGGCGTTCCGGCGGGCGTGGGAGGACCAGGACATCGACGGCCTCATCGGCGTGCTGGCCCCGGACGCGACCGCGACCGGCGACGGCGGCGGGCTCGTGCCGGCCGCGCTCCACCCGGTCGAAGGCGCCGAGCAGGTCGCCCGCTTCTTCGCCGAACGGGCCCGCGCGGTACCCGGGATCTCGCTCCTGGAGTGCGCGGTCAACGGCCAGCCCGGCCTGGTGGCACAGAAGGACGGCGTCACCGTGTCGGTGCTGGCCTTCGACATCGCGGGCGACCGGATCCAGCACGTGTGGGCCGTCCTCAATCCCGACAAGCTGCGGCCCTGGACGGCGGACTGACCGGCGCCGCCCCGGCCACACGAACGGACGCGGCGATGATTCCGGCCCCGGCAGCGGGTCGTTAGTGGTGAGGAGACGAGGAAGGAGTCCCGCCATGCCCGCACAGCAACCCACGACCGAGCTCGACGCCCGCTACAGCTCCGCACTCACCCCCCGCCCGGGTGCCTCGGAGGTCACCGCCACCGCATGGGCCGAGGCGCGGCGGCGGCTGGAGGCCGCCGAGATCTTCTGGGTGTCCACGGTGCGGCCCGACGGCCGGCTGCACGTCACGCCCTGCATCGCCGCCTGGCACGACGGGGTGCTGTACTTCTCCACCGGCCGTCAGGAGCAGAAGGCGAAGAACCTCGCGCACGACGCGCACTGCGCGCTGACCACCGGGGCGAACTCCCTCACCGACGGGTTGGACCTCGTGGTCGAGGGCACGGCCGAGCCGGTGGCCGACCGTGCACTGCTGGAGGAGGTGATCACCGCGTACGAGACGAAGTACGGCCCGCACATCACCTCCCCCGAGGGCACCTTCCACGGCATCGGGGACTCGTTCCGCCGCGGCGACGCGGTGGTGTTCGCGGTGGCCCCGGACACGGCGTACGGCTTCGGCCGGGACAACGGGGTCTACAGCCACACGCGTTGGACGTTCGAAGCCCCCTGATCCGTGGTGAACCCGTCCTACGACGGGTCCCACAGCGCAGTGCCGCGGGCCGCCACCCGGTCGCCGATGCGGCGCAGCAGCTCGGTGCCGGGCAGGACGTCCGGGCGGCGGCCGTCGCGCAGACGGGGGGCCACGAGGCCGGCGGTGGCCTCCCGCCCGCCGAT
Organism: Streptomyces sp. NPDC024017; assembly: GCF_040638895.1. Lineage (NCBI taxonomy): Bacteria > Bacillati > Actinomycetota > Actinomycetes > Kitasatosporales > Streptomycetaceae > Streptomyces > Streptomyces sp. NPDC024017. Next base: position 389,234 of record NZ_JBEZYZ010000002.1, on the reverse strand, counting down.
CACCGCCTGGTACGGCACCAGCCGGGCCGCGCGGATGCGGGCGGCGAGGGTGCCCTGCTCGGGGCCGGCGACCTCGGCGCGCAGACCGAGCTCCCGGGCGCGTCCGGCCAGGTCGTGGGCGGCGTCGTACTGCTCTTCCGCCACCGGCAGGACCGCCAGCTGCACCGGCGCCAGCCACGGCGGGAAGGCGCCGCCGTGCTCCTCGAGGAGGTGGGCGACCGCACGCTCCACGCTGCCGATGATGCTGCGGTGCACCATGACCGGGCGGTGTTTCGCCCCGTCGGGGCCGATGTAGTGCAGGTCGAAGCGCTCGGGCTGGTGGAAGTCGATCTGCACGGTGGAGAGGGTGGCCTCCCGGCCGGCCGGGTCGGTGATCTGCACGTCGATCTTGGGGCCGTAGAAGGCCGCCTCGCCCTCGGCCGCCTCGTACGGGATGCCGGAGCCGTCCAGGACCTCCCGGAGCAGGGCGGTGGCGCGCCGCCACAGCTCCGGGTCGGCCACGTACTTGCCGCCCTCGCCGGGCAGGGACAGCCGGTAGCGGGCCGCCCGGATGCCCAGGTCCGCGTACGCGCGGCCGATCAGCTCCAGAGCGGCACGGGCCTCCTCCACCGCCTGCTCCACGGTGCAGAAGATGTGCGCGTCGTTGAGGGTGATGGACCGCACCCGGGTCAGGCCGCCGAGGACGCCGGACAGCTCCGAGCGGTACATGCCGCCCAACTCGGCCATTCTCAGGGGTAGTTCGCGGTAACTGTGGGAGCGGGAGCGGTAGATCAGGGCGTGGTGGGGGCAGAGGCTGGGGCGCAGCAGGACCTGCTCGGCGCCCACGTCCATCGGCGGGAACATGTCGTCGCCGTAGTGGTCCCAGTGTCCGGAGGTCTCGTACAGCTCGCGTTTGCCGAGGACCGGCGAGTACACGTGCCGGTACCCGGCCCGTCGTTCCGCGTCGCGGATGTACTCCTCCAGGGTGTGCCGCACGATCGCGCCGTCGGGCAGCCAGTACGGCAGCCCGGCGCCCATCAGCGGATCGGTGTCGAACAGGTCCAGTTCACGGCCGAGCCGGCGGTGGTCGTACATGGTGACTCCTCGCGGTGGGGAGGCGAGCACCACGCGACGAAGCCCCGTGGCACGCGCCCCGGGGCTTCGGACATCTGGGTCAGCTGTCAGCGCGCCGGGAGACTCTCCGGCGTCGTCGTGGAGGACGGGAACGACTGGGCGCGCTGCATGGCCGTGACGCTAACAGGAAGGACGGGAGCGGAGCGACGGGTTTCTGACGGGGTGGCCGGGCGTCTTCCGGCCGCTCACCCGGACGGACCGTATCGCTGGTGGGCGGGCGGTCGCGGTGGTGCCGTAAGAGCATCCGCCCGATCTTGGAGAGCCGCCCCGCCCGCGGACGCCTCCATGAGCCCCCCTGCAGGAGGCACTCCGATGACCCACCCCCCGGCCACCCGTGCCCTCCTCGCCTCCGCGCTGTCCGTGACCGCCCTGCTGGCCGGCACCGGCTGTACCGCCGAGGACGAGCCGCGGCCCCGGTGGTTCTCCGCCTCCGCGTCCGCCTCGGGCGCGTCACCCGCCGTCGAGCAGCCGTCCGGTTCCGGAGCCGCCCTCACCGAGGCCCAGGCCCAGGCGGCGCTGGTCACCGCGGCCGACCTCGGGGAGCCCTGGGGGCCGACCCGGGGCGCGCGGACCTGGCGGGACGGGCTGCTCAAGGCCACCACGGAGGACCGGGACTGCCAGCGGCTGCTGGACGTCCTCTACACGGAGGAACCCTTCGGCGCCCCGAAGGGCCCGCAGGCGACGTCCGCGCTCGACGACGGCGACACCGACGCCCAGTTGCGCTACCGGGTCGCCGCCCACCCCCCGGCCGACGTGGACCGCGCGCTGGACTGGATGAAGTCGCTGCCCGGCAGGTGCGGGGAGTTCACGGCCGCGACCACCCGCGGCGGCATCCAGGGCGTAGAGGTCCGCGAACTGCCGCTGCCGCCGGTGGGTGACGCGCGGCAGGGCCTGCGGGTCATGCTGGCCGGCGAGACGGAGGAGGGGGAGCTGACGTACCTCACCATGGACCTCGCCGCCGTCCGCGTCGGCGAGGAGGCGATCAGCCTCACCAACGCCGGCCTCGACGAGGTGTACGCGGAAGTCACCCGGCAAGCCGTGCAGCTCGGGGCGCAGCGCCTGGCCGAGATCAGGAAGCAGGGCAGGGCACAGATCTGACGCCCCGGCCCCGGCGTCGGTACCGGTCCCGTCAGGACCCGTCCCCGTCAGTACTCGGTCCCGTCAGTACCCGGTCCCGTCAGTACCCGGTCCCGTCAGTACCGGTCGAAACGCGTGCGGTGGGCGATCACGTCCCGCGCCGCGTCCAGGGCCGTACGCCCGCGCGCGAAGGCGTCCGCCCGCAGCCGCGCGAGTGCGTCGTCCGCGCCCACACCGAGCTGCGCCATGATCATGCCGACGGCCTGGTAGACCTCGTCGTGGTCCGTGGCCAGCCCGCTCAGCCAGTCCTCCCCGTCCTGCGCCTCGGGCTCGTCCCCGTGCGGCAGCGCCATCAGGGCCACGGTCATCACACCGGCCACGATCCGGGCCACGTGCAGCTGGCGGTCGGTGAGCGCGCCCGGGCGGTCGCGGTACAGGTCGAGGGTGCCCACGCACACCGTGCCGCTGCCCAGCGGCACCGCGTACACGGCCCGCACTCCGGCCTCCGTCGCCTGCTGGGCGAAGACCGGCCAGCGCCCGGCGTCCCGGCCCGTGGTCAGGTCGCAGGCGAGCACGGGCGCGCCGTCCGCCAGCGCGCTCTGGCAGGGGCCGTCGCCCAACGTGGCCTGGATCTGCGCCAGGTGGGCGGCCTGCGCGCTGCTCGCGCTCAGCTGCACGGGCATGCCCTCGCTGCGCAGCGACACGCTCGCGCCGATCACCGGCAGCAGCTCCACCGCCACCTCGCACAGCCGCCCCGGCACCTCCCCGGGCTCGGCGCCCTGTACCCCTCGGGCGATCACGTCGGCGGCCCGGACTCCGTCCGGGTCCGGGCCACTGCCCCCGGTGCGGCGGGGACCCGGGTCGCTTCCTGAGGCGCCTCGGGGATCGTCCCTGGGCCGCACGACCACCGCCTCCTTCGATCACCGCGCCCTGCACCGCCGGCGGTTTCCGGGGCGGGCCCATGGGCGAGGCAGGCCGCCGTGCGTCCGCTCCCGCGAGGCCGTCGTGCGCCCGGCCGGGGGTGTCCCAGCCCGGTGCTCGCCGCGCACCGGGCCCGGCACTCGCCCGGATCACTCCGGAACCTGCCGATTGGTGCCCCGACTACCCGAAGCCGGTGGGGCAAAACCCGTGCGCGGGGCCGTCGCCGCGGGGGTCCGGCCTCAGCGCTTCTCGTACGGGTTGTCCGGCTGCGGCACCCGTCGTACGGAGGTGGCGTCGAGGACCGGTGGCCAGGCGGCGGCCGAGCCGAGTCCGCCCTCGGGATGCCACGTGCCGGTGACCGTCACCCAGGTGTCGACCGGCGGATCCTGCGCACCGCGCACCTCGGCCTTGGCGGCCGTGGCGTCGGCGGCGCAGCAGGAGACGAGGAGGCGGGTGACGTACCAGGTGCCGTCGCCGTCGCGGGTGACGAAGCCGGTGAGCCGGACCGTACGGCCCTTCAGGGAGCGGCCGCTGTCGTAGACCGCCCGGGAGCCGAACTCTCCGAGGGCGAGGTCGACCGGGTTGCCGTCCGGCAGGGCCGGGAAGGTGCCGACGCCCCGGGCGGCACGCTGGGCCGCCTCGCGCTCCGCGCTGTAGGAGCCGAGGGCGGGCGGCGGGAACAGGAGGAGGGCGAGGGCGGGGAGCGTGAGGAACCAGGCGACGCGGGGACCGGCGGGGCCGTGACTGTGGCCCGCGTGACCGCCGTCGCCCCAGTGCTCCCCTTCCTGCTCCTGCTCCTGCTCCTCCTCCTGCTCCTGCTCCTGCTCCTCCTCGTGCTCGTGCTCGTGCTCGTGCTCGTGGTCAGCGGTCTCATGGGCAGCCGCCCCGCGTGTCACCGCCGCCACCGCCACCCCCAGCAGCACCAGCGCCACGCCGGACACCACCAGGTACGGCCGCAGCCCCGCCTGCACATACCGGAGATACAGCTCGCTGAAGAGCGACACCCGCAGGATCGCCGCGCCCACGAGCGTGAGCAGCACGGCGGGTCCGTAGCGCCTCACAGCAGCCACCACCCCACCAGGACGCTGCTCGCCACGGCCACCACCCACGTCGCCGCCGAGAACCGCACCGCGAAGGTCCTGCCGAACGTGCCCGTCTGGAGGGCGATCAGTTTCAGGTCCACCATCGGCCCGACCACCATGAACGCCAGCCGCGCGGTGGGGGAGAAGCCGCTCAGCGACGCCGCCACGAAGGCGTCGGCCTCACTGCACACGCACAGCACGACCGCCAGCACCGCGAGCAGCAGCACCGACAGCCAGGCCGACCCGGTGAACACCTCCAGCACCGACCGCGGCACGACGATGGCGAACGTCGCCGCGGCCGCCGCCCCGAGGACGAGGAACCCGCCCGCGTGCAGGAAGTCGTGCTGAAGGCCGGAGACGAAGGCGCGCGGCCCGCCGGCCGGCGTCCGTCCGGAGCTCCGTTTCGGCAGCCGCAGCCACTGCTCCTTCCCGAACCGCGCCCACAGCCAGCCCATCACCACGGCCGTGCCGAGGGAGGCGACCAGCCGGCCGAGGACCATCTCCGGCTGCCCGGGGAAGGCGATCGAGGTCGCCACGAGGACGACGGGGTTGATCGCGGGCGCCGACAGCAGGAAGGCGAGCGCGGCCGCCGGTGCGACACCCCGCCGCATCAGGCTCCCCGCCACCGGCACGGACGCGCACTCGCAGCCGGGGAGCACGACCCCCGCCGCCCCCGCGACCGGCACGGCGAACACCGTACGGCGCGGCAGCACCCGCTGGAAGACCCGCTCGGGCACGAACGCCCCGATCGCCGCCGACACGACCGTGCCCAGCAGCAGGAACGGCACGCCCTGCACGGTGATCGCGGTGAACACCGTCCACCAGGCCGCGACCGGCGGGGTGTAGAGGTCGAGCGCCAGCATGGGCCCGAGCACCGACGCCACCGTCGCGATGGCGAGCAGCGCGGCACCCCCGAGGACGGCGTACACCAGGGCCCGCAGGCCCAGTCGTATGCCGTCGGCCATCGTTCGTTGGTTCTCCACGCGGCCCGCCCCGGTCGTTCACTTCCCGGGAGGGAGGCTAACCCGCACGGCTGTGCGAGGTCCCTGCTTTCTCACAGAGGGGGCTGTGCGGGCGCGGGCCCGAGGGTGGTGGTGCCGGGAGCCGTACGGTGCCCGAGGCCCGTGCGGTAGGCGTCCAGGGCCGCCTCCACCCGCCCGGTCCGCCGCAGCAGGTCCCCGAGCAGCCGGCACAGGTCGGCCAGGTCACCGGCGGCACCGGCCCGCTCCAGCAGGCTCAGGGCGCGGACGTAGTGCTCCTCGGCGTCCTCCGTGCGGCGGGCGTCCTCGGCGATGATGCCGAGCAGCCGGTGCGCGGCGGCGGAGTGCACGGCGCCGCGGTCGGGGGACAGGTGCCCGAGGACGTCGTGCAGCAGGGCCGCCGCCTCGTCGGACCTGCCGCGCCGGTGCAGCACGTCGGCCAGCTCGACGGCGACCTGGCTGCTGTAGAGGGCGGCGCGCTTGGCCGACAGCATGCCGAGGGCCTGCCGCAGCTCCTCCTCGGCGCGCTCCAGCCGGCCGTCCTGGGCGTAGACGTAGCCGCGCATCCAGTGGCAGTTGGCCAGTTCGGTGCGGATCTGCAGGCCCCGGTACAGCTCGGCGGCCTTGGCCAGCGAGGCGTCGGCCTCGGCGAGGCGGCCCTCGGCGACCAGGGTGCGGGCGACGGACCGGTGCATGCGGGCGACCAGGGCGGGGTCACCGGACTGCGGGGCGAGGGCGAGGGCGAACTCGGCGGCCTGGGCGGCCCGGGCGTGCGCGCCCATGTCCATGTACGGGCCGATGGCGCTGGCGTAGAGCAGCAGCAGGGCGTCCGGGTCGTGCAGGCCGCCGCGGTTCAGTTCGTCGAGGGCGGTCTCCAGCAGGTAGACGGCGTACCGGAGTTCACCGGCGAGGTAGTGCGCCACGGCCCGGCCGCGCAGGGCCGGGACACGGGCGGGCAGCGGCGCGCCGGCCAGGCACTCCTCGGCCCGCTCGAAGTACTGCCGGCCCGCCACGAGCTCGCCCGTCTCCAGGGCGCACTCGCCGAGTCCGAGCAGCGCGGCGGACTGCTCCGCGGTCAGGTGGTGCGTCTCGGCCTCGACGAGCAGCTCGGCGTACTGCTCGGCCGCCGTCTCGGTCTCGCCGACGGCGAGGGTCCGCTGCGCCTCGGTCATCCGCAGCCGCAGCTCGGTCGCGAGTCGCGCGGAGTGCCCGCTGGCGAGCTCGTCGAAGGCGACGCCGAGCCGGTCCGCGAGATGCCGCAGCGCGTCGTCGGAGGGCCGCACCCGGCCCGACTCCAGGGTGGAGATGTAGGCCGGTGTGTACGCCGGTTCCGCCAACTGCCGCTGCGTCAGGCCGCGTTCCACACGCAACCGCTGCACCCGGCGGCCGATGGTCCCCGGATCGTCACGCTCCCCCACGCCAACTCCCCCTGTGCCTCTTGCCGTTCGGCCTGAACTGCCCCTAGGTTAAACGGAGTGTTAAGCCGAATTGTTGAAGACGCTTAATACGTTGCCCCCCGTAGCCACCGCCCCAGTTGCGAGGTCGCCGTGCTCGAACGCACACGCACCGCCGAGCGGTACGCCCGAGGCTTCGCCGCCGCCCTCGTCGCCGTGGCGACCCTGCTGCTCGCGGCGAACGCGGGGCCGGCGAGAGCGGAGACCCCGCAGCCCGAGCAGCGGACGGTCGCCGACTCCCGCTGAGCCCGGGGGGGGGCAGCGCCCGGCGCACCGAGCTGGTCGCGAACGCCACACGCCCGGCCGGCGCGCCGCGGTGCTGGTGCTGCGGCGGCCGGACGGGCGGGGACTGCGCGTGGAGGTCACGGACACGTGCCCACGGCCGCCGTTGTCCACAGCTGTGGACGAACTCGCCGAGGCGGGACGCGGCCAGGAATTCGGTCAGCGCGCATTCCCGCGTGAGCGAATACAGCGCCGGCCGAAATAGAGAATTCCAGCCGCACCGACGGCGGCGCCTGCCGCGCACACCACCGTCGCCCACGTGGCCATGTCCTGGGTGATCCACAACAGGCTCACCACGACCAGCGCTATGGAGAACAGCAGCCGTTCTCCATAGCCCGGACCGCGACGGCCGGTCAGTCCCTGTTGGCCGTGCACTTGTACGTGACGCCCTTCATCTTGATGTCGCGCCATCCCGCTTTCACCGACACGTTGGTTGGGGCGACATCGGTACCACCGCCGCCGCCGCTTTCCTTCCGGCAGTAGTAGCCGAGCGCATCGAGCTTCTTGATGTCGCTCATGGCCTGGTACTTCTTGTACGACGCGATCATGGCGGCCCGCTTTTCCGCAGGCGTGGCCTCCTTCGCCTTCGTGTACGCGTAGCACCCGATGCTCGCGCCGATCCCCACCCACGAGGCGCCCTTGGCCAGGGCCTTGGTGAGGCCTGCCGCGCCACTGCCGATCCCCAGGACCGCGCAGATCTCGTCCGCTCCGGCGCGCACTTCCGGCTGCGCCGGAGCCGCCTGTGCGGCCTGTGCTCCGACACCGCACAGCGCGCCGGTCATGGCGAAGGCGATTACGGAAGAAATTCCCTTGCTTCGTACGCTCACGAAGTCCATCCCCGTTTTCTTGAATTGTGTACTCGGATTGCATGGTCAGTGCGAAATTGAGGCTACCCACGGGGACAGACGTTCGCAATGGAGAAACTGTGAACATCACCGGGAGGAAATTCAACCGGGTAAAACCTTGCTCAATGCCTCGTCAAGACTTTTCGCCACCTGCGCGTCACCCGGCCGTGCCGCACCCGCCGGCCGGGGGCCGTACAGGGCGTCCAGTTCGGTGATGAGGGTCTGGGTGACGGCGCCGTACAGGGGCGTGCGGGGGCGCTGCACGGCCTCGCTCAGGGCGGGCAGCAGGATGTGCCGGGAGTAGCTGACGCCGTTCGCGAGCCGGTCGGGTGCCTTGAGCTCGGCGCTCTCGCCGGTGGGGGACGCCGAGGCGCTCTCGGAGTACGCGGCGGCGTGCCGGCACTCCGTCGCGTCGGCGCTGCCGGGAGCCTGGTAGGCGGAGGTGCGGGTCGCGGCGAACCCGGCGCGCAGCAGGCAGCGTTCGCTGTCCGGGTCGGTCAGGAACGCGATCAGCTCGGCGGCCTTGGCGGCCCGCTGCTCGGACGTGGACGAGGTGACGGCCAGGTTCTGGCCCCCGAGCACGGCCTTGCCGGGCAGCCGGGTCACACCGAGGTCCCCCTTGAACCTCTCGTACAGGGCCGGGTAGACGTACGGCCAGTGCCGCAGGAAGGTCGTGCGGCCCTCCGCGAAGGCGCTGAGCGATTCGGCCTCGCGGGACCCGGAGGCCTCCCCGAGCATGTACGGCGACGCCGTGCGCTCCCGCAGTTCGGTCACCCCGGCCGTCAACTGCGCCTCGTCGGCGGTGTACCGGCCGTCCTGGTCGGTCAGTGCGAAGTCCGGGACGGCCGAGGCGAACGCCTCGATCGCGTTGACCGTACGGCCCTCGTAGGCGGCGAGCTGCGTGGTCCACCCGTCCTTGTAACCCTTGGGCTTCGGCCGGTCGTTGACAGCGTCGATCAGTTCCCGCAGGTCGTCCCAGGTCACACCGCCGCCCAGTTCGGTCCGGGAGGTGCCGACGTCGCGCAGGTGGTCCTTGCGGTAGTACAGCAGGCCCACATCGCTGTTGAAGGGGACCGCGTACCGCTCGCCGTCCCAGAACGACGTGCGGTCGACGGACGGGATGATGTCGTCGGGCGACTTCACCGCCGCGCCGGTCAGCGGGCGGATCAGGCCGGCGTCGGCGAACTCCGGGATCCAGGTCACGTCCAGGTTCACCACGTCGTACTCGGCGCCGCCGGACTGGAGCGCGCCGAGCAGCTGGCTGCGCTGCTGGTCGGCGGAGCCGGGGAGTTCCACCAGGCGGGCCCGGTAGCCGTGCTCGCCCTCCTTGGCGTTCCAGGCGTCGATGAGCTGCTGGCGGATGCCGTTGTTGCCGGTGACGTCCTGTCCGCTGGCCACCACGATCCGGGGCGGGTCGGCGCCCTGCGGCTGCTCCCGCGCCTCCTTGCCGGTGCAGGAGGTGAGCGCGAGCAGGGACAGCAGCGACAGTGCCGTGGCCGTCAGGCGGCGGGCCGTCATTCCTCCCCCGTTCCGGTCCGTGCGACCTCGTCGTGCAGGGCGGGCACGAGGTCGTCCCCGGCGTCCAGGCAGCGGCCCCGGCCGGCCTCGGCGATGCGCGTGGCGGGGCGGTCCCGGTCGCAGCCCGAGTTGCTCAGGGACACCATGGCCACCGGGACGCCCGCCCCGCCGGCCCGGTCGAGGACCTCCTTCAGGGCCTTGCCGGTCAGGCGCCCGTCGTCCTCGCCGTCGGTGAGGTACACGATCAGCTGCGGCCGTTCGTCGTCGGCGCCGCGCTCCCGCATGAACGCCAGGGCGTCCCGCAGGGCGCCGGGCGGATCGGCCTCCGCGTCCCGCACCTCGGCGTCGTCCAGGGCGTGTTCGGCCTCGGAGGACGCGTGCGTGCCGAAGGGCAGCAGCTCCGTGTGCGTGCGGTCGCCGGTGCCGTGCACCGCCCACACGCCGTACTCGTCCTCCCCGCCGAGCCCGGGCAGGGACTGTTTCAGGATGCCCGGGCCGCCACTGGGGCCGTCCCACCGGCCCGCCATCGAGCCGGAGCTGTCGAGGAGGAACAGGACCCGGCCGGGTTGGTGCGCGTTGCCGTAGCGCTCCAGTGCCCGTTCCATCTTCGAGGGGTCGGCGCTCCCGGCCGGGCGGACGGACTCGATGAGGCCTCCGGGGGCCGGTGTCGCCTCGAGCAGGCCGCGCTCACCGGTCGCGGACCTGAAGCCGTGCTCGCCGAGCACCGTCCGGCCGTCCTCCCCGGTCAGCCATCTGTGGAAGCGGTCCACCGCGTCGTCCCGCGCGTCGGCGTCCCGGTCGCCGTCCTCCCAGCGCACCCGGACGAACGCCGGTTCCAGGCCGGGCACGTCGTCGGGGTAGGCGGCCACCCGCTGGGCACGGGTGACCGGGTGGCAGCCGATGCCGCTCCTCAGCAGGAACTCCGGGACCAGCGCCGTGCCGCGGTTGTCCACGGCCTCGTCACCGGGCAGCGCGCACAGCAGCCGCGCGGCCGAGGGTTCGGGCCGCCCGGTCCGGGCGAGGCCCAGCTCGGCGTCGCGCGCGTCGGCCGCACCGCGCGCGCCGGGCTCGTCGCCGTACAGGCCCATGGTCGCCAGCAGTGCCGAGTCGGTGAACTCCGGGTCGGCTCGGTGCAGTTCGGTCTTGCCGTCGGGCTGTCCGAGGGCGTCGAGCAGCCGGGACAGTGACCGCCCGGTGCGTTCGAGGCCGGCGCCGAGTGCCTTCGGTACGGCCAGCACGACCGGTGAGTACGCGATCGGCTCGGCCTCCGGCTCCAGCCGGGCGAAGACGCGGTCCTCCTTGGCTGCGGCCCGGGTGACCAGGTCGACGTCCGCGCGGGTGCCGGGGATCCACACGTCCGGCTGCGGGCCGATGTCCCGCTGCGGGTTGTCGTCCTCACGGGGCTGCTGCCAGGCGTCGGTCCGCTCCCCCAGGGCGGTCACCACGGCCGCGGCACCCGCGCTGTTGACGGTGACGCCGCTGCGCCGGCAGCCCTCTCCGGTGGTGTTGGCGTCCGAGGTGACATAGGCGTCCGCGGCCGCCCGAATCGCCGGCTCCAGGTCGGGGTCGGTGAGGACGCGCAGTTCCAGGGGCGGTCTGCAGGGGCCGGAGTCGCCGGTCAGGGCCAGGATGCCGTAGCCGCCGGCGCCGGTGGCGAGCAGGGCGAGCACAGCCGCCGGCGCGGTACGGCCGGACCGGGCGACGGCCTTCCGGGCGCGGGCGAGCAGGCTCCGGAGCCATGGGAACCAGCCGCTGTCCGCGGGGCCGGGCCCGTTGGTGACCGGGCCCGGCCCCGCCGCCAGCAGCACGTCGTCCGAGTCCCAGGGCGGAGCCAGTGCCTGCGGCCGCTGCGGGTCGTCGGCCTCCGCCTTGTACTTCGCCGCGGCCATCCGCTCCTTCACCGCGGCGTACAGCTGGGAGAGCCATACCTCGCCGCCCCCGTCGAGGACGCGCACCATCTCGCGGGTGAACGGTGTCGCCACGTCGGCGGTCCCGCCCAGGATGCAGCGGTTGGGCTGCACGCTCATCAGCAGCAGGATCTTGTGCTTCTTCCGCTTCGGATCGTCCAGGCGGTGCCAGATCCCCGCGGCATTGCCCGCGTAGCAGCAGTCGAGGATCACCACGACCTGCTCGGCGTGGCTCTCGGCGAGCTCGCCCAGCACCTGGCTGAAACTCACCGAGCCGGGCAGCCCATGGCCCGTGAGCACCCGCGCGGTGCGCATCTGGAGGTGCAGTTCGTTGCCGGAGGTGGAGGTGACGGCGTGCCCGGCGAAGTAGAGCAGCAGCAGCCCCTTGGCCTCACGGCAGGCGCGGCGCAGCGCCCCCGTGAAGTCGTCCGGGGCCGGCGAGGCCAGGGTCCTCACCTCGCCCGCGCCGAACACCCCGCCCCGGTTCAGCGCGTCCTCGAGTGCCGTCCGGTTGTGCCGGACGGCCGGGAGCTGACCGCTGACGCCCTGGGGATCCGGTGCCGTGTGGTCGTACTCGGACACACCGACCAGCAGCGCCCGGTTCCCCTTGTGGCGCGGGTCGAAGCGGCTCACCGGCCTACTCCCCGTCGGGGTCCAGTGGGCGGATCTGCGGATCGGGATGGCCGCCCTGCAGCCTGCGGCGGTTGTTCGTCCAGGTCTTCACCGCGCGTGCGGTGTACTCGGTCAGTGCCAGGACCGTGACGACGTCACCGAGCAGTCTCAGGACGAGTTCGAGGTCGGGCCCCAGGCGTCCCTCGGTCCCGTCCGCGCCGGTCTGCACCTCGATGCGCAGCTGCTCGTCGGCGAGCAGTTCCGCCAGCTGCTCCTCGCGCTCCAGCCACGTCTTCAGAGCTCTGACATCATCCACGGTCGCGTCGGCGCCCAGCCGGACGCGCACGCCTAAGACAGCCACTCGGTCCCCCTCTGTCATGCCCGCCATCATGACACCGGGTCAGGCCCCGGCGGCAGACCTGTGACGTGACCCGCGAAAGCGATTGCACGCCCCCTTCACGCCACGCGCACACGGCGCACGCGGCTCAGGCCTGGGTCTGCAACTGCCGCAACTGCCGCTGCACATGGTCCAGCGCCCCTTGGCGCCGCCCCGGCACCCTGCCGCGCAACGCGGCGAGGGCGGCGCCCAGTTCGCGGGCCGGGGTGGTGTCGCGGACCTGGCCCCACTGGTGGTGTGCCCGGTCCACGGCGGCCTCGACGGCGGGGGCGTCCGGCGCCTGCCCGGCGTTCAGACGGGCGGTGGCGATCATCAGCCAGGTGCGGCAGCTGCGGGCGGCGTCCCCGGCGAACATCGCCAGGTCGGCCCGTACCTCGGCCCAGTGCAGGGCCTCTTCGGACGCGGGCCCGTGCGCGGTGACGGCGGCCTGCTCGTGCCGGGCGGCGAGCGCGTCGGCGTCGGCGTGCCGGCCGGACTGGACGGCGGCGGTGATGGCGGCGTGCGGATCCCCGCCCGCCGGGCTCGGCGTGCTCAGCACCAGGTCGGTGCCCGCGCTCTCCGGCGCGATCCGGCTCAGCGCCTGCTGGTGCAACTGCTCGACGGGCGGCCGGAACCCGCTGCGCAGGATCGTCGCGACCGCCTTCATGTACGCCGGTGCCGCGACCGTGCGTCTGGACGGCGGTGGCGCGATGCGACCGTGAACGGCGTTGCCCCGTCCCGAGTCGAGCGGGGTGCCGCGCAGCAGCTCCCAGGTCTCGGCGTCGGCGTGCAGGTCGAGCAGGAGGGTGGTGGCGCCGGCGGGCCTGAGCCGCAGTTCCTCCCGGAACCAGTGCCAGGGGAAGGCCGTGTAGCGGGCGGTGGAGGCGGTGGTGCGGGCCAGCGCGAGGTGGGGCAGGCGCTGACGGCGGTCGAGCTGGAGCTGGCCGGTGACGTACACGGTGAGGGGTCCGGGGGCCGTCGCGGCGGCGCGGAGCCGGGTGAGTACGGCCTGCGGCTCCAAGGGGTCGGCGAGTTCGACGACGTTCGCGGTGTCGGTGCCGGACAGCACCGCGGGCGGTACGGCGGCGAGGACGGGGAGTACGGAGGCGGCGTCCACCAGGCGCCCCCTGCCCACCGGCGAGGCCGCCAGCAGCAGCACGGTTCCGGGCATCGCCCCACCCCCTGTGTCGATCACGTACGTCAGCACCGTAACCGCTGCGGCTGCGAAGGTGGGTCTCAGGACCGCAAACGTCCGCCTTCGGGGGCTTCGCCCCCGGGTCTCCTGCGGACGGCGAACACCGTGGTGTCATCGGCGAGGTGCCCACTCCCGTGCCGCAGGGTGCCGTCCCGTACGAAGGCGGCCAGGCGGGCCGGTTCGGCGGTGCCCGGGTCCTCGGCGACGGCCCGGGCCACCTCGTCGGCGAGCGGGTAGAAGGCCCCGTCGGCGTCGCGGGCCTCCGTCACCCCGTCCGTCACCAGCAGCAGCGTCTCGTCGCCGGCGACCCGACACCGCCGGGCATGAGGCGGCCCGGGCGCGAGGTCCCGGCAGCCGAGCGGCAGCCCGGCCCCGGCCGACAGGGTGCGCACCCCGCCCGGCCCGACGGCGAGCGGCGGCTCGTGCCCGAACAGCACGACGTCCACCGCCTCCTGGTCGTCGTCGGGGAAGGCGAGCAGCACGGCCGTGGCGAACCGGTCGCCGTCCGAGCGGCCCAGGGCGGAGGTGTGCCCGCGGTGCCGGATCATCCGCGTCTCCAGCCGCTCGGCGACCGTGGCGAGGTCCGCCTCGTGGTACGCGGCCTCGCGGAACGTGCCGAGCAGCGCGGCCGCCGCCTCCACCGCGCCCAGGCCCTTGCCCTGCACGTCGCCGACGAGCACGCGGGTGCCGTGCGGGCCGGGCTGGATGTCGTAGAAGTCGCCGCCGACGCGGGCGTGGGCGTCGGCGGTGAGGTAGACACCGGCGTGGTCGAGGCCGCCCCAGCCCGGCGGCAGCGGGCGCAGCACGGTGCGGCGGATGGTGTCGGTGACGTCGCCCATGTGCAGCGCGCGGTGCTCGTCGCGCACACGGATCACGCAGGCCAGGGTGGCGAGGATGCCGCCGAGGGCGACGAGGACGAAGTCGGCGCGTCCGGCCCGGTATTCGTGCGGCCAGGCGCTGTCGGCGACGACGTACGTCACCAGCGAGAGGACCGCGAACAGGGCCGTGCCCCACACCCCGCAGATCGCGGCGGCGATCCCCGGCACCAGCACGATCCAGGAGATCATGCGGAACTCGCCGATCGTGTGGTAGTCGGCCACCGCGATGGCGACGAGCAGCAGCAGCGGCGGCACCCAGGCCACGCTGCGGCCCCGTACCCGCAGCAGCTCCTGCCGCCGCACGACGTCGCGGGGCCCGGCCCGGGCGTGCCGGACGAGCGGGCCGTGCCCCCTGCGGTGGCGGCTCACGGCCCCAGCGAAACACGGGGCGGCACCGGCCGCATCCCGTTCCGGCCGCTGCGCCGACTTGCCAGGGGCTGCCCGCCGGTGTGCCCTGGATCCAGGGGCAGGGACAGAGAGGAGAGCTGTCATGGCTCATGCGGCACCCGCCTCACGCAGGATGATCACGCAACGCCGTAGGCCCGACGTGTTCGGCCCGCGGATCCACACCGCCGTGAAGGTCGGTCTGCCCGTGGTGCTCGGACTGGTCTACGGCTTCTGGGCCGCGGCCAACCAGCGTCACGGCGGGCCCATCACCGGCTGGAACCTGCTGTTCGGCTTCGTCACGGCGCTCGTGTTCGCCGTGCTGTTCGCCGCCGTGTGCGCGCTGGCACCGCTGCTGCCCCGCGAACTGCACGCGCTGTGCTGGTTCGTCTTCACCGGCTGCGCGGTCGGCTTCCTCTACAGCCAGACCGGTGCGTCCGTGTACAGCTCCAGCGGCCTGGGACTGCTGGTGGGGGCGGGCGTCCTGGCGATGGTGTTCTACCGCTACTACACGCACGAGGACGCCGCGGGCCGGCGGATCGGCTGACGGAGATCAGGACACCCGTTCGGGTGAGTCCGCCGAGGGGCCCGTGACAGCCGCTTCTCGCAGGTGGAGTGCGCTGCCGGGCGACCGATGTGCGGCCGGACCCCGTCGTTGCGCTCGCGGGCCGGGCCGCGGGCGCCTTGCCTGGAAGGGTGTCCGAACGCGACCGGGCGCCCGTACCCGAGAGGGCGCCTCCACGATGGCGGAACGCCCTGGCGGCCGTTCTGCTCACCCTCGCGTGCCTGCTCGTGCCGTTCGGGGCGCTCGCCTCCTGGGCGGCCCACGGGCTCACCGACACCGGCCGCTACGTGCGGACGATGGCGCCGCTCGCCGCCGACCCGGACGTGCAGCGCGCGGTCGCGGACGCCGTCGGGGAGGGCGTCATGCGGGAGGCCGGGCGCGAGGTCGACACCGGGGCGCTGCGCGGGGCGGTCGGGCCCTTCGTGCACGACGCGGCGCGATCCTTCACCCGCACCGAGGCGTATCGCACCGCCTGGGACGCGGCGAACCGGGCGGTGCACGACGCGGTGCTGCGCGCCCTGCGCGACGACGGCACCCACGGAGCCCCGGTGACCGTCGACGCCGCCCCTGTCATCGCCCAGGTCAAACAGCGACTCTCCGACGACCACATGCCGTTCGCCCACCGCATCCCGGTCACGCACACGCGGATCCCGGTGCTTCCGGCCGAGGACGCGGACCGCATGCGCAAGGGGTACCACGTGCTGGACACCGCCGCCTTCTGGCTGCCGCCGGCCACCGCCGTCCTCGCGGTCGCCGGGATCGCCGTCGCCGCGTGCCGCCGCCGTGCGGTCACCGCCCTCGGCCTGGGCACGGCCCTGGGCGGCGCGCTGCTGGTCCTCGCCGTGGCGATCGGCCGCCGCCTCACCCTCGCCGACCTGCCCGACGCCCTCCACCGCCCCGCCGCGGGCGCGGTCTACGACGCCCTCACCGCCACCCTGCGCACGGTGTCGCTGCTGTTGTGCGTGCTGGGCCTGACGGTGGCGGCCGGCGCCTGGGTCACAGGCCGGTACGGTCCCCGGCTCGCCGCGCGGCGACATGCGCGAGGGTCCGCAGTGCCCGTCGCAGATCCGGTTCCGGAGCCGACGCGAGCCCGAGCCTGACGGCGTCGGGCGTGTGCCCGGGGGCGACGGCGAAGGCGGGGCCGGGCGTGACGGCGATGCCGTGCGCGGCGGCGGCGGCCGTGAAGGTGTCCGCGCGCCACGGGGCGGGCAGCTCCCACCAGGCGAAGCAGGAACCCGGGTCGGACCGCACGGTGAAGCCCGCGAGTTCCTCGGCGAGGATCCGCTGCCGTCGGACCGCGTCCGCCCGCTTGGCCGCCACCAGCCGCGCCACCGTCCCCTCCCCGGTCCACCGCACGGCCGCCTCCAGCGCGAACCGCCCCGCGCTCCACCCGCCCGACCGCACGGCGTCGCCCACCGCGGCGACCCGGTGCGGCGGCACCACGAGGAACCCGGCGGTGAGCCCCGGGGCGACCCGCTTGGAGAGCCCGTCGACGACGTGAGTGAGAGCCGGGGCGTGCACGGCGAGCGGATCACCCGGCTCCCGGAGGAAGGACCAGATGCGGTCCTCCACCACCGGCAGGTTCAGGTCGTGGACCAGCTGGGCGAGTTGCAGCAGCCGCGGCCGGCTCGTCGTCAGGGACGTCGGGTTGTGCAGCGTCGGCTGCACGTAGAGGGCGGACAGCGGCGCCGAGCGGTGCGCGGCCGCCACGGCCTCCGGGAGCAGCCCGGCCGCGTCCCCGGCCAGCGGCACCAGCGTGATGCCGAGCCGCGCCGCGATCTCCTTGACCAGCGGATACGTCAGCTGCTCCACACCCACCCGGCCGCCCGGCCGGACCAGCGAGGCCAGGGCGGCGGCGATGGCCTGCCGGGCGTTGCCGGTGAACAGCAGCCGCTCCGGGACGGGGCGCCAGCCCGGGGTACTGAGCAGCGTGGCCGCGGCCTCCCGGGCGGCCTCGGTGCCGGTGGCGGCGGCCGGTAACAGCGCCTCGGCGAGCACGTCGGGGCGCAGCAGCGGCGCGAGAACGGGCGCGAGGAGCTCCGGCTGGCCGGGCGCGGCAGGGTAGTTGAGCTCCAGGTTGACGGGCGCGGCGGCCGGAGAGGGTTCGACGAGCGCCTGCCCCGCCGGCCCGGCCGGTGCGGCCCGTACGTAGGTGCCGCGCCCGACCTCCCCGACGACCAGCCCGCGCCGCACGAGTTCGCCGTACACCCGCCCGGCCGTCGACGGGGCGATGCCCCGCCGCCGTGCGAACGCGCGCTGCGGCGGCAGCCGTTGCCCCGGCCGCAGCCGCCCGGTGGCGATGTCGTCGGCGATGCGGTCGGCGATACGCCGGTAGTCACTCATCGGCCGGTCTCCCCCTTGGATTGCACCGAGAGCAAAGATCTTATTGCACTGAGTAGTTGGGCGGCCTAGGGTCGACGCCATGGCACCCTTCCTCGCATACGAGGACAAAGGGCCCGATACGCATCGGGTACCCCTGGTTCTCGTCCACGGCCATCCCTTCGACCGCACGATGTGGGCACCACAGCTCGAGAGGTTCCCGGGTACCCGCCGCGTCATCGCACCCGACCTGCGCGGCTACGGCGCCTCCCCCACGGCCCCGGCCGTCACGGACTTCTCCGGATTCGCCCGGGACATCGAGGCCCTGCTGGACGAGCTGAAGGTGGAGTCGTTCGTCCTCGCGGGCCTGTCGATGGGCGGGCAGATCGTCATGGACTGCTACCGCCTGTTCCCCGAGCGCGTCCGGGGCCTGGTCCTCGCGGACACCTTCCCGTCGGCGGAGACCCCCGAGGGCGTGCGCACCCGCGACGCCATGGCGGACCGTCTCCTCGCGGAAGGCATGCGCGGTTACGCCGACGAGGTCCTGGAGCGGATGGTCGCCCCGTACGCGTCCGCCGAGGTCAAGGCGCATGTCCACGGCATGATGACCGCCACCGCCCCCGAGGGCGCGGCCGCGGCCCTGCGCGCCCGTGCCCGGCGCCCCGACTACGGCGCTCTGCTGCCGCGCGTCCGTGTGCCGGCCCTGGTCGTGGTGGGAGCCGACGACACGTTCACGCCCGTCTCCGACGCCCTGGCCATGCACGCGGCCCTCCCGGACGCGGAGCTGCACGTCATCGAGGGCGCGGCACACATGCCGAACCTGGAACGCCCGGACGTGTTCGACCAGGCGCTGGAGGAATTCCTGGCCCGGGTCGATGCACGGCAACCTTCCCCCGCCCCACCCCGTCTTTGAGGGAGGATGCGGGCATCCCACCCCGCGAACGGAAGGCCGGGCCTTGGACACCGCCGCTGCCGAGTGGACCGCCAGGGACGACGGGCGGGAGCACCGTCCGCCCGGACGGCGGCCCGGCGCCTGGTGCGCCGGCCTGCTGCTCGCCGGGGTGAGCGTGGTCGTCGGCTTCCGGGCCGCCGACAGCGACGGCGTCACCCCCGTCACCCAGTTCCTCGCCTTCCTCCCCTGGCTGCTCGCGCCCACCGCCGTGGCGCTGCTGCTCACCCTGCTGTCCCGCTGGTGGCTCGGGACCGTCTGGGGCGTGGTCCTGCTCGGCCTGCTGGCCTGGTACATCGAGCCGTACGGCAAGGTCGGCGACCCCGTGGGCCGCCCGGTCGCCGAACTGCGCGTACTGACCTCCAACGTCGAGTTCGGCCAGGGCACCGGCTCCCTCGTCACCGCCGTCCGCCGGGAGAAGCCGGACGTGGTCTTCGTGGAGGAGTGCGACTACGAGTGCGACGCCCGGCTGAAGCAGGACCTCTCCCAGGACTACCCGCACCGCCGGGCCGTGGAGGGCGGCGGCTCCGAGGGCTCCGTCATCCTCAGCCGCTTCCCGCTCCGGCCCACCGAGGGCGTGCGCGGCACGATGGGCATGCCCGGGGCGGTCGCCGACGTCGACGGGCACCCCGTACGGCTGCAACTCGCCCACCCCATGCCCCCGCTGCCCGGCCAGGTGGACCTCTGGAACCGGGAGCTCGGCGCCCTGCGCGAGGCGGCCACCACCGACCCCGGCACCCCCCTCGTCCTGGCCGGCGACTTCAACGCATCCCAGGACCACGCGGCCTTCCGCCGCATCCTCGACACCGGCCTGCGCGACGCCTCCCGCCTGGACGGCGCCGACCGCACGGCCACCTGGCCGGCCCGGACGGCACCCACGCTCGGCGCGCAAATCGACCACGTCCTGGTGTCGGAGGAGTTCGGGGCGAGCCGCACCCGCATCCTCGACCTGGCCGACACCGACCACCGCGCGGTCGTCACGGACCTCACGCTTCACGAGGGCCGCTGACCCGGGCCCGGTGCGCGCACGGATACGGCCGCCCCGCACAGCAGGGCGGCCGTATCCGCATGAGGTGTCAACGGGCCGACTTCTTCGGGTTGGCGTTGGTGGACGGGCCGGGCCCGCCACCGGACATCAGCTCAGACGCCGATGTCGCACCCGTCGGCACGCCACACGGCCACCACGGCCGGGCGGACGTACGTGCCGGGCCCGTCGGGCCAGGTGCTCGCGGGCTTCTCCACGGACGCCCCGTCGATCTCGCCCGGGTGCTGCACGGCGACCAGGACGCGCCGGTCCTGGATGATCGGGCCGCAGGTCTCGGCCCCCTTCGGCACGGTCAGGAACTGCTTGAGCTCACCGCGCCGCTCGCCCCGCGTCGCCACCCCGAACAGGCCGTCGTGCGATCCGAGCTGGGCACCGTCGGTGGAGATCCACAGGTTGCCGTAGGGGTCGAAGGCCACGTTGTCCGGGCAGGAGATCTGGCTGACGGCGTCCTTCGGGAAACCGGCGAAGTAGGTCGCCGGGTCGTCCGGGTCACCGGCGACCAGGAACAGCGACCAGGCGAACTTCGTGCTCTCCGCCCGGTTCCAGCGCTCGGTGAGCTCCAGCACGTGCCCGTGCTTGTTGGCGTTGCGCGGGTTGGCCTCGTCCGCCTTGGCGTTGGAGCCGACGCCCCGGTTGCTGTTGTTGGTGAGGGCGACGTACACCTTGCCGGTCACCGGGTTGGGCTCGATGTCCTCGGGCCGGTCCATCTTGGTCGCGCCCACCTTGTCACCGGCGAGCCGCGTGAAGACGAACACCTCCTCGGCGCTCATCCCCTCCACGTGCGAGACGGCGCCCTTCGCGGTGGCGGTGGCCAGCGGGATCCACTCGCCGCTCCCGTCGAACTCCCCGTCCTTCGGCAGCTTGCCCGTGCCGTCGATCTCGATGGCGGGGGAGTCACCGGTGAGCTTGGCGACGTACAGCGTGCCCTCGTCGAGGAGGGAGAGGTTGTGCTCGCGGACGGCGCGGCTGGTCCCGTGCTTCATCCGCTTGCTGCCGACGAACTTGTAGAAGTAGTCGAACCGCTCGTCGTCACCCGAGTACACGACGGGCCGCCCGTCGTGCGTCAGCCGCACGGTGGCGGCCTCGTGCTTGAACCGCCCGAGGGCGGTGTGCTTGCGGGGCGTGGAGGTGGGGTCGTACGGATCGAACTCGACGACGTACCCGAACCGGTGCACCTCGTTCGGCTCCTGGGCGACGTCGAACCGCTTGTCGAACCTCTCCCACTTCCGCTCGCTGGCCCCGGTCCCGATCCCGTACCGCTTGTCGGTCGCCCGGCTGCTGTTGGCGAAGTACTGGTTGAAGTTCTCCTCGCCGTGCAGGGTCGTGCCCCACGGGGTGACACCGCCGGAGCAGTTGTTGAGGGTGCCGAGCACCTTGGTGCCGGCCGGATCGGCGGAGGTCTTCACGAGCTCGGACCCGGCGACGGGCCCGGTGAGCCGGAACTCGGTGGTGGCGGTGACGCGCCGGTTCAGCTGGTGCCGGGAAACCGCGGTGAGCTTCCCGCTCTTGCCGTCCCCCTCCACCACGACGGCGGACAGCCCGTGCGCGGCCCAGGCGACCTCGACCTGCTCACGGGTCGGGTTGGCGGCGTCGTACCCGCGGAACATGAGGATCTCGTCGGTGTACTCGTGGTTGGCGACGAGCAGCTGCCTGTTCCGCTCCCCGGGCAGCGGAAGGAGGGCGAGGAAGTCGCAGTTGTACCCGAACTGCGCGGCCTGGGCCTTGGCGGTCTGCTTCTCCGGGTCGAAGGCGGGCGCGCCGCGCAGGATGGGCTCGCCCCAGCGGATGACGACGTTCTGCCGGTACCCGTCCGGCACGGTCACGGCGTCGGCGGTGTTGGGCGCGACGGGCGCGAAGCGCAGTCCGCGCGCACCCTTGTGTTTGCGCCGGGCGGCGTCGGAGGCGGCACCGGCTGCCGGAGCGGCGGCCGGGGCGGCGGCGGCCTGCGGGGCCCGGGCGACATCCGCGGCGCCCGCTCCGGCGGAGGCCACGGTCACCACGGCCGCGGCACGCATCATCGACCGGCGGCTCAGCGCACCGGCGATCACGTCACCGACGTACTCGTTGGAGCTGGTGTTGGGCACCTCGTGGAAGCAGGCGTCACCACACCGGAAACGACAGGTCATGGCGGACCGGCCGCCAGGGTGCGAACCGGACGGTGTTCCGATCAACGGCAGCAGCTTGCGCACTTTGCTCTCCCCATGAATGCCCTTGGTGTCAGCGTGACCGTAGGGGCACATACGTGCGGTAGCCGGGCGCCCTGGTGAACAACGAGTGAATCTGCGGCTGACGTACGGGGGTTGGGTCGATTCAGCCCGGCGACACCTGCACAGGCCGGATGTCCCCCTTGACAGGGTGGACCGGGCACAACAGACCCTGCCCAAGATCACACAGGAGGGCCGCTAACCTTACGTGTCCGTCCTGGCCAGGGATTGACGGGCTTCAACTCACGCGAAGGGTTGCGCGCACATGGGCATTCTCACTCTCTTGCGGAACGCGTTCGGACGGTCACGCAAGTCACGGACCGCCGAGGCGGAGGGTGCGGCGCGGACGACGACCGCCGATGAGACCGGCGGGACCGAGGAACAGAGCGGCGGTCCCACCAGCGGCGACACCCTCGCGCCCGCCGACCGGACACCGGCAGCGGCCCCCTCCGCGGACCCGAAGGTCCCGTCGCCCTCCCCGGAACCCAAGCCCACACCCACGGCCAACGTCCCCGAGCCCCGCACGTCGGACTCCGGGGAACACGACCTGGTGTCGGCGGCCTTCGACCGTGTGTCGGTTCCGCGTCCTGCGCGGTCGGCGGAGGAGGAGCCGGCTGGGGAGAAGGCGACGGAGGCGGAGGCGACTTCGGCGGAGACGCCGGTCGCCGAGAAGCCGGCCGTGACGGACGAGGCCACGGCGCAGAAGCCGGAGCCGGAGCCGGTGGAGGAAGCGGCGGAGACGTCGACCGCGACCGCCGCGTCGACGACGCCGAACCCGGCGGAGGAGGCGCAGCCCGAGCCCGCGGCGAAGACGGACGCGAAGGCTGCGGCCGAGACCGACGCACCGGCGGAACCGGACGCGACGGAGACGGACGCGAAGGCTGCGGCCGAGACCAACGCACCGGCGGACGCGGACGCGACGGAGGCTGACGCGAAGGCCACGACCAAGGCCGACGCACCGGCGGAAGCGGACACGAAGCCGGAAGCCGAGCCCGAGCCGCAGGCCAAGGCGCCCGCGGAGCCGAAGCCCGACCCCACCCCGGCCGAGCCGAAGACACCGGAACCGGCAGCCGCAGAGACCCCCGCCCCGGAGACGGCCCCCGAGCCCGAGGCGAAGCCGGCAGCCGAGGCGAAGCCGGCAGCAGAGGCGAAGCCCGAGCTGAAGGCCGAAGCCGAGGCCAAGCCCACAGCCGACGCGAAGCCGAAGGCCGAGCCGAAGGCCAAGGCCGAGCCGACGCCCGAGCCCGAGCCGACGGCCAAGGCCGAAGCCGAGCCGACGGCCGACGCGAAGTCGAAGCCCGAGCCGACGCCTAAGCCCGAGCCGACGGCCGACGCGAAGCCGAAGCCCGAGGCCAAGGCGAAGCGGAAGGCCGCGCCGAAGGCCGCCGCCGACACGAAGGCGAAGCCCGAGGCGACCCCTGAGGCCGAGGCCGACGCCGTGCCCGCCGAAGAGGCGTCCGCAAAGGCGCAGCCGAAGGCCGAGCCCAAGGCGAAGCCGAAGGCCGCCCCGAAGGCCACGCAGAAGGCCGCGCCGAAGGTGGAGGCCGATGCGGCCCCCGAACCCGCGGCCGCCGACGGCGACCAGGCCCCACAGGGGCCACCCGCACCCGACGACGAAAGCAGCACGGGTGGTGCGGGTGGGAACAACACGGCCGAAGGCGAAGCCGAGGCCGGCCCCGCCCTCCCCCTCACCCGCGTCAAGACCCGCGCCCCCGGCCTCACCACCGCCTACAAGGCCGCCACCACCACCCTCGAGACGAACGACCTCACCGGCACCCGAGCCAAGGTCTACCTCGTCCTCGACCGCTCCGCCTCCATGCGCCCGTACTACAAGGACGGCTCCGCCCAGGCCCTCGCCGAGCAGACCCTCGCCCTCGCGGCCCACCTCGACCCCGAGGCAACCGTCCCGGTCGTCTTCTTCTCCACCGAACTCGACGGCACCGGCGAGATCACCCTCACCGACCACGAGAACAAGATCGACGACCTGCACGCGAGCCTCGGCCGCATGGGCCGCACCAGCTACCACGCGGCAGTGGAAGCGGTCCTCGCGCACCACGACAAGACGGCGGAACCCGCCTCCCCCGCCCTGGTGGTCTTCCAGACCGACGGTGCCCCGGACGCGAAGACCCCCGCCACCCAGGCCCTCACCGACGCCGCCAAGACCCACCCCGCCGTGTTCTTCTCCTTCGTCGCCTTCGGAGACCCGGAGAACAAGGCCTTCGACTACCTCCGCAAGCTCAAGACCCCCAACACGTCCCACTTCCTCGCCGGCGAAACACCCCGCGAGCTCACGGACAAGGAGCTCTACGAGGGCGTACTGGCGAACTGGCGCCCGTAGCCCTCCCCGGCCCACCTGACGCCGCCCGCTTCCCACCCCGTAAAAGGGGAGGCGGGCGGCGTACCCGTGTCAGCTACGATTTCAAGGTTCCGTAGACGACCGCGACCACGAGATCGTCACCCCACGTAGCGACTTGGGAGCAGCCCGCGATGGCTCGACACCTCATCACCAGCGCCCTTCCGTACATCAACGGGATCAAGCACCTGGGCAACATGGTGGGGTCCATGCTCCCGGCGGACGTCTACTCCCGGTACCTCCGCCAGCGGGGCCACGAGGTCCTCTACATCTGCGCGACGGACGAGCACGGCACCCCCGCCGAGCTCGCCGCCAAGGAGCAGGGCGTCCCCGTGGACGAGTTCTGCACGGACGCGCACCACCAGCAGAAGGCGATCTACGACGGCTTCAACCTGGCCTTCGACTACTTCGGCCGCAGCTCCTCGCCGCAGAACCACGAGATCACGCAGGAGATCGCCCGCGAGCTGAAGGCGAACGGCTTCATCGAGGAGCGTTCGATCCGCCAGGTGTACTCGAACGCCGACGGCCGCTTCCTGCCCGACCGCTACATCATCGGCACCTGCCCGCACTGCGGCTACGACAAGGCCCGCGGCGACCAGTGCGAGAACTGCACGCGCGTCCTGGACCCGACGGACCTGATCGACGCCCGTTCCGCGATCAGCGGCAGCAGCGACCTGGAGATCCGCGAGACCAAGCACCTCTTCCTCCTCCAGTCGGCCCTGGCGGGCGAGGTCGAGGCATGGGTCGACGAGCGAGCCGACAACTGGCCGGTGCTGGCCTCCTCCATCGCCCGCAAGTGGCTCACGGAGGGCCTGCACGACCGCGCGATCACCCGTGACCTGGACTGGGGCGTCCCCGTCCCCGCCGACACCTGGCCGGACCTCGCCGCGGAGGGCAAGGTCTTCTACGTGTGGTTCGACGCCCCGATCGAGTACATCGGCGCGACGAAGGAGTGGGCGGACCAGGACCCGGAGAACCGCGACTGGCGCTCCTGGTGGTGGGAGTCGGACGCGAACGTCCACTACACGCAGTTCATGGGCAAGGACAACGTCCCCTTCCACAGCGTGATGTTCCCGGCGACCCTGCTGGGCACCCGCGCCCCGTGGAAGAAGGTCGACGTCATCAAGGCCTTCAACTGGCTGAACTACTACGGCGGCAAGTTCTCCACGTCCCAGCGCCGAGGCGTCTTCACGCACGACGCCCTCGACATCCTGCCGGCCGACTACTGGCGCTACTTCATGATGGCGAACGCCCCCGAGTCGGACGACTCGTCCTTCACCTGGGAGCACTTCACCGCCACGGTGAACAAGGACCTGGCCGACACCCTCGGCAACTTCGTCAACCGCGTCCTGTCCTTCTCCAAGAAGCGCTTCGGCGAAGAGGTTCCGGCGGGCGCCGAGCCGGGCGAGGCGGAGACGAAGCTGGGCGAGGAGATCGCCCGCCTGCTCGCGGAGTACGAGTCCCAGATGGAGGCCATCCAGTTCCGCAAGGCGGCGGCCGCGCTGCGCGCCCTGTGGTCGGCGGGCAACTCCTACCTGGAGGAGAAGGCCCCCTGGCTGGAGATCAAGACCAACCCGGAGGGCGCCGCGCTCACCCTGCGTACGGCGATGAACCTGATCCACCTCTACTCCGTGGTCTCCGAGCCCTTCATCCCGACGTCGGCGAAGAAGATGCGCGAGGCGTTCTCCCTGGAGAACGACACCGCGGTCTGGGTCACCCCGGCCGAGGCGCGATCCCTGACCGCCGTCCCCGCCGGCACCCCCTTCACCATCCCGCCGGTCCTGTTCGCCAAGCTCACGGACGAGGACCTGGAGTCCTACAAGGAGCGCTTCGGCGGCGAGTCCGCGTAACGCCCGCCCCGCACCCGCCCCTAGGGGGATCTCCTCCTGGGGGCGGACGTGTTTCCCGATCGGCTCGTCCCCAGGATCATCGCCCTACGGAGGCCTCTGTTCGTAGGATGAGCGAGGCATCCGGCCAAGCAAACGGGGGGATCACCGATGGCACTCTTCGGCAACGCACACACCGTGAACCCGCAGTCGGCCCAGCAGGACTACGCCCGTCTCCTCGGCCACGGCGAACAGGTCCACGCCGCGTTCCTGCTGATCCGCGACACCATCCTCTTCACCGACCGCCGCCTGATCCTCATCGACAAGCAGGGCATCACCGGCAAGAAGGTCGAGTACCACTCCGTCCCCTACCGCAGCATCACCCACTTCGCGGTGGAAACGGCCGGCACCTTCGACCTGGACGCCGAACTGAAGATCTGGATCTCCGGCACCCCGACCCCCATCGAGAAGACCTTCACCAAGGGCGTCGACATCTACGAGGTCCAGGCGATCCTGACCCAGTTCGTGGCGCGCTAACGGCTTTCCGCGGCGCAGGGCAGGAAGTCCGCCCACGCGCGGGGCGTGATCGCCAGCCGAGGACCCTCGACGCTCTTGGAGTCGCGGACATGCACAGTGCCGGGGGTGACGGCAATCTCAACGCAGGAGTTGCCGTCATTGCCGCCGCTGTAGCTGCTCTTGAACCACGCCAGCTCGGACGTGTCCCCGGCGGTGCTCTTGCGGATCATGTCTCTCCCAGCAGTAGCTCGATAAAGGCCAGCGACTCCCGCGGAGAGAGCGCCTGAGCCCGGATGGTGCCATACCGCAACTCAAGGACGCGCAGGTGTTTGAATTCGGAGATCGGCCGGCCATTGAACGCACCGTCGGAGCGCCCCACGGCCGTGCCATCCGGGAACTTCAGCAACTCAATCCGACCGTCCAGGCCGGAGTGGGTGTCGCAGTCCATCGGCATCACCTGAAGCACGACGTTGTGCAACCGCCCCACCTCCAGAAGACGTTCGAGCTGCTGACGCCACGCCATTGTGCCTCCGATGGGGCGCCGCAGGACCCCCTCTTCCAGGACGAAGCTGAGCGCTGGTGCGGGTGACCGTTCGAAGACCGACTGCCGGGCGAGTCGAGCCGCCACCATGCGTTCCACATCGTCTGGTGAGTACGGCGGCTGCGCTGCCCCGATCACCGATCGTGCGTGTTCCGGCGTCTGCAACAGCCCAGGGATGATGTGGCACTCGTACAGAGCGATCTCGACCGCCTTGGCCTCCAACTTGCCCAGCTCCCGAACCCTCTTCGGATACCGGACCTTCTTCACGTCCTCCCAAGCCGCAGCGACAAGCCCGCCCGCGTCCAACACCTCGTCGGCCCGCTCCAGGTACTCCTGCCGCGGAATCCGCTTCCCGCCCTCGACCTTGTAGACCAGGTCCTCCCCGTACCCGACCGCCACCGCGAAGTCGGCGGCCCGCATCCCCACCGCCTCCCGCCGCAGCTTCAACTGCCTTCCCACCGTGGCGAGTACCGCCACGCCCCACTCGTCGTCCGGGTCCACCTCCCACCCCGGCTCATCGGCCTCACTCTTGAGCCGCTGCACCTCTCCATCGACCGACATACCGCACCCCTCCGTCGTACCGCCGTGCCGTGCCGCAACGTCCTTACCCGTAGGCCCGCTTCCGGCTGTCCGGACAACGGCCGACAAGCCCTGGACAGTCACCCTACGTATCGACGCTGTCACTGATCACGGTTTCAGGCGCCGGCACGCTCAGTGATGTGAACAAGGAATAGTCCACCCAACTCCTCGCGGCCACGGACCACTTCAGCGTCCGTGCGGAACGCGATCCAACACCTGGACCAGCGGAGACGGCGCAGGAACCGGAACCCGACCGCGTGCGCTCCGGTGCCGTCGGTGGTCTTCCCCAAGGAACACGAGAGGGAAAGAAGCCACACCAAGCCCCACCCCTCCCGCCCACGGCGCACGCTCACTCCCCCGAGTGAACATCACCAACTGAGCTGGATTCGGCACCGGTTGCCTGCCCTACGCTCAGCGCAACACCAGCAGCAACGGCACAACAACCCCAGACATGCAACGGCCCTCGCCGGGACTGGCATCCCAATGCGAGGGCCTGACCACCAAGGAAGAAGCACCTTCCCGATGGACACCCAAAACACTAGCGTGCGCCCGCACGCCCAGTCCCGTAACAGCGGCAAAAACCACCCGCACCGGCGGACTCAGCGCGCGCAGGCGAAGGCGCACCCCGGCGGCGTCATCCACGACAACACCCGCCACACCACCCGCTTCACGGTGGTCGGCAACCACCTCACCCAGCACCCGGACCTGTCGCTGCTGGCGATCGGCCTGGCCTGCCACATCCAGTCGCTGCCCTCCGGCGCCTCCGTCGACATCAAGTCCCTCGCCGCCCGCTTCCCCGAGGGAACGGCCCGGATCGCCGCCGCCCTGCGCGAGCTGGAGACCCACGGCTACCTGAGCCGCACCCGCGAACGCACCGAGACCGGCCGGATCGTCACGCGCACCGTCTCCTGCAACCAGCCCCGCCGACACCGCGACCGCGACACCCCCGAGGCGGCACCGCCCAAGCCCCGCGCCACGGCCACCGTCCCGTGGCAGAAACCCGCACGCCCTCGCGCCCTCCCGGCCGTACCGAAGCCCGCATACAGCTCCCCCACCCTTCTCCGGACAGCCATCGAGATCCTCGCCGGCCTCCGCCGCACGGACCCCCGCCTGCTGCTCTCCGCCACCGACGCCGAACACCTCGCCCCCGGTGTCGCCGCCTGGCTGGAACGGGACCTGCCCCCAACCGCCGTACGTCACGCCCTGACCGGCGACCTGCCACTGGAACCCCTGCGCCGCCCGGCCGCCTTCCTGGCCCACCGCCTCACAACACAGCTACCGCCCCTGCCGCCGTACCGCACGCCCGAGCCTCCACCAGCCCTCCGGCACCCCCTCCAGAACTGCCGCGGCTGCGACCGAGCCTTCCGCGCACCCACCCCCGGCCACTGCCGCGACTGCCGAGCCGACCTCGTCGAAGACCGTCCGGCATGAACGTGCCCTATCACCGGATGGACGAACAGGCGTTGGGTATACCTTCGCTGACAACTGGTCAGGCGGGTGGGGGGCGATGGGGGAGTCGGGGGAAGTGCGGCCGGAAGCGGTCGCCGTCCGGAACGAGTTCGCGCTGGAACGCTACCGGTACGTATTGCAGCAGATTCACGCCGTGAACGAGAACGCCCACCGGTTTCTCGCCATCTACCAGACCCTCGCCACGGCACTCGTCAGCGCGGCGCTCGCCCTGTTCGTCGGCTACCGCAAGTGGGAACTGGCCGCGGCCACCGCGCGGGGCGGAGTCATCGGCCTGTTGACGCTGACCACGATGGTCGCCGCCTTCACCGGCACGCTGATCGTGGTGGGTGCGCTCGCCTGGCTCGACTACCGCAACGAAGAGTGCGACATCACCGACGAGGTCGTCGGGCCCGGCTTCCGTAAGCGTCCTCGCCCCGGCAACTTCCTGCGCTGGTACGAGACGTACGTCCTGCTCTTCATTCTCGTGTCGGTGATCACCATGTGGGTGCTCGCCGCATCCTTCCTCCTGCCCTCTATGAGGTGATCTCGCCCGGTGCCCGAGCTCGACTACACCAGCACGACTCTCTGGCAGATCACCCTTGCCGGGCGCCCGGGCCACGACGCCCACTCCGAGCAGCGGGAACGACTGCGCACGTCGTACGCGGAGCTACGCAAGAAGGCGGCCGTTCTGCTCGAGGAGAACGCCCGCAGCATGCCCGACTTCACCGTGCACGACATCAGCCACGTGGACGCGCTGTGGGAAACGGCCGATCTGGTCTGCGGCCCCGAGGTGGCACTGAATCCCGCCGAGGCGTATGTGCTGGGCTGTGCCTTCGTGCTGCACGACGCGGCGATGGGAGCGGCCGCGTACGGGACGACCGTGCCCGAGGCGCTCGGTGAGAGGCGGTGGCGCGATCTCGTGTCGGTGGCCTACTACCATCGGGAAGGCTGCTGGCCGGACCGGGAGGAGCTGGACGCTCCCCCCGACGAGATCGCCGAAGCCTGCGTGGCGACCGCGATCCGCGAAACACACGCGGAGCAGGCCAAGCGTCTGGTGGACCAGCCGTGGCGGTCGAGTACCGGCAACGAGATCTTCCTCATCGAGGGGGTGCAGTTGCGGGAGGTGTACGGCCCGCTGATCGGAGAGCTGGCGGCCAGCCACTGGTGGCCCGTGGACCGGCTCGCCGAGGAGTTCCGCCACCCGATCGGTTCGCTGCCCTGGCAGCCCAGCGAGTGGATCATCGAGCCGCTCAAGCTGGCCTGCATCCTTCGCCTCGCCGACGCGACCCAGGTCGACAGCCGGCGTGCTCCCGGCTTCCTGTTCTCCCTGCGCGGACCGCAGGGCATCTCCCGCGAGCACTGGCGCTTCCAGGAACACATCAGCCGCCCCTATCTGAAAGGCGACCGGGTCACCTACAGCTCACTGCGGCCCTTTCCTCCGCACGATGCCACCGCCTGGTGGCTGGCCCTGGAATACCTGCGCGGTATCGACCGGGAGCTGAAGGCCGTCGACGCCCTGCTGCACGACCTCGGCCGGAGCCGGCTCGCGGCCCGGGCGGTCGCCGGCGTCGACTCCCCGGAGCGCTTCGCGGAACTCTTCCGTGTGCAGAACTGGCGCCCCATCGACGCGACCGTCAAGGTCTCCGACATCCCCGCCCTGGTCGGGACGCTCGGCGGGCAGCAGCTGTACGGGGACGTGCCCGAGGTCGCCGTACGGGAACTGATCCAGAACGCCCAGGACGCGGTGCTGGCCCGGCAGACACTGCAGCCCGACTTTCCGCTCGGGCGGGTGGAGATCCGGCTGACCGAGACCGACGGCGACTGGTACCTGGAGGTCCGCGACTACGGCACCGGCATGGACGAGGAGACCCTTGTCCACGGGTTGCTCGATTTCGGCACCAGCGGCTGGAGCTCCACCAGCGTCCGCAACCGGCTTCCCGGCCTCGCCGACGGCGGATTCCAGCCCAGCGGCCGCTTCGGCATCGGCTTCTTCTCCGTCTTCCTCCTCGGCGACCAGGTGGAACTGATCACCCGCCGCTACGACGCCTCCCTCGCGGACGCCCGCCGCCTCACCTTCGACGGCCCCTCCAGCCGCCCCCTGCTCACGCCCCACACCGGACAGGGCTGGGTACCCGAGGGCACGACCGTACGCGTGAAACTCCGGAAGAGCCCCTACGAACTCCAGGGCCTGTTCAGCCGGACCGACGACGAACGGCTCGCCCAGCTCGCCCAGCGCCTGGTCCTGGAGAACGCGGTGCCTGTCCACACCTGGGAGCCGGGAGCGGCCGACCCCGAGATCCTTCCACCGTTCTCCCTGGCCACCGGGTCGCCCGACGAGGTGTTCGACCGCCTGTACCCGCCCCAGGCGGCGAAGTGGCGTGCCGGAGAGGAGAAGCTGCGCCTCCAGATGCGCGACGACTTCGTCAGCAGGGCCACCGAGCTGCTGGACGACAAGGGACGGCGCATCGGGCTCGCCATGCTCTGGAACAGCATGCACTTCCAGAGCCGGCGCGCCTTCTGGGGCACGGTCACCGTCAACGGCTTCCTCGCCGACACGACGGTCTCCTTCGCCGGCTACCTCGCCGGCCGGCCCAGCCGCGCCTCACGGGACAAAGCCGAGTTGGTCGCCACCCAGGACCAGATGCGGCAGTGGATGCGCACCCAGGAACAACGACTGCGGGACACGGGCCTCTTCGAGGACTCACTCCAACTCGAGCTGGCCTACACCCTGCACAACGCATTCGGCGCGCTCGCCGACGACATCGCCTTCGCACTGACAGGACGGGGCGTGCTGCGCCTGGCCGACGTGCTCGAGTGGGCCGCAGCACGCAGCGAGATTTTCCTCGCCTTCGGCTGGCCCGTCACCTGGCGGACCCGTCCGCCGGAGCTCTACCACCACCTGTCCGGGAAACGGGTCGAGATCCCCGACAACTGGATCTTCATCTGCCAGATCGTCCCCAACCCACCCCTGTCACAGGTCTTCCCGGCCGCGGCCCATCGTGACACCACGTACGAGTTCGCCCGCGACCACACCACGCCGACCTGGCAGAAGCAGTGGTGGCGCACGTCGGGCGATCTGCAGGGCGTCTTCATTCGTCACCTGTGCGAGGCCTGGTCCTGCACCGTCGAGTCCCTGCTGGCCCCCGTCGAACAACGCAATTGGGCGGACACCTACGTCCTGGACGACGAAACCCTCGGCTCCGTCTCCGGCTATCTCCTCCGGCGGCCGTCGACCACATGACGTGAACGTTTCTGCCGCTCTCGAAAGAGTGAACGCAGCTCAACCGCCGAGTACACCGCACTTTGATGGACCTAGCTTGCGCACATGGTCACATCAACCCATGAGACCTCGCACCGGATCTTCCAGGACCACCCGGAGGTTCTCACTCCCGTCTTCGAGGCATTGGATCTGTCGCCGCCCGCAAAGGCCACCATCGAGGTCCTCACGCCCGACGCCACGGAGATCAAGCCGCTGGAGCGCCGGGTGGATACGGTGCTCAAGGTCGAGCCGTCCGAGGGAGACGGCTTTCTCATCGCCGTCGAAGCCCAGACCGTTCGGACCCCTGGCAAGGGATTCAGCTGGGCTGGCCCGCGGGATGCGGTCGTTCGACAGAGCCACAGCGAAGTACTGGTGCGAATGGCTGGAAGTCGGACTGGAGAACACTCCGGTCCGGGAGACATGGAGAGAGCTGGAGAAGATGGTCGCCACTTACTTCCCGGGCAGGGGAACCCTCTTCGAGGAGACGTACCTGGAGGGCAAGGCCGAGGGAAAGGCCGAGTCCATCCTGAGCGTGCTGGACAAGCGTGGCATCCCCGTCCCCGAAGCCACCCGCGACCGCATCACCACCTGCACCGACCTCGACACCCTCACCCTCTGGTTCGACCGCTCCCTGACGGCCACCACCGCTGAGGATCTGTTCGCCGACGGGTGATCGGAGCCCGCGGGCCGGGCCCGCCCCATCGCAGGGAGCGGGCCCGAAACCGCCGTCGAGACTCGGGTCAGCGGGCCTCCGGGGCAACCGGCTGCCCGGTCACCGCCAGGCCCTCCGCACCCGAGTCCGTCCGCGCACCCCTGTGGGTGTGCCGTACGAACGCCACCCCCAGCACCGCCAGGATCGACGCCGCCGAGAGCGTGTACAGGCCCCCGTTCGTACTGCCCGTCGTGTCTTTCAGGTAGCCGAAGAGCGTGGGGGATACGAACCCGCCCAGGTTTCCTATGGAGTTGACCAGGGCCAGACCAGGTGCCGCGATCTTCAGGTCGAGGCCCGACTGGGCCATCGGCCAGAACAGGGTGGCCGCGCACTTGCCGCCGACCGCGGCCAGGGTCAGGGCGGCGAGGCCGAACCAGGGGGAGCCGAGCGTGGCGAGGAACGTGCCCGTGGCGGACAGGAGCAGGGCGATCGCCAGGTAGGGGCGGCGGTCCGGGGCCCGGTCCGTGAAGTGGCTCATCGTGTACATCGCGATCACCGCACAGATCCAGGGGATCGCCGACAGCAGCCCGACCTGGAAGGGCGACAGCCCGCCGATCTCCTCCACCAGACTCGGCAGCCAGAACGTGATCGCGTAGCCGGTGAGCGCCATCGCGAAGAAGACCGCGGTCAGGACGGCCACCTGAGGGTGGAAGATCAGCTTCATGCGGGACACCGACGGCGCCCGGTCCCGGGCCTCCTTGTCCCGCGCCACCGCCTCGCCCAGAGCGTCCTTCTCCTCCTGCGTGAGCCACTTCGCGTCCTGGATGCGGGAGACCAGGAAAAACCCGGCGATGAAACCGACCAGGATGGAGAAGGCACCCTCCAGGGCGAACATCCAGCGCCAGCCCGCGATGCCACCCGCGCCGTGCAGTTCGAGGAGCGCGCCCGT
This sequence comes from Streptomyces sp. NPDC024017, assembly GCF_040638895.1. NCBI lineage: Bacteria > Bacillati > Actinomycetota > Actinomycetes > Kitasatosporales > Streptomycetaceae > Streptomyces > Streptomyces sp. NPDC024017. The sequence goes on along the minus strand of NZ_JBEZYZ010000002.1, from coordinate 355,404 downwards.
GATGGGGCCCGTCACGATGTACGCCGTCGCCGAGCCGCCCAGGAAGATCGCACTCGCCCGGCCCCGGCTGGAGTCCGGCAGCCACTGGGTGAAGTAGAGCAGCACACCGGGGAAGAATCCGGCCTCCGCGACACCGAGCAGGAAGCGCAGGCCGTAGAACATCCACACGTTGTGGATGAAGCACATCGCCACGATCACCAGGCCCCAGGTGATCATGATGCGGGTCAGCCAGACCCGGGCGCCGAACCGCTCCAGCCACATGTTGCTCGGGACTTCGAACAGCGCGTACCCGATGAAGAACAGGCCCGCGCCGAGCCCGTAGGCCGTGGCACTGACTCCGACGTCGGCCCGCAACTCGTCCTGGACGAAACCCACGTTCGTCCGGTCCATCTGGTTGACCAGCAGCATCAGGACCAGGATGGGCAGCATGCGGCGCAGGAACTTGCCCACCGCCCGCTGCTCCGCCTCGGGTATCGCCGTCGCGGCTTCTGACATCGTTGTCTCCCTTGCTGTACACGTACATGAACAGCAATCACGTACGCGGTTTCGAAGGGACCCTAGGGAGGCTCACGTTCCGGGTCAACGGGTTGAGCAGAAGTCCATATATGTGAATGTGGGGCGGATGATCTGCACCCTCCGCCCCACACACCACCGTCAGCCGGTAAACCAGTCAGCCGGTCAGCCGTCAGCCGGTCAGCCGGTCAGCCGGCGGATGCCGACGCCGACGCACCCGGCTGGACCGAGTCCCCCGTGCCGTCCTGATTCGCCTCGGGATCGACGCCCATGGTGAGCGCGGCGACGACGCCCTTCGCGATTGCGCCCTTCTTGTACTTCAGCTTCAGCAGCCCGCCCTCGGTGCCGTTGCCCGGGTAGATGGTGTCCTCGTCGAGGGTCGTGCGCGCCGTGGTGTTGGTGGAGTACGGCTCGACCTCGGCCGTGGCCAGCACGGACGCCTCGTCGAAGAAGAGCTGCCCGGTGTGACAGGTCGTTCCGCCCTCGTAGCCCGCGTCGGTCCAGGTGCCGTTCACGTGCACCTTGGTGTGGATGTGCACGCAGCGGCCCTGGTACCAGCCGGGGAAGACCGTGCGGAACACGACCTCGCCCTTCCTGTCCGTCCGCCACGTGCCCCGCAGGTAGCGCTCGTCGTCGGTGGGCTCCTCGTGCACCCCGCCACCGCCACCGCCTCCCGGAGGGGCACCCGTGGGGGTCCCGGTCGGCGTGCCGGAGGGTGGCGTACCGCCGCCGCCTCCTCCACCGCCTCCGCTGCCCGTCGACTCGTACCCGGAGTACACGCCCAGCGCGTTGCAGTGCCAGATGTCGACGGCGGCGTTCGCGAGGGGCTTGCAGGTGTCGGAGTCGATCACCTTCAGGCGCAGGGTGAGCGGGATGCCCTCCTGGTCCTCGGTGACGTCCCGGCGGAGCTTGTCCGCGTCGATGTAGTAGGGGCCTTCGGTCGTCTCGGAGGTCAGCTTGTAGCAGGCCTCGGCGGAGGTCCCGGCCGTCTTCCCCTTGGCGGCCGTCGTCTCCTCGCCGGCGAACGCACCCGCCGCGAACGAACCGCCGACGCCCGCCGCCACCACCGCACCGGCGCCCGCGGCGACGACCTTACGGCGTGTCAGATCCCGCTTGTGTTTCGGCCCTCGGGCCGTCTCCTGTCCCGTCATGAGAAAGGAAGCTAGGGAGCGCGACTGTCAGGAGTCTGGGTGAGAGCTGGGTGAGAGCCCTGGGTACGAAAATGGCTCGGAACCGGTGCCGGTTCCGAGCCACTCCCGAGGGATCGCCTACTTCGGCTGCGGCTTGCGCACCGACAGGTGCAGCTCCTTCAGCCGCGTCTCCTCCAGCTCCGTCGGCGCGCCCATCATCAGGTCCTGGGCGTTGCCGTTGAGCGGGAAGGCGATGGTCTCGCGGATGTTGGGCTCGTCGGCGAGCAGCATGACGATGCGGTCGACGCCCGGGGCGATGCCGCCGTGCGGCGGGGCGCCGAAGCGGAAGGCGCGCAGCATGCCCGCGAACTTCTCCTCGACGGTCTCGCGGTCGTACCCGGCGATCTCGAAGGCCTTGAGCATGATCTCCGGCTCGTGGTTCCGGATCGCGCCGGAGGACAGCTCGACACCGTTGCAGACGATGTCGTACTGCCAGCCGAGGATGTCCAGCGGGTCCTGGGTCTCCAGGGCCTCAAGACCACCCTGCGGCATGGAGAACGGGTTGTGCGAGAAGTCGATCGCGCCGGTCTCCTCGTCCTTCTCGTACATCGGGAAGTCGACGATCCAGCAGAACCGGAAGACGCCCTCCTCGAAGTGCCCGGCGCGCTTGGCGGCCTCGACCCGCACCGCGCCCATGATCTTGGAGACCTCGTCGAACTCGCCCGCGCCGAAGAAGACCGCGTGGCCGGCCGCGAGCGACAGGCGCTTGGTCAGCTCGGCGACGTTCTCCTCGGTGAGGAACTTCGCGATCGGGCCGGTCAGCGAGCCGTCCTCGGCGACGCGGACCCAGGCCAGGCCCTTGGCGCCCTGCGAGACGGCGTAGTCGCCGAGCTGGTCGAAGAACTTGCGGGGCTGGCCGGAGACGTCCGGCACCGGCAGGGCGCGCACGTGCTTGCCGGCGAACGCCTTGAACTCCGAGCCCTCGAAGATGTCGGTGATGTCGACGAGTTCGAGCTGGGCGCGCAGGTCCGGCTTGTCGGAGCCGTACTTCAGCATCGCCTCGCGGAACGGGATCCGCGGGAACGGCGAGGTGACGTGGCGGCCGCCGCCGAACTCCTCGAACAGCTCGGTCATGAGCTTCTCGACGGGCTGGAAGACGTCCTCCTGCTCGACGAAGCTCATCTCGATGTCGAGCTGGTAGAACTCGCCCGGCGAGCGGTCGGCGCGCGCGTCCTCGTCGCGGAAGCAGGGCGCGATCTGGAAGTACCGGTCGAAGCCGGAGATCATCAGCAGCTGCTTGAACTGCTGGGGCGCCTGGGGCAGGGCGTAGAACTTGCCCGGGTTCAGGCGGGAGGGGACGACGAAGTCGCGGGCGCCCTCGGGGGAGGTCGCGGACAGGATCGGCGTCGCCATCTCGTTGAAGCCCAGCGCCGTCATCTTGTGGCGGATCGCCGAGATGACCGACGTGCGCAGCAGGATGTTGCGGTGCATGCGCTCGCGGCGCAGGTCGAGGAAGCGGTACTCAAGGCGCCGCTCCTCGTTGACGCCGTCCTCGGTGTTGATCGTGAACGGCAGCGGGGCGGCCGCGCCGAGCAGCTCGACCTCGCCGACCTCGACCTCGACCTCACCGGTCGGCAGCTCGGGGTTGATGTTCTCGGCGCCCCGGGAGACGACCTTGCCGTCGACACGGACGGTCGACTCCTTGGAGAGCTTGTCGAGAGCCTCGTAGGAGGGGGTGCCGGGACGGGCCACGAGCTGCGTGATGCCGTAGTGATCGCGCAGATCGATGAAGAGGATGCCGCCCAGGTCGCGCCGATTGTGCAGCCAGCCACTCAGCCGGACGTCGCTGCCGACGTCAGAGGAGCGGAGCTCGCCGCAGGTGTGGGACCTGTACCGATGCATCGTCGTTCATCCAGTCTTCGCTGATCGGGGTCTGTGTTTCACGTGAAACTGGTCCCCAGCGTACCGGGCAGGCGAAGATCGGCTCTCCACAGTTATCGATCGAGCACGCGGTCGTTGTTGATCGAGCACGCTCGCGTCGTCGTTCGGGCATGTGTCCGCTATCGGTGGCAGCGTTCGATCCCCTCTTCTTAAAGTAGGGCAATGCGCACTGGCGAGCCTCTGCCCGCCGTGGGGGAGGCTCTCGCCGCCCTCGCGACCGGCCTGTGGCATTGGGACACCGCCACCGGGCTGGTCACGGTCGATGCCGAGGCAGCCCGGTTGCTCGGGCTGCCCGCCGAGCAGGTCAGCCTCACGGAGGCCCAGGCCCGGGCCCGGCTGCACCCGGTCGACTGGAACGAGATCACCGGCGTGATCCAGCTGGCCGTGGCCGAGGGCACCCTCGCCGAGGTCCGGATCCGGATCATGGACGAGCAGGGCCGGGTCGTCCGGATCGTCCGCAGCCGCTCCAAGCCGTCCTACGACCGGGCCCGCAAGGCGTACCGGCTGATCGGCACCCTCCAGGAGGTCACCGAGCCGACGCCGGGCACCCCGGCCGGGCGCAGCGCGGTCACCGGGGACTGGCGGCGCTCGCGGGAGGCGTTCCTGCTGGACGCGGGCCGGGCCCTGGCCGAGGCGCGCTCCACCCAGGAGGTCCTGCGCGTCACGGCGAATCTGTCGATGCCCGGGTTCTCGCCGGACGGGCTGGCGGTGTTCGGGATCTCGGGCGATCGCCTGACGATCATCGGCCACCACGGGCAGCAGCGGGGCACCGAGAACCCCTTCTCGGACATGCCGCTGGACACGGACTACCCGGCCGCCGAGGTGGTGCGGACCGGCCGGGCCGTCTACCTGTCCTCCGCCGAGCAGTACCAGGCCCGCTATCCGCTGACCTGGCCGCTCGCCGAGCGCTTCGGCCGCCGCTCCTGGGCGTTCCTGCCGCTGACCGTGGCCGGGCGCACGATGGGCGCGTGGATGGCGGCGTTCACCTACCCGGTCGCGTTCACCCCGGACGAGCGGTCCGTGCTGGCGACGGTGGCACGGATGCTGGCGCAGGCCCTGACCCGGGCGGGCGTGGCCGAGAGCGAGCGGGCACTGACCGACGGCCTCCAGCGCACGATGCTGCCGAGGCTCGGACCGCAGCGCATCCCAGGCATGAGCGTCGCCGCCCGCTACGTCCCCACCGGCGGCGGGCTCCAGGTCGGCGGCGACTGGTACGACGTGATCCCCCTGCCCAGCGGGCGCTTCGCGCTGGTCATCGGTGACGTCCAGGGCCACGACGTACGGGCGGCGGGCCTGATGGGCCAGCTCCGCATCGCCCTGCGGGCCTACGCCTCGGAGGGCCACCGCCCGGACGCGGTGCTGTCGCGCGCCTCCCGCTTCCTGCACGGCATCAGCGACGAGGACCCGGCCGACGCGCGCTTCGCGACCTGCGTGTACGTCGAGGTCGACCCGGCGACGGGGGTGCTGGACATCGCCCGTGCCGGGCATCCGGACCCGGCGATCCGGATGGCCGACGGCACGGTGCTGACCCGGCCGACGTCGGGCGGTCTGCCGCTGGGCATCGACCCGGACGCCGACTACCCCACGACCCGGCTGACGCTGGAACCCGGCGAGACCATGCTGATCTGCACGGACGGCCTGCTGGAGACCGGCGGTCACGACCTGGACAGCGGCTGGCGGCGGCTGCGCGTGATCCTGGAGGACCACAAGGGCGATCTGGAGGAACTCGCCGACACCCTGGTGCAGGCCGTGCACGGCCCGTCCTCGCACCACACCACCGGCCCGCTGGCGGACCGTCGCGAGGACGACATCGCGATGCTGCTGCTGAGCCGGGAGGGCGGGGGCTGCGGCTGCGGCGACGCGATGACCGTACGGCCCCCGGCGCGGCGCTCGGTGCTGACCGTCGCGCAGGCCGAGCCCGAGCGGGTCGCGATCGCCCGGCAGCAGCTGCGCGAGCTGCTGCACGACTGGGCCTCGCCCGACCAGGTCGACTCGGCGGTGCTGCTGCTGTCCGAGATGTTGACGAACGTCCTCGTGCACACCGACTCCGACGCGCTGCTGGTCGCCGAGATGACGGGCGAGGTGGGCGGGCGGCGGCTGCGGATCGAGGTCACGGACGCCGGCGACGACCTGCCGCACAAGCGCAGACCCGGGGAACTGGCGTCCTCCGGCCGCGGCCTGGTGCTGATCGAACTCCTCGCGCACGCCTGGGGGGTGGATCCGCGCGGCCAGGGCAAGAGCATCTGGTTCGAGCTCTACGAGTCCGTGAACGGCTCGGACGACGGCTCCTGGTCCCCGTAGCGGGCCACTGCTTCCCGGCCGACGACGCGCAGCGGGCCACGAGGCCCTGGCGGTGCCGTGCCGCGCACCGGACGCCGCAGCGGATCACGCGGTCCGGTCGGCAACGCACACGGGACGCCGCGGGTGCCACGACTCCCCACCCGGCGACACACCCGGAACCCCGCAGCGGGTCACAACCCCCCGGCCGGAGGCGCCTCCTGCTCCCCGTAGCGGATGCGCAGCTCCTGGACGACGCCGAAGGCGGCGGCGGTGAGTGGAACGGCGAGCAGCATGCCCAGTACGCCGGCCACGGACGCGCCCGCCGTGATCGTCACCATCACCACCGCCGGATGCATCTGCACGGTGCGGCTCTGGATCATCGGCTGGAGCACGTGCCCCTCCAGCACCTGCACCGCGAGGACCACGCCGAGCACCCACAGCGCGATGACGAACCCCCGGTCGGCAAGCGCGACCAGCACGGCCAGGGCTCCCGAGATGAAGGCCCCGAGGTAGGGGATGTACGCGCCGACGAAGACCAGCGCGCCCAGCCCGGCCGCGCCGGGCACGTCGAGGACGAGCAGTCCCACGGTGATACAGAGCGCGTCGATGAGGGCGATGAAGGTCGTGCCGCGCATGAACCCCTCGACGGCCCTCAGGGCCCGCCGCGCCATGGCCTCCAGAGTGTCGGCCGACCCGCGGGGCGACAGGGACCGCAGTGTCCCGGCGGCCTTGTCGGAGTCGCGCAGGAAGAAGAAGACGAGCAGCAGCGCGAGGACGGCCATGGCGATGGACTCGCCGACCACGCTGACGCCGCTGATCACGCCGGAGGCGGCCGTACCGCCGAACTTGCCCAGCAGCTCCCGGGCGTTGGAGGCGAGGTCGTCCAGCGAGGTGCCGGCCGCCCCGAAGTGCTCGGAGACGCCCCGCGCGGCCTCCTTGAGCGAGGCGACGATCTCGTCACCCGTGTCGATGAGCGCGGCGACCACGATGTACACGGCCCCGCCGACCACGGCGACCACCGCGACACAGGTGAGCCCGGCCGCGACCGACCGATGCACCCCCGCCTTCACGAGCCGCCGGTGCAGCGGCCCGAGCAACGCCGTCCCGAGCAACGCGAGCAGCACGGGCACGACGGCGGTCCGGAACTCCACGACCAGCCGGATCCCGACGTAGACGACCCCGGCGGCGAGCAGCAGTACGGCACACCAGGCGGCGAAACGCCGGGCGGCTTCGGGAAGCAGCGGGGTGGGGACCTGCACCTCTCCACCCGACCACGGCTCCGGCGGGCCGTCCCGTCAGGGAGGCCCGCCAGGGTGACGGGGCGTCAGCCCCGGTGCCGCGTCAGTCCTGCGGACCGCTCGGCGTCATCCCGTGCACCGCCGGCACCGTGCCCAGGCGGCCCTTCTGGAAGTCCTCGAAGGCCTGCATGAGTTCTTCCTTGGTGTTCATGACGAACGGGCCGTAGTGGGCCATGGGCTCGCGGATGGGCTGCCCGCCGAGCAGCACGACCTCGAGGTCCGGCGTGTGGGAGTCCTGCTTCTCGTCCGCGCGGACGGTCAGCGAGGAGCCCGCGCCGAAGACGGCCGTCTGGCCCGTGTGGACCGGGCGGCGGTCGGGACCGACGCTGCCCCGGCCGGCCAGGACGTACGCCAGCCCGTTGAAGTCCTCGCGCCACGGCAGCGTGAGCTCCGCGCCCGGCGCGAGGGTCGCGTGGACCATCGTGATCGGGGTGTGCGTGATGCCGGGGCCCGCGTGGCCGTCCAGCTCACCGGCGATGACCCGCAGCAGCGCGCCGCCGTCGGGGGTGCTGAGCAGCTGGACCGAACCGCCGCGGATGTCCTGGTAGCGCGGGGCCATCATCTTGTCCTTGGCCGGGAGGTTCACCCACAGCTGCAGGCCGTGGAAGAGCCCGCCGGACACGACGAGATGCTCCGGTGGGGCCTCGATGTGCAGCAGGCCCGAGCCCGCGGTCATCCACTGGGTGTCCCCGTTGGTGATGGTGCCGCCACCGCCGTTGGAGTCCTGGTGGTCGAAGATGCCGTCGATGATGTAGGTGACGGTCTCGAAGCCGCGGTGCGGGTGCCACGGCGTGCCCTTGGGCTCGCCCGGCGCGTACTCCACCTCGCCCATCTGGTCCATCATGATGAACGGGTCGAGATGGCGGTAGTTGATCCCCGCGAACGCCCGGCGTACCGGGAAGCCCTCGCCCTCGAAACCGCTCGGCGCGGTCGTGACGGCGAGCACGGGACGTGCCACGGCGTCGGCCGGCGCGGTCACGCGGGGCAGCGTCAACGGGTTCTCGACGGTCACTGCAGGCATGTCGGTTCCTCCTCGTGTACGCCCAGTTTAGTTGAGCGTTGAACTTTCTGCCACCCCCAACAGAGAAAAGCCGGAGGGCATTCCCGCCCCGGGGGACGGCGCAGCGAACCACGGGAGACCGGCGTGGCGAAAGGCCGTCACCCGCAGCGGGGTGACGGCCTTCGGAGGTCCGGGACAGGTCAGGCGGCCAGCTCGCGCTCCTCGCGCTCCGCCCCGGCGGGCCCGGTCCTGCGGTCCCGCATCACCAGCGTGGCCACCACCGCCGCGGCCAGGACACCCACCGCACTGATCGTGAAGGTTGTCGACATCGAGGCGGCGAAGGCCTCCCGGGCCGCCCGCACCAGACCCGTGTCGCCACCGGCGACCGCCAGCGCACCGCCGATGGACTCCCGGGCCTGGTCGGGGGCGCCGGCCGGCATCTCGTCCGTGTAGCCGCCGGAGAGCAGGGAGCCGAGGATCGCGATGCCGAGGGCGGTGCCGGACTGCTGGATGGTGTCGTTGAGGGCCGAGCCGACGCCCGCCTTGTCCTCCGGGATGGTGCTCATCAGCGCGGCCACCGCGGCCGGCATCGCCAGACCGGCACCCAGGCCCAGGATCCCCAGCGCCACGGCCGGGACCGTGAACCCGCTGTCGGCGCTGAGCGTGGTGAGCAGCCCGAAGGACGCGGCCATGAGCAGCATCCCGCCGAGGATGACGAACCGGTTGCCGAACTTCCCGGCGAGCTGCGCCCCGGCCGCGTTGCCGGCCAGCGCCGCCACGGCCAGCGGCAGGAAGGCCAGGCCCGCCTTGACCGCGGACCAGCCGAGGACGAACTGGAGGTACTGGGTCAGCACCAGCAGCAGGCCGGCGTTGCCGATCTGGACGAGGGCCAGGGAGAGCGAGCCGCCGCTGAAGTTGCGGTGCTTGAAGAGGACCAGCGGGACCATCGGCGAGGGGGTCACGTTCTGCCAGATCACGAAGCCGGCCAGGGCGGCCACCGCGACGGCCAGGACGAGGAGGGAGCGGGCTTCGAACGCGCCGTGCTGCGGGATCTCGATGATCCACCACACCAGGGCCGTCATGCCCACCGCCGACAGCACCGCGCCCAGCGGGTCCGGCTTCTGCCACGGCGCCTTCGACTCCGGCATCAGCAGCACCCCGGCCAGCAGCGCGAGGGCGACGATCGGGACGTTGATCAGGAAGATCGCCTGCCAGGCGAAGTGGTCGATCAGCACGCCGCCGAGCACCGGGCTGCCGACCAGCCCCAGCATCGACACCGAGCCCCACGCGGCCATCGCCTTGGGACGCTCGTCCTCGTCGAAGACGGTGATCAGGATCGACAGCGTCGAGGGCATGATCAGCGCCCCGCCCACGCCCATCGCGATCCGCACCGCGATCAGCTCACCCGGAGTGGAACAGAACACCGCCCCCAGCGAGGCCGCCCCGAACAGCAGCAGCCCGATCAGCATCACCTTCCGGCGGCCGAAGCGGTCCCCGAGGCTTCCCGAGGTCAGCAGCAGCCCGGCGAAGACCAGGGTGTAGGAGTCGAGGATCCACTGCATGTCCTGTGCGCTCGCCCCGAGGTCCTCGGTCAGCGCGGGCACCGCGACCGTCAGCGCCATGTTGTCGACGACCAGGACCAGCGTGCTGAGGCACAGCACGATCAGGATCCACCAGCGCCGTGGATTGCGAGCGTCCATTTCCTCTTCCCCTCCTGCGAACACCGTTCCTTCGATGCGCACACTGTACGCACAGAGGAACGCTGTGCGCAACCCTTGAGTTCTGTACGCTGATTGCGCACGCTGTTCGCACGCAGAGGGTCATTCAGGAGGAGCGCCCATGAGCAGGAGCAGGACGACGGACAAGAACCCCATCCCGTCCGTCTGGACCCGTGAGCAGCGCCGGACCGACCAGCCCGCGCTCAGCCGGGACGTGATCGTGCGCGAGGCGATCGCGATGCTGGACGCCGAGGGCATCGAGGCGCTCAGCATGCGCAAGCTCGGCGCCCGCCTGAACGCCGGCGCGACCTCGCTGTACCGGCACGTCGCCACGAAGGACGAGCTGATGGAGCTCGCGGTGGACGAGGTCGCGGCCGAGATCCACGTGCCGCCGGCCGGCAGCCCCGACTGGCGCGCGGCCGTCACCGACGCGGCCGGGTCCTTCCGCACGACGGCGCTACGGCACCCCTGGCTGACCCTGGTCCTCGGCCAGGCCGGGCTCGCCTACCTCGGGCCCAACTACATGGCCTTCTCCGAGCGCCTCGCGGCCCTGTTCACCGCCGCGGGCTTCCCCGAGCCGAGCCGCGCGATCGACGCCGTCTTCTCGTACGTCATCGGCATGAGCACCACGGAGGCGGCCTGGCTCACCACGGTCGCCCGCTCCGGCGAGAGCGAGTCGGAGTTCGTGGCCCGGCTGCTGCCCGCGGCCCAGCAGGCCTCGGCCGGCTACGACCACCTGGCGGCCGCCGGGCCCGAGACCTCCGCGCAGGCCTCCGACCCCGCGAAGCTGCGCGACGACAAGTTCGCCTACGGCCTGGAGGTCGTCCTGGACGGCCTGGCGCTGCGCCTGCCGAAGCAGTAGAGGTCAGCCGCCGTCTGCGCAGCAATGGCGTCTAGCCATACATCCGGCGCATCGCGAACTCGACCATCTGCTCCACGGCCTTCGCGTCGAACACCATGCGGTGCTCGCCCTCCATGTCGAGGACGAAGCCGTAGCCGGTCGGCAGCAGGTCCAGCACCTCGGCGCCGGTGATCACGAAGTACTTGGACTCCTTGCCCGCGTACCGGCGCAGCTCCTTGAGCGTGCTGAACATCGGGATCACCGGCTGCTGCGTGTTGTGCAGGGCGAGGAAGCCCGGGTTGTCGCCGCGCGGGCAGTAGACCTTCGACGTCGCGAAGACCTGCTGGAAGTCCTCGGCGGCCATCTGCCCGGTGGTGAAGGCGCGCACCGCGTCCGTGAGGGAGGGCGGGGACGGCTCGGGGTACAGCGGCGGCTGCTGCCCGTACCCGCCGGACATCGGCTGCTGCGGAGGGGCGTACTGCCCTTGCGGGCCCGCTGTCTGGTCGTAGCCGTACATGAGCGCAAGCGTACCGAGATCGGATGGGCCGGCGGGCCGGTACCGCGGTCCCGGCAAATCGACAGCGAGTCGACAGCGCCCGCTCTGTGGATCGCCGCGGCCGCCGCTCGTAGCGTCGTGTCATGAACGTACGCCATGACGAGGGCCCGCCCGAGCACGACGGAGGCCTCTCCCACGACCTCCCCGTCCTCGCCCGCCGCCGGATGATCCGGCTGATGGCAGGCGCGAGCCTGGTCCCGCTGGTGGGGTGCACGCCGGACGGGGACACCTCGGCCTCCTCCTCCGACTCCTCCGCCCGGTGCGCGCGGATCCCCGAGGAGACGGCCGGCCCCTTCCCCGGCGACGGTTCCAACGGCGTGAACGTGCTGAAGGAGAGCGGGGTCGTCCGCAGCGACATCACCCGGAGCTTCGGCGACTCCGCGGGCGGCACGGCCGACGGCGTCCCCCTGACGATCACGCTCACGGTGGTGGACGCGGCCTCCGGCTGCGGGACGCCGAAGAAGGGCGCCGCCGTCTACCTCTGGCATTGCGACCGGGAGGGCGCCTACTCCCTGTACTCCGAGGGCGTCACCGACGAGAACTACCTGCGGGGCGTGCAGGAGACGGACGACAAGGGCCAGGTCACCTTCCGGAGCATCTTCCCCGGCTGCTACCCGGGCCGCTGGCCGCACCTGCACTTCGAGGTCTACGGCAGCCTGGCCGACGCCACCGCGGCCACGTCGATCACGAACACCTCGCAGCTCGCCTTCCCGAAGGACGTCTGCGACACGGTCTACGCCACGGACGGCTACGGCGAGAGCGTGCGGAACCTCGGCAGCCTCTCCCTGGAGGACGACGGCATCTTCAGCGACGGTCACGAACGGCAGCTGGCGACGATGACGGGCGACGCCGCGGACGGCTACACCGCGGCACTGACCGTTCCGGTGTGACCTGTCACAGATGACCGGATGGGGTTGCGCCTTATTACTGACGGGTAGCATCATCGTAGCTACTTGTTGGTACGTGAACTAGCGCGAGGATCCAGTGCCTCGCCGATCTCTCTACGGAGCCGGGAGCCGTCGCCATGGGGCACTACAAGTCGAATCTCCGCGACATCGAGTTCAACCTCTTCGAGGTACTCGGGCGGGACAAGGTGTACGGCACCGGTCCGTTCGCGGAGATGGACGTCGAGACCGCGAAGAGCATCCTTGAGGAGATGACCCGCCTCTCGGAGAACGATCTGGCGGAGTCCTTCATCGACGCCGACCGCAACCCGCCGGTCTTCGACCCGGAGACCAACACCGCGCCGGTCCCCGCGTCCTTCAAGAAGAGCTACCAGGCCTTCATGGACTCCGAGTACTGGCGCCTCGGCCTGCCCGAGGAGATCGGCGGCACCACCTCGCCCCGTTCCCTGATCTGGGCGTACGCCGAGCTCATCCTGGGCGCCAACCCGGCCGTGTGGATGTACTCCTCGGGCCCGGCCTTCGCCGGCATCCTCTTCGAGGAGGGCAACGAGGTCCAGAAGCACATAGCCAAGGTCGCCACGGAGAAGCAGTGGGGCTCCACGATGGTGCTCACCGAGCCCGACGCGGGCTCCGACGTGGGCGCCGGCCGCACCAAGGCCGTGCAGCAGGAGGACGGCTCCTGGCACATCGAGGGCGTGAAGCGCTTCATCACGTCCGGTGAGCACGACATGTCGGAGAACATCCTCCACTACGTGCTGGCCCGCCCCGAGGGCGCCGGCCCCGGCACCAAGGGCCTGTCCCTCTTCCTCGTCCCGAAGTACCTCTTCGACTTCGAGACCGGCGAGCTGGGCGAGCGCAACGGCGTCTACGCCACCAACGTCGAGCACAAGATGGGCCTGAAGGCCTCCAACACCTGCGAGATGACCTTCGGCGACCAGCACCCCGCCAAGGGCTGGCTGATCGGTGACAAGCACGACGGCATCCGCCAGATGTTCCGCATCATCGAGTTCGCCCGCATGATGGTCGGCACGAAGGCGATCTCCACGCTCTCCACGGGCTACCTGAACGCGCTGGAGTACGCCAAGGAGCGCGTCCAGGGCCCCGACCTGGCGAACTTCATGGACAAGACCGCGCCCAAGGTCACCGTCACCCACCACCCCGACGTGCGCCGCTCGCTGATGACCCAGAAGGCGTACGCGGAGGGCATGCGCGCCCTGGTGCTCTACACGGCCTCCGTCCAGGACGAGATCCAGGTCAAGGAGGCCGCGGGCGAGGACGTCTCCGCCCTGGAGGCCCTGAACGACCTGCTGCTGCCCATCGTCAAGGGCTACGGCTCCGAGAAGGGCTACGAGCAGCTCGCCCAGTCGCTCCAGACCTTCGGCGGCTCCGGCTTCCTGCAGGAGTACCCGATCGAGCAGTACATCCGGGACTCCAAGATCGACACCCTCTACGAGGGCACCACGGCGATCCAGGGCCAGGACTTCTTCTTCCGGAAGATCGTCCGCAACCAGGGCGCCGCGCTGAACTCCCTCGCCGAGGACATCAAGAAGTTCCTGGCGCTCGGCACGGGCGGCGAGGAGCTGGCCGGTGCCCGCGAGCACCTGGCCAAGGCCGCCGTCGAGCTGGAGGCCATCGTCGGCCTGATGCTCACCGACCTCGCCGCCACCGAGCAGGACGTCAAGAACATCTACAAGGTGGGCCTGAACACCACCCGCCTGCTGATGGCCTCCGGTGACGTCGTCGTCGGCTACCTGCTGCTCAAGGGCGCCTCGGTCGCCGCCGAGAAGCTGGAGACGGCCTCCGCCAAGGACAAGGCCTTCTACACCGGCAAGATCGCCGCCGCGAAGTTCTTCGCCGCCAACGTCCTGCCGGGCGTCACCCTGGCCCGCAAGGTCGCCGAGGGCGTCGAGCTGGACCTGATGGAGCTGGACGAGGCCGCGTTCTGATCCTCACGTCCTCTGGTCGAGGCCCGCTTCCGTCAGACCGGAAGCGGGCCTCGTCGTCCGTTGGGGGTGGTGTGGTGGGTGTGTCGTTAAGGTGAACCCTTGGCTTCTCCCTCTCCTGGAGGGTTCTCACGGCTTGCGCTGTGAGGGTTTCTGCTTCGTCGCCGACTGCCCGCCCGGAGTCTTCCGTTGAGGTCTCACACCGGCTCCACAGACTGTCACCGCCAGCCCGGCGGCCAGAAGGTTCTTCGCCGCGTTCACGTCCCGGTCGTGGGTCGTTCCGCAGCTGTCGCACGTCCAGGTGCGCACGTGCAGCGGCATGCTCTGGGCGAGTGTGCCGCAGGCGGAGCACAGCCTGGACGAGGGGAAGAAGCGGTCCACCGCGATCACTTCCCGTCCGTACCAGGCGGCCTTGTACTCCAGAAGGCTCCGGAACTCGGCCCAGGCGGCATCCGAGATGGCGCGAGCCAGCTTCCGGTTCCTGACCATGGTGCGCACAGTCAGGTCCTCGATCACGAGCGTTTGGTTCTCACGCACGAGTCGAGTGGTCAGCTTGTGCAGGTGGTCACGGCGTCGGCCGGCGATTTTGGCGTGGACCCTCGCGACCTTCTTGCGGGCCTTGGCCCGGTTGTTCGACCCCGCTGCCTTGCGGGACAGTTCCCGCTGGGCCTGTGCCAGGCGCGCACGATCACGGCGCTCATGGCGGGGATTGGCGATCTTCTCCCCGGTGGACAGAGTCAGCAGGTGATCAAGGCCGACATCCACACCGACGGCCTGACCCGTTGCGGGGAGCGGCGTGACGGAGGGGTCCTCCACCAGCAGGGAGACAAACCAGCGTCCGGACGCGTCCTGGGAGACGGTCACGGTGGACGGCTTCGCGTTCTGGGGCAGCGGCCTGGACCAGACGATATCCAGCGGTTCGGTCATCTTCGCCAGGGTCAGCTTCCCCTGCCGGAAGCGGAATCCGGACGTGGTGTACTCGGCGGACTTCCGGGACTTCTTCCGCGACTTGAAGCGCGGGTACTTCGCCCGCTTGCCGAAGAAGTTCGTGAACGCCGCCTGAAGGTGCCGCAGGCACTGCTGCAACGGCACCGACGAGACATCGTTCAGGAAGGCCAGTTCCTCGGTCTTCTTCCACGCGGTCAGCAGAGCCGAGGTCTGGTTGTAGTTCACCCGCTCCTGACGCACCCACGCCTCGGTGCGGGCCGCGAGGGCCATGTTGTAGACCTTCCGCACACAGCCGAACGTGCGCGACAGCTCGGCTGCCTGCGCATCGGTCGGATAGAAGCGGTATTTGAACGCCCGCTTCACACACACTGTGGGCACGTTCACAAAGTAGCATCCCTGCGTGTAAAGAACCCACCTGCGGTTCGGAGTACCATGATTCGCCTCGGCGGCACATCACAGCTCCCTGCCTGTTCCGCAGGAGTCCGATTCCCCCTCCGCCGGAAGGCGGGGGTCTCCTCGGAGGCGTCTGAATGAGCGAACCAGCCCGCTTCGACCGCGGCCACACCGACGACCTGATGACCTTCCTGGCGGCGAGTCCGTCGCCGTACCACGCCGTGGCCACAGCCGCCGAACGGCTGGAGAAGGCGGGCTTCAGGCAGGTCGCCGAGACGGACGCGTGGGACGGGACGAGCGGCGGCAAGTACGTGCTGCGCGGCGGCGCGATCATCGCCTGGTACGTGCCGGAGGGCGCCACGCCCCACACGCCGTTCCGGATCGTCGGGGCCCACACCGACTCCCCCAACCTGCGCGTCAAGCCGCTCCCCGACAGCGGGGCGCACGGCTGGCGCCAGGTGGCCGTGGAGATCTACGGCGGACCGCTGCTCAACTCCTGGCTGGACCGCGATCTGGGCCTCGCGGGCCGGCTGACCCTGCGCGACGGCTCGACGCGCCTGGTCAACGTCGACCGGCCGCTGCTGCGCGTCCCGCAGCTCGCCATCCACCTGGACCGCTCGGTGACGGCCGACGGCCTCAAGCTCGACAAGCAGCGGCACATGCAGCCGGTCTGGGGCCTCGGCCGTGACGTCCGCGACGGCGACCTGATCGCCTTCCTGGAGGAGTCGGCCGGCATCCCGGCGGGCGAGGTCACCGGCTGGGACCTGATGACGCACTCCGTGGAACCGCCCGCCTACCTGGGCCGCGACCGCGAACTGCTGGCCGGGCCGCGCATGGACAACCTGCTGTCGGTGCACGCCGGCACCGCGGCCCTCGCGGCCGTCGCCTCGTCGTCGTCGCAACCGGCCTCCATCCCGGTCCTGGCCGCCTTCGACCACGAGGAGAACGGCTCCCAGTCGGACACCGGCGCGGACGGGCCGCTGCTCGGCAATGTGCTGGAGCGCTCGGTCTTCGCCCGCGGCGGCTCCTACGAGGACCGGGCCCGCGCCTTCGCCGGCACGGTCTGCCTGTCCTCGGACACGGGCCACGCCGTGCACCCCAACTATGCGGAGCGGCACGACCCGACGCACCACCCGCGCGTCAACGGCGGCCCGATCCTCAAGGTCAACGTCAACAACCGCTACGCCACGGACGGTTCGGGCCGCGCGGAGTTCACGGCGGCCTGCGAGGCGGCCGACGTGCCCTTCCAGTCGTTCGTCTCCAACAACTCCATGCCCTGCGGCACCACGATCGGCCCGATCACCGCCGCGCGGCACGGCATCAAGACCGTCGACATCGGTGTGGCCATCCTGTCGATGCACAGCGCGCGCGAACTGTGCGGCGCCGACGACCCGTTCCTCCTCGCCAACGCCCTGACGGCGTTCCTGGAGAGGTAGAACGAGCCGTCACCGCATGGGTGTTCGCCTCGGGGGTACCCGGTGTTCCGGGACCGGAACGACCGGACCGTACAGGGAGGCGACACACATGGGCCTCGGCGGATGCATCATCCTCATCGCCGTGGGAGCCATCCTCACGTTCGCGACCGACTGGGACATGCAGGGGGTCAACCTCGACCTGGTCGGCATCATCCTGATGATCGTCGGACTGATCGGCGTCACCACGTTCAGCAGCATCGCCCGGCGCCGACGCGTCGTGGTGCCCCCCACGACGCCGGTCGTCGAAGACCCGGCGGCGCACCACCACCGCCGTGACGGCTACAGCGACGGATACGGGGTGTGACGGCCGAGGCTCTCAGGCGTCCATCCCGGCCAGCACCAGGGGAAGCCTGTCCGTCCCCGCCTCGGTGAGGCGGACGGGCACGCCCCAGTCCTGCTGGTGGACATGACAGGCGGGGTACTCGTTCGCCGGGTCGTCGTCGCAGGAGGCGGCCATCGCGGACACATGCAGCACGCCCTCCGGTACGGCAGGGTCGAGTTCGAGGGTGCGGGACAGATCGGTTCCCGCGCCCTCGCCGCCGCGCAGCAGCTCTGGCGGGGTGGACGAGACGAGCAGGCGCGTCGAGGGGCCGTATCGGTTGTCCGGCTTCTGCCCGGGCGGAGCCTGGAAGATCACGTCCAACCGGAGCCGCCCGGGCGCGACTTCGGTCGCTTCCCGCTGCGTACGGTGGGCCACGTCCGGCACCTTCACCGCCTCTTCCGGCAACCGCAGCCGGGTCAGCCGGTGCCGGGCCGACTCCACGACCACGATGTCGTCGCCGACGAGCACCGCGTCGCTGGGCTCGCGCAGATCCGTGGCGAGGGTCGTCACCTCACCGGTCGCCGGGTCGTAGCGTCGCAGGCCCCTAGGCCAGCGCGTGCCCCGTCGTGGCGTCCACGTGGTCCGGGACCGCCTCGTGACGGTCGCCGACCGTGAGGGTGCCGGTGGGTTCGAACATGAGGATCGTCGTGGGGACCGGGGCGTACGGCTTGTGTTCGGTGCCGCGCGGAACCGTGAAGACGCTGCCCTTGGGGAGGACGACCGTGCGCTCGCCCGCCGCCTCGCGCAGGCCGATGTGAAGTTCGCCGTCGAGCACGAGGAAGAACTCGTCGGTGTGGTCGTGGACGTGCCAGACGTGCTCGCCCTCGACCTTGGCGACGCGGACGTCGTAGTCGTTGACGGCGGTGACGATGCGGGGGCTCCACTGCTCGGAGAAGGAGGCCAGGGCGTGGGCGAGGGAGACGGGTTCCTTGGTCATGAGGGAATCCTGCGGGGTTCCGCCCGTCCCGCACGAGTGCTAGGAATCGCACATGCCGCAAGGATCCTCGCAGGCGCGGTCTGCGCACCGGGTCGCCGTGATCGTCGACGAGGGCACCAACCCCTTCGAGGTCGGCGTGGCCACCGAGTTGTTCGGGCTGCCGCGACCCGAGCTGGGTCTGCCGGGGCCGCTGTACGAGGTGACGTTGTGCGCGCCCACCCCGCAGATCCGGATGAACCACGGCTTCTTCACGCTCACCGGCCTCCCGGGCCTGGACACGGTGGACCGCGCGGACACGCTCCTCGTGCCTGGCCGGCCGGACAACGTCGTACCGCGCGGCCCCGACGTGCTCGACGCGATCCGGCGCGCACACGCGCGAGGCGCCCGGGTCGTGAGCTTCTGCACCGGCACCTTCGCTCTCGCCGAGGCCGGGCTGCTGGACGGGAGGCGGGCCTCGACGCACTGGCGCTGGGCGGACTCGTTCCGCCGGCTGCACCCGAAGGTACTGCTGGAGCCGGACGTGCTGTTCGTGGACGAGGGCGACATCCTCACGGCCGCCGGCAGCGCGGCGGCGCTCGATCTCGGGCTGTACATCTGGCGGCGCGACCACGGCGCCGAGACCGCCAACCACGTTTCGCGACGGCTGGTGTTCGCCGCGCACCGGGACGGCGGGCAGCGGCAGTTCGTGGAGCGGCCGGTGCCGGACGTGCGGGACGAGTCCCTGGCGCCGCTGCTGGCATGGGCGCAGGAGCGGCTGGCCGATCCGCTGACGGTGGCGGACCTGGCCGCACGCGCGCGTGTCAGCCCCGCCACACTCCACCGGCGCTTCCGCGCCCAGCTCGGGACGACACCACTCGCCTGGCTGATCGAGGAGCGGGTGGCGCTGGCCTGCCGGCTGATCGAACGGGGCGAGGAACGGCTGGACGTGGTGGCGGCCCGGAGCGGGCTCGGTACCGCCGCCAACCTGCGCACGCGCCTGCGGCGGGCGACCGGCCTCAGCCCGTCGGCCTACAGACGGCGTTTCGGACCGGGCGGCGGGGAAGCCCTGGTGTCATGAGATTCCTCGTGTACGACCGGCTCCTCGGCTTCGGTGACGACTACTGGATCGAGGACGAGCACGGCAGCAAGGTGTTCCTCGTCGACGGCAAGGCCCTGCGGCTGCGGGACACCTGGGAGCTGAAGGACACCCAGGGACGCGTCCTCGTCGACATCCATCAGAAGATGCTCGCCCTGCGCGACACCATGGTGCTCCAGCGGAGCGGGGAGCCGCTCGCGACGATCCGGCGGAAACGGCTGTCCCTGCTGCGCAACCACTACCGGGTGTCCCTGGCCGACGGCAACGAGCTGGACGTCAGCGGCAAGATCCTCGACCGGGAGTTCGCCGTCGAGTACGACGGGGAGCTGCTGGCGGTGATCTCCCGGCGGTGGCTGACCGTGCGGGACACCTACGGAGTGGACGTCGTCCGCGAGGACGCGGACCCCGCGCTGCTGATCGCGGTGGCCGTGTGTGTGATCCATCTGGCGGAGAAGGAGCGGGAGGGCTGAGCCGCCCGCGGGTGTGCTCTCAGGGCCGGCGAGGAGGCCGGAGTCCCAGCATCCGGTCCTTCAGCGCCGGGAACTGCTCCCGGGTCGTCGCGACCTTCCCCGGGTCGAACTCCACCGTGAGGACCTCCTCGCCGGCACCGGCCTGAGCCAGCACCTCGCCCCACGGGTCGACCACGATCGAGTGACCGGCCTGGGGAACTCCGGCGTGCGTCCCGGCCGTTCCACACGCGACGACGAACGCCTGGTTCTCGACCGCCCGTGCCTGGGCCAGCAGCGTCCAGTGGGACCGGCGGCGCTCCGGCCAGCCCGCCGACACCACGAGCGTCTCGGCACCGGCGTCGACGAGGCCGCGGAACAGTTCGGGGAAACGCAGGTCGTAACAGGTGGACAGGCCCAGGGTCGTCGCCGGCACCCGCACCGTCACCAGTTCGGTGCCCGCGCCCATCAGCACGGCCTCGCCCTTGTCGAAGCCGAAACGGTGGATCTTGCGGTAGGCGGCGGCCAGATCGCCGGAGGGCGAGAAGACGAGGGAGGTGTTGTACAGGGGACCGTCGGGATCGCGCTCGGGAATCGACCCCGCGTGCAGCCACACGCCCGCGTCGCTCGCGGCCTTCGCCATCGTCTCGTACGTCGGCCCCTCGAGCGGCTCGGCCTCGCGCCCGAACTCCTCGTAGGCGAAGGCGCCCGTGGTCCACAGCTCCGGCAGGACGACGAGATCGGCCCCGGCCTGCTCACGGACCATCGCCGCCACGCGTCGGCGGCGCGCTTCGACCGATTCGTCCTCGTTTACGGCGATCTGGATCACAGAGGCGCGCACACTACCACCGTCCTGGCATTCGAGCCGTCCACACGGGCCTACGATCGTCACACGAAAGCACTGCCGGGGTGCCTCACAGCAGCGTAACTTAGCTCGCAAGACGCCCACCGACAGCCGCCACCTCCCACTGGCAACGCCGCCGCCACCTGCCCGTGCAACGAACCGCCGAGGGGTCCCGTTCCGTGAGTCTGCATCCCACCCTCCAGCCCTACGCCGATGCCTGGACCCACTCCGTCGAAGCGATAGCCGAGCTGGTCCAGCCGCTCGCGGAGGCCGAATGGAACCGGCGGACGCCGTGCCCCGGGTGGTCGGTGCGGGACGTGGTCTCCCACGTCATCGGTCTGGACTGCGAGATGCTCGGCGACCCGCGCCCCATCCACAGCCTCCCGCGCGACCTCTTCCACGTCACCAACGAGCACCAGCGCTACATGGAGATGCAGGTCGACGTCCGCCGCCACCACACGGCGCCGGAGATGACCTCCGAGCTGGAGTACGTGATCATCCGCCGCAACCGGCAGCTGCGGAACGAGTCGCGTGACCCCGGCACGAAGGTGCGGGGGCCGCTCGGCAGCGAGCTCACCCTCGAGGAGTCGATGCGGCGGCACGCGTTCGACGTGTGGGTGCACGAGCAGGACCTGCGCACGGCCCTCGGCCGCCCCGGCAACCTCGACTCCCCCGGCGCACTGGTCGCCCGCGACGTGCTGCTCGGCGAACTCCCGCGCGTGGTGGCCGAGGACGCACAGGCACCGCGCAGCTCGGCGATCGTCCTCGACGTGCACGGGCCCGTCGAGTTCCTGCGCACGATCCGCGTCGACATCCATGGTCGCGGCACCCTGGAAACGGCCCCGGCTCTCGGCCCGGCCGCGACCCTCACCCTCGACTGGGAGACCTACGTCCGCCTGGCCTGCGGCCGGGTGAGCCCGGAGTCGGTCTCCGACCGCCTGAAGACGGAGGGCGACCCGGAACTGACGGCGGCGATCCTGAACAACTTCACGGTTACGCAGTAGGGACGTCCCGGCTGCGGGCATGCGCGCCGCTCCACTGCGGGCATGCGTGCCGCTGAGGGCGGCACGGGTGGGCGCAGCGGCACCCCGCTCCGCCGGGCTGCGGACCCACCCGGCCCCGGCACCAACGCCCAGGGTCCGAAAACCCCATGCCGCCGCCCCACCCCAACCCGTACCGTCGCTGGCCATGACCACCCCACCCCACCGCACCCGCCTCACCTTCCACGGCCCGCTGTCCGAAACCCGGGCAGGCGCGCTCGTGCAACGCCTCACGCGCCACCGCCCCACCACCGTCCTGGACATCGGCTGCGGCTCGGGCGAACTGATGCTCCGCGTCCTGGCCGCCGCCCCGGAAGCGACCGGCACCGGCATCGACCTGAACGCCGACGACCTGGCGCGAGGAAGGAAGGCCGCCGCGGACCGCGGACTGGCGTCCCGGGCCCGCTTCCTCGAGGAGTCCGCCACCGGCACCCCGCACGGCCCCGCCGACCTCGTCCTGTGCGTGGGATCGAGCCAGGCCCTCGCCGACCGCCTCCCCGAGGCGCTCGGCGAACTCCGCCGCCTGGTCGGCGACCGCGGCCGCGTCCTGCTCGGCGAGGGCTTCTGGCAGCGCACCCCGACCCCCGACGAGCTGTCCCGCATGTGGCCGGACGCGTCGGCCACCGACCACCCCGATCTCGCGACCCTCGTCGACCTGGCCGTGGCCGCGGGGTTCAGGCCGGAGTGGACGGAGACCGCGAGCCTCGACGAATGGGAGGAGTTCGAGTCGGGATACCTCGCGGACACCGAGGTGTGGCTCGCCGAGCACCCCGACCATCCCCTGGCGGCGGAGACCCGTGAGCGCGCCGACCGGCACCGGGCCAGGTGGCTCACCTACCGCGGCGTGCTGGGTCTGGCCTACCTCACCCTCGTACCGGTGGCGGCCCGCTGACCCAGGGCCTGTCGTTCGGATCAGGTCGCAGACGCGGGGCCTGGCACGGGCATCTGCGGCGTTGTCGTCGGTCGCCGACTCCCCCACGCTCGGCTGCGCTCGCGCGGGAGGGACCCCCATCGCGTCGACTCCCTCCTCCGCCTTGCAGCTACCCGCACCAGACCCCGCTCACCGGCGTCGAGAAGCACCGCCGATTCCCTGCGACCTGATCCGAACGACAGGCCCTACGCCGGCACGTGCACCGTCTCCACCCGGCTGGCCACCAGCCGCTGGCGCTCCCGTCGTGCCGCCCGCCTGCGCAGCCGCAGGATCTGGGAGACCCCGACCGCCTGGAGCACGAACACCACCGAGAAGGCCAGGGAGTAGTCGTCGCCGGTGGCGTCCAGGAGCACACCGATCGCGAACAGCGTGGTCATGGAGGCCACGAAGCCGCCCATGTTGGTGATGCCGGAGGCGGTGCCCTGCCGTTCGGGCGGGTTGGCCGGACGGGCGAAGTCGAAGCCGATCATCGACGCGGGTCCGCACGCCCCGAGCACCGTGCACAGCACGATCAGCAGCCACATCGGGGCGTGCGCGCCCGGGTAGGCGAGCGTCGCCGCCCACAGGGCCGCCGTCGTGCCGACCGTCCCGAGCGCGAGCGGCAGCCGCGCCCCGTGGTGCCGGGCGACGACCTGGCCGTAGACCAGGCCCACCACCATGTTCGACAGGACGACGAGGGTGAGCAGTTCGCCGGCCACCGCCCGGGACAGCCCCTGCGCCTCGACGAGGAACGGCAGGCCCCACAGCAGCAGGAACACCATCGCCGGGAACTGGGTGGTGAAGTGCACCCAGAGACCGAGTCGCGTCCCGGGCTCCCGCCAGGAGGCGGCGATCTGCCGCCGTACGTAGGCCGCGCCCTGGTGCGGGAGCGGCTCCGGCTCGTGGCCCTCCGGGTGGTCCTTGAGGAACAGCAGCACCAGGACGAGCACCACGGCCCCGGCCGCCGCACTGCCCGCGAACGCCGCCGTCCAGCCGATGCCGTGCAGCAGCCGGGCCAGGACGAGCGTGGAGACCAGGTTGCCCGCCATGCCGACCAGTCCCGCGAACTGGGCGACCAGCGGCCCGCGACGGGCCGGGAACCAGCGGCTGCCGAGGCGCAGCACGCTGATGAACGTCAGCGCGTCACCGCAGCCGAGCAGCGCCCGGGAGGCGAGCGCCGTGCCGTACGTGGGGGAGAAGGCGAAGCCCAGTTGCCCGGCGGTGAACAGCACCGCGCCGAGCGCCAGCACCTTCTTGGTGCCGAGCCGGTCGACGAGCAGGCCGACGGGGATCTGCATGCCCGCGTAGACCAGCAGTTGGAGGATGGAGAAGGTGGAGAGGGCGGAGGCGTTCACATGGAAGCGGTCGGCGGCGTCGAGGCCGGCCACGCCCAGGGACGTGCGGAAGATGACCGCGACGAAGTAGACGGAGACGCCCGTGCCCCAGACGGCCAGCGCCCTGCGGCCGCCCGGCGGATCGCCCGGCATCGCGGTGGCGCTCATCGGACCTCCCCGCGGGCCAGGTGCGAGAACCAGCCGACGTGCCGGTGGACGAGGCCGACGGCCGCCTCTGCGTCACCGGAGCGCAGCGCGTCGAGGATCTCCTCGTGCTCGGCGAGGGTCTTGGCGATGCGGTCGGGGTGGGAGTGCATGACGGCGACGCCCATGCGCAGTTGGCGGTCGCGCAGCTGGTCGTAGAGGCGGGAGAGGATCTCGTTGCCGCCGCTGCGGACGATCTCGGCGTGGAAACAGCGGTCGGTGACGGCGGCGCCGGCGAGGTCCCCGGCGGCGGCCTGCTTCTTCTGCCGGGCCAGCAGTTCCTCCAGGCGCTCGATGAGCCCGGCGGGCGCGGGCACGGCCTTGCGCGCCGCGTGCTCCTCGACGAGCAGCCGCGTCTCGACGACGTCGGCGATCTCCTGCGCGGAGACGGGCAGGACGAGGGCGCCCTTCTTGGGGTAGAGCCGGATCAGCCCTTCGGCCTCCAGCCGGAGCAGCGCTTCGCGGACCGGCGTGCGGGAGACTCCCACGGCTTCGGCGAGCTCGCCCTCGGTGAGGAGGGTCCCGCCTTCGTAGCGGCGCTCCAGGACGCCCTGTTTGACATGGGCGTAGACGCGGTCGGCGGCGGGCGGTTGCTTCACGGCCAAGGTCATGCCGACAGCATAGATACAACAGGTACGCATGAAGGGATACGTCCAGTATGCGGACTTGTATGTCACACATCTGTGGCAAAGCGGGGGTCCCCCTCGGCAACAGCACAACCACGTGTGCTAGTTACAAGTCAGACACGTGCGGCCCCTTTCCCCTCGTCCTCAACTCGGCCGCATCGTTGGGGCACTCGACGTAATCGGGGTACTTCACTTGATAACCGGCATTCAGGGCACTCGCCTCCGCAGAGCCGCGGCCGTCGCCGTGACCACCGGCGCCATGCTCGCGACCGGTGCCCTCACCGTCGCGCCGGCGCAGGCCGCCTCGGCGCCCTCCATCGCCGCCAAGGGCGGCTACGCGATGAACAACGCGACCGGCAAGTCGCTCTACACCAAGGCGGCCGACACCCGCCGTTCGACCGGCTCGACCACCAAGATCATGACGGCGCTGGTGGTGCTGAAGCAGTCGAACCTCAACCTGGAGAGCAAGGTCACGGTCCAGAAGGCGTACAGCGACTACATCGTCGACAACAACTACGCGTCCAACGCGAAGCTGATCGTCGGCGACAAGGTCACCGTCCGCCAGCTGCTCTACGGGCTGATGCTGCCGTCCGGCTGCGACGCCGCGTACGCGCTCGCCGACAAGTTCGGCTCGGGCTCGACGCGCTCGGCGCGCGTGAAGTCGTTCATCGGCAAGATGAACACCACCGCCAAGAACCTGGGTCTGAAGAACACCCACTTCGACTCGTTCGACGGCATCGGCCACGGCGCCAACTACTCCACGCCGCGCGACCTGACCAAGCTCGCCAGCTCCGCGATGAAGAACTCCATGTTCCGCACGGTCGTCAAGACGAAGAAGTACACGGCGAAGACGACCACCAAGACCGGCGGCACGCGGACGATGGCGCCGTGGGAGAACACCAACCCGCTGCTCAGCAGCTACAGCGGCGCGATCGGTGTGAAGACCGGCTCCGGCCCGGAGGCCAAGTACTGCCTGGTCTTCGCCGCCACCCGCAACGGAAAGACCGTCATCGGCACGGTCCTCGCCTCGACCGGCCTGGACGCCCGCAAGGCGGACGCCACGAAGCTGCTCAACTACGGCTTCACCAGGTAGGACGACCGAGGGGGCCCTGCCGCACACCGCGGCAGGGCCCCCTCGTCCGTCACGCGGCGGTGCGCTGACGGCGCTCCAGCGCCCGGGCCGCCTTGCGCCGGCCGCCCGACAGCACGTTCACCGCGGAGCCCGCACCGGCGCCCGGCTCCAGCTGCCAGCCGCGGATCCGCGCCGCGACCCGGACCAGCCTCTTGTCACCGGGCCGTACGTCCACGCTGAACAGCGACTCGTCGGGCGTACGGTCGTCGCCGCCCCAGCGGACCACGCCGTCGAGCTCGGCGAGGATGTCGCGGATCACGACCTCCTGGTGCGGGAAGAAGCCGCCCCTGGCGCCGCGCGGGTAGAAGCCGGGCCGGATCCGCACGGCCGTGCCGGACGCCAGATTGGACTCGGGCCTGCTCCTGGCGAGGCCGGCGGGGTCGTGCCATCCGACGACGTCGCCCCGGCGCAGCGGGTCGACCTCGTAGTGGAACCGGCGCACCAGGTGGACGAGAACGGTCTCCACGTCGCCCATGCGCACGGCGACGCCCTTGAGCGGGGTCCCGGGGACGGGGCGGGTGTAGACGGTGCCGCCGTCGTCGGCGACGTTCTCCATCTCCCAGCCGTTGTGGGAGCGCGAGCCCGCCAGCACGCGCCGGGTGCGGTCCTGCGCACTGCGCAGGGCGTCCCGTACGCGGGACGGGATGGGGTTGTTGGCGTCGGCGTACGCCTGGGACAGGAAATGGGACAGCGGCAGGGCGGCGACGCCCACGGCACCGCCGACGGCGGCGACACGGCCGAGCAGGGCACGGCGGGACAGGCCGCGGCGGTGCGCGGCACCGGGCGCCGACGGTCTGCGGGGGATGCGGGGGAGGCTGAGCTTCAACGGAGTCTCTTCCTGAAGTTCTTGCTGAGAGTTCTTGCTGAAGTTCTCTGCGCACACGCGCTCAGGCGTTGCGGACGATGCTGTTGTACTTCTCGAAGATCTGGTAGACGGCCAGGCTCTGGTGCGTCTGGGACTCCACGTCGGCGTCCCAGGCCCGGTAGCGGCGCAGGAGTTCGGTGATCTCGAACTCGGCGAGGTCGAGGCGCATGGACCGCGGGGTGGTGACGCGGTCTCCTGGGGGAAGTTGGCCGCCGGGCCTGCCCCGGGTGCCCCACAGATGGATCAGGGCCGCGGTGCGCACACTGAACGCGTTGTCCTTGTTCAGCTGCTGCCACACGGTCCACAGGTCGGAGTCCTTGGCCGGGTCGCGGTGGTCGCCGATGGTGAAACCCCAGCCGATGCAGTGGTTCCAGGCCTGGATGGCGTCGCTCGCGCTGATCTCGCCGATGCCGGTGTGCGAGTCCCTGACGGAGCCGGAGCCCGAGAGGTGGTGGTCGGCGACCTGCTGGTCGGTGGCCTGGTCGGCGAGGCCGTAGTCGCGCATGGCCCAGTACAGGACCGTCTGGATCAGTGCCTTGCGCATCGTGTACGTCTTCGACAGCTCGGTGATCAGCCCGTCCTGCTCCTGGATCGCCGCGACGGCCTGCGCGTTGGTGTAGAGCCGCGCCTCGCTGCCGATGCCGCCCGTGTCCGGGCGCCCGATCGACTGCATGTAGCGCGAGAGGTCGGCCCGCAGCGCCGGCACCTGGCGCGCGTCGAGGGCGACGTCCGGGACGGCGGGCCGCGGCCGGTCGAACGAGCCCTGCCCGGTGTCCCGCCCCGAGGCGATGTCGGCGTCGATCTCGAGCTGCCCGTCACCGGAGCCGAGGGTACGGATGACGAACTGGTCGTACGCCCAGTCCCGCGGCAGCGGGTGCCCGGCGTTGCCCTCGAAGCCCGGGGACATGTCGGCGACGAAGCTCGCGGTCGAGTAACCGGCCGCACCGACCCGCGCGCACACGTTGCGGGAGCCGTAGACACCGATCTCGTAGGGGTGGCCGGAGTCCGCCATCGCCTCCTTGATGCCCTTGAAGTGGGGCAGGACGCTCGCGGTGATCTCGGCGTCGATCGCGTCGAAGTCGACGGCGAAGAAGATCCGGGTCCCCCGCCTGAAGCCGTGGTCGCGGGCGGCGTTGACCGCCGCGTACCCGGCGGTCCGCCCCGCGACGTAGTCGAAGTCCGAGGCGTCGTTGTTGACGGTCTGGTAGATCGGGAAGCAGCGCAGGCCCTGCTGGGCGATGGTGGCGAGCTCGCCCGGCTGGATGGCCTTCTCCGGCAGGGAGGTGGCACTCGGGTTGGTGAGGTAGCGGCCGACGTACGTGATCCCGGCCGCCTTGAGCGACGCCGCCCGGGCGGGGGTGACCTTCGCGATGGTGTCGCAGGCCTTGGCGGGGCGGGACTGGTCGCCGAAGGACGCCAGCAGCGAGGCGAAGGTGGCGAAGTCGCCCTCGCCCGTGGCCGGGAGCGCGACGAAGGTCTGGAAGGCCCGGACGGCGGCGGCGAGGGAGGAGTCGAAGGTGTCGGTGAGGGCCGCCGGCCGCCGGTTGACGACCATCCCGGCGGAGAACAGCTGGACGAACACGCCTTGGTCGCCCTGCTTCACGGGGTGCGACTTCAGGCCCGACTGGGTACCGGGCCCGAAGTTGCCGTTGGCGGTGCCGTCCGCCATGCCCAGCTCGTACTGCACGCCGAGGAGCAGCGCCTTGAGCGTGCTCTTGGACACGAGCCCGTCGCAGGCGATGACGAAGAAGTCCTGCCGCTTCAGGTAGCGGCCGTTGAGCCACTGCTGGACGGCCCTGACCTGTCCGCTGCCGGAGGCGCCGGGGACGTAGGAGTCCATCGTCAGCAGAGCCTTGAAGACCTTGGGCGTCACGTCGCCGCCGGGGAAGGCCTGTTCGATGCCCATGTCGGTCTTGAGCCGGGTGACGGCCGCTCGCACCCGTGTGCCGTAGGTGCCGTCGAGGTCGCCGCCGTCGTAGCCCTTGCAGTAGAGGCCGGCCTGGATGATGCGGCAGAAGTCGGGCGAGGGGACGGTGTCCTCGTTGAGCTCCGGGTACTTGGTGGTCAGGGTGCTGAGCGTGGTGGGACCGAAGCTGTCGGAGAGCGCTGTGATGCCCAGCTCGTACTGCAGGGCACGGGTCAGGGCGTACATGGTCGCCCAGTCGGCCTCGCCGGTCTCCTCCACGGTCGTGCCGATACGGCTGCCGTAGACGGAGTTCACGAATCTCTGGGCCTTGAGCACCATCGCGTCGCGCATGGGGGGTTCACTCACTTTCGAGGGAGTGACCGCGCCCGTCGCAGCCCGGCAACGGGGCTCCCCCCGGGACGCCGGGCGAGTGGTCGATCTCGTGGTGAGGTTGATCGTATGTCCGGATAAACCGCTTACTGTGTGGTAGTTGGGGGAGTTCGAGGAGACTCTTGTGATCCTCCGCGAACCGCTGGTTCATCCCGGACACACGCCGGCGGCCCCCCGCCCGGAGGGGCAGGGGGCCGCCGCAGTCGGCTCACGCCCAGGTGATCAGGCGCTTCGGCTGCTCCAGGATCGCCGCCACATCGGCCAGGACCTTCGAGCCCAGCTCGCCGTCGACCAGACGGTGGTCGAAGGACAGGGCCAGGGTGGTGACCTGACGGGGCTTCACCTTGCCCTTGTGGACCCACGGCTGGAGCTTGATCGCACCGACCGCGAGGATCGCGGACTCGCCGGGGTTGAGGATCGGCGTGCCCGTGTCGACGCCGAAGACGCCGACGTTGGTGATCGTCACCGTGCCGCCCTGCATGGCCGCCGGGGACGTCTTGCCGTCCCTGGCCGTCGCCACCAGCTCGCCCAGCGACTCGGCCAGCTGCGGCAGCGTCTTGGCGTGGGCGTCCTTGATGTTCGGCACGATCAGACCGCGCGGGGTCGCGGCCGCGATGCCCAGGTTCACGTAGTGCTTGACCACGATCTCCTGGGCGGCCTCGTCCCAGGACGCGTTGACGTCCGGGTTGCGCCGGATCGCGACGAGCAGCGCCTTGGCGATCAGCAGCAGGGGGTTCACGCGCAGGCCCGCGAACTCCTTGTCCGCCTTCAGCTCCTCGACCAGCTTCATCGTGCGCGTCACGTCGACCGTCACGAACTCGGTGACGTGCGGCGCGGTGAACGCCGAGCCGACCATCGCCGCCGCCGTCGCCTTGCGGACACCCTTGACCGGGATGCGGGTCTCGCGGGTGGTGTCGTACGACGCCGGAGCCTGGGTCGCGGCCGGGGCGGACGCGGCCGAGGGCTCAGGGATCGCCGGGACGGCGGCGGCGACCGCCGCGTGCACGTCCTCGCGGGTGATGATGCCGTCCGGGCCGGTGGGGACGACCGTCGTCAGGTCGACGCCCAGGTCCTTGGCCAGCTTGCGGACGGGGGGCTTGGCCAGCGGGCGTTCCGTGCCCGCCGGGGCGGCCTGGGGTGCCGGGGCGGGCACGGCCGGGGCCGCCGGCGCATGGCCGTTCAGCTCGGTCTGGATCGCTGTCGAGGCCTGCTGGACCGGGACCTCCGGGCCCTTGCGGGGGCGGCGGCGGGTGGACGAGGTCGCCACCCCGTAGCCCACCAGGACCGGCTGGCGTCCCGAGCCCGCTGCCTTCGGCTCCTGAGCGGGCTCGGCTGCCGCGGGCTGCTCGGCGGCGGGCGCGGGTGCGGCGCTGCCGCCGCCCACGTCCACCGCGATGATCGCCGTGCCCACGTCGACCGTGGTGCCCTCGGGGAAGTGCAGGTCACGGACCACGCCGTCGTACGGGATGGGCAGCTCGACTGCCGCCTTCGCCGTCTCCACCTCGCAGACCACCTGGCCGTCGGTGACCGTGTCGCCGGGCTGGACGTACCACTTGAGGATCTCGGCCTCGGTGAGTCCCTCGCCCACGTCGGGCATCTTGAACTCGCGCACGGACGCTTCCGTCATCGTCGTCACGACCCTCTCCTCAGTACGCCAGCGAGCGGTCGACGGCATCCAGTACCCGGTCCAGGTTCGGCAGGTACTCCTCCTCCAGGCGAGCCGGCGGGTACGGCGCGTGGTAGCCGCCGACCCGGAGCACCGGGGCCTCCAGGTGGTAGAAGCAGCGCTCCGTGATCCGCGCGGCGATCTCCGCGCCCGACCCGAAGAACACCGGGGCCTCGTGGACGACGACCAGGCGGCGCGTCTTCTCCACCGACGCCTGGACCGAGTCGAAGTCGAGCGGGGAGACCGAGCGCAGGTCCAGGACCTCCAGGTTCTTGCCCTCCTCGGCGGCCGCGTCCGCGACCTCCTGGCAGAGCTTCACCATCGGGCCGTAGGCGGCCAGGGTGAGGTCGGTGCCCTCGCGGACCACCTGGGCCTTGTGCAGCGGGCCCGGGATCGCCTCCGTGTTGACCTCGCCCTTGTCCCAGTAGCGGCGCTTGGGCTCGAAGAAGATCACCGGGTCGTCGCTCTGGATGGCCTGCTGCATCATCCAGTACGCGTCCGACGCGTTCGACGGGCTGACGATCTTCAGGCCCGCCACGTGCGCGAAGAGCGCCTCGGGCGACTCGGAGTGGTGCTCCACCGCGCCGATGCCGCCGCCGTACGGGATACGCACGACGACCGGGAGCTTGACCTTGCCCAGGGAGCGGGCGTGCATCTTCGCGAGCTGCGTGACGATCTGGTCGTACGCCGGGAAGACGAAGCCGTCGAACTGGATCTCCACCACCGGGCGGTAGCCGCGCAGGGCCAGGCCGATCGCCGTGCCGACGATGCCCGACTCGGCGAGCGGGGTGTCGATGACGCGGCTCTCGCCGAAGTCCTTCTGCAGGCCGTCCGTCACCCGGAAGACGCCGCCGAGCTTGCCGACGTCCTCGCCCATGATCAGGACCTTGGGGTCGGACTCCAGGGCGCGGCGCAGCGACTCGTTGATCGCCTTGGCCAGTGCCATCTTGTCGGCCATCTCAGTTACCCCCCTCATCGGCGAACGACGCCTGGTAGGCGGCGAACTGGGCGCGCTCCTCGTCGACGAGCGCGTGTCCGTCCGCGTAGGCGTTCTCGAAGATCGCGAAGTGGTCCGGGTCCGGCATGGCACGGACCGCCTCGCGCACTCGTTTGCCCAACGCCTCGGACTCGGCCTCCAGTTCCTCGAAGAATCCCTCGTCCGCGTGGTTTGAGGCCTCCAGGTACCGGCGAAGGCGCAGGATCGGGTCCTTGGCCTCCCAGGCCTGGCGCTCCTCGTCGCCCCGGTAGCGGGTCGGGTCGTCGGAGGTGGTGTGGGCGCCCATGCGGTAGGTGAACGCCTCGACGAGGGTCGGGCCCTCGCCGCCGCGGGCCCGCTCCAGGGCCCAGCGGGTGACCGCGAGGACGCCGAGCACGTCGTTGCCGTCCACCCGGACGCCCGGGAAGCCGAAGCCCTGGGCGCGCTGGTAGATCGGGACGCGGGACTGCTTCTCGGTGGGCTCGGAGATGGCCCACTGGTTGTTCTGGCAGAAGAACACAACCGGGGCGTTGTAGACCGCGGAGAAGGTGAAGGACTCGGCCACGTCGCCCTGGCTGGAGGCGCCGTCGCCGAAGTACGCGATCACCGCGCTGTCGGCGCCGTCCTTGGCGATGCCCATCGCGTAGCCGGTGGCGTGCAGCGTCTGGGAGCCGATGACGATCGTGTACAGCTGGAAGTTGTTGCTGTTGGGGTCCCAGCCGCCGTTGTTCACACCTCGGAACATCCCCAGCAGGTTGGCGGGGTCGACGCCGCGGCACCAGGCCACGCCGTGCTCGCGGTAGGTCGGGAAGACGTAGTCGTCCTCGCGGGTGGCCCGGCCGGACCCGATCTGGGCGGCCTCCTGTCCCAGCAGCGACGCCCACAGGCCCAGCTCGCCCTGGCGCTGCAGGGAGGTGGCCTCGGCGTCGAATCGACGGGTGAGCACCATGTCGCGGTAGAGGCCGCGGAGCTCTTCCGGGGTGATGCCGGCGACGTACTTGTCGTACTCGGCGTTCTTGACGCGCTTGCCCTCGGGCGTCAGCAGCTGCACGAGCTGGGGCTCGGTGCCGGCGTCCTTCTTCGTCGTGCGGGTGCGCTTGGTGCCGGTGGTGCCGGCCTTGCTTCCGGCGCTGCGTCGCGGTGTGCGCGCGGCAGTGCTCTCCACGGTCACGTGTGCTCCTCCGTCGGTCCGGCCCCCGGGGTTGCCGGTAGGCCAGTGCGGCTCACCTGAACTCGACCACCGGGGCACGGGGTGGGTGCCACTCGGCCGGGAACAGGCGTGACAGGTGCCCCGGCGAGCGCCCTGCAACAAGCACGTTACCCAGTGCGCCACATTTCTGTGAAACCCCTCCTGACCTGCGATTTTGCTTGGATATCCAAGTAAATCGGAAAGGCGTGGAAGGGGCCCTGGTCACAGCCTTGCAGGAGGCCGGAGCAACCGCACGTTAACCCGGTGACCCAGGTCACGGGAAGAGTCATCTTGTCGGCGCGTCCAAACGGCACGCGCGCGTGGGCCCCGTTCCCGGGCCCCACGCGCGCGTGGATCATGCCTCTGAGCAGCGGGGTCAGCCTCCGCCGCCGCCCGCGCCGCCCACGACGCCTTCCGTGGTTCCGCCGTCGGCGCCGCCCGTGTCGTCCGGCGGCGTCTCCGGGTCCGTGGGCTCCTCGTCCGTCGGCTCGCCGGTCGGCTCCGCCGAGGTCGGCGGGTCGGACGGCTCGCCGGTGGGCGACTGAGGAGCGCTCTGCGTGGGCGTGTAGGACGGCGTGTACGACGGCGTCCAGTTGCCGTTGCCGTTGCCCGTGCCGGTCCCGTCGTCCGTGGACGTGTCGGTCGGCTCGTCGGTGGGCTCGTCGCTCGGCGTCTCGCTGGGCGTCTTCTTCTCGGTCGTCTGCGAGGTGGTCGGCGACTGCTTGGTGCCGGGGCCCTCGTTGTCGCCGCCGGTGTTCTGCAGCGCCAGGGCGACACCCGCCGCGACCGCGATCACCGCGAGCACGGCGAGGATCCACAGCTTGCCGCGGCCGCTGCCCTTGTTGCCGTGGCCCTCGAAGCCGCCGTCGTCACCGCCGCCGTAGCCGCCCCCGGGCAGGATCGGCGCGGGGATCTGCGTGGTGCCGGAGGCGTCCCCGGCCTGGCCCATCACGGCCGTGCCCGCGAAGCCGCCCGACGGGGTCTGGCGGCCCTCGTGCATATTGACCGGGCCGGTGTTCCAGGTGCCGGTGTGGCCGCCCTGGTCGTAGAGCATCTGGAGCGCGTACTGGACCAGCCCGCGCATCTCCTCGGCCGTCTGGAAGCGGTCGTCGGGCTCCTTGGCGAGAGCGCGCATGGCCAGGCCGTCCAGCTCCGGCGGGCAGGCGTCGGAGGCCTCGGACGGCGGCGTCGGGATGTCCTGGACGTGCTGGTAGACCACGGACAGCGGGGTCTCGCCGGTGAAGGGCGGGCGCAGCGAGAGGAGTTCGTAGAGCAGGCAGCCCGTGGCGTACAGGTCGGAGCGGTGGTCGACGGCCTTGCCGAGCGCCTGCTCGGGGGAGAGGTACTGCGGGGTGCCCATGACCATGCCGGTCTGCGTCATCGTCGTGGACGCGCCGTGCAGGGCGCGGGCGATGCCGAAGTCCATCACCTTCACGGCGCCGTTGTGCGTGATGATGACGTTGGCGGGCTTGATGTCGCGGTGCACGATGCCGTGCTGGTGCGAGTAGGCGAGCGCCTCCAGGACGCCCGAGACGATGATCAGCGCCTGCTCGGGGCCGGGGGCCTCCGCGTTCAGCAGCAGGTCACGGATGGTGCGGCCCTCGACCAGCTCCATCACGATGTAGGGCACGGACTGGCCGCCGACGAAGTCCTCGCCGGAGTCGTACACGGCGACGATGGCGTGGTGGTTGAGGCCGGCCACCGACTGGGCCTCGCGCGTGAAGCGCGCCTTGGACACCGGGTCCTCGGCGAGGTCGGAGCGGAGCAGCTTGACGGCGACGGTGCGTCCGAGGCGGACGTCCTCGGCTGCGAACACCTCGGCCATGCCGCCCCGGCCGAGTCTGTGGGTCAGCCGGTACCGGCCGTCCCCGACCAGCCCGCCGTTCCCCCAGGACTCCGGCGCGTCCGACATGCCGCTGCCAGTCGCCTCGGGGTCGGACGGGCCCTGAGCGCGCTGCTGCTGTGCCATCAGTCCTCGCCGTCGTTTCTGCCCGCGGTGCGCGCGGTGTTGTTACGGTCTCCGTCGGCCACGCTACAGCCTCCGCGCAAGCCTCCGGCCCGAGAAGGCGAGCCGGGACCGGCACGAGACGGACCGGCCATGAAACCTTCACTCCTTACCATCGTGCAAATTCTGTGTCCCGCCCGTACGCCCCCTGTAACGCTTACGCGACGCTTCTTTCGCGTACGGTCACGGAACGGGCACCGAGCTTGACGTGTCAGTGCCCTGGGGCAGACTTGGCCGGGAATGGCGGTTTGGATCAACGACGGATCAGCGGCAGTCGGCGGCGCCTGCAGGGGCTACGGGGGACGGGGAACATGAGCCAGGACGGCGCACAGGGCCAGTACACGGGGCGGGCACTCGCCAGTGGCCGCTATCAGCTGCGTGATCTCCTGGGCCAGGGCGGCATGGCCTCGGTGCACCTCGCGTACGACAGCGTGCTCGACCGGCAGGTCGCGATCAAGACACTTCACACTGATCTCGGCCGGGAACAGGCCTTCCGCGAGCGGTTCCGCCGCGAGGCCCAGTCCGTGGCCAAGCTCACGCACACCAACATCGTCTCGGTCTTCGACACCGGCGAGGACACCCTCGACGGCATGACGACGCCGTACATCGTCATGGAGTACGTCGAGGGCCGCCCGCTCGGCTCCGTCCTCGACGAGGACGTGCGGCAGCAGGGCGCGATGCCCGCCGACAAGGCACTGAAGATCACCGCGGACGTGCTGGCCGCGCTGGAGATCAGCCACGAGATGGGCCTGGTCCACCGCGACATCAAGCCGGGCAACGTGATGATGACCAAGCGCGCCGTGGTCAAGGTCATGGACTTCGGCATCGCCCGCGCCATGCAGTCCGGTGTGACGTCGATGACGCAGACCGGCATGGTCGTCGGAACCCCGCAGTACCTCTCGCCGGAGCAGGCCCTCGGCCGCGGTGTGGACGCCCGCTCCGACCTGTACTCGGTCGGCATCATGCTGTTCCAACTGGTGACCGGACGGCTGCCGTTCGAGGCGGACTCGCCGCTGGCCATCGCCTATGCGCACGTGCAGGAGGAGCCTCCGGTCCCGTCCTCGGTCAACCGCGCGCTGCCCCCGGCCGTGGACGCGCTGATCGCCCGCGCGCTGAAGAAGAACCCGAACGAGCGCTTCCCCAGCGCCGAGGCCATGCGCGACGAGTGCCTGCGCGTGGCGGCGTCCTTCCAGCCCGCGCCGCCGAGCATCGTCCCGGGCACCCAGGCCCCGAGCGGCGCGGGCGTCGGCTCGGCCGTGTTCCCGCCGGTCGACCAGGCGACCCCGGCGCCCTCGGGCCAGGTCCAGACGCCGTACCAGCCGACCCCGCCCCCGAACCCGTACGGCACGCCCGCCCCGACGGGGCCGTCCCCGGCGTACGGCTATCCGCAGCAGGGCGGCTACCAGACGCCCCCGGCGGCGTACTCCCCGCAGCCGGGCCCGTCGACGCCGCCGCCGTACAACCTGACGCCCCAGACCGCAGTGGCCTCCTCCGGCGGCGGCAGGAACAACAAGCCGGTGATCATCGGCTCGATCATCGTGTCCGTCGTCGCGGTCGGCGGTCTCGTCACGGCGCTGCTGCTGAACGGCGGCAGCGAGGACGACAAGGGCGGCGGCGGCAGCAGCGCGAGCGCCTCGGCCTCGGCGGAGAAGAAGCCCGGCTACCGCGGGCCGGACACCACGAAGACGATCGACACCGAGGAGTGCACGGAGCCGCGGGAGTCGTACAACGACCCCGACAAGATCCAGATCCCGGACTTCAAGTTCAAGAACATCAAGTCGGTCAAGGCCTGTCTCCAGGCGGCCGGCTGGGAAGTGAACGAGAAGAAGGTCGACGAGAACACCTACGGCGACGGCACGGTCATGAACCAGTTCCCGTCCGCCGACACCGACGTCGACCCGGAGGACATGCCCGAGATCGAGCTCAGCGTCTCGACGGGCAACCCGCCCTCCTGAGGTCCCCTGACGCGAAAGGGCCCGGCAGCCTCGGCTGCCGGGCCGTTCTGGTCTGTGTGGCCTGTGCCTGGGTGGCCTGGGCCGTCTACAGGTAGGGGCCGCCGGACCGGCCGCCCGGGTGCTGCTCGTCGAGGCCGTCGCCGACACCCGGCGGGAGGGCGCGGCGCATCTGCTCCAGCTGGGCGCGGGCCGCCATCTGCTGGGCGAACAGCGTCGTCTGGATCCCGTGGAAGAGCCCCTCCAGCCAGCCGACCAGCTGGGCCTGCGCGATACGCAGTTCCGCGTCGCTGGGGGTCGCCTCGTCCGTGAACGGCAGGGAGAGCCGCTCCAGCTCCTCGACCAGCTCGGGCGCCAGACCGTCCTCCAGCTCCTTCACCGAGCTGGCGTGGATGTCCTTGAGCCGGACCCGGCTGGCCTCGTCCAGAGGAGCCGCGCGCACTTCCTCCAGCAGCTGCTTGATCATGCTGCCGATCCGCATGACCTTCGCGGGCTGCTCCACCTGTTCCGTGACCGGGGTCTCGCGGGAGTCCTCGTCGGCGCTGCCGCCACCGAGCGCCATGCCGTCCTGGCCCACGACCAGGATCTGCGGGTTCTCCGGCGACCTTTCGTTCCTCGGCATCTCCATGTCGCCATTCTCTCGCACGCCTGCACCTCACCTCCGTGGTGCCCCCACGCGAGGCTGATCCACCGTGATGGAGGAGACGAGTTGGTCAGCCCTCGGGTTGCTCCGGCGCGGGCGGTTCCTCCTCGCGGGTGAAACGGAGCAGGCGGGCCTCGCAGTGGTCGAGCCAGCGGACCTCGGCCTCGTCCTGGAAGACGAGCTGCTCCAGGACGAGCAGCCGGGCCATCTCCTCGAGGTGCTCCGGCGCGCGGGCCAGGGCCTCGGCACGCTGCCGCACGTGATCGTGCAGCGCCCGCGCCACGTGCCGGCGCTGGGCCTCGACGATCTCCCGTACGTCGACGCCGTCCGCGCCGAGAGCCATGACCAGCTTGATCGCCAGCTCGTCGCGCGGCGGGCCCGGGCGCTCCACGGGGCGGTCGTACCAGGCGCGCAGCTCGGCCCGGCCGGACTCGGTGAGCGCGTACAGCGTCCGTCCGGCCGTGTCGACGTCGTCCTGGGCGACCAGTCCGTCCCGTTCCAGGCGGCTCAGCGTCGTGTAGACCTTCCCGATGTTCAGCGGCCAGGTCCCGCCGGTGCGGGCCTCGAAGTCGGTGCGCAGGCGGGAGCCGTAGCGGGGGCCGGCCGCCAGGAGGGCCAGCAGCCCGTGACGTATCGACATAACCGGATTGTGCAGCGATTCCGCCCGTCGGCCGAACCCGGAGTGCCGGGAGTCGGGGGCGGTGTGAGGCTGATTTTCTCGATATGACCGAACTTGCCGTTTTTGCCCTACCGGGCACGGCGGGAGGGGGTCACCCACGTGACTCCATGGCTACGCGCACTGCGGGCGACGGGACTGGTGCTCGCCCTGGGGGCCGGCGCGGTCGTCTCACCCTACGGATCCGTCCCGTCCCACGGGGCCGTTCTCACGTACGAGGAGGCGGCCGAGGAAGCGGCGGAGGAGGAGGCGGGGTCCGTGCCCGGCACCGCCCCGCCACCCAGACCCGCCCCATCGGCCCCGGCGGCTTCATCGGCCCGGTCCGCCCCGTCGCCTCTCGCGGCCCCATCGGCCCGGGCGGCTTCGTCGGCCCCGTCAGCCTTGGTGGTCCCCTCCGCCCCCGGTGAGCCCTCACGGGCCGGGAGCCGGGCCGGGGAGGGCCGGGTGCGGCCGGGACGGCCGGAGGACGCCGGGGAGAGGCCGGGCGTCGCGGACGCCCCGGCCGTCCGCGAGGAGGAGCCGCGGGAGACAGCCCCGGTGCCCTCCGCCCCGGCGGAGCGGCCCGTACGAGAGGCCGCGACCGCCGAACGCCCCATCGGCCCGGTGCTGCGGATCCTGCCGCTGGGCAGCGGCCTGGTCCTGATCGGACTGGGGCTGGGCCTGGCGTTCATCGCGCTGCGGCTGCGTCGGGCCTAGGGCCTGTCGTTCACAGCGAGCCCGGGGTGGGGCGTGCCACTGCCGGGGCCGGCGGGCCCAGCCGCACCCCCGGTCGAGAGGGGCTGCCGGGCCCATGCCGCACCCCCGGTCGGGCGGGGTGCCGCGGGCCCGGCGGCGGGTGTCAGGCGCCCTGGGGGGTGATCAGCAGGACCTTGCCGACGTGGCCGCTCTCCTCCACCACCCGGTGCGCGGCGGCAGCGTCCGGCATCGGGAGCTCGCGGTCGACGACCGGGCGCAGGTGGCCGCCGGTGAACAGCGGCCAGACGTGTTCGCGTACGGCCGCGACGATGGCGGCCTTCTCCTCCAGCGGCCGGGCGCGCAGGGAGGTCGCGCTGATCGCGGCACGCTTGGCCAGCAGGGCGCCGATGTTCAGCTCGCCCTTGACGCCGCCCTGCATGCCGATGATCGCGAGCCGGCCGTTGACGGCGAGGGCCTTGACGTTGCGCTCCAGGTACTTGGCGCCCATGTTGTCGAGGATGACATCGGCACCGGCGCCGTCCGTCGCCTTCCTGACCTCCTCGACGAAGTCCTGCTCGCGGTAGTTGACCAGGATGTCGGCGCCCAGCTCGGCGCACCGCTGAAGCTTCTCCTTCGTACCGGCCGTCACGGCCACCCGCGCACCGACGGCCTTGGCCAGCTGGATGGCCATCGTGCCGATGCCGCTGGAGCCGCCGTGCACGAGGAGCGTCTCGCCGGGCCGAAGGTGGGCGATCATGAAGACGTTCGACCAGACGGTGCAGGCCACCTCGGGCAGCGCCGCGGCCTGTGTCAGGCCGACCCCGTCGGGCACGGGCAGCAGTTGCCCGGCCGGGACGGCCACCTTCTCGGCGTAGCCGCCGCCGGAGAGCAGCGCGCACACCTCGTCGCCGACATTCCAGCCGGAGACCTTCGGGCCGATGGCGGCAATCCGCCCGGAGCACTCCAGGCCGGGGTAGGGGGACGCGCCGGGCGGCGGTTCGTAGAAGCCCTGCCGCTGCAGGATGTCGGCCCGGTTGACGGCGCCGGCCGCCACCTCGACCAGGACCTCGCCCTCGCCGGGCACGGGGTCAGGGACCTCGTCCCAGACCAGCGCTTCGGGCCCACCAGGTTCGGGAATCGTGATCGCATGCATGCAGGGGACGGTACCCGTCGGTCCCCGGACGGAGTCCCCTCGGTCCGCGGGCCCGCACCGCCTACGCCATTGGTCCGGTCCCGGTGAAATTCATTGTGCGGGACCGATGAGTTTGCGGGACGGTGAAGGTCTCCCCATGCGTAGCCCAAGCACGCGGAAGGACCCCCAGCATGAGCACGCATACGTCCGGCCTGGCGATCGAGACCGCGGGCCTGGTGAAAACGTTCGGTGAGACGAGGGCCGTCGACGGAGTCGACCTGGCCGTGCCCGCGGGCACGGTCTACGGCGTCCTCGGCCCGAACGGCGCCGGCAAGACCACCACGGTGAAGATGCT
Source organism: Streptomyces sp. NPDC024017 (assembly GCF_040638895.1). Lineage (NCBI taxonomy): Bacteria > Bacillati > Actinomycetota > Actinomycetes > Kitasatosporales > Streptomycetaceae > Streptomyces > Streptomyces sp. NPDC024017. Next base: position 315,163 of record NZ_JBEZYZ010000002.1, on the reverse strand, counting down.
CGCCACACTCCTGCGGCCGGACGGCGGCGAGGCGCATGTCTTCGGCCACGACGTCGTCCGCGAGGCGGACGAGGTGCGCGGCCGGGTGAGCCTCACCGGCCAGTACGCGTCCGTGGACGAGGACCTCACCGGCACCGAGAACCTGGTCCTGCTGGGCCGGCTGCTCGGCCACCACAAGAAGGCAGCCCGTGAGCGCGCCGCCCAGCTCCTGGAGGCCTTCGGGCTCACGGAAGCGGCCGCGAAGCAGGTCAAGCACTACTCGGGCGGCATGCGGCGCCGTATCGACATCGCCGCGTCCATCCTCAACACCCCCGACCTGCTGTTCCTGGACGAGCCGACGACCGGCCTGGACCCGCGCAGCCGCAACCAGGTCTGGGACATCGTGCGGGCCGTGGTCGCCCAGGGCACCACCGTGCTGCTGACCACGCAGTACCTGGACGAGGCCGACCAGCTGGCGTCCCGGATCGCCGTCATCGACCGCGGGAAGGTGATCGCCGAGGGCACTAAGGGCGAGCTGAAGTCGTCCGTCGGCGCCGGGTCCGTGCATCTGCGCCTCCGCGATCCCGATCAGCGCGATCTCGCGGCCGACCTGCTGCGCCGCGCCCTCGACGCGCAGGTGCAGCCGGAGCCCGACCCGGTGGCCCTCACCGCGCGCCTCGGCAGTGCCGACTCCGCGGCCGAGCAGGCCGCCCGCGCGCTGCACGAGCTGGTCCGCGGCGGCATCACCGTCGACAACTTCTCGCTGGGCCAGCCCAGCCTGGACGAGGTGTTCCTCGCCCTCACCGGGCACGACACGCACGACTCCGCAGAGCACTCCGACGACCCGAAGGACGAGGTGGCGGCATGAGCACCACGACGACCACCGAGACCAGGGACCTCGCCCCGGTCAGCACCGAGTCCCTCGCCGCGCTGCTCGTCTCCCGGGAGCGGCCGCCGCGGCCCAGCGCGTGGTCGGCCTCGATGACCTTCGGCTGGCGGGCGATCCTCAAGATCAAGCACGTGCCGGAGCAGCTCTTCGACGTCACGGCGTTCCCGATCATGATGGTGCTGATGTACACGTACCTGTTCGGCGGGGCGCTGGCCGGCTCGCCGGAGAAGTACATCCAGTTCCTGCTGCCGGGCATCCTGGTGATGTCGGTCGTGATGATCACGATGTACACGGGTGTCTCCGTGAACACCGACATCGAGAAGGGCGTCTTCGACCGGTTCCGCAGCCTGCCGATCTGGCGGCCGTCCACGATGGTCGGCTATCTGCTCGGCGACGCCCTGCGGTACACGATCGCGTCGGTCGTGATGCTCACCGTCGGCATCATCCTGGGCTACCGGCCGGACGGCGGGGTCGCCGGAGTGCTCGCCGGGATCGCCCTGCTTGTGGCCTTCTCGTTCGCCTTCTCGTGGATCTGGACGATGTTCGGGCTGATGCTGCGCACCGAGAAGTCGGTCATGGGCGTCAGCATGATGGTGATCTTCCCGCTCACCTTCCTGTCCAACGTGTTCGTGGACCCGAAGACCATGCCGGGCTGGCTGCAGGCGTTCGTGAACAACAGCCCCATCACCCATCTGGCGTCGGCGGTGCGCGGCCTGATGGGCGGCGACTGGCCGGCCGACGAGGTCGCCTGGTCGCTGGGCTGGGCGGGGCTGTTCGTGCTGGTCTTCGGGCCGGTCACGATGCGGCTGTACAACCGGAAGTAGCTCTCGGACCCTCGGGCCCTGGCCGGCCGCACCGCACCGTAACGGGTGCGGGGCGGCCGGCCATTCGCTCTGCTCGTCAGTTGTTGCGGGGCATCGGGGGCATCGGGCGGATGTCCGGCGCGATCTGGGTGGCCGGTGTCTTCCGCACGATGGTGATGAGCCGGTCGGTCAACTCCAGTCTCCCGACGGCCACATCGTCGTAGCCGAGCACCCGATGACCGCGTATGACGCTCACCACCAGGTCGGCGACCTCCCTCGGCGTCTTGCCCACCTCGGCCTTGACGACCGGCCGCTCCACGATGTCGAGCCCGCTGCCCTGCTGGATGAGGTCCTCCAGCACCATGCCGGCGGAGGGGCTGAGCACGGAGAGGCCGAGCAGACGGCCGGCGGCGCTGGCGCTGGTGATGACGGCGTCGGCGCCGGACTGCTTCAGCAGCGGCGCGTTCTCCTCCTCGCGCACGGCGGCCACGATGTTCGCCCCGCGGTTGAGCTGCCGTGCCGTCAGTGCCACCAGGACCGCCGTGTCGTCGCGCTGGGTCGCGATGATGATCTGCCGCGCCTTGTGCACCTCGGCCCGTTTGAGCACCTCGCTGCGCGTCGCGTCTCCGACGATGCCCGCGTACCCCTCGGCGGTCGCGGCTTCGATCACCTTGGAACTGGGATCGACCACGACGACCTGTTCCTTCTTCAGTCCCGTCGCGCAGACGGTCCGGATCGCCGACCTGCCCTTCGTGCCGAAACCGATGACGACGGTGTGATCGCGCAACGTGGACCTCCAGCGGGTCAGTCGCCACTCATCCCGAGTGCGTTCGGTGAGAGCTTCGAGCGTGGTGCCGACCAGGATGATCAGGAACAGCACACGCAGGGGCGTGATGACGAGAATGTTCGTCAGCCGGGCGCCATCACTGGCGGGAGTGATGTCACCGTAGCCGGTGGTGGAGAGAGTGACGGTCGCGTAGTAGAAGGCGTCGAGGAGGTCGAGGCCGCCGCCCGCGTTGTCGTTGTAGCCGTCGCGGTCGGCGTAGACGATCAGCGCGGTCACGACGAGGACACCCAGTGCCATCGACAACCGCCTGGCGACCTGGCGGATCGGGTGCTCCACCACGGTCTTCGGGAGTTTCACCCGATGGGTCACCAGATGCTCGTCGGCCTGGCGGGCGATCGCGTCCTGGCCCGGAAGTTTCACGTGAAACACACCCCGATTCCTCCGGACGCCCAGGGCAGGTCCAGCAGTTCCGTCTCCTGCCCGGCTCGTGCGCCGCCCGGCGGTACGACGGCCAGCGCGTCGGCGGCCGCGATGCCGCGCAGCATGGCGGGGCCGTTGTAGTGCAGCGGCACGGCCTCGTCGCCGCGCAGGACGACGGGGACGAGCCGGGTGTCGTGCGGGTGCCCGTGCACGCCGTCCCGGAGCGGCATCGTGTACGGCTCCGGGGCCGGGCGGGCCGTGAGGATCCGCAGCAGCGGCTCGGCGAGCGTCAGCAGCGCGGAGACGGCGGCGAGCGGGTTGCCGGGCAGGCCGACGAGGTGCTGGGTCTCCGTGGTGCGGGCCAGCAGCATGGGGTGCCCCGGGCGCACCTCGACGCCGTCCACGAGGAGTTCGGCGCCGATCCGGCGCAGGGTCGGGTGGACGTGGTCGACGGGGCCCGCCGCGGTGCCGCCGGTGGTGAGGATGACGTCGGCGTCGGAGGTGGTGATGGCCTTGTGCAGGGCGTCGGCGTCGTCGCGGATGCGCCGGACGGCGGTGACCTCGGCGCCGAGAGCCCGCAGCCAGGGCGGCAGCATCGGGCCGAGCGCGTCCCGGATCAGGCCGTCGTGCGGCAGCCCCTGGGTGAGCAACTCGTCCCCGAGGACCAGGACTTCGGCGCGGGCGCGGGGGACGGCGGTGACGGTGTCGTATCCGGCCGCCGCCGCGAGCCCCAGGACGGCCGGGGTGACGAGGGTGCCGACGGCGAGGAGCTGGTCGCCGGTGCGGCACTCCTGGCCGCGCGGGCGGATGTCCTGGCCGGGGACGACGTCCCTGGTCGCGTACAGGCGGCCCTTGTCGTCGGTGCGGCCGTGCTCGCTGCGCAGGACCGCGGAGGTGTCCGGGGGGATGCGGGCGCCGGTGGCGATCCGGACGGCCTCGCCGTCGGTGAGGGGCGCGGGCGCGGCGTGCCCGGCCAGGACACCCTCGTCCCGTACGTGCCAGGGGGCGGGGCCGCAGACCGCCCAGCCGTCCATCGCGGAGGTGTCGAAGGAGGGGAGGTCGGTGAGGGCGTCGAGCGGGGCGGCGAGGGTCAGGCCGAGGGCGGTGTCGAGGGGCGCGGAGACGGGGGCGCGGCGGGCGGCCCGGGTGGCGTTGCGGCCCGCGCGTTCGGCGAGGGCCCGGGCCTCGGGCCAGGGGGTGGCGCGGTGGCGGGCGTCGGGCCGGGCGGAGGGGTCCGGCTGGTGAGAGGTGCGGGCGCTGTCCGTCTCACCTCGCGCGGCGGGGTCGGGCAGGTGGTGGCCGTTGCTGTTCTTCACGAGAGCGAGCACCTCCTCGACGTCGAGGTCCTCGGCGTCCTCACCGGCACGGGCGCCGTGCGGGGTCATCCGGCGTCCGGGCGGGTGTCGGGCGTGGCGTCGGGGGCCACATCGCCCTGAGCGGGCCGCGGCCCGCTGCCGGAGGGCTGGGCCTCGGAGGCGCCCTCCTGCTCCCAGCGGACGGCGAGGGCCGCGGCCTTGCGGGCGGCCTCGGCGACCGCCTCGGGGCCGCCGCCGGCCCGGGCGGCCGCGTAGCCGACGAGGAAGGTGGTCAGCGGGGCCGCGGGCCGGGCGACACCGTGGGCGGCGTCGCGGGCGAGGTCGAGCAGCCCGTGGGTGTCGACATCGAGGTCGATCCCCAGTTCGTCCTTGACGGCGGAAATCCATTCATCCAACACGTGCCCATGCTCCCTGATACGTGCCCTGGCGGTGGCGATGTCGTCCCAGGTGTCGCAGTCGAAGGACGCGACGGGGTCGGCGATGCGGGTGAGGTCCAACTCGGCGGTGAGTCGCCGCAGGGGGAGACCGGTGAGAGCGCCGTGCCGGCCGGCGAGGAGCGCGAGCTCCTCGCGCAGCCGCGGCGCGCGGTAGGCGGCCACGAGCGGCTGGTCACGGCCACCGGGGTCGGTCAGCAGCGCGCCGTCGCAGGCGCTCGACCGCAGCGCGCTCAGCAGGCGGCCCACGGTCGGCTCCTGAAGGAACGGCAGGTCGGCGGAGAGCACCACGACGTGCTCGGCCGTGGTGTGGCGGAGCCCGGCGTCGAGCGCGGCGAGCGGTCCGCCGCCGGGCGGGTCCTCGCGGGCCCAGGTCACGGGCCGTGCGGTCGGCCGGGGCGCGGCGACGACGACGGTGCTCCGGGCACCGCCGCAGGCGGCGAGCACACGGTCGAGCAGGGGCCGCCCGCCCACGCGCACACCGGGTTTGTCCGTGCCGCCGAGGCGCCGGGCGGCACCACCGGCCAGTACGACGGCGTCGTACCCGGCGGGGCCGCTGCCGACGCCGGGTTCACCGGGGGGCTCGTAGGCGGTCACCCCCCGAGTATGCGTGCCCCCGCGATCACAGGGAACGCGGGGGAACCGACACGATCACGAGGCCCGGTTCGCGGGCCGCGCAGGAATCACGGCGTCCGCCCGGCGGCCACGACGGCGGCCACGCGGGAAGCCCGGCATCCGCGCGGTCGACCGCACAGGAATCCCGGCATCCGCGCGGTGGCCGCACAGGCATCAGGGCGTCCGTCCGGCGACCGCACAGGAATCACGGCGTCCGCCGGGCGGCCGCACAGGAATCAGCCGGACGGGATCAGAGCGTCCGCAGCAGCACCGCCGGTTGTTCCACGCAGTCCGCCACGTACCGCAGGAAGCCGCCCGCCACGCCCCCGTCGCACACCCGGTGGTCGAAGGTGAGCGAGAGCTGGACGACCTGCCGCACCGCCAGCTCGCCCTCGTGCACCCACGGCTTGGGGACGATGCGGCCGACGCCGAGCATGGCGGCCTCGGGGTGGTTGATGATCGGGGTGGAGCCGTCGACGCCGAAGACACCGTAGTTGTTCAACGTGAAGGTCCCGCCGGTGAGTTCGCCCGGCGTCAGCTTCCCCGTCCGGCCCGCCTCGGTCAGCCGGGCGAATTCGGCGGTCAGCGACTCGGCGTCCCGCGCGTGCGCGTCCCGTACGACCGGGACGACGAGGCCCCGGTCGGTCTGCGCCGCGAAGCCCAGGTGCACGTGGCCGAACTGGACGATCTCCCTGGCCTCCGTGTCCACCGTGGAGTTGAGCTCGGGGAAGCGGGCGAGGGCCGCGGTGCAGATCCGGGCCAGCAGGGCCAGGAGGGAGATCTTCGGTCCGCCGGCCGCGTTCATGGCCGTGCGGGCCCGCATGAGCTCCGTGGCGTCGGCGTCCACCCAGCAGGTGGCGTCCGGGATCTCGCGGCGACTGCGCGCCAGCTTGTCGGCGACGGCGCCTCGGATGCCCTTGAGCGGGGTGCGGATCTCGCCGGGGGCCGCTGGCGCCGCGGGCCGGGACGCGAGAGCCGGGCTCGGTGCCTGCGGCACGCCCGGGTGCGGCTCGGCCGTCGGTGCCGCCGCGGCGCCCTGGCCGGCGGCGCGCAGGGCGTACTCCACGTCCGCCCGCAGGATCAGCCCGTCGGGGCCGGACCCGGTCAGCTCCCGCAGGTCCAGGCCGTTCTGCCGCGCCAGCCGGCGCACCAGGGGCGAGATCACGGGGACCGGACCGTCGTCCGTCCCGGGGCCGCCGCCCTGCCCGTTCACCGTCGTCGTGGAGCCGCCGGCCTGCGGGGTCAGCGCGGTCGCGGGGCCTGTGCCCTGCGTGTGCACCGGCGTCCCGGCGGCATCCGCCCGCCCGTTCACCGTCCCGGCGGCACCGGCCTGCCCGCCTGTCGCGGACGCGCCGGACACCGGCCGCTCCTGCCGCACCCGGCGGCGCCGCGCGGGCGCCTCGGAGGTGCCGTAACCGACCAGGACGTTGCCCGAGCCCTGGGAACCGGTGTCGCCGGTGCCGGCGGCGGGCTTCTCCCCCACCGCCACCGTGATCAGCGGCGCGCCGACGGGCAGTTCCGTGCCCTCCTCGCCGAAGCGGGCCGTGACCACACCGCCGTAGGGGCAGGGCACCTCGACCATCGCCTTGGCCGTCTCGACCTCGACGACCGGCTGGTCGATCGCGACCACCTCGCCGACCTCGACCAGCCAGCGCACGATCGCCGCCTCGGTGAGCCCCTCACCGAGGTCGGGCAGCTTGAACTCCAGCACCTGTGCCATCAGCTCTCGGCCTCCCACTGCAGACGCCCCACGGCGTCCAGGATCCGGTCCACGCCGGGCAGGTGGTGGCGCTCCAGCATCGGCGGCGGGTACGGGATGTCGAACCCGGCCACGCGCAGCACCGGCGCCTCCAGGTGGTGGAAGCAGCGCTCCGTGACCCGGGCCGCGATCTCCCCGCCCGGGCCCCCGAAGGAACCCGACTCGTGGACGACGACCGCGCGTCCCGTCCGCCGCACCGAGGCACACACCGTCTCGTCGTCGAACGGCACCAGGGAGCGCAGATCGACGACTTCGAGGTCCCAGCCCTCGGCCCGGGCCGCCTCGGCCGCCTCCATGCAGACGGGTACGGACGGCCCGTACGTGATGAGCGTGGCGCTCCGGCCCGTGCGCCGCACCACCGCGCGGCCGATCGGTTCGACGGGCGCCGGCTCCTCGGGGTTCCAGGAGTCCTTCGACCAGTACAGCCGCTTCGGCTCCAGGACGACGACCGGGTCGTCGGAGGCGATGGCGGCGCGCAGCAGCCCGTAGGCGTCGGCGACGGTGGCGGGCGTGACGACATGGAGCCCCGGAGTCGCCATGTAGTACGCCTCGGAGGAGTCGCTGTGGTGCTCGACGCCGCCGATGCCGCCGCCGTAGGGGACGCGGATGGTGATCGGCAGGGGCATCCTGCCGCGGGTGCGGTTGCGGGTGCGGGCCACGTGCGAGATGAGCTGCTCGAACGCCGGGTAGGCGAACGCGTCGAACTGCATCTCCACGACCGGCCTGAGGCCGTACATGGCCATGCCGACGGCCGTGCCGAGGATGCCGGCCTCGGCGAGCGGGGTGTCCGTGCAGCGGTCCTCGCCGAACTCCTTGGCGAGTCCGTCGGTGACGCGGAAGACGCCGCCGAGGGTGCCGACGTCCTCGCCCATGACGTGCACGGCGGGGTCGGCGGCCATGGCGTCGCGCAGCGCGCGCGTGAGGGCCTGCGCCATGGTGGCCGGCTTGACGGCGACGGTGGTCATCGGTGCGATCCGCCTTCCGGCTCGGTGTCGGCCTCGGCCTCCAGCTCGGCCCGCAGCTGAGCCTGCTGCTCGCGCAGTTGTCCAGTGGGCTCGGCGTAGACGTGGGCGAACAGGTCCATCGGGTCGAGCACCGGGTCCTGGTTCATGTGCTCGCGCAGGGCCGCGGCCATGGTCTCGGCGTCCTGGCGGGCGGCCTCGATGCCGGCCTCGTCGAGCAGGCCGCGCGCGGTCAGCTCGTGCTCCAGCAGCTGGATCGGGTCGTGCTCGCGCCAGGTCTCGACCTCGGCGTCGCCGCGGTAGCGGGTCGCGTCGTCGGCGTTGGTGTGGGCGTCGACGCGGTAGGTGATCGCCTCGACGAGGGTGGGGCCGCCGCCCGCGCGGGCGTGGCGTACGGCGTCGGAGAGCACCTCGTGCACGGCGGCGGCGTCGTTGCCGTCGACCAGGCGGCCGGGCATGCCGTAGCCGACAGCCTTGTGGGCCAGCGACGGGGCCGCGGTCTGCTTCGCCAGCGGGACGGAGATCGCGAAGCCGTTGTTCTGCACGAGGAAGACGACCGGGGCCTGCCAGACGGCGGCGAAGTTCAGCGCCTCGTGGAAGTCGCCCTCGCTGGTGCCGCCGTCGCCGACCATGGCCAGCGCGACCACGTCGTCGCCCTTGAGGCGGGCGGCGTGCGCGAGACCGACGGCGTGCGGCAGCTGGGTGGCGAGCGGGGTGCACAGGGGGGCGACCCGGTGCTCGTACGGGTCGTAGCCGGTGTGCCAGTCGCCGCGCAGCAGCGTGAGCGCCTCGACGGGATCCACCCCGCGGGCCACCACGGCGAGGGTGTCGCGGTAGCTCGGGAAGAGCCAGTCGCGCTCCTCCAGGACCATGGCGGCGGCGACCTCGCAGGCCTCCTGGCCGGTGGTGGAGGGGTAGACCGCGAGACGGCCCTGCTTGGTGAGGGCGGTGGCCTGCGCGTTGTAGCGGCGGCCCTTCACCAGCTGCGCGTACAGCGTCCTCAGCAGCTCGGGGTCGGCCTTCGCGGCCGCCTCGGTGCCGAGGACGCGGTACGGCTCGGCGTCGGGCAGCAGCGGCGCGGGATCCGTCCGGGGCTGCCAGGCGGGCGGCGGGGTCGGCTTGTACGCGCCCCGCTGCTCCATGACCGTCATGACGGCACCTCCTCGTGGGAGCGGCTCGAAGAGGCGCGTCGGCTGTGACCCGCCTCACCTACCGATTGTTCGGTCGACGGCACAATTTGGCTATGGGTGGCCTCAGGCTGTGGACAAACGGTTCTCCACAGCCTGAGATGGACGCAGTACGTCCATGGTAGGGAGGTCGGCGCAGGTGGCATCTGAACAAATGGCCGAGCGGCAGGACGACGGCGGCGTGCTGCCGCCGGCGCGGCCCCTGGACGTCATCGATCAGGACATCCTGCGCATGCTCCAGGCGGACGGCCGCGCCTCGATACGGTCGGTCGCCGAGCGGGTCCACGTCTCGCGCGCGAACGCGTACGCCCGGATCAACCGGCTCGTCGAGGACGGCGTCATCCGCGGCTTCGGCGCCCGGGTCAACCACGAGCGGGCAGGTCAGGGGACGTCCGCGTACGTGACGCTGAAGATCGTCCAGAACTCCTGGCGCACGGTCCGCGAGCAGCTCAGACAGCTGCCCGGCGCCTCCCACATCGCCCTGGTGGGCGGTGACTTCGACGTGCTGCTGCTGGTGCACGTGTCCGACAACCGGGCGCTGCGCGAGCTGGTGCTGACCCGGCTCCAGGCGATCCCGGAGGTGCTGAGCTCGCGCACGCTGCTGGTGTTCGAGGAGGAGGACCTGGAGCCGCAGAGCTGAGTCAGGCGGCCTTGCGCAGGCCCCCGAAGGCCAGCTGCACCACCGCGTCGGCCACCTCGCGCTCGCTCATGCCGCGGCCGTCCGGCCGGTACCACTCGACGATCGAGTTGATCATGCCGAAGACCAGCCGGGTCACCAGCCGGACCTCTATGTCGGCGCGTACGTCCCCGTCCGCGGCGGCCGCCTTGAGCAGGTCGGCGACCCGGTGGTCGAAGTCGCGGCGCCGCTCCAGGGCCCACCGCTCGGTGTCGGTGTTGCCGCGCACGCGCAGCAGGAGCGTCACGTAGGGCAGTTCGGTGAGGAGCACCTCGACCATGCGCCGGACGACGTACTCCAGGCGGTCCGAGGCGCGCCCCACGCGCGCGTGCTCCTCGTCGAGGATCCCGAAGAGGCCGTCCAGGGCCCGGCTCACGGCCCGGCGCAGCAGCTCCTCCTTGCCGGCGACGTGGTGGTAGATCGAGGACTTGGAGATGCCGGCCGCCTTGGAGAGGTGCTCCATGGAGGTGCCGTCGTAGCCGCGCTCGATGAACACCTGGACGGCGACGGACAGCAGTGTGTCCGGGGTGTACGTGTCGCGCTTGGCGGTGGTCATGAGGCTGTGCCCTCCCGCGGGTCGGAGGCGTGGGCGTGGCGGTACAGCGCCAGGGACGGCGCGTAGCGCCCCGAAGGATCGCGCCGGTGCAGGTCGTCCAGGAGCACGTAGGCCCAGGTGCGGCCGAGCCGGCGGCTCCACTCGAAGGGGCCGAGGGGGTAGTTGACGCCCAGGCGCATCGCGGTGTCGATGTCCTCCTCGGTGGCCACGCCCTTGGCGACCGCGTCGTGCGCCAGGTCGATGATCCGCGCGACCGTGCGGGCGACGATCATCCCGGGCACGTCGCCGATGAAGCTGACCTCCTTGCCGAGCGCCTGGAAGAGGCCGGCGGCCTCGGCGAGGGTCTGCGCGGAGGTGTCCTGAGAGGCGGACAGGGCGATCCGGGTGGCCCTGCGGTAGTCCAGGGCGAGGTCGAAGTAGACGAAGTCCGGGAACTCCACGGCTGTCTGCCCGTCGGCGAGGAGGAGCCGGCCGCCGCTCGGGAGCAGCAGACACGCCCCCAGTTCCTCGTCGTCGTCCTCGTCGCGGACCGGGATGCCCGCCTCGCGGATCAGCGCGAGCAGCTCGGCGGCCGGTCCGAGATCACCCTCGGCGACGACGTACGCGGGCGGCTGCCGCTTCTCGGCGGTGTCCGGCTCGGGGCGCTCGGCGCCGTCCCGGTGGTCGTACCAGCCCTGGCCGGTCTTGCGGCCGAGCCGGCCGGACTCCACCAGGCGCCGCTGGGCGAGGGACGGTGTGAAGCGCACGTCCTGGAAGAAGGACTGCCAGACCGACTGCGTGACCGACTCGTTGACGTCCTGGCCGATCAGGTCGGTCAGCTCGAACGCGCCCATCCGGAAGCCGCCCGACTCGCGCAGCACGGCGTCGATGGTGGCCGGGTCGGCGCCCTGTGCCTCGTACACCGCGAAGGCCTCGGCGTAGAAGGGCCTGGCGATGCGGTTGACGATGAAACCGGGGGTGTCCGCGCAGGCGACCGGCGTCTTGCCCCAGGCGCGGGCGGTCTCGTACGCGCGCGTGGCGTACGTGACGTCGGTGGCGAACCCGGAGACGACCTCGACCAGCGGCAGCAGCGGCGCCGGGTTGAAGAAGTGCAGGCCGACGAACCGGCCGGGGGTGCGCAGGGCGCCGCCGATGGCGGTGACGGACAGGGAGGAGGTGTTGGTGGCGAGCAGGCAGTCGTCGGCGACGACGTCCTCCAGCTCGCGGAACAGCCCCTGCTTGACGTCCAGCCGCTCCAGGACGGCCTCGACGACCAGGGCGCAGTCGGCGAGGTCGGCGAGGTCCTCGGCGGGCAGCAGCCGGGCGCGGGCGGCGTCCCGGTCGGGGCCGGTGAGCCGCTCCTTCTCGACGAGCCGGTCCAGACGGGCGCCGATCGCGTCGGCGGCCTCACGCGCCCGCCCCGGGACGGTGTCGTACAGCCGTACGGGATGGCCGGCGACCAGCGCGACCTGGGCGATTCCCTGGCCCATGGTGCCGGTGCCGACGACGGCCACGGGACTGCTGAGGTCGAGTGCTGTCATGTGCGCGATCCTCCCGCACGGGGTTTTCCACAGATGCGGCGGACCCCCTTGAACCGACCGATCGTTCGGTTACTCTAGCTCTGTCCGAGTGTTCCTGCCCAGGTTTCTGCCCAGGTCATGAACTCGACGAGGAGTTCTTGAGACGAGGAGTTGGTCACCCATGACCGCCGCACTCTCGGCGCACGAGCTGATCGCCCGGCACCGGTCCACCCTCGACCAGGCGCTGGAGGCGATCCGCACGCGCGCGTACTGGTCCCCGCACCCCGAGCACCCGAAGGCCTACGGGGAGAACGGCAGCCTGGACGCGGCGGCGGGCAAGGCCGCCTTCGACGCCCTGCTCGGCTCCCGCCTCGACCTCGGCCAGCCGGGCACGGACGACTGGGTAGGGGGCGAGACGTCCCCGTACGGCGTCGACCTGGGCGTGACGTACCCGCACGCGGACCTCGACGTGCTGCTGCCCGCCATGAAGGCCGGTCAGCGGGCCTGGCGGGACGCGGGCGCGGAGCAGCGCGCGGTGGTCTGCCTGGAGATCCTCAAGCGCATCAGCGACCGGACGCACGAGTTCGCGCACGCGGTCATGCACACCTCCGGCCAGGCCTTCATGATGGCGTTCCAGGCGGGCGGGCCGCACGCGCAGGACCGCGGCCTGGAGGCGGTGGCCTACGCGTACGTGGAGCAGGTGCGCACGCCCGACAACGCCGAGTGGACCAAGCCGCAGGGCAAGCGCGACCCGCTGGCCATGACCAAGCAGTTCACGCCGGTCCCGCGCGGCATCGCCCTGATGATCGGCTGCAACACCTTCCCGACGTGGAACGGCTACCCGGGCCTGTTCGCCTCCCTCGCCACCGGCAACGCGGTCCTGGTCAAGCCCCACCCGCGCGCGGTGCTGCCGCTCGCGCTCACCGTGCAGGTCGCGCGCGAGGTGCTCGCCGAGACGGGCTTCGACCCGAACCTGATCGCGCTGGCCGCCGAGCGCCCCGGCGAGGGCATCGCCAAGACCCTCGCGCTGCGCCCCGAGATCCGGATCATCGACTACACCGGCTCGACGGAGTTCGGCGACTGGCTGGAGGCCAACGCCCGCCAGGCGCAGGTCTACACGGAGAAGGCCGGCGTCAACACCGTCGTCGTGCACTCCACGTCCGACTACAAGGGCATGCTCTCCAACCTGGCCTTCTCGCTGTCCCTGTACAGCGGCCAGATGTGCACCACCCCGCAGAACCTGCTCGTCCCCCGGGAGGGCATCTCCACGGACCAGGGCCCCAAGTCCTACGACGAGGTGGTCGCGGATCTCGCCAAGTCGGTGGACGGGCTGCTCGGTGACGACGCCCGGGCGAACGCGCTGCTCGGGGCGATCGTCAACCCGGACGTGAAGGCACGCCTGGAAGCCGCGGCGGGACTGGGCGAGGTCGCCCTGGCGTCCCGGGAGATCACCAACCCGGACTTCCCGGGGGCGGTCGTCCGCACGCCGGTGATCGTCAAGCTGGACGGGGCCAAGCCGGACGACGAGGCCGCGTACATGAGCGAGTGCTTCGGGCCGGTGTCCTTCGCCGTCGCGGTCGACTCGGCGGCGGACGCGGCGGAGCTGCTGCGGCGGACCGTCCGCGAGAAGGGCGCGATGACCGTCGGGGCGTACACGACCGACCCTGAGGTCGAGCAGGCCGTGCAGGAGGTCTGCCTGGAGGAGGCGGCCCAGCTGTCGCTGAACCTGACGGGCGGGGTGTACGTGAACCAGACGGCCGCGTTCTCCGACTTCCACGGGTCGGGGGGCAACCCGGCGGCGAGTGCGGCGCTGTGTGACGGGGCGTTCGTGGCCAACCGGTTCCGGGTGGTCGAGGTACGGCGGGACGCCTAGAAGCTCGGGGGTGCGGCCCCGCGCCCCTAAAGAGGCGCTCCAGAACCCGCGCTCCAGTGGTAGAGCGTCATCGCCACGCTCGTCGCCAGGTTGTAGCTGCTGACCTGGGGACGCATCGGCAGGGACAGCAAGTGGTCGGCGCGGGCGCGGAGTTCCGTCGACAGGCCCGTGCGTTCCGAGCCGAACGCGAGGACGGCGTCGTCCGGGAGCTTGACGCCCCGGATGTCGTCGCCCTCCGGGTCCAGGGCGAACAGCGGCCCCGGCGGCAGCTCGTCGTTGGTCAACCGCTCCACCGTCGTCGCGAAGTGCAGGCCCGCCCCGCCGCGTACGACCGTCGGATGCCAGGGGTCGACCGTCCCGGTCGTCACCACGCCCGTCGCGCCGAAGCCGGCGGCCAGGCGGATCACCGCCCCCGCGTTGCCCAGGTTGCGCGGATTGTCGAGGACCACGACCGGGGTGGTGCGGGGCGTGTGCGCCAGCCGCGCGAGGTTGGACTCGCGGGAGGGACGTACGGCGAGCGCGGCCACGGCGGTGGGGTGCGGGCGCGGCACGAACGACGCGTACGTCTCGTGCGGCACCTCCGTCAGCAGCCCGGCCAGCCTGTCCCGTACGTCCGGGGCCAGCTCGTCGGCGAGGGCGAGGGCGGCCGCCCGGTCGGCGGTGACCGCCACCGGCACCTCGGCTCCGAAACGCAGCGCGTGCTTCAGGGCATGGAACCCGTCGAGCAGGACGGTGTCACCGGCGAGCCGGTGCCAGACGGTCACGGGGTCGGTCATGCCCCGAAGCCTACGTGCGTGGCCTCGGCGCTCTCGGGGGCGCGTTGCCCGGGAAGGATCGCCCGCCCGCCCCGGCGCGGGAACCGGTCACGCGCGCGTGCCGCCCGGCCGCCCAGACGGCGCAGGAAGCCCGTCGGCAGGAACACCGCGTCCGCCGCGATCATCGCCAGCGAGAAGAACGGCAGACCGAGGACCACGGCGATCACGGCGTGCTCGGTCATCATGACCGCCAGCAGGACGTTCTTCACCCGCCGGTTGAACAGGGTGAACGGGAAGGCGACCTGCACGAGGACCGTCCCGTAGGTCACCAGCATCACCATCGTGCCGCTGGCGGACAGCAGGTCGGCGAGCGCGGGCCAGGGCGAGAAGTACTCCAGCTGGAGCGGGTAGTAGACCGCGGTGCCGTCCTGCCAGCGAGAGCCCTGGATCTTGTACCAGCCGGCCGTCGCGTAGATCAGGCACGCCTCGGCCATGATCACGAGCAGGGCACCGTTGTGCACGATGTTGGCGACGACGTCCAGCAGGATCCGCGGCTCACCGGTCCCGGCCCGGCGCCCGACCAGCCACCACAGGGCCTGCACCAGCCACACCGTCCACAGCAGCGCGGGTATCAGCCAGTCGCCCTGCATCCGGCCGACCAGGGTGACCGCGACCAGCACGAACCCGAGCACGCCCCACAGGGCCGGGCCGGTCCGGTCCGTGACCCGCTCGCCGCGCGCGCGTGCCGCCCGGTCCCGCGCGGCCCGCCGGGCGTCCAGCGACCACACCTGGGCGCACCGCGTGAACACCAGGTAGATCGACATCAGGTGCAGCACGTTGTCGCCGCCGTCGCCCATGAACACGCTGCGGTTCTGCAGCGACAGCACGCCGACCATGAACAGCACCGACATGGTGCGGGTGCGCCAGCCCAGCATCAGCAGGGCACTGCAGAGGACGGCGAGCGCGTAGACGATCTCGAACCAGATGCGGCCGTCCGACCACATCAGGGCGGTGAAGGAGCCGTTGGACCCGATCAGCTGCTGGGCGAGATCCCAGCTCCAGGGGCCGTCGGGACCGTACAGCTCGCGGCGGTGGGGGAGCTCGCGGAGCAGGAACAGCAGCCAGGTGGCGCTGAAGCCGATACGGATGACGGCCGTCTGGTAGGGGCCGAGAGCGGCCTCGGTGACGCGGGCGATGCCGCGCGAGACGGCCAGGGAGAACTGGTTCACCGCACGCCTCCCCGGGCCTCGTCCTGCGGCACCGTCCACCACGGCAGCTCCCGGTAGGACGGCGTCATGGAGACCTTCTCCCGGCTCCACTCCGGCGGGGGCACATCGCTGGTCCGGCTGCGCACCTGTACGCGCTCGATGACACCGGCGCCCCCGGTCGCGGCGCGCACCGCGTCGTCGCGGTCGAGGCGCAGCACCATGATCCGGCGCAGATACGACTCCGAGAGCGAGCCGCGCAGGCCCACCGGCCGGTTCTCGCCGTCGTGCGTCGCGACGAAGAAGTCCCAGGCCCGGCGCAGCTCGTTCTGCTGGGTGTGACTGGGCAGCAGGTTGCCGTCGATGGCGTGGCCGTCCTCGGCGGACAGGTCGTACCAGCCGGTCGTCTGCGTCATGCCGTCCGGCCCGCGGACCCCGGCCCGGACCTGGATCGAGATGTTCTGCTGGAGCGGGTTCGGCGCGAAGAGCTTCCAGTTCTGCTCGAACTCCGGATAGATCCACTCGTCCACGGCCTCGCCGT
This sequence comes from Streptomyces sp. NPDC024017, assembly GCF_040638895.1. Taxonomy (NCBI): domain Bacteria; kingdom Bacillati; phylum Actinomycetota; class Actinomycetes; order Kitasatosporales; family Streptomycetaceae; genus Streptomyces; species Streptomyces sp. NPDC024017. Next base: position 298,907 of record NZ_JBEZYZ010000002.1, on the reverse strand, counting down.
GCGCCCTGGTGACCGTGTTCACCGGGGCGACGTGCAGGAACGTCATCCCCAGATGCACACACACCCCGATGGCGACGACCGCGAGCGCCAGGGCGACCCCGACCTGGTAGCGGAGGGAGAGCGCGGCGACGCCGGTACGGGGTTCACCTGGCGGGTACGGCTCGACGGGCCCGAGCGGCGCGACCGGCTCGGCGGGCCCGAGCGGCCCTGCAGGCCCGGACGGCTCGGCGGGCCCTAGCGGCGCGACCGGCTCGGCGGAGTCCGCCGGTGCACCCCGCTCCCCGGGCACGGCCGGCCGGCCCGGCGTGTCCGGACCGTGCCGGGCGTTCGAGCCCTCGTCGTACGCGTCCATTCCGCCCCGTTTCCACGATCCCGGTCCGTCGTTCCGTCCGCCCGGTCGCGAGGGCGTCGTACCGCCCGCGCAGTCCTGCGCGGCGTCGGCACGGGCACGGTACTCAGGACGCCCACCCCGGGCGCAGCCCCTGTCCGCCGGTCCCGGCGTGGCCGTCGCCACACCGCGGAGGCTGACCGCACGGCGAGTGCGACCAGGGCCGCGGTCCCCCTGCTCCACAGGGGACCCCCGCAGGTTATCCACAGGGCGCCCCGGCCGGTCGTCCACAGGAGTGACACCCTACGGCGCCCGCCCGTACACCCATTCCCTTCTTCTAGAACCTGTTCTATATTGACGCCCCGTCAGCTCAACGGGATCCGCCGGAAGGACAGGCACCGTGGACTTCACCTTCACCGAGGAGCAGCAGGCGGCGGCCGAGGCGGCGAAGGGCGTGTTCGCCGGGGTCGCGCCCGACGCCGTGCCCAGCCCGGCCCTCACCCCGGGCGCCGTCGCCGAGACGCACGACCGCGCCCTGTGGGCCAGGCTCGCCGACGCGGACCTGCTGAGCTTGCTGCTCGACGCCCGGTACGGCGGGGCCGGCCTGGACGCCGTCGCGCTGTGCCTGGTGCTGCGGGAGTCGGCTCGGGTACTGGCCAGGGTGCCCCTGCTGGAGAGCAGCGCGGCAGCGGCGGCCGTCCAGGCCTACGGCGGTGAAGAGGCGAAGGCGGACCTGCTCGCCCGGGCCGGCCGGGGCGAGACCGTCCTGACCGTCGCCGCGCACGGCCGCACCGGCCACGACCCGGCCGAGCAGGCCGTGACCGCCCGGCAGGACGGCGAGACCTGGGTGCTGGACGGGGTGCAGACGGCGGTTCCCTGGGCCTACGACGCGGACGTCACGGTCGTCCCCGCGCACACCGGGACCGGCCGGACCGTACTGGCCCTGGTGCCGCGCGGGCACGAAGGCGTCACCCTCGCCGAGCAGTTCTCCACCAGCGGCGAGCGGCTCGGCGAGCTGCGGCTGGAGTCGGCACGGCTCGCCGCCCGGGACGTGATCGACACCGACGGGGCGTGGGAGTGGCTGCGGGAGCTGCTGGCCACCGGGACGTGTGCGCTGGCGCTCGGGCTCGGGGAGCGCGTGCTGCGGATGACCGCGGAGTACACGGGCGAGCGGGAGCAGTTCGGGTTCCCGATCGCGACCTTCCAGGCCGTCGCCGTGCAGGCCGCCGACCGCTACATCGACCTGCGCGCGATGGAGGCCACCCTGTGGCAGGCCGCGTGGCGGATCGCCTCCGGGGCCCCGGGCCCGCTGCCCGCCGCCGCTGACGTGGCCGTCGCCAAGATCTGGGCGGCTGAGGGCGTGCGCCGGGTCGTGCAGACCGCGCAGCACCTGCACGGCGGGTTCGGCGCCGACGTGGACTACCCCCTGCACCGGTACCACGCCTGGGCCAAATACCTGGAACTGTCACTCGGCCCGGCCGCGGCACACGAAGAGGCCCTGGGCGACCTGCTGGCGGCCCACCCGCCGGCCTGAGCGCGTGGGCAGGGGGCGGGGTCCGGGTGGGTTGCTAGAGGACGAACCCCTGCTGCCCGTCGTCCGTCACGACGGGACGGCCCGCCGCCTCCCACACCTGCATGCCACCGTCGACGTTCACGGCGTCGACGCCCTGCTGGGCCAGGTACATCGTGACCTGGGCGGACCGGCCGCCTGAGCGGCAGATCACATGGACCCGGCCGTCCTGCGGGGCGGCCTCGGTCAGCTCGCCGTACCTGGCGACGAACTCGCTGATGGGAATGTGCAGTGCCCCTTCGGCATGACCGGCCTTCCACTCGTCGTCCTCCCGGACGTCCAGCAGGAAGTCGCCGTCCTTGAGGTCCGCGACCGCGACCGTGGGCACACCAGCTCCAAAACTCATGCGTCCGACGCTACCGGAACCGGCCGGAGCGTCGGCCGGGGCGCGGCTCAGCCCTGGTCTTCGCCCTCGCCGAGCAGCGCGGCCAGCTCCGTCTCCCGCTCGGTGACCTGGGCGAGCAGCCCCTGCCCGATCTCGTCCAGGAGCCGGTCCGGGTCGTCCGGGGCCAGCTGGAGCATGTGGCCGATGGCACTGTCCTCCAGTTCCCGGGCGAGCACGCCGAGCAGTTCCTTGCGCTGGGCGAGCCACTCGAGGCGGGCGTACAGCTCCTCGGCACGGCTCGGGACCCGCTTCAGCTCGGGTCCCTCGGCCCACTCCGCGGCGAGCTCGCGCAGCTCCGCCTCGTCACCCCGGGCGTAGGCGGCGTTGACCCGCGTGATGAACTCCTCGCGCCGCTCACGCTCCTTCTCCTCCTGCGCCAGGTCCGGGTGGGCCTTGCGGGCGAGCTCGCGGTAGAGCTTGCGGGCCTCCTCGCTGGGGCGGACCCGCTGCGGGGGCCGGACCGGCTGGTCCGTGAGCATGGCGGAGGCCTCGGGGAACAGGCCGCTGCCGTCCATCCAGCCGTGCAGCAGTTCCTCGACGCCGGGGATGGGGGCGAGCCGCGCCCGGGCCTCCTCCGCCCGCTGCCGGTCCGCGGGGTCGCCGCTGCGCGCGGCTCTGACCTCGAGGATCCGGGCGTCCAGCTCCTCGAGCCGGGCGTACAGCGGGCCGAGCTTCTGTTCGTGCAGCCGGGAGAAGTTCTCGACCTCGACGCGGAAGGTCTCCACCGCGATCTCGTACTCGATCAACGCCTGCTCGGCGGCCCGCACGGCCCGCTCCAGCCGCGCCTCGGGCCGTGCGGCGTCGCCGCCATCCTGCTCAGCTTCCGGGGTCGTCACCCGACCAGCCTAGGTGACGGACCGACCGCGCCCGCGCCCCGGAGGGCAGGGCCCGGGCCGTGGCGGACCCGGGCCCTGCCGGGCGCAGCCCGCAGCGGCCCTCAGTGCCACCTCAGGAGCCCTACACCCCCGTCTCCGCCGCGACCTTCCCCGCCCGCACGCCCGCCACCAGATCCGCGTGGTCCGCCTCGGTCCGGTCCGCATAGGCCACGGCGAAGTCCGCCATCGCCTCGTCCAGCTCCTCGTTCTTCCCGCAGTACCCGGCGATGAGCCGCGGATCGGCGCTGTGCGCGTGCGCGCGGGCCAGGAGGGCACCGGTCATGCGGCCGTAGTCGTCCAACTGGTCGACGGCCAGGGCGGCCGGATCGACGCTGCCCTTGCGGTTGCGGAACTGGCGGACCTGGAAGGGGAACCCGTCGACGGTCGTCCAGCCCAGCAGGTTGTCGCTCACGACCTGCATCCGCTTCTGGCCCATCACGACCCGCCGGCCCTCGTGACCGGCCTCCGGCGTCTCGAAGCCGGCCGTCACCAGATGCGGCACCAGCGCCGACGCCCGGGCCTCCTTCACCTGGAGCACCAGCGGCTCGCCCCGGTGGTCCAGGAGCAGCACGACGTAGGACCGGGTGCCGACGCTGCCCGTGCCGACGACGCGGAAGGCCACGTCCTGCACCGCGTGCCGGGCGAGGAGCGGCAGGCGGTCCTCCTGCAGGGTGCCGACGTACTCCTCCAGGGACGCGGCCACCGCCGCGGCCTCCGCGTCCGGGACGCGCCGCAGCACCGGCGGGGCGTCGACGAAGCGGCGTCCGCCGTCCTCGGTGGCCTCGGTCGACTTGGCCGCGAAGCGGCCGCTGGTGTTGTGGCGGGCCTTCTCGGAGACCCGCTCCAGCGTGCCGAGCAGATCATGGGCGTCCGTGTGGGAGACGAGCTCCTCGTCCGCGATGGCGTTCCACGCGTCCAGCGCCGGGAGCTTGGCCAGGAGCCGCATGGTCCTGCGGTAGGCGCCCGCCGCGTCGTACGCCGCCTTGCGGCACTGGTCCTCGTCGGCGCCCGCCACCCGGCCCGCGAGCACCAGGGAGGCGGCGAGCCGCTTGAGGTCCCACTCCCAGGGGCCGAGCACCGTTTCGTCGAAGTCGTTGAGGTCGATGACCAGGCCGCCGCGCGCGTCGCCGTACAGGCCGAAATTGGCCGCGTGGGCATCGCCGCAGATCTGGGCCCGGATCCCGGTCATGGGCGTGCGCGCCAGGTCGTGGGCCATGAGGCCCGCCGCGCCGCGCAGGAACGCGAAGGGGGTGGCGGTCATGCGGCCGACCCGGATCGGGGTCAGCTCGGGCAGCCGCCCGCGGCCCGACTCCTCGACGGCGCTCACCGCGTCGGGCCGGGACGCGTCCAGGTCGAGCGCGGCGTGCGCGCTGCGCGGGATCTGCTTGCGCAGGGCCTTGCCCTCGTGCTTGGGCGAGCCCTCGGCCGGCCACTCGGCGAAGCCCCGCACCCGGGGCAACCGGCGCGGCGCTCCGTCCTTCGCCATGGCCCCGCCCTCGTCCTGAGCTCCAGCCCTGGTCATCCTGACCGCCTCCCCCGCACGCGCACGAACATCGACTCGTGCCGACCGTACAACCGGCGGCCGAGACGCGCAGACCCTGGGGACAACTCCACAGCTGTGGACAAACCGTGCCGGGCTCGTAGGGCGGTGAGGCTGTGGGGCGACGGGGCGGTGGCTACGCCCCCGAGGGCACGGAGGCCTGCACCGGCACGGCCGCTTCCTCCTCGGTCCGCACCTGCGCCAGCAACCGCTCGGCCCGGTCCACCGCGATGTCGAGCCGGGCCAGCACCGCCGGCACGGTGATGCTGGGCAGGAAGTGCTCGAACAGCACGACGACACGGCGCTCCAGATCCTGCCGCTGGCAGCGCAGCTGGGACAGCAGCTGCACGCCGGAGAAGCTGCCGACCAGCAGCTCCGCCGTCTCCGCCACGTCGACATGCTGCAGCAGCTCGCCGCGCGTCTTCGCCTCGGTCAGCAGCTGCACGTTCTGGTCGATCCACATCTGGAAGGCCGGGGTGCGGTCGAGGTCCATGGCCCCCTGGTCGAGGGCGAGTCCCACACTGGCCCGCACCAGCGGTTCGGACTGCAGCCGGCGGGCCATCACCAGACCGGAGTCGACGAGCTCCTGGAGCTTGCTGGACTGCGGCGGGAGCGTGATCGCGAGCTGCTCCTCGAACACCCCCACCGCCAGCTCCTCCTTGGAGCCGAAGTGGAAGTAGAGCGCGCCCTTGGTGACGCCTGCCCGGTCCAGGATCTCGCCGATGGTCGCCGAGGTGTAGCCGCGTTCGTCGAAGACGGCCGCCGCCGCCTCAAGGATGATCCGCCGGGTGCGGATCGCGCGCTCCTGTCGCGCCATCGGGTGCCTCCTGATCTCCGTCGATCCCTGTGAAGTCGCTGTGTGGCGAGGTCGCGAGAGCCCGTTCCCAGCGGTTGGCTCACCCTTTGAAAAAAACCGGCTCGTCCGTATCTTAGTCAGGCGTCGACCGTGGCCAGGCAGCCGATCCTGGGGGTTCTCATGCCGCAGACAGGGCCTTTGAGCGCACTCACGGACGATCAGACCGGACGCGGGGGCCGTCCGGCAAACGCACCCGCTACGACCGTCGAGAACCCGCCACAGACCACCGCCCCCCGAGAGATCGTGCCACCGAGCCCCGTCACCGAAGAACCAGCGCCACCCGCCACCGTCGCCGACGAACCCGCCCCACCGGCCACTGTCGCCGAAGAACCTGTGTCCCCGGCCGCCGTGACCGAAGAACCCGCACCACCCGCCACTGTCGCCGAAGAACCCGCACCACCGGCAGCCGACACCGAACGCCCCGCCCCCCGTTCCCACACCGCCGTCACCAAGGAACTCGCCCATCGCACCACCGAGACGGACGTCTTCCCCGCCCGGTGGACCCGAATCTCCGACACCCGATTCCGGTTCCTCGCGCACTGGCCGGCCGACCACCCCTTCTTCGGTCCCGTGGATGACCGCCACCAGGACCCGATGATCGTGAGCGAAACGTTGCGGCAGGCCTCCATGGTGCTGGCGCACGCCGAGTTCGGCACCCCGGCCGACACGCATTTCGTCATGTGGGACCTGACGGTCCGCGTCGACCCGTCCGCGCTGCTGCTGGCGGACGCCGCCGAGCCGGTCGAGTTCGACGTCGTGTGCTCCGAGGTCCGCCGCCGCGGCCGCGGGCTGCACAGCATGCGGACCACGATGGAGTTCCGCCGCGCGGGACGGCTCGTCGCCCGCGGTACCGGCAGCACCGGCTGCACCTCGCCGCGCGCCTACCGCCGTCTGCGGGCGGGCAGGTTGAACAGCCTGGACACGCCGGTTCCGCTCCTGGCGGGCATAGCACCGCAGGCCGCGGGGCGGGCCCGCGCCGAGGACGTCGTCCTCGCCCCGGCCGACCGCCCCGGCGTCTGGAACCTGCGCGTCGACACCGGCCACCCGGTCCTCTTCCCGCGGCCCAACGACCACGTCCCCGGCATGGTCCTGTTCGAGGCGGCCCGCCAGGCCGCGACCGCCGCGACCGGCCTGCACCCCTTCCTGCCGGGCAGGATGACGGCCGGCTTCACCCGGTACGCCGAGCTGCACCGCCCGTGCCGGATCGAGACCGAGGTCTTCGAGGAGCGCCCCGGGGAGGTGAGCGTACGGGTGTCGGGGTGGCAGGACGGAGCGTCCGTCTTCACCGCCGGGCTGACCTCCGCCCGGCCGACGCGGGTACGGTCCCTTTCGTGACGGTCAAGATTCTGATCACGGGCGCGAGCGGCTTCGTCGGCAGCCGGGTCGCCGCCACGGCGGGACGGCAACCGGGCGTCCACGTCCGCCTGTTGTCCCGGCACGCACCACACGGCCCCGAGTACGTCCACGGCGACCTCTGCGCCCCGCCCTCCCTGCGCGGCGTCTGCGCCGACACCGACGTCCTGGTGCACTGCGCCACGCGGGTCGGCGGCGACACCGAGACCGTCCAGGCGGTCAACGACCACGGCACCCGGGCCCTGGTCGAGGAGGCCGTACGCGCCGGAGTGCGCCGGATCGTGTACGTCAGTACGGCCGCCGTCCACGGCCGGGGCCCCTTCCGCGGTGTAAGCCCCGGGGAGGTGCCGATCGCGCCCGCGTCGTCCACGAGCCGCACCCGGGCCGTCGCCGAACGGTACGTCCTCGACGCGGGCGGCCTGGTGCTGCGCCCGCACCTCGTGTACGGCGAGGGCGACCGCTGGGTGATTCCCGGGCTGGTGTGGCTGATGAAGGAGCTGTCGGCCACCCTGACCGGCTGCGAGGCGCTCCAGTCGATGATCGACGTCGACACCCTGGGCCGTGCGGTGGTGGCCGCCGCGCTCTCCCCGGAGTCCGGCGGCGGTGTGCACCACGTCAACCACCCCGAGCCGGTGGCGGTTGCGGATCTGCTGGCGGCCGTGTGCCGGGAGTTGGAGGAGCCCGGCGGCGGTGCGGCCGTGGACGTCGCCACGGCCCTCGACCGGGCCGCCGGGTCACCGCTCGCCCTTCATCACCTCGGCATGCTCACGGTCGACCACTGGTTCGTGGACGACGCGTTCTGGAAGGACTTCGACTGCTCGCCCGGCGAGGGGTTCACGGCCGCGTTCACCGGCGCGGCGCCCTGGTACCGCGCGTTCCTCCAGGGTCGGAGAGTTGCCTGATCGCCTCCGCCTCCTCCGGGCGCGGGGCTAATCCCGGCCGTGCAGCAGGACGGGCAGTTCCTCGTGGCCGGTGGAGATGATGGACCGCAGCCGCTTGGGCGGACGCGCCGGATCGGCCAGGGCCAGCCGCGGGAAGCGCGCGAACAGCGACGTCAGGGCCACGGTCGCCTCGGCCATGGCCAGGGGCCGGCCCAGGCAGTGGTGCACGCCGTGACCGAAGGACACATGGTCGCGGCTCGTGGCGCGCGTGACGTCGAACCGTTCGGCGTCCGGTCCGTGCCGCTCGGGGTCGCGCCCGGCACCGGCGAAGGAGACCACGAGCGGATCGCCCTTGGGGATGGTCAGGCCCGGCTCGACCTCGATGTCCTCGACGGCGTAGCGCAGGCCCGACATGGCGCCCGGCGCCTCGAATCGCAGCGACTCCTCCAGGGCGTCCTCCCAGGTCACCCGCCCGGAGCGGACGAGGTCGAGCTGGTCGGGGTGGGCCAGCAGGCTGTGCACGGTGTTGTCGATGAGGTTGACGGTCGTCTCGAACCCGGCGGTGAGCAGCAGGATCAGGTTGTCCATCAACTCCTGTTCGCTGAGGCTGCCTTCGTCGCGCGCGGCGATGAGCGCCGTCGTCAGGTCGTCGGCCGGGTGCTCGCGCTTGTGCTGGAGGAACGCGGTCAGCGTGCCGTAGAGGTCGACGGCGTTGGCCTGGGCGTCCTCCAGGGAGATCGCCGTGTCGAAGAAACGGTTGATGATGCGGTAGAGGGCCGCGCGCGGGCCGTCCTCACCGGGCGGTACGCCGAACAGCTCGCACACCACCTCGTGCGGGACCGGCGCCGCGAACGCCGCCCGCAGATCGACGACTTCGCCCTCCGGGACGCCCTCCAGGGCGTCCAGCGCCCGGTCGACGATCTCCTGGACGCGCGGCAGCAGCGCGTCGACACGGCGCTTGGTGAAGGCGGCGGCCATGGGCTTGCGCAGCCGGCTGTGGTCGGAGCCGTAGGCGGTGACCATGTTGCGCACCGAGACCCAGATGGCGAGCGGCCAGGTGCGGGAGATGTCCCCGTTGATCCAGGCCGGCCAGTGCTGGTAGGCGTCCTTGCTCGTCTCGGGGCCGGCCAGGAGCCGCTTGTTCAGCTCCAGGCCGGTGATCCACCACGCCCGTACACCGCCGGGGAGTTCGACCTCCACGGCCGGGCCCTGGGCACGGATCCGGGCTATCTCGCCGTAGAGGTCCTGACCGGACGGGTCGATCGACAGGAAGGGGCAGGCCTGCTGTGCCATGACTCATCGCTCCTCGGTCCAGAGGCTGGGGGACCATCGTGCGATCCGCGGGCCGAAAAAACTTGGTATCCGGTTTGTTTTGGCCACGGCTTCACCCACTGTCGGCCATGGCCGAGTGAACCACCGCAGGGCGAGCCCCACCCGGCCCGCCTCCGCCGGGACGCCCGGGGCGGCCGGTCCGCTCCCCGCCGGACCCTGCGTCGGCCGTCGTCCTCGCCGCCACGACCGGCATCGAGGCGCTGGCCCGGGAGGACCACGGCTGGCTCGCCCGGCCCTCGCTGACCGACTGGTGGCAGCTGCTGCTGCCGTGCCTGGCGGCGCCGTGTGTGGCCGGGGCGCTGGGTAGGTCCGTGAGACGGGTCCGAACGGCCCAGTCCTGTTCGGTCACCCGTGGCTCCCCCACAGGGCTCTGATGGCGACGCAAGGAAACCAACGCGCTGGTTCCTACTACAACGCGCCGACGGCGCACCGGCCTTGGGTCGGGCCTAGGCCCGCAGATACGCGAGCACGGCCAGCACGCGGCGGTGGGTCGCGTCCGCCGGCGGCAGGTCCAGCTTGGTGAGGATGCCGGAGACGTGTTTGCCCACGGCCGCCTCGGAGACGACCAGTTCGCGGGCGATCGCGCTGTTGGACCTGCCCTCGGCGATCAGTGCCAGCACCTCCCGCTCGCGCGGGGTGAGCCGCTCCAGCGGGTCGCGGCGGCGGCGCAGCAACTGCCGTACGACCTCGGGGTCGACGACCGTGCCGCCGTCCGCCACCTCGCCGAGCGCCTCGACGAACTCCTCGACCTGGCCGACGCGGTCCTTGAGCAGATAGCCGACGCCCGTGCCGTCACCGGAGTCCAGCAGGTCGGCGGCGTAGCGGCGCTGCACGTACTGGCTGAGGACCAGGACCGGCAGCGTGGGCCGCTCCCCGCGCAGCCGCACGGCCGCGTGCAGGCCCTCGTCCTGGAAGCCGGGCGGCATCCGCACGTCCGTCACGACCACGTCCGGGTCGTGCTCCCCGACGGCCGCGACCAGCGCCTCGGCGTCCCCCACGGCCGCGACGACCTCGTGCCCGCAGCGTTCGAGCAGTCCGACGAGCCCGTCCCGCAGCAGCACGCTGTCCTCCGCCAGGACGACCCGCAGCTGCCGCTCAACTCGCAGGGTCACAGGGGATCTCCACACGCAGCAGGGTCGGTCCGCCGGGCGGACTGGTCAGGGAGAGTCTGCCATCGAGCACCGACACCCGGTCGGCGAGCCCGGTCAGCCCGCTGCCCTGCCCGGCCCGTGCGCCACCGCGCCCGTCGTCGCGTATCCGCAGGATCAGCCGCCCGTCCCGGTGCCCGCCGCTGACCTGTGCCCTGCCTGCCCCGCTGTGCCTGCTCACGTTGGTGAGCGCCTCGCACACCACGAAGTACGCGGCGGCCTCTACCGCCGGGGAGAGCCGCCCGGGCAGCTCCAGGTCGATGTCCACGGGCACGGCCGAACGGTCGGCGGCGTCGGCGACGGCGGCTTCGAGGCCGTAGTCGGCGAGGACCTTGGGGTGGATGCCGTGGATGAGCTCGCGCAGTTCCGCGAGGGCCGTGCCCGCCTCCTGGTGGGCCTTGGTGAGCTGGTCGGCGAGCGGGCCGGCCGGGGCGTCGAGGCGGGCCAGTCCGAGCGTCATCGTCAGGGCGACGAGCCGTTGCTGCGCCCCGTCGTGCAGATCGCGCTCGATCCGCCGCCGCTCCGCCTCGAAGGCGTCCACCAACCGCACCCGGGACCGGGCCAGTTCGACCACCCGGGCCCCCAGGTCGGCCTCCCGCGGCGCGACCAGCAGCCGGGTCAGCCCGGCCCGGGCCCCGGCCACGACGCCCAGCAGCCAGGCGCCCAGGGCGAGGAGGAGCAGCCCGAGGAGGGCGAATCCGAAGGCGGCCGGCCAGGTGGTGACGAGCCACACCTTGAGCACCTTCGCCTCGCCGAAGGCGGCCAGGAGCGCCGGGGTGGCGACCACGGTCATCGGGCACAGCAGGCCGACGGCGAGCGCGAGGGCGTCGACCGGCCACAACAGCCCCGCGAACAGCAGGGCGTGGCCCAGCTCCCGCCAGGTGGCCCGTTCCCGCAGCCGGGTCGTCAGCCAGGCCCGCAGGCCCGGGTCGCCGGGCGGCTCGTGCGGGTCGGGCGCCGGCTCCGGGTCGACCAGTCGCAGCCGCAGCCGCTCCATCGCCGCCACCGGGATGCCCGCCAGGACCGTGCACAGGAGCAGCGGCAGCCCCACCAGCGCGAGCGCGAGCACCCCGCCCGCCACCGCCGACAGCACGATCCCCACGAGCACGACGACGCCGGTCACCGTGCCGGTGAGCAGGTAACCGGCCGACCGCCACGGCCACGCCGACAGCAGGTAGCCGGGGCGGGACATGGCCTGCCACACGTTCCGAGGATGCATGGGGATCACCGTAGAAGCCGGTCGGGGCCCCGGCCATGGGCTCAGGCGGAGGCCCGGGGTATGCCTGGCCCTACCCCAGGTCTAGGCCCCGCCGCACTGCGCAGACCCGCCCCGCCCGGTTTCGTGGAAGCAACACCGACACCAGGGGGAACCCATGACACACGACGCCGTCCGGCTGGACTCGGTCACCAGGGCGTACGGGCCCGTGACCGCACTCGACGGAGTCTCACTCGCCTTCCCGGCCGGGACCTTCACCGCCGTCATGGGCCCCTCCGGCTCCGGCAAGTCGACCCTGCTCCAGTGCGCGGCCGGCCTGGACCGGCCCACCTCCGGGTCGGTCACCGTGGGCGGCACCGAGCTGACCGGGCTGAGCGAGCGGCGGCTGACCCTGCTGCGCCGCGAGCGCGTCGGATTCGTCTTCCAGGCGTTCAATCTGCTGCCCGCGCTGACCGCCGAGCAGAACGTGGCGCTGCCCCTGCGCCTGGCAGGACGCCGCGTCCCCAAGACCCGGGTGCGTCAGGCGCTCCAGCAGGTCGGCCTGGCCGACCGGGCCCGGCACAGACCGTCCCAGCTCTCCGGCGGCCAGCAGCAACGGGTCGCCCTGGCCCGTGCGTTGATCACCCGGCCCGACGTGCTGTTCGGCGACGAGCCGACCGGCGCCCTGGACACCCGGACCGGCCGCGAGGTGCTGGAGCTGCTGCGCGGCATGGTCGACCGCGAGGGCCAGACGGTCGTCATGGTCACGCACGACCCGGTGGCCGCCGCGTACGCCGACCGCGTGGTCTTCCTCGTCGACGAGCGCGTCCACGGGGAGTTGACCGGTCCGGACCCCGAGGCCGTCGCCGCGCGCATGACCCGTCTGGAGGCCGTGCCGTGCTGAGCGTCGCCCTGCGCACCCTGCGCACCCGCTGGGTCACCTTCACCGGCAGCTTCGTCGCCCTCTCGCTGGGCGTGGCCCTGCTCACGGTGATGGGCCTGGCCCTGGCCTCGTCGGCCGCCGCCCCGGAGCGCGGCTCCGAACGCTTCGCCACCGCCCCGGTCGTCGTCAAGGGCCAGGACACCCTGCGCGTACCGACCCCGAACGGCGACCGCACGGCCCGGCTCGCCCACCCGCGCCCGCTGTCCGCCGCGACGGTCGCGGAGGTACGGAAGCTGGGCCCCGTCGTGGCGGACCGCTCCTTCGCCGTACGCGCCGCGGGCGCCCCCGCCGAGCTGGTCGGACACCCGTGGTCCACCGCCGCGTTCGCCCCCTACGACCTCGCCACGGGCCGCGCGCCCCGCACGGCCGACGAGGTCGCCGTCACCGGCGACTGGGCACGCCCCGGCCGGCAGCTCCGCATCGACCGGGGCACCGTACGCGTCGTCGGCACCCTGACCTCCCGCGGCTTCGAGAACGCCGTGTTCTTCACCGATGCCCGCGCCGCCGAACTGGCCCCTCCGGTACACCAGTTGACGGTCACGGCGGATCCGGCAGCCGTGCGGAAGGCCGTGGGCGACAGCGCCCAGGTCCTCACCGGGAACGCGCGCCGCCTCGCCGACGCCGATCCCGACCGGGACAGCGAGGCGCTCACCGCGATGAACGCCCTGTTCGGCACCGCCGGCGGCGTCACCGCCTTCGTGTCGGTCTTCGTCGTGGCGTCCACCTTCGCCTTCGCGGTCGCCCAGCGGCGGCGGGACTTCGCCCTGCTGCGCACCGCCGGAGCGACTCCCGGCCAGATCCGCCGGACCGTCCTCGTCGAGGCCCTCGCCGTCGGCACCCTCACCTCGGCCGCCGGCTGTGCCCTCGGCTCCTACGGGGCACCGCCGCTGGCCGACCGGGTGGCCGCCGAGGGCCTCGCCCCGGCCTGGTTCACCATCGGCGACCACACCTGGCCGTACCACGCGGCCTTCTGGACCGGCCTGCTCGTCGCCCTGTGCGGAGCGAGCGCGGCCTCCTGGCGGGCCGGCCGTACCGCCCCCACCGAGGCCCTGCGCGAGGCGGCCGCGGACAGCAGGACACTGACGCCAGGCCGCCTGTTGTGCGGTACGGCCCTCCTCCTGACGTCCGCCGTGACGCTGGCCTTCGCCCTGGGCGGCTCCCCGGGCGACCTCCTCCAGCGCAAGACGTACATCAGCCGCCCCATGCTGCTGATCACCGCGGCCGCCCTGCTCGCGCCCCTGGTGCTGCGGCCGCTGACCAGCCTGCTGACCTGCCTCCCCTCGACCGTGGGCATGCTGGTCCGGGAGAACACGGCCACCGGAGTACGCCGCACCGCCGCGCTCGCGGCCCCCGTCCTCGTCACGGTCGCCCTCGCCGGTTCACTGCTCGGCGCCACCGCGACCCTGAACCACGCGAAGACCACCGAGACGAGCGACCGCACCACAGCCGCCTTCGTCGTCACCCCGGCCGCCGCGGAGGGCTTCGACGCCGCCACCCTGCGCCGGCTGCGCGCGGTACCGGGCACGCGGATCTCACCGACGTCCTCGACGGCCGTGCACGTCCTGGAGGACGGCGTGGCCCTGATCCGCTCCGAGGCCCGCGCCGCGACCCCCGGCGACCTGGCGGCCACCGCACGCCTGCCGCTCGCCACGGGCGGGCTGAGCGACCTCGACGACGACTCGATCATCGTCAACGAGGAGTGGCAGCGGCACCGGGTCGGCGAACGGGTCCGGGTGTGGCTCGGCGACGGGACACCGCGCACCCTGCGCATCGCCGCGGTGATGACCACCGGCACCGGCGGCAACGGCGTCTACGTCACCCCGCGCAACGCCCCGCGCGCCACGGTCGACCGCGTCGACGTGGCACTCGCGGACGGCACCGCCCCGGACACCGTGGCCACCGCCCTGCACAAGGCGATCGGTGCAGATGGCGGCCGGGTCCTCACCCGGGACGCCTGGATCCGGGCCACCCACCCGGAAACCAACCGCACCACCCGCCTCGGCCTCTTCCTGGTCCTCGGCATCGCCCTGCTCTACACGGGCATCTCCGTGGTCAACACCACGGTCATGGCGGCCTCCGACCGGGCCCGCGACCTGGCCGTGCTGCGGCTGGCCGGAGCCACCCGGTGGCAGGTGCTGCGGCTGACCGCCGCCGAGGCCCTGACGGCCGTCGCGGCCGGCGCGCTGCTCGGCCTCCTGGTCACCGGCGTCAACCTGGCCGGCATGTGGAGCGCCCTCGCCCTGCTGTCGGTCCGGCCCACCGTCACCCTCCCGTGGCAGGCCCTCGGCGCGACGGCGACCGCCTGCGCGCTCCTGGCCGTCCTCTCCGCGACGCTCCCCGCCGCCGTCGCCCTGCGCCGCCGCCCGGTGGAACTGGCAGGCGTACGGGAATGACGTCCCGCGGGCCGGTGGATCTCATCATGAGACCAACCAGGGGAAGCCCCCTAAAGTGGAGCCATGAGACGGACCTCGTTCGGCAGCTGGCCCTGCTCGATCGCCCGCACGGCCGACATCCTGGGCGACGCCTGGACCCTGCTGGTGCTGCGCGAGGTCTTCTACGGCGAGTCCCGCTTCGACGGCTTCATCGGCACGCTCGGCATCGCCCGCAACACCCTCACCGACCGGCTGCGGCGACTGGAGGCCGAGGGCCTGCTGCGGCGGAGCGTCTACCAGAGCGACCCGGTCCGCCACGAGTACCTGCCGACGGACAAGGGCCGCGACTTCTTCGGCGTCCTGGCCGCGATCAACGCCTGGGGCGACCGCTGGCTGGCCGGCGACGCGGGCGCCCCGGTGGTCCTGCACCACACGCCCTGCGGCCACGACACCGAGGCCCGGGTCGTCTGCTCGGCCTGCGGCGAGCCCCTGCACCAGCGGGACATGGCCGCCCGCACCGGCCCGGGCTACCCGACCCGCCTCCTCGACGACCCGGTCGTGCGGGAACGCTTCGCCCCGGGGCGGTCCCTGGGGGAGGCCCGGGCCGGCGAGGGCTGAGCGTTCTCCCGAGACCTGGTCACGGTCCCGGTCACCGCGGCCGGCCAGGACGACCTCGCGCTGGAACCCTGGTCCGTGAGATAGCTCACGCACAGGTCCTGTGCAACGCCTCACACGCGGAAGCACAACGAGAAACGGGCCCCTGCTGGTGACTTCCGTCACCAGCAGAGACCCGTTCATCGGTATCTCTAGTGCGCGAGGGGGGAGTTGAACCCCCACGCCCTTGCGGGCACTGGAACCTGAATCCAGCGCGTCTGCCTATTCCGCCACCCGCGCATTGGGTGTGTCCTGGGCGTCTGCCCCTTGGGGCCGGGCGCCTTCCGACACGCAGAACATTAGCACGCTGGAGGGGGTGGGTTCACATCCCTTATCGCCGCAGGCAGACCCCCCGCCGAACCATCGGTGTCCCTGCCACGTATCAACGCGTACCGGTTCACGTATCAACCTCGTACCGGTACCCGCCGTCTCCGCAGGAGGGGGTCGGGGTCCACAGTCAGGTGCGGGACACTGGTCTTCGACCGCCTCTACGATCCTTGTCAGGCATACACGAGGCGGTTACGCGCAGCAGTACCACCGGAGGAGTTCGAAGAGGAGCTCCACAGGGAACTTCGTCAGGCGTCGACACCCGTCGGCGGGCCTGACAGGGGGAACCAGCCGATCGAGCGGCGCGTGGATACGATCAGTAAGCAGTACCAGGCAAGCGGCCCGCAGGGCAGTGCACAGAACGGCAGCGACGGAGGAGGTGCCCCATGGGAGTCCTGAAGAAGTTCGAGCAGCGTCTCGAAGGTCTGGTCAACGGCACCTTCGCCAAGGTGTTCAAGTCCGAGGTCCAGCCCGTGGAGATCGCGGGAGCTCTCCAGCGTGAGTGCGACAACAACGCCACGATCTGGAACCGCGACCGGACGGTCGTGCCCAACGACTTCATCGTCGAGCTGAGCACGCCGGACTTCGAGCGGCTCAGCCCCTACTCCGGCCAGCTCGGCGACGAGCTCGCCGGCATGGTGCGCGACTACGCCAAGCAGCAGCGCTACACCTTCATGGGCCCGATCAAGGTGCACCTGGAGAAGGCGGACGACCTCGACACCGGCCTGTACCGGGTGCGCAGCCGTACGCTCGCCTCCTCCAGCAGCCAGCAGGGCGGCCCGGGAGGCGGCGCCGCAGCGCCCGCCGCCCCGCAGGGCGGCCGCCCCGGTGGCTACGGCTACCCGCCGTCCGCCGCGCCCACCGGCGCCCCGCCCATGCCGGCCGCGCCGCCGCCCGGCGGCCGCCCCGGCGGATACGGCTACCCGCCCGCCGCGAGCAGCCAGCGGCCCCCGGCCGCCCCGGCCTCCGGTGGACGCACCCGCCACTGGATCGAGATCAACGGCACCCGCCATCAGATCTCCCGCTCGACGCTGGTGCTGGGCCGCAGCACCGACGCCGATGTGCGGATCGACGACCCCGGCGTCTCCCGCCGGCACTGCGAGATCCGGACCGGAACGCCCTCGACGATCCAGGATCTCGGATCCACCAACGGCATCGTGGTGGACGGGCAGCACACCACCCGCGCTACGCTCCGCGACGGCTCGCGGATCGTCGTGGGCAGCACCACCATCATTTACCGGCAAGCCGAAGGGTGAAGCGGGGGCAATGTCAGAGCTGACCCTCACGGTCATGCGGCTGGGTTTCCTGGCCGTACTGTGGCTGTTCGTGATCGTGGCCGTGCAGGTCATCCGCAGCGACCTCTTCGGTACGCGCGTCACCCAGCGCGGATCGCGCCGCGAGGCAGGCCGGCAGCAGCAGGCCGCCGCCCGCCAGGCGCCGCCGCCGCAGCGCCAGCAGTCCGCCGGCGGCCGACGCGGCCGTAACGCCCCCACCAAGCTGGTCGTGACCGAGGGCACCCTCACCGGCACCACGGTCGCGCTCCAGGGCCAGACCATCACCCTGGGCCGGGCGCACGACTCGACGATCGTGCTGGACGACGACTACGCCTCCAGCCGCCATGCCAGGATCTACCCGGACCGCGACGGCCAGTGGATCGTCGAGGACCTCGGCTCCACCAACGGCACGTACCTGGACCGGTCCCGGCTGACGACTCCCACACCGATTGCGCTGGGCGCGCCGATCCGCATCGGCAAGACCGTCATCGAGCTGCGGAAGTAGTGCTACATCATGGATAGGCGCGAGCGGAGCGAGCACGCAGTGGCGGGCCCCACCCCGGCCCCCCGCGCGCTCCCGACCGGAGGGTGGGCAGTGTGGCTCGACACGACCGGCTGTACCCGGAGCCGACAGGCGAGGTGCGCATGAGTCTGTCACTGCGCTTCGCGGCCGGATCGCACAAGGGCATGATCCGGGAGGGCAACGAGGACTCCGGGTACGCCGGCCCCCGCCTGCTCGCCATCGCCGACGGCATGGGCGGCGCGGCCGCCGGTGAGGTCGCCTCCTCCGAGGCCATCTCCACCATCGTGGCGCTCGACGACGACGTCCCCGGCTCCGACATCCTCACCTCGCTCGGCACGGCCGTGCAGCGCGCCAACGACCAGCTGCGCTCGATGGTCGAGGACGACCCCCAGCTGGAGGGCATGGGGACCACCCTGACCGCCCTGCTGTGGACGGGCCAGCGCCTCGGCCTGGTCCACGTCGGCGACTCCCGCGCCTACCTGCTCCGCGACGGCGTCCTCACCCAGATCACCCAGGACCACACCTGGGTGCAGCGCCTGGTCGACGAGGGCCGCATCACCGAGGAGGAGGCGACCACGCACCCGCAGCGCTCGCTGCTGATGCGCGCCCTCGGCTCCGGCGACCACGTCGAGCCGGACCTGTCCATCCGCGAGGTCCGCGCCGGCGACCGCTACCTGATCTGCTCCGACGGCCTGTCCGGCGTGGTGTCCCACCAGACCCTGGAGGACACCCTCGCCAGCTACCAGGGCCCCCAGGAGACCGTCCAGAACCTGATCGAGCTGGCGCTGCGCGGCGGCGGCCCGGACAACATCACGGTCATCATCGCCGACGTCCTCGACCTCGACACCGGCGACACCCTCGCGGGGCAGCTGTCCGACACCCCCGTCGTGGTCGGCGCCGTCGCCGAGAACCAGCACCAGCTGCACGACAACGGCATCATGCAGACCCCCGCGGGCCGCGCCTCCGGGCTCGGCCGCCACGGGCACGGCCAGGGCGGCGGCGAGTTCGGCCCGCCCGGCTCCGGAGACACCACCGGCTACATCCCGGCCTCCGGCTTCGACTACGGCGACGACGACTTCACCAAGCCCCGCAAGAAGGGCCGGTGGCTGAAGAGATCCTTCTTCGGCGCCCTCGCGCTGGCCCTCATCGGCGGCGGCCTGTACGGCGGATACCGCTGGACGCAGACGCAGTACTACGTCGGCGCCGAGGACGAGCACGTCGCGCTGTACCGGGGCATCAGCCAGGACCTGGCCTGGGTCTCGCTCTCGGAGGTCGAGAAGGACCACCCCGAGATCGAACTCAAGTACCTGCCGCCCTACCAGCAGAAGCTGGTCGAGGCGACCATCGCCGAGGGCGGCCTGAAGAACGCCCAGGCGAAGATCGAGGAACTGTCGGTGCAGGCCTCCGCGTGCAAGAAGCAGGCGCAGCGGCGCGAAGCCGAGAGCCAGAACAACTCCAAGACCGGCGAAGGCGAGGCCGGGGGCACCACGGGAACCACTCCCGCCTCCTTCACGTCCAAGGCCACACCGACGCCGAATCCGTCGAACCCGTCGGGCTCACCGTCGGCGCCGGAGAAGTCCACGCCCCCGACCACGACCGCACCCACTCCCAGCCCCGGCCCCAGCCTCTCGGAGGAAGAGCAGAAGGTCGTCTCGCTGTGCGGTAAGCAGTAGCCGTGAGAGGCCCTGTCACACGATGAGCGGTACGAATACGTCGCACTCGCCGACGCACCACACGTCCACGATCGGCGCCGTCGGCGCGCCGAGCCGACGCAACACCGAGCTCGCGCTGCTGGTGTTCGCCGTCGTCATTCCGGTGTTCGCCTACGCCAACGTCGGCCTGGCCATCAACGACTCGGTGCCCCCGGGCCTGCTGAGCTACGGGCTCGGGCTCGGGCTGCTCGCGGGCGTCGGCCACCTCGCCGTACGGAAATTCGCGCCGTACGCCGACCCGCTGATGCTGCCGCTGGCGACCCTGCTCAACGGGATCGGGCTGGTCGTCATCTGGCGGCTGGACCAGTCGAAGAAGCTGCAGGCGAGCTCCAACTTCGTCGAAGCGGCACCGCGCCAGCTGCTGTACTCCGCGATGGGCGTCGCCCTGCTGGTGGTCGTGCTGATCTTCCTGAAGGACCACCGCGTCCTGCAGCGCTACACGTACATCTCCATGGCCGGCGCGCTGTTCCTGCTGGTCCTGCCGCTCGTGCCCGGACTCGGCGCGAACATCTACGGCGCCAAGATCTGGATCAAGATCCCCGGCCTCGGCACGCTGCAGCCCGGCGAGTTCGCGAAGATCGCCCTCGCGGTCTTCTTCGCCGGCTACCTCATGGTGAAGAGGGACGCCCTGGCCCTGGCCAGCCGCCGCTTCATGGGCCTGTACCTGCCCCGCGGCCGCGACCTGGGTCCGATCCTCGTCGTCTGGGTGATCTCGATCCTCATCCTGGTCTTCGAGACCGACCTCGGTACGTCCCTGCTGTTCTTCGGGATGTTCGTCATCATGCTGTACGTCGCCACCGAGCGGACCAGCTGGATCGTCTTCGGTCTGCTGATGTCCGCGGTCGGCGCCGTCGGCGTGGCGAGCTTCGAGCCGCACATCCAGACGCGAGTGCAGGCCTGGCTCGACCCGATGCGCGAGTTCGAACTCTCCCGCGCCGGCGTCCAGGACGGCATCGTCCACTCCGAGCAGGCCATGCAGGCCCTGTGGGCCTTCGGCTCCGGCGGCACGCTCGGCACCGGCCTCGGGCAGGGCAACTCCGACCTCATCGGCTTCGCCGCCAACTCCGACTTCATCCTCGCCACCTTCGGCGAGGAACTGGGCCTGGCAGGCGTCATGGCGATCCTGCTGCTCTACGGCCTGATCATCGAAAGGGGCGTACGCACCGCCCTCGCGGCCCGAGACCCGTTCGGCAAGCTGCTGGCCATCGGCCTGTCCGGTGCCTTCGGCCTCCAGGTCTTCGTCGTGGCCGGCGGTGTGATGGGCCTCATTCCGCTGACCGGTATGACGCTGCCGTTCGTGGCCTACGGCGGTTCCTCCGTGATCGCCAACTGGGCCCTCATCGGCATCCTGTTGCGCATCAGCGACACGGCCCGCCGCCCGGCCCCCGCTCCCGCCGCCAACCCCGACGCCGAGATGACCCAGGTGGTCCGCCCGTCATGAACAAGCCCCTGCGCCGGATCGCGATCTTCTGCGGCCTGCTCGTTCTGGCACTGCTGATCCGCGACAACTGGATCCAGTACGTCCAGGCCGACGAGCTCAGGACCGACAAGAACAACCGCCGCGTCACCATCGAGCGCTACGCCTCCCCCCGCGGCGACATCATCGTGGACGGGAAGCCGATCACCGGCTCCGCCGAGTCTTCGGGCAGCGACTTCAAGTTCAAGCGCACCTACAAGGACGGCGCCATGTGGGCGCCGGTCACCGGCTACGCCTCGCAGGCCTTCGGCGCCACCCAGCTCGAGAACCTCGAGGACGGCATCCTCACCGGCAACGACGACCGGCTCTTCTTCCGCAACACCCTCGACATGCTCACCGGCAAGAAGCAGCAGGGCGGCAACGTCGTCACGACGCTGAACGGCGCCGCGCAGAAGGCCGCGTACAACGGCCTGAAGAAGCAGGGCGGCAAGGGTGCCGTCGTCGCCCTGGAGCCGTCCACGGGCAAGATCCTGGCCCTGGCCTCCTATCCGTCGTACGACCCGTCGTCCTTCGCCGGGAACTCCACGACGACGGACACCAAGGCCTGGCAGAAGCTGCAGAAGAAGGTCAACCCGAACGACCCGATGCTCAACCGGGCGCTGCGCGAGACCTACCCGCCCGGCTCCACCTTCAAGGTGGTCACCGCGGCCGCGGCGCTCGAGGACGGTCTGTACGACAGCGCCGACGAAAAGACGGACTCGCCGGACCCCTGGACCATGACGGGCACCAACACCAAGCTGCCCAACGAGGGCAACATCCCCTGCAAGAACGCGACGCTGCGGGTGGCCCTCCAGTACTCCTGCAACACCGTCTTTGGCAAGATCGGCGCCGACCTCGGCAACGACAAGATGCTGGACATGACCAAGAAGTTCGGCTTCGACGAGGAACACTTCACGCCGGTGCGCGCCAACGCCTCGGTCTTCTCCGACAACATGGACCCCTCGCAGACCGCGCTGTCCTCGATCGGTCAGTTCAACACCGCCGCCACCCCGCTGCAGATGGCCATGGTCGCCTCGGCGGTCGCCAACGACGGCAAGCTGATGAAGCCGTACATGGTCGACGAGCTCCAGTCGCCCGGCGTCGACCCGATCGAGAAGACCGACCCCGAGGAGCTGAGCCAGCCGATGTCGGCGGAGAACGCCCAGATCCTCCAGTCGATGATGGAGACGGTCGTCGACAAGGGCACGGGCTCGAACGCCAAGATCGACGGCGTCACGGTGGGCGGCAAGACCGGTACCGCCCAGCACGGCGTCGACAACAGCGAGAACCCCTACGCGTGGTTCATCTCCTACGCCAAGGGCGACGACGACAGCTCGCCGGTCGCCGTGGCGGTCGTCGTCGAGGACGACGACGCCGTCCGTGACGACATCTCCGGCGGCGGCCTCGCGGCGCCGATCGCGAGGAACGTGATGGAGGCGGTCATCGACAGCAAGAAGTGACCCCGCTCACGTCTGCTTCACATCGGTGCACGTTGCGATACCGGTCCTGTATCGGCTGACGGGCTTGGCCAGGTCACACAAAGCGAGCCGGGTACGGTAGGCCCGGACGGCAGCCCCGACCGTACAAGCGTGCCGGTCGGGACCGACGGAGAGGGCTGGTAGGTAGCTATGGAAGAGCCGCGTCGCCTCGGCGGCCGGTACGAACTGGGCCAGGTGCTCGGGCGTGGTGGCATGGCGGAGGTCTACCTCGCGCATGACACCCGCCTCGGCCGCACCGTGGCGGTGAAGACGCTGCGCGCGGATCTCGCGCGCGACCCTTCCTTCCAGGCCCGGTTCCGCCGGGAGGCCCAGTCGGCCGCCTCGCTCAACCATCCCGCGATCGTCGCGGTCTACGACACGGGCGAGGACTACATCGACAACGTGTCGATCCCGTACATCGTCATGGAGTACGTGGACGGCTCGACACTGCGTGAGCTGCTGCACTCCGGCCGCAAGCTGCTGCCGGAGCGGGCCATGGAGATGACCATCGGCATCCTCCAGGCCCTGGAGTACTCCCACCGCGCCGGCATCGTCCACCGCGACATCAAGCCGGCGAACGTCATGCTGACGCGCAACGGCCAGGTCAAGGTCATGGACTTCGGCATCGCCCGCGCCATGGGCGACTCCGGCATGACGATGACGCAGACCTCCGCGGTCATCGGCACCGCCCAGTACCTCTCGCCGGAGCAGGCCAAGGGCGAGCAGGTCGACGCCCGGTCCGACCTGTACTCCACCGGCTGTCTGCTCTACGAGCTGCTGACCGTCCGTCCGCCCTTCGTCGGCGACTCCCCGGTGGCCGTGGCCTACCAGCACGTCCGCGAGGAGCCGCAGTCGCCGAGCGTCTTCGACCCCGAGATCACGCCCGAGATGGACGCGATCGTGCTGAAGGCGCTCGTCAAGGACCCGGACTACCGCTACCAGTCCGCCGACGAGATGCGCGTCGACATCGAGGCCTGCCTCGACGGCCAGCCGGTCGCCGCCACGGCCGCGATGGGCGCGGCGGGCTACGGCGGCTACCCCGACGACCAGCCGACGACGGCCCTGCGCGCGGACTCCGGCGCCGGCGCCACGTCCATGCTGCCCCCCATGAACCCGGACGACGGCGGCTTCGGCTACGACGACCGCCCCGACCGGCGCCGCGGCCAGCAGCGCAAGTCCAACACCTCCACGATCCTGCTGGTGGTGGCGGGCATCCTCGTCCTGGTGGGGGCGATCCTGATCGGCCGGTGGGCGTTCAGCGGCGACGGCGGCGCGAGCAACGACCAAGTCGAGGCACCCAACTTCATCGGTGAGACGCTGGCCGACGCCAGGCAACTGGCGGAGAACAGCGATCTCAAGCTGAGCACCACCAACAAACCCTGCGACAACCAGGCCAAGGGCAAGATCTGCTCCCAGAACCCTGCGTTCAAGGCGAAGGTCAACAAGGGCGACACCATCTCCCTGGTCGTGTCGACGGGGGCGCCGAAGGTGACGGTGCCGGACGTCACGGGCCTGACCTACGACAAGGCCGCGGCCCAACTCGACGAGAAGGGCTTCAAGGTCGAGCAGAAGACCGAGGAGTCCGACCGCACCCCCGGAGTGGTCACCGACCAGGACCCGAAGGGCGACACGGAGCAGGAAAAGGGCTCCACGATCACCCTGACCGTCGCCAAGGAAGCGGAGAAGTCCACCGTCCCGGACGTGCTCGGCCAGAGCTGTGACGCGGCCAAGCAGCAGATGCAGGCCAGCAACCTGGTCGGCAACTGCACCGAGGTCGAAACCGACGACGACAACCAGGTCGGCAAGGTCATCCAGACCACGCCGCAGGCCGGTACGTCCGTTGAGCCGAATTCGACGGTCAACATCCAGATCGGCAAGAAGAAGCAGCAGCAGAAGGTCAAGGTCCCGCAGGTGGTCGGCCAGACGGTCGGCCAGGCCAAGCAGATCCTCGCGCAGGCCGGCTTCACGAACATCCAGTTCGCGAACGGCAGCGACCAGAGCGACAACGCCCTCGTCGCCGGCCAGAACCCCGGCCCCAACCAGGAGGTCGACGACCCGGCGGCCACGACGGTCACCCTCCAGACCGTCGGCGTCGGAGGCGGCAACAACGGCGGCAACGGCAACGGCGGCATCTTCGGCGGCCTGAGCGGCAGCAACGAGGACGACTGACCCGGACCTCACCCCAGCGTGACGCCCCAGAGCCCCCGGCCCTCAAGGCCGGGGGCTCTGCCGTGCACGATCGACGAGCATGTAAAGAACATGTCAAGAGTCGATCGTCCGGACATGAGACCACCCCACGATCACTAGCGTCAGGGACGACCAGACGTGATCAGAATGGGGAATGTTCTCGTGCGACTCCTGACCAAGAGCGCCGTCCGTGTGGCGAGTGTGGCCACACTCACTCTCGGTGGCCTCCTCTACGCGCCCAGCGCCCAGGCCGCCCCCAGCGCGGCGTCCGACTACTGCACCGGTTACTCGCTCATCGCCAGCTACCCGGTCAAGACCTCGGGCGGCACGTCCTACGGCACCGCGTACCTCTACTGGAAAGAGTCCTCGGGCTTCAACTGTGCCGTCGCGGTGAAGAACAGCGCGGGCGGCGCGGGCACCAAGAACTACATGTCGGTGACCTTGACCGCGTGCAAGGAGACGAAGCCCAAGGCCACGTGCCAGGAGTCGGACGACGTCTACAGCAAGTCCAATGACGGGGACAACTACGCCCACTACGCGGGCTGGGTGCAGGTCCACACCGGAAAGGGCCACTGCGTGAAGCTCGACGCGGTGATCTGGAAGAGCGGCACCTTCGCCCAGTTCAGCTCGGGCGCCTTCCACTGCGGCTGACCCACGACGGTCCGGGCCCGCCACCTGCCCAGGCTGGCGGGCCCGTTCGCCTACCCGGTCAGCCCAGTTCCTTCGGCGGTGTCCGGTCCGCGTCCACCTTCTCCACCCGCTCCAACTCCCCCCACACGACGTACCGGTACGTGCTCGTGTACAGCGGCGTGCAGGTCGTCAGAGTGATGTAGTGGCCCGGCTTCTTCTTGCCGGACTCCTTCGGGACCTGCGAGAGCACCTCGACGTTGTACTTCGAGGTCTCGGGAAGGATGTCGTAGACCTTGTAGACGAACCACTTGTCCTTCGTCTCGAAGACGATCGGGTCGCCCTTCTTGATCTTGTCGATGTTGTGGAACTTGGCGCCGTGGCCGTCACGGTGGGCGGCGAGGGAGAAGTTGCCGTTCTTGCCCGACATCGGCAGGGTCGCCTTGACGGGGTCGGTGTAGTAGCCGGCGACACCGTCGTTGAGGATCTTGTTCGACGTGCCCTTCTCGACCAGAACCTCGCCCTTGGTCATCGCGGGCACGTGCAGGAAACCGATGCCGCTCTTGGTGTCCAGCACACCGGGGCCGCCCCGGCCGTGGGCCCAGTCCTCACGGACCTTGTCGGCCTGCTTGCCGGCCGCGCGGTCGGCGACCACGTTCGTCCACCACAGCGAGTAGACGACGAAGAGGCCGAGGACCAGGCCCGCGGTGATGAGGAGTTCCCCGAAGAAGCTGACCGCCATGGCGATCGGGCCGGGCCTGCGACGTGCCGCAGGCGGCCGGGACCCCCCGCCGGTGTGCTTCTCGTGATCCGTGTCGGTGGTCGCTGCCACTGGTCATCTGCCCTTAACTGACGAGCGCATCCGGCTTGCCCTTGCTGCGCGGCCGTTCCTCGACCATCTTGCCCCAGACGATCATCCGGTACTTGCTGGTGAACTCCGGCGTGCACGTGGTCAGCGTGATGTAGCGGCCGGGCTTGGTGAATCCGGACCCCGTGGGCACGGGATTCAGGACGCTCGTATTGCTCGGCGGCGTCACCGGCAGGATCGACGCCATCTTGTAGACGAAGTACTCGTCCTGCGTCTCCACGACGATCGGATCGCCCGGAGCGAGCCTGTTGATGTACCGGAACGGTTCTCCGTGGGTGTTGCGGTGGCCCGCGAGCCCGAAGTTCCCGCTCTTGTCACCGGGCATCGCCGTCTTCAGCGCACCCTCGGCGTAGTGGCCGACCATGCCCCGGTCGAGCACACCCTTGCTGTTGGTGCCCTCGGCGATCGGGACCACCACGTCCAGCTTCGGAATGTGCAGGATGGCGAAGCCCTGCCCCGGCTCGAAGGCCCCCGGGTTGCGCTTGCCGCTCGCCCAGTCGTTCTGGAGGCTGCTGGCCTCCTTGCCGGCCTGGGCATGCGCCTGCACGTTCGTCCACCACAGCTGGTAGGTGACGAACAGCAGCATCAGCACGCCGGTGGTGATGAACACCTCGCCGATCGCCCGGCTCGCGACGACCGCCGGACCGGGTTTGCGCGCCCGGGCCTGCCGCCGCGCCTCGACCCGCGACAGCGGCGCCCGGGAGCGGCTCCCGGTCTCGGAGTCGGTCGGGGCGGCCGACGGGGAGTCCGACGCGCCGCCATGACGCCCGTGACGGCGCTTGGCGGCCTTTCTGCGGGCCGCGCGGCCTCCCTGGGCGGGTCCGGCCCGCCGCGAGGCGGACGAAGCCGGAGAGCCCGCTGTGGAGCCGCCGGTCCTCGACGGTGGCTCCGGTATCCGCAGCGCCACCGTCTCCTCGTCGACGGGCGGAAGATACCGATCGTCCGGGACGGACCCGTACGACGCGTACGGGTCCGGCTGCGGCGGGCTCGACTGCGGCTGCGGCTGCGCTCCCGGCCCCGGCGGATACGGCTCCGGCTGCGGGGACGCGCCGTACTCCCCTCCGCCCGACCAGTCCTCGAACGCGCCCGACGCCCCGTACGACTGCTGCCCGTACGAGGTGTCGGACTCGCGCTCGGGGCGCAGCGCCGTCACGCCGAGGCCCTGCCCACCACCGGGGCGAGCCCGGCCGACCTCGCCACCGCGCCCTGGTCGCCGCACTCCACCAGCCAGTTGGCCAGCATCCGGTGCCCGTGCTCGGTCAGCACTGACTCGGGGTGGAACTGCACACCCTCGACTGGCAGTTCACGGTGCCTGAGGCCCATCACGATGCCGTCGTGCGTGCGGGCCGTGACCTCCAGCTCCGCCGGGACCGTGGCCGGCTCGGCGGCCAGCGAGTGGTAGCGCGTCGCCGTGAAGGGCGAGGGCAGGCCCGCGAAGACACCGCCACCGCTGTGCTCGACCAGCGAGGTCTTGCCGTGCAGCAGCTCGGGCGCGCGGTCCACCACACCGCCGTACGCCACCTGCATCGACTGCATGCCGAGGCAGACACCGAAGACCGGGACGCCCGTGCCCGCACAGTGCCGGACCATGTCGACGCAGACGCCGGCCTGCTCCGGCGTGCCGGGACCCGGGGAGAGCAGGACCCCGTCGAAACCGTCCTGCGCGTGCGACGTCGACACCTCGTCGTTGCGCAGGACCTCGCACTCGGCGCCCAGCTGGTACAGGTACTGGACCAGGTTGAAGACGAAGCTGTCGTAGTTGTCGACGACGAGAATGCGCGCACTCACTGGTTGTCCACCGTCACATCGTTGAAGGGCAGCAGCGGCTCCGCCCACGGGAAGACGTACTGGAAGAGGACGTAGACCACGGCCACGACCAAGACGAGTGAGATCACTGCCTTCGCCCACGTGTTCCCCGGCAGATGCCGCCAGATCCAGCCGTACATGCCGTCCCTTCCGTCGTACCACGGCACCAGACCCACGCCGTACAGCCACCAGACTAGCGGCGCAGCGCCTCTGGTTTCCCGGCCTCCACAGGCTGGGTGGAGTCCAGGTGCGCCCAGACGATCAGCCGGTGACTGTGCCCCCACTCCGGTTCGCACGTGGTCAGCGTCAGGTACCGGCCCGAACGCGTGTACCCGGATGTACGTGGGACAGGGTCGATCACCTCGATGTCCGAGGGCACTGTTTTGTACGGGCCTTTGTCGATCCGATACGTGAACCAGGTCGTACCGTCGGTCAGCACCACAGCGTCACCGCGCCTGAGCTCGGGGAAGTCCTTGAAGGGGTCGCCGTAGGTGCGGCGGTGACCGGCGACCGCGAAGTTCCCCCTCTGCCCGAGCTGGGCGGTCTCGGCGTAGTGCCCGAGGCCCTTCTTCAGCGTGCCGGTGCCGGTGCCCTCAAGCACGGGCTTGTTCCACGTGAAACCAAGCCGCGGGATGTACATGATCGCGAAAGGCCTGCCCTCGGCGTAGGGCGCGGGTTTCGCGGGACCCCCGGGGGAGCCACCGGCCGGCGGACGGGGCTTCGACCACTCCTTGCGGAGCAGATCGATCTGGTCGTCCATGACGCCGTCGGCCCGCACCCCGGTCCAGAAGAGCACGTAGACCACGAACAGCACGATCACGCTGCCGACGGTGATGCACAGTTCGCTGACGGTCCTGACGATCACGCGCACCGGCAGCTCCCCCGGTCCGGCTACTGCTCCACAGGCTTCGCGTAATGCAGATCCACTGTGCCCGAGTAGCCGGGCAGAGTCACCGGGCCGTTCTCCTCGACTTTCCATCCGAGCCCGTAGACGTTGACGTAGACCATGTAATTCTGGATCGCCGGGGACGCCGCGAGCGCCTTCTGCAGCTTGCCCGGGTCACCGACCGCCGTGATCTTGTACGGCGGCGAGTAGACGCGACCCTGAAGGATCAGGGTGTTGCCCACGCAGCGCACCGCACTGGTGGAGATCAGCCGCTGGTCCATGACCTTGATGCCCTTGGCCCCGCCCTGCCACAGCGCGTTCACCACGGCCTGGAGATCCTGCTGGTGGATGACCAGGTAGTCGGGCTGCGGCTCGGGGTAGCCGGGGAGCTTGGCGGTGGCGTCCGGCGGGGCGTCGTTGAGCGTGACCGAGAGCGAGTCGCCCTTGAGCTTCTGCGTGCCCGCACGCTCCTCCAGCTCGGCGAGCTTGGCGTCCTCCGCCTTGGTGCTGCCGTCGTCGCGCTCGGCCAGGGCCTCTATGTCCTGGCGCAGGGTGCCGTTGGTCTCGTCCAGCTCGCCGTTCTCACGGCTGCGCTCGTGGATGAGGTCGGACAGCTTCAGCAGAGAGGAGTCCGTGCGGATATTGGTGCCCTTGGCGGTGTCGAAGCTGGTGAAGAAGATGAGCCCCGCGAGAGCGAACACGGCCGCCGTGAGGACGCGCACCGGCCGAAAACGGCGCGAGCGCTCAGGGGTGGATCCCGTCCCGGGGGAGTCGGCAGAATTGCTCAACGTACCCTTATCTCCTTCGGCGCGGCGGAAGCACTACGCTAACGGACGCCCGGGGGAGCAATCGGAGTCCCCTTACGCTGCCCCAGACCGACCCAGTTACCTGCGCGGCCACGCAGCGCATCGACAGGAGAGACCCTCGTGCCGAAGTCACGTATCCGCAAGAAGGCCGACTACACGCCGCCGCCCGCGAAGCAGGCGACCGCCATCAAGCTGACCAACCGTGCCTGGGTCGCGCCCGTCATGCTGGCCATGTTCCTCATCGGTCTGGCCTGGATCGTCGTCTTCTACGTGACCGACGGTTCGCTGCCCATCGACCAGCTGGGGAACTGGAACATCGTGGTGGGCTTCGGCTTCATCGCGGCTGGATTCGGTGTCTCGACCCAGTGGAAGTAGCGGTCACCGCACGGTGAACGCAGCTCTGCCCAGGGTTGTTCGCTGAGTTATCCACAGCGGTTTTCCACATGGGGATAATGAAGACGATCTGTGGATAACCCGTTGGACGTTGACGCCGGTATGACGGAAGTACCGGCACTCGAAAACTTGTTCGCCTCCTGTCTGACCTGCGGAAACGCGGGTCGATGACAGGGGGCACATGTGTTCCCGCACCCTATGCACAAGATCCGACACCCGCTGTGGACAACGCCTGCTCAGACGAGCTGCGCGGTCCTCAGAACGGTCATCAGGACGACCACGCCCAGGACCAGGGCGCAGGTGCCGTACTGGACCAGTGCGCGGCGCTCGCGCGGGGCGTGGACCATGGCGTATCCGACGGCGACACCGGCGACGAGGCCGCCGATGTGGGCCTGCCAGGAGATGTTGAACCCCGGGCTGAAGGTGAAGATCAGGTTGATCACCAGCAGTGCGATGATCGGCCGCATGTCGTAGTTGAGCCGGCGCATCAGGACGGCCGTCGCGCCGAAGAGGCCGAAGATCGCGCCGGAGGCGCCCAGGGTCGCGGTGGTCGGCGATGCCAGCAGGTAGGCCAGTGCGCTGCCTGCGAGTCCGGAGATGAAGTAGAGCGCGAGATAGCGGACGCGGCCGAGCGCCGCCTCGAGCGGGCCGCCGAGCCACCACAGGCTGAGCATGTTGAACGCGATGTGCCAGATCTCCTGGTGGGTGAACATCGACGTCACCATGCGGTACCACTCGCCTCCCGCCACGCCCTGTGTGGGCGTGAAGGGTGCCGGCGGCCAGGCACCGAGCAGGACGATGTCGTTCAGCAGCGACTCGTGGATCTGGACGGCGATGAACACGGCCAGGTTGATCCCGATGAGGATCTTGGTCAGCAGCCGGGGGTCGGCGGCGATGGAGCCGCCCGCGATCGTCCGGGGCATGGCGGCCGTGGGCGCGTGGCCCGTGCCGGAGCCGGTGCGGACGCATTCGGGGCACTGGAAGCCGACGGAGGCGTTGACCATGCACTCGGGGCAGATCGGGCGCTCGCAGCGGGTGCAGCGGATGCCTGTCTCGCGGTCCGGGTGGCGGTAGCACATGGGGACGCTGTGGGCGTCCTGCGGGCTGCCCGCAGCCTGGTCGTCCATGGTCTCCCCTAGGTCGTGTGAGAAAAGCCCGCCCCGCTCATCCTTACGGACGGGCGGGGCGATTGGTTCCCTGCGGGAGCCTCAGCGCTCAGCGGGTCTCGATGACGACCGACTCGATGACCACGTCGTTCAGCGGACGGTCGGTGCGCGGGTTCGTCTGGATCGTGGCGATGGTGTCCACGACCTTCTGGCTCGCCGCGTCGGTGACCTCGCCGAAGATGGTGTGCTTGCGGTTCAGCCACGCCGTCGGGGAGACGGTGATGAAGAACTGCGAGCCGTTGGTGCCCGGGCCTGCGTTGGCCATCGCCAGCAGGTAGGGCTTGTCGAAGCGCAGGTCCGGGTGGAACTCGTCTTCGAACTGGTAGCCGGGACCGCCGGTGCCGTTGCCCAGCGGGTCGCCGCCCTGGATCATGAAGCCACTGATCACCCGGTGGAAGACCGTGCCGTCGTAGAGCTTGTCCGTGGACTTCTGCCCCGTCTCCGGGTGGGTCCACTCCCGCTCGCCCTGGGCGAGCTCGACGAAGTTCTTGACCGTCTTGGGCGCGTGGTTCGGCAGAAGCCGGACTTCGATGTCGCCGTGATTGGTCTTCAGGGTGGCGTAGAGCTGCTCAGCCACGATCTGCCTTCCGTTGTCTTTCCGTGACTCCCTGATCCTCGCATGGACGGGCCCTGTCGTCGCCCGACCCCGGTGCAGCGGGGGGAAACCCTCGGCGGGCGTTCACAGAAAACCAGTCGAGTAGCCCCGGGGCGGGGGCGCTCGGCGGCGATCCGTGGCATTGTCGACGACAAGCTCCTGTTGCCCCCTATTCACCGCTATGGCACGTGATCGACGCTGGATGCCGGTTCGCGTGACCCGGATGCCCGCCCGCGCATGCCTGGTCGTGCACCGGGAGGCATGATCCGTAAAAGGGTGGAAAGTCGAAATACCGTACGCCACCGAGGAGGAGGAACCCGTGACCCGCATCGACAGCGTGCGCGCCGCGACTGGTTCGGCGAAGGACAGCGTGCTGCACGCCGCGGAAGTGGTGGCGCCCTACGCCGACACGGCCAAGGACAGGGCCGCGCACTACGCACACGAGGCACGCGTACGGCTAGCGCCCAAGGTGACGCAGGCCGCAGGGCAGGCGCGCGTCCAGTACGGCACCCATGTGCAGCCGTATCTGGAGCAGGCCCGCACGCATGTGCCGCCGAAGGTCGACCAGGCCGCCCAGGAAGCCGCCGAACGCACCCGCAAGGCCGCCCGTCAGGCGGCGCTGTACTCCCGGCCGAGGATCGAGCAGGCGATGGCTGCGGCCGTGCCCGTCACGACCGAGGCCACGGCACGGAGTGCGGCCGCCATGGCCGCGCTGCGCGGTCAGGTCTCGCCGAAGGAGATCCAGAAGCTGGTCCGTCGGCATGAACGGCGGGCGAAGGCCGGCCGGGCCATGAAGACGCTGGCGATTCTGGGTGCCGTCGCGGGCGGTGCTTTCGCCGCGTGGAAGTGGTGGGACAAGCAGGCCAACCCGGACTGGCTGGTGGAGCCGCCGGCCGCGACGGAGGTCCCCGAGTCGGGGCACCTGTCGTCCGTGGACGGCACGGGTCAGTCGGTTCTGGACCCGGAGGTCGAGGCGAAGCAGGCCGAGGACGAGGCCGCGCGGCGCGACGACCGTTCCTGAGGGCGCCGGATTCAACAGCACGGCGGGGCAGGAGACTTGAGGGTCTCCTGCCCCGCCGTGCTTGTTTCACGTGAAACAAGCGTCACCGACCTTCGACGGGTGCGCAAAAATGCCCTCCGAGACCGCGTTTCCGCAGCTCGGAGGGCATTTCCAGAGTGGAGCCTAGGGGAGTCGAACCCCTGACATCTGCCATGCAAAGACAGCGCTCTACCAACTGAGCTAAGGCCCCGTAAGGGGACGTCCGACCGGAGAAACCGCATCCCGGCGGGCGTCGGAGACCAGAGTACCGGGTCTCCCCCGTGGTTCCGCAAAAAGATTGGGGGTCCCCGTCGCCGACCACTCTCCGTAAGATGCTCGGCGTGGTTCGCTACCGCGAACCGCCGTACATGGGGAAGCGATGGGGAGACGCAATGGACGCCGCACAGCAGGAAGCGACCGCAAGAGCGCGGGAACTGCAGCGGAACTGGTACGGGGAGCCACTGGGGGCGCTCTTCCGTAGGCTTATCGACGATCTTGGTCTCAACCAGGCTCGTCTCGCGGGGGTTCTGGGACTGTCCGCGCCGATGCTGTCGCAGCTGATGAGCGGTCAGCGGGCGAAGATCGGCAATCCCGCTGTGGTGCAGCGGGTGCAGCTGCTGCAGGACCTGGCGGGGCAGGTCGCGGACGGCAGTGTGAGCGCGGCCGAGGCCACTGAGCGCATGGAGGAGATCAAGAAGTCACAGGGGGGCTCGGTGCTCAGCAACACCACCACGACGACGAGCAGTTCGGGGGCACCCACGGTCAAGCGCGTCGTGCGCGAGATCCAGTCGCTGCTGCGGTCGGTCGCGGCCGCGGGCGACATCATCGACGCCGCCGACACCCTCGCCCCGACCCATCCGGAGCTGGCAGAGTTCCTCCGGGTCTATGGCGCCGGCCGCACCTCGGACGCCGTCACGCACTACCAGTCCCACCAGAGCTGATCCCACTGCCCGGCCGCCGAAGGGGGTTCGGCAGCGGGCTGCGGGTGAGGTGACGGGGGACGCGTCGCGGTACGGACGGGCACGAGGGGGCGTGTTCCGTACGGGGGACCGATCGACGCGAGGGGGATGTATCGCTCATCGGGGGAGTCGGGGGGACGTTCATCGGGGGAGTCGGGGGGCGTTTCGCCCGTAGGGGAGTCGCAGCGCTCGCCGAGGGGGAAGCAAGGGGGGAAGCCACAGGGGGAGGAGCGACGTACAGCCATGGGTGAGGTCTTCGCCGGCCGGTACGAACTGGTCGACCCGATCGGACGCGGAGGGGTCGGTGCCGTCTGGCGCGCCTGGGACCATCGCCGCCGTCGCTACGTGGCCGCCAAGGTACTGCTCCAGAGCGACGCGCACTCGCTGCTGCGCTTCGTCCGGGAACAGGCCCTGCGGATCGACCATCCCCATGTACTCGCCCCCACCAGCTGGGCCGCAGACGACGACAAGGTCCTGTTCACCATGGACCTGGTCGCGGGCGGATCCCTGGTCCATCTCGTCGGGGACTACGGCCCTCTCCCGCCTGCTTTCGTCTGCACGCTGCTCGATCAGCTGCTGGCGGGCCTGGCCGCGGTGCACGCGGAGGGCGTCGTGCACCGTGACGTCAAACCCGCCAACGTGCTGCTGGAGGCCACCGGCACGGGTCGGCCGCGGCTGCGGCTGTCCGACTTCGGCATCGCGATGCGGCTGGGCGAGCCCCGTCTGACCGAGACCAACCTCGTGGTCGGGACGCCCGGTTATCTCGCGCCCGAGCAGATGATGGGCGCCGAACCGGACTTCCCCGCCGACCTGTTCGCCGTAGGGCTGGTCGCGCTGTATCTGCTGGAGGGCGCCAAGCCGGACAGCAAGGCGCTCATCCAGTACTTCGCCGAGCATGGGACGCCGGGTGCGCCCAAGGGCATTCCGGAGCCCTTGTGGCAGGTGGTGGCCACGCTGCTCCAGCCGGATCCGGAGGCGCGGTTCCGTACGGCCACGGGGGCGCGCAAGGCGCTCGCCGCCGCCGCGGAGCTCCTCCCGGAGCCCGGCCCGGACGACGAACTGATCGAGATCTTCGACCAACTGGGTCCGCTTCCCCGGGGGTTCGCCTCCGAGGGGCCGCTGGAGAGAGCGAAGGGGCTCGGCCCGAGGGACGAGCCGCCCGGCCCGGGGACGGGCGAGGAGCGCTCCCGGCGGGAAGAGGACGAGGGCGAGCTGTCGGTGTCCGGCGGACAGCACCCCGAGCCCCACCGGCAACGCGGCACGACGGGTCCGACCGACCCGTCGTCCGGCTCCGCCCGGCAGCCCTCCATGTCGGACACCGGCAGCTTCCATCTGCCGCCTCCGCAGACCACCGTCACCTCGTCACCCACGCCCGGACAGTCCCACCCCGCCCCGGCCCACGCCCCGCACCAGCAGGCTCCCGTCTCCCCCTACGACACCACGCACCGGCTGTCCCCCGCCCAGCCACTCCCACCGGTGTACTCCGGCCCGCCCCTGCCCCCTGCGGAGCAGTACCGCACGGACGCCTCCACAGCCTCGTACACCACCCGAACCCCGCAAGCCCCACCGATCGGCCAGACGCCGTCAAGGCACCGGGCGCAACGGCCCGTGCGCCCCGGGCCTCCGGCCAAGGTGGCGGTGCCGCTGCTGCTCCTCGCGCTGGCCTGCTACGCGGTGGGCTTCTGGGCCTTGACCCACATCTGAGCACGATCGGGCAGCGAGGCCGGGGAGCACCCGGGCCCGTCCGGCGCTCTTCCTACGCGACGCTCCTCCGCCGAGCCATCACGGTCCACACCCCGAGCCCCACCAGCAGTGCGCTCCCGGTGCCGATGCCGCCCACGGCGAGCGCCCTCATGGCGGTGTCGTCCCGCGCGGCCACACCCTCCGCCGCCGCCTCCCGGTCCTGGTCCGAGACCTCGAAGACGCCCCCGGGCTCGGACTCCCCCGCGTACTCGGGCCCGCTCCGCGCCTCCCCGCTCACCCGGACGCGCAGCGTCATCACGAACGGCCCGTTCCCGAAGGGGCCGGCGACGCCCTCCGAGAGATGGGCGACGAGGTAGTAGGAGCCGGCGAAGCGCAACGCGCTGACCTGTGCGGTGGCGGCGTAGCGGTTGGCGTGGTCGACCGGTGGCAGGGGAGGTAGGCTCCCGGACTTCTGGTCGCCGTTGTAGCCGACGCCCACGCCGGCGACGCGACCGCGTGCGGGGTTGTAGAGGGACAGGTCCAGCGCGTCGGTCGCATAGCCGGTGCCGCCGGAGCTCGAGCTGCCCAGGTCTGCGGTGACGGAGACCTGCTGTCCCCAGTCGACCGGCACCTCGTAGAAGAGTGTCTGGCCGGGCCGGATGTCGTCCCGCCAGACTCCCTGGTCGAGAGGGGTCGCCCCGGTGAATCCCGCGCCGCCCTTCCGGCTCTCGGCCTCTCCCTGGAGCGGCTGGGGCGTGGCGGAGTTCCACGCCTGGGGCGCGCTGGACGCCCCGGGCTTCGCCGTCCGCGGTTCCGTCATGGCGGCGAGCTCCAGATCCCAGGCTTCCGGCGAGGAGCCCTCGCCCTTCGGGTCGACGCGCTCGACGGACACGAAGTACGCACCGGCTTTCCGACACAGCGACTTGTTGGGCGAGATCTCGCGCATGCCCCACGCCGCGATGGGGTGGGGGCTGCGGGCGGCCCCGAAACTCGCGGTGTCGACGGAGCAGGAGTTGCCGTCGGCGTCCTGTACGGACACCTTGACCCCGTCGATGACGGAGACCGTGCTGCCGGGGGAGGGGACGGCGGTGACGGAGACGTACGCGTTCGTCGTGGTGTCGAGTTCGAGGCGGTAGCTGACCTTGCCGCTGCTCGGCAGGGAGCTCTTGTAGGTCCCGCCGGGCTTCAGGAGTGCGGCGTTCCCGGTGCTCCTCGCTCCCTCGACGCTCTGCGCCCCGTCGGCGAAGGCGTATGGGCTCGGACCGGAGGCCTCCCCGGCGGCGGCCCGTCCCGGCACCACGGCCGCTGTCGTTATCAGCACCACCGCCACAGCGGCGATGCGCACAGCCACCGCCGGACGGTGGCGCCACGCCCTCGCACGCCGCCCCCACGCCGTACGACACCGTCCCCTCACGCGCCACCCCTCACCGTCGCCGGACCACAAAGCCGCGAAGCCGTGGCCCATCCTGCCGCGCCGGCCGGGTCCGCGACCGGCCCTCGGCACACAAAACCCCGACCGCGAGGCGGCCGGGGTGTGCTCGGTCTGAGTTGTCGTGACTCACGAACCCGTGGGCACGGAGTCAGTCGCCTCCGTCCACAGATCCTGCTCGGCGCGATCCGCCTGGATCTGGCGGTACACGAGGAGCCCGCCGATGGCGGCCAGTGCGACCAGGAGAAGCTTCTTCACCGCGCGACCTCGTCTTTCGTTGACGTAGGGGACTTCTGGCGCCCGACTATACACACCGACCGAGACCGATCGGTGACCTGAGTCGGCCCTCAACTCCCGTCCCGGGAACCGGGATAGAAGCGGAGTTCACCGCTCCGATCGGAGGGTGATCACACCTCGACGGACGGTTACTTTGACCTCCCTTCGCCGCTCTCCTCACCATTTCACCCCTCTTGCGCCCATACGGGTGGTGTTCATCTGAACATCGACGCGCCACGGGCGTAGGTCCACCACTTCTCGGCCCGCATACACATCATGAGGAAAGTACGCAAATCGCCCAACCCGAAAGTGAGGGGCCATGGCCCGGAACAAGGTCATGAAGCTGTGGACCACCATCGTCACCGCCTTCCTCGCGCTGTGCACGGCGCTCGGACTCATCACCACGACCGCCGCCGCGGCCGTACCGCAGACCGAGCAGAAGAGCAACAGCAACGGCGCGAGCATCCCGCAGCAGCGGACGGCGGCACCGGCGGCGTTCCCCTGGTCCTCCCCCAAGGCCCTGCCCCCCACGATGAAGCAGCGCATCCGCGCCGAGGCCCACGGCAAGACCCCCCGCTGCCGGCACCGCTCAACCGCGGACACGGCGGCCTCCCCCGGCACCGACTGCACCGACGAGGACCCCGACGCCGAGGCGGACCATCTCACGCCCCTGCAGCGCTGAACTCCCGGAACGACATCCCCGGCGATCCTGCGTACAAAGCCCGGCAGCTCGGCAGAGCGGCCGGGCTTACGCATGTCCGTGCAGCGGCCTCGGGTCAAGGGCGTACCCGGCGGTGGGCCGTCCCGGCTCGGAGCCTGGTGCGGCCGTGCACTGCTGTCCGTGCAGGCCGTAGAGGTCAAGGACCGGCCTGAGAGACGTCAAAGACCCCCAGTCGCATTCGACTGGGGGTCTTTTCGCTGGTGGGGCTAACAGGATTTGAACCTGTGGCCTCATCCTTATCAGGGATGCGCTCTAACCAACTGAGCTATAGCCCCGCCGCGCTCTGCGGTGTGTCCCGCGCGCTGACTCCTGAAGATTAGCGCACGACGTGGGCAGTCCCAAAATCGGTTGTCGGGACAACGTCAAAGGACGTCACTCGTCCTCGGCGAGCGTCAGCTCGACACCGCCCACGAAGCCCGCGGACAGGTTGTAGATGAACGCGCCGAGCGTCGCGAGGGCGGTCGCCAGGACGACGTCGATGACCGCGATGATCGACGTGAACATCAGGACGTTGGGCAGCGACAGGA
This sequence comes from Streptomyces sp. NPDC024017, assembly GCF_040638895.1. NCBI lineage: Bacteria > Bacillati > Actinomycetota > Actinomycetes > Kitasatosporales > Streptomycetaceae > Streptomyces > Streptomyces sp. NPDC024017. The sequence goes on along the minus strand of NZ_JBEZYZ010000002.1, from coordinate 260,737 downwards.
AGGCCTGCAGGTCGAAGCCGTTGGACTCGTTCGAGCCGGTGGCCTCGGAGATCGTGCCGCCGACCGTCGAGAAGACGCCCATCGCGTCCATGACCATCCACAGCACGGCGGACGCGACGATCGTGCAGATGCCCAGGGCGATGGAGAGCAGGAAGCTGACCTTCATCACCGACCACGGGTCGGCCTTCGCCACCCGCAGCCGCGCCTTGCGGACGCGGGGTGTGGTGCGCGCCCCCGTACGCGGCCGCCGTACGGCACCGGCATCGGCACCGGCGCCCGCTCCGGCCGCAGCCTGCTGCTGCGCGGGGTAGGCCTGCGGCGGGTGGTACGGCCCGGCCGGCTGCTGCGCCTGCCGTTCCCCGGGCAGGGGCGAGGCCGTGCCCGGCTCCTGTGCGGCCGGCTGCGGCTGCGCGCCGGAGGCGGACGGGCCCGCGCCGGCCTTGTGCTGCTGGGTCTGCGGACCTCGGGTGTCCGTCACAGTTCCCCCCTGGGATCCATGCGAGTCAGGCGAGGGCGCGTCCTTGGTCGGGGACTTGATCGCCTTCAGGTTGGTCGTGTGCGGGTCCGCCGCACGCGCGGCGGAGCCACGGCCGCCGTCGTCCGTGTCCGTACCCCTCGAGGTACCGCTCGGTCCGGCGCCCGTGGCTCCGCTCACGCTGACTCACTCCTCGTGCCTACTCGGCCGAGGGCGCCTCACCCTCGTCCGTGCCGGTGGTCACGGCACCCTCGGCGGTCTCGTCGACGACCACATCGCCGTCGACCTCCTCCGCCTCGCGCCCCGCCTCGGCGTTGCGAGCGATGCCCACGACGGCATCGCGCTTGCCCAGATTGATCAGTTGGACGCCCATGGTGTCACGGCCGGTTTCCCTGATCTCGTTGACTCGCGTACGAATCACACCGCCCGACAGCGTGATGGCGAGGATCTCGTCCGTCTCCTCGACCACCAGCGCGCCGACGAGAGATCCACGGTCCTCGACGATCTTGGCGGCCTTGATGCCGAGGCCGCCGCGACCCTGGACGCGGTACTCGTCGACGTTGGTCCGCTTCGCGTACCCGCCGTCTGTGGCAGTGAACACGAACGTACCGGGTCGAACAACATTCATCGAGAGCAGCTCGTCGCCCTCACGGAAGCTCATGCCCTTGACGCCCGAGGTGGCACGGCCCATGGGTCGCAGGGTGTCGTCCGATGCGGTGAACCTGATCGATTGCGCCTTCTTGCTGATCAGAAGCAGATCGTCGTCTGCCGAGACCAGTTCGGCTCCGATCAGTTCGTCGTCCGAACCGTCCTGACCCTCACGCAGGTTGATCGCGATCACACCGCCGGAACGGGGCGAATCGTAATCCTTCAGAGGCGTCTTCTTCACAAGTCCGGCCTTGGTGGCGAGCACGAGGTAGGGAACCGCCTCGTAGTCGCGGATCGCCAGGATCTCGGCGATCGCCTCGTCCGGCTGGAAGGCGAGCAGGTTCGCCACGTGCTGACCGCGCGCGTCCCGGCCGGCGTCGGGCAACTCGTAGCCCTTGACGCGGTAGACGCGGCCCTTGTTCGTGAAGAACAGCAGCCAGTGGTGCGTGGTGGACACGAAGAAGTGGTCGACGATGTCGTCTTCCTTGAGCTTCGTGCCGCGCACGCCCTTGCCGCCGCGCTTCTGGGCGCGGTAGTCGTCGGTCTTGGTGCGCTTGATGTAGCCGCCCCGGGTGACCGTGACGACGATGTCCTCCTCGGCGATCAGGTCCTCGATGGACATGTCGCCCTCGTAGGGGATCAGCGTCGTCTTGCGGTCGTCGCCGAACTTCTCGACGATCGCGGCCAGTTCCGCGCTGACGATGCCCCGCTGACGGACCGGGGAGGCCAGGATCTCGTTGTACTCGTTGATCTTCGCCTGGAGCTCGTCGTGCTCCTGGACGATCTTCTGGCGCTCCAGGGCGGCCAGTCGGCGCAGCTGCATCTCGAGGATGGCGTTGGCCTGGATCTCGTCGATCTCCAGCAGGCTCATCAGGCCGCCGCGGGCGATCTCGACGGTGTCGCTGCGCCGGATCAGCGCGATGACCTCGTCGATGGCGTCCAGGGCCTTCAGCAGACCGCGCAGGATGTGCGCCCGCTCCTCGGCCTTGCGCAGCCTGAAGCGCGTACGGCGGACGATGACCTCGATCTGGTGGGTCACCCAGTGGCGGATGAACGCGTCCAGCGACAGCGTGCGCGGCACGCCGTCCACCAGCGCCAGCATGTTGGCGCCGAAGTTCGTCTGCAGGTCCGTGTGCTTGTAGAGGTTGTTCAGCACGACCTTGGCGACCGCGTCCCGCTTCAGCACGATGACCAGGCGCTGGCCCGTGCGCGAGGAGGTCTCGTCACGGACGTCCGCGATGCCGCCGATCTTGCCGTCCTTGACCAGGTCGGCGATCTTCTGGGCGAGGTTGTCGGGGTTGACCTGGTACGGGAGTTCCGTCACCACCAGGCACTGGCGGTTCTGGATCTCCTCGACCTCGACGACCGCGCGCATGGTGATGGAGCCGCGGCCGGTGCGGTACGCCTCCTCGATCCCCCGGCGGCCGACAACGAGCGCGCCGGTCGGGAAGTCCGGGCCCTTGATGCGCTCGATGAGCGCGTCCAGCAGCTCCTCGTGGGAGGCCTCGGGGTTCTCCAGGTACCACTGGGCGCCGGCCGCCACCTCGCGCAGGTTGTGCGGCGGGATGTTGGTGGCCATGCCGACCGCGATACCGGCCGAGCCGTTGATCAGCAGGTTCGGGAAGCGGGCCGGCAGGACGGTCGGCTCCTGGGAGCGGCCGTCGTAGTTGTCCGTGAAGTCGACGGTCTCCTCGTCGATGTCGCGGACCATCTCCATCGACAGCGGCGCCATCTTGCACTCGGTGTACCGCATGGCCGCGGCCGGGTCGTTGCCCGGGGAGCCGAAGTTGCCGTTGGAGTCCACGAGCGGCATGCGCATCGACCACGACTGCGCCAGGCGGACCAGCGCGTCGTAGATCGAGGAGTCGCCGTGCGGGTGGTAGTTGCCCATGACGTCGCCGACGACGCGGGCACACTTGTAGAAGCCGCGCTCGGGGCGGTAGCCGCCGTCGTACATGGCGTACAGCACACGGCGGTGGACGGGCTTCAGGCCGTCACGGACGTCCGGCAGCGCACGCGAGACGATGACGGACATCGCGTAGTCGAGATACGAGCGCTGCATCTCCGTCTCGAGCCCGACGGGCTCGACGCGCATGGCCAGGGCGTCACCCTCGGGCGTCGTCACAGGAGTGTTCTCGTCGGTCATTGCTGGTGAAGATCCTTCCTGATGCGGTCAGCTGAGACCGACTCAGATGTCGAGGAAGCGGACGTCCTTGGCGTTGCGCTGGATGAACGCGCGGCGGGCCTCGACGTCCTCGCCCATGAGGACCGAGAACAGGTCGTCGGCCTGGGCGGCGTCGTCGAGGGTGACCTGGCCGAGGACGCGGTGCTCCTGGTCCATGGTCGTGATGCGCAGTTCCTCGGCGTTCATCTCACCGAGACCCTTGAAGCGCTGCACGGAGTCGTCCTTGATGCGCTTGCCCGCGTTGCGGCCCATCTCGATCAGGGCGTCGCGCTCGCGGTCGGAGTACGCGTACTCGAAGTCGTCCTTGCCCCACTTGATCTTGTAGAGCGGCGGGCGGGAGAGGTACACGTGCCCGGCCTCGACCAGGGGCCGCATGAAGCGGAACAGGAAGGTCAGCAACAGGGTGTTGATGTGCTGGCCGTCGACGTCGGCGTCCGCCATCAGGATGATCTTGTGATAGCGCAGCTTCTCGATGTCGAAGTCCTCGTGGACTCCGGTGCCGAAGGCCGAGATCAGCGCCTGGATCTCCTGGTTCTGCAGGATCTTGTCGATCCGCGCCTTCTCGACGTTGAGGATCTTGCCGCGGATCGGGAGGATCGCCTGGTACTGCGGGTTGCGGCCGGACTTGGCCGAGCCGCCGGCGGAGTCACCCTCGACGATGAAGATCTCGCACTTGGTGGGATCGTTCGACTGGCAGTCGGAGAGCTTGCCCGGCAGGGACGCGGTCTCCAGCAGCCCCTTGCGGCGGGTGAGGTCACGGGCCTTGCGGGCCGCCACGCGCGCGGTGGCCGCCTGGATGCCCTTGCGGATGATGTCCGCGGCCTCGTTCGGGTTCCTGTCCAGCCAGTCCGTGAGGTGCTCGTAGACGACCCTCTGCACGAAGGTCTTGACCTCGGTGTTGCCCAGCTTGGTCTTCGTCTGGCCCTCGAACTGGGGCTCGCTCAGCTTGACCGAGATGATCGCCGTCAGACCCTCGCGGATGTCGTCACCCGTGAGGTTGTCGTCCTTCTCGCGCAGCAGCCGCTTGTCGCGCGCGTACTTGTTGATCAGCGAGGTCAGCGCGGCGCGGAAACCCTCTTCGTGCGTACCGCCCTCGTGCGTGTGGATGATGTTGGCGAAGGAGTACACGCCCTCGCTGTAGCCGCCGTTCCACTGCATGGCGACCTCGAGGGACAGGTGCTTGTCCTTGTCCTCGGCCTCCAGGTCGATGACGGTGGGGTGCACCGCCTCGCCCTTGCGCGAGTTGAGGTACTTCACGAAGTCGACGATGCCGCCCTCGTAGTGGTACGAGACGGCCTTGACCTCGTGCTTCTCGTCCTCGCCCGCCTCGTCCGCCCCGGCCGTGGCCTTCGCCGACTCGCGCTCGTCGGTGAGGTTGATCCGCAGACCCTTGTTGAGGAACGCCATCTCCTGGAAGCGCCGCGACAGCGTCTCGAAGGAGTAGTGCGTGGTCTCGAAGATGTCCGGGTCGGCCCAGAAGGTGACCGTGGTGCCGTGCTCGTCCGTGGCCTCGTGCTTGGCAAGCGGGGCCGTCGGAACGCCCAACTTGTAGTCCTGGGTCCAGCGGTAGCCGTCGGTCTTGATCTCGACGGACACCTTGGTCGACAGGGCGTTCACGACGGACACACCCACGCCGTGCAGACCGCCGGAGACCGCGTAGCCGCCGCCGCCGAACTTTCCGCCCGCGTGCAGCACCGTCAGCACGACCTCGACGGCCGGCTTGCCCTCGGAGGGGACGATGCCGACCGGGATGCCACGGCCGTTGTCGACGACCCGCACACCGCCGTCGGCGAGGATCGTCACGTCGATGGTGTCCGCGTGACCGGCCAGCGCCTCGTCGACGGAGTTGTCGACGACCTCTTGCACAAGGTGGTGAAGTCCGCGCTCACCGGTCGAGCCGATGTACATACCGGGGCGCTTGCGGACCGCGTCCAAGCCCTCGAGGACGGTGATGGCGCTGGCGTCGTACGAGGCGGTGACCTCGCCGTTCGACGAAGTCACCGCGTAGCTCTCGCCGGCGTCGGTGGACGGAATGTTCTCGTTGGGGTTGCCGGAATCGGCCACGAAGCGCCCTTTCTGGCACAGCACGAGCCAGGCTCGTCGGCGGGTTGCCGGAGCGGCTGCGGCATGTTGCGTTGGTAAGCCTTGATCAGCGTTGCTCAGCTTTTCCCGGACGGTCCCCACGATTGGGGCGGGATTGCTTCCAGTCTACCGGTAGCACTGACACTGATGGGGGTTTGCCGGTACCTGAGTCCGCATGTGCCGCCCTCGACGGGTCTTGTCCGACTCCCGATATACGGATGGGGGCTCCAAGAGGCTCACGGAGGCACTCAGCGCTTCCGGCCGTCAACCCTTGGCTACTTCGGAGTCAGGTCGCGATTCGCAACCGTGTGCGGGCACACCACGGGAGGGCCGACGGCGCTCCGACAGAGCAGGTGGAAGCCCTCGATGTGATGTCAGTCACGTGCTGTCGACAGGTGGGAAACCGGTGCCGATCAGCCGTAGGTGTCGCCCGGACCGGTGCTGCCGGGAGCGCGCAGCGGGCCGTAGCGCCGGGCGGGCCCGGCGGGGCCCTGCACCTTGATCAGCTTCACCCTGCCGTGCCCCAGGTCCTCGTTGAGGCGCGCGACCAGTGTGGGCGCGAGCAGCCGGAGGTTCGTCGCCCAGGCCGTCGAGTCGCAGCGCACGGTCAGGACGCGCTCGTCCTCGTCGTACTTCTCCGGCTCACAGTGCTTGGCCACGTCCTCGCCGACGATCTGCGGCCAGCGGCCCATCACACCGCCCACCGCGGCCGGCGCCTCCCAGCCGCGTTCGGTGATCAGCCGGTTGATCGCGGAACCGAGCGCCATGGGGTCGCGCCCGTCGGCGCGCGCACCGGAGCGCAGACCACCGCGACGCGCCTGCTTCTTCTGCTGCGCCGCGTCCCCACGCGCGCGAGCGGCTTCCTTGGCGGCGCGCAGCGCCACGCGCGCGAGGTCGACGCCGGAGGGCTCGGGCGGCTTCGGGGCGCCATCGGGTGTGTTCTCCGTCATACGCGCTCCACCGTCCCCTCTGACACGGCGAACCGCGTCCCGGACAGCACATGCGGTACGTCGTCGTCGACCGCGGCCGTCACCAGCACCTGCTCGCCGGGCGCGACCAGTTCCGCGAGGCGCTCACGGCGGCGGGTGTCCAGCTCCGCGAAGACGTCGTCGAGCACCAGCACCGGCTCGTTGCCCTCGGCTCGGAGCAGGTCGTACGAGGCCAGGCGCAGCGCCAGCGCGTAGGACCAGGACTCGCCGTGGGAGGCGTAGCCCTTGGCGGGGAGCTGGCCGAGCTTGAGCTGAAGGTCGTCCCGGTGCGGGCCGATCAGGGTGACGCCGCGCTCGATCTCCTGCTTGCGGGCCTCGGCGAGCGCGGCCATCAGCTGTTCGAAGAGGTCCTCGCGGGTGTGCGCCTTGCCCGGCGCGGACGGCTTGTACTCCAGCGCGACCGGGCCGCCGCCGGGGGCGAGCTGCTCGTAGGCCTTGTCGGCCAGCGGCTGGATCGTGGCGATCAGGTCCAGGCGCTGGGCGAGCAACTCGGCGCCCGCGCGCGCGAGATGCTGGTCCCACACGTCCAGGGTGGACATGTCCATGGTGCGACCGCCGTGCCGGCGGGCCAGCGCCGCCGACTTCAGCAGGGTGTTGCGCTGCTTGAGGACCCGGTCGTAGTCGGAGCGGACCCCGGCCATGCGCGGGGAGCGCGCGGTGATCAGCTCGTCGAGGAAGCGCCGCCGCTCCCCGGGGTCGCCCTTGACCAGCGCGAGGTCCTCGGGCGCGAACAGCACGGTCCGCACGATCCCCAGCACGTCACGCGGCCTGACCTGCGAGGACCTGTTGATCCGGGCCCGGTTGGCGCGGCCCGGGTTCAGCTCCAGCTCGATCAGCTGCTGCCGTTCGCCCTGCCGGACCTGGGCCCGGATGATCGCGCGCTCGGCGCCCATGCGGACCAGGGGGGCGTCGGAGGAGACCCGGTGGCTGCCGAGGGTGGCGAGATAGCCGACGGCCTCGACGAGGTTGGTCTTGCCCTGCCCGTTCGGCCCGACGAAGGCCGTCACCCCCGGGTCGAGAGGGACCTCGACCCCGGGGTACGAGCGGAAGTCGGCCAGCGACAGATGCGTGACGTGCATGGTCGTTTCGCCGACCTCCCCGGACGTTCGTGGACTGCCGTGCAGCCCTGTGGACTACTTCTTCTCGACCGCGTGGCCGCCGAACTGGTTCCGCAGCGCAGCGATCATCTTCATCTGGGGCGAGTCCTCCTGGCGGGAGGCGAACCGCGCGAACAGCGACGCGGTGATCGCCGGCAGCGGCACCGCGTTGTCGATGGCGGCTTCCACAGTCCAGCGTCCCTCGCCCGAGTCCTGTGCATAACCCCGGAGCTCGTCCAGGTGCTCGTCCTCGTCGAGCGCGTTGACCGCGAGGTCGAGCAGCCAGGAGCGGATGACCGTGCCCTCCTGCCAGGAGCGGAAGACCTCCCGGACGTCGGTCACGGAGTCGACCTTCTCCAGGAGCTCCCAGCCCTCGGCGTAAGCCTGCATCATCGCGTACTCGATGCCGTTGTGGACCATCTTCGCGAAGTGACCAGCGCCGACCTTGCCGGCGTGCACCGACCCGAAGTCGCCCTCCGGCTTGAGGGCGTCGAAGACCGGCTGCACCTTGGCGACGTTCTCCTTGTCGCCGCCGTACATCAGCGCGTAGCCGTTCTCCAGGCCCCAGACGCCGCCGGAGACACCGCAGTCGACGAAGCCGATGCCCTTGGCCGCCAGCTCCTCGGCGTGCCTCTCGTCGTCCGTCCAGCGGGAGTTGCCGCCGTCCACGACGACATCGCCCGGCTCCAGCAGCTCGGCGAGCCGGTCGATCGTGGTCTGCGTGGCCTCACCGGCCGGGACCATCACCCAGATCACGCGCGGGCCGCTGAGCTTGCCCACAAGCTCTTCCAGGCTGTGGACATCGGCGAGGTCCGGGTTGCGGTCGTATCCGAGGACGGTGTGACCTGCGCGGCGGATCCGCTCGCGCATGTTGCCGCCCATCTTGCCGAGGCCGACGAGACCGAGCTCCATCAGTTGTGTTCCTTAGGTTCTGCGACGTGGCGTGGCGGCACGTGCGTACCGCGAGGCACTTTCGTACCCGCGTCCGAGCCTAAACCCGGACGCTCGCGCACATCTGTGGGCATACGCGCTCACTCGTACGCCCTCACCTGCGGGTTTGTCCTCAACCTGTGGACAACTGCCGTGATCCCCAGCCCGGCACCGGCCTTCGGGACGGGCTCAGCCGCTGAGGCGCACCGGCATGATCAGGTACTTGTAGGCCTCGTCCGCCTCGGCGTCCAGCGCCGGCTTGCCGCTGAGCAGCGCGGGCTTGGTGGACGTCGTGAACGACAGCTGGGCCACCGGGGAGTCGATCGCGCTCAGGCCGTCCAGCAGGAACGTCGGGTTGAAGGCGATCGAGATGTCGTCGCCCTCGAGCTGGGCGTCAACCCTCTCCACAGCCTGTGCGTCGTCGCTGGAACCGGCCTCCAGGATGAGCACGCCCTGCTCGAAGCTGAGCCGCACCGGGGTGTTGCGCTCGGCGACCAGGGCCACACGCTTGACGGCCTCCACGAAGGGGGCGGTCTCGATGACGGCGACGCTGTTGAACTCCGTCGGGAACAGCGTGCGGTACTTCGGGAGGTCGCCCTCCAGCAGGCGGGTCGTCGTACGGCGACCGGCGCCCTCGAAGCCGATCAGGCCCTCACCGGAGCCCGAGCCGGACAGCGCCAGGATCACCTGGTCGCCGCTGGTCAGGGCCTTGGCGGTGTCCAGAAGCGTCTTGGCGGGCACCAGGGCGACCGCGGAGGCCTCCGGGTTCTCCGGCTTCCACATGAACTCGCGGACCGCGAAGCGGTAGCGGTCGGTGGACGCCAGCGTGACGGTGTCGCCCTCGATCTCGATGCGCACACCGGTGAGGACGGGCAGCGTGTCGTCACGGCCGGCCGCGATGGCGACCTGCGAGGCGGCGGAGGCGAAGACCTCGCCGGGGACCGTGCCCGTCGCGTTCGGCATCTGGGGCAGGGCCGGGTACTCCTCCACAGGCAGGGTGTGGAGTGTGAACCGGGACGAGCCGCAGACCACGGTCGCCCGTACACCGTCTGTGGAAATCTCCACCGGCCGGTTGGGCAGCGCGCGACAGATGTCCGCGAGCAGGCGGCCGGAGACCAGGACCGTGCCCTCCTCGTCGACCTCGGCCTCCACCGACACCCGCGCGGAGACCTCGTAGTCGAAGCTGGACAGGCTCAGCTGGCCTTCCTCGGCCTTCAGCAGCAGGCCGGCGAGGACAGGCGCCGGCGGACGGGCCGGGAGGCTGCGTGCCGCCCAGGCCACTGCCTCCGCGAGTACGTCGCGTTCCACCCGGATCTTCACTGTTGCCGCCTCCTGCTGTTGCCGGCGCTTCTCGCTCTGCCTGGCCCTCGTCGTCTGTCTCGGTGTCGACGGTCCCTGTGACGGGGAGGACACCGGGGACCAGTCTGACGCACCGCACTGACAGTAGGTGCCTCTCGGGGTCAAGTCGTGACGAGGGGCAGCCGGGCACCGAAGAGCGAGTTGTGCACAGGGCCCTCTTCGAAACGGATTCCCAGCTCTCTCTAGTCGGGAGTAGTAGTAGGGCCTGTGGATACCGTGGATAACCCCGTTTGCCCAGCTCAGAGCAGGAATTTTGTCCACCGGTCCTGTGGGTGGAGGCGGTGGACAACCGGGCGTATCTGTGGAGAACAGAAAGTTCTGCACACGCCGTGCACAGGGTGAGGCGAGTTCTCCCCAGCGCCATCCCCAGCTTTACCCACCTTTCCCACAGACCAACCTGGCACCTTCGTGTGACGCCTTTCACTCGACCCGGTGACGAGGCGCGTCGCGTTGCCGAACAGTGGACAGGCATGTGGAGAAGCAGCCGATCGCTGGGGACAACCGCCCCCAGCCTGTGGGCAGCCAGTGGACAACTCGGTGCACAGCCTGTGGATCATCCCGTCGTCCACAGTCTGTGGAGATCCTTCGTCCACGAATCCACAAGCACCTGAGCTGCCCTGATGGTCTATCAACAGTGGCGGCTGTGGACACGATCTGGACAACTCCCCGGTCCCCAGGATGTGGACGGCAGAAAGTCCCCGAATCTGTGGAGGGAGGCCGTAACCCGGCGATTAATCGAACAGCGGGTTGCGGCCAGGTGCCCGGGGTGCGGGCCGGTGATCCGTCGTGGAGGCCGGTGATCCGTCGTGGAGGCCCGGAAACCGGGCCGTACGGGTCGTGGAAGCGACCGTGAGGACCTCAGAAGCCCGAGGCGCACATGAAGTCCGAGGCGCACGAGAAGACCTGCGGCGCACATGAAGCTGAGGCACACAAGAAGGCCCGGGGCGCACAAGACGAAGGGCGCCCACGGAATCCTCCGTGGGCGCCCTCAGCGGCGTTCTGCCGTCGCCGTCAGCCGTTCTTGATGCGGTTGGTCAGCTCCGTGACCTGGTTGTAGATGGAACGGCGCTCGGCCATCAGATTGCGGATCTTGCGGTCCGCGTGCATGACCGTCGTGTGGTCGCGGCCGCCGAACAGCGCGCCGATCTTCGGCAGGGACAGGTCCGTCAGCTCACGGCAGAGGTACATGGCGATCTGCCGGGCGGTGACGAGGGCGCGGCCGCGCGAGGTGCCGCACAGGTCCTCGACGGTCAGTCCGAAGTAGTCCGCCGTCGCGCCCATGATGGCCGTCGACGTGATCTCGGGCGCCGAGTCCTCACCGCCGGGGATGAGGTCCTTCAGGACGATCTCCGTCAGACCCAGGTCCACCGGCTGCCGGTTGAGCGAGGCGAACGCCGTGACCCGGATCAGCGCGCCCTCCAGCTCACGGATGTTCCGCGAGATCCGGGACGCGATGAACTCCAGCACCTCGGGCGGCGCGTTCAGCTGCTCCTGCACCGCCTTCTTGCGGAGGATCGCGATCCGCGTCTCCAGCTCGGGCGGCTGGACGTCCGTGATCAGACCCCACTCGAAACGGTTCCGCAGCCGGTCCTCCAGGGTCACCAGCTGCTTCGGCGGCCGGTCACTGGAGAGCACGATCTGCTTGTTGGCGTTGTGGAGCGTGTTGAAGGTGTGGAAGAACTCCTCCTGCGTCGACTCCTTGTCCGCCAGGAACTGGATGTCGTCGACGAGCAGGATGTCCATCTCGCGGTACCGCTTGCGGAAGCTGTCGCCCTTGCCGTCGCGGATGGAGTTGATGAACTCGTTGGTGAACTCCTCCGAGCTCACGTACCGCACTCGCGTGCCCGGGTAGAGGCTGCGCGCGTAGTGCCCGATCGCGTGCAGCAGGTGCGTCTTGCCGAGCCCGGACTCCCCGTAGATGAACAAGGGGTTGTACGCCTTCGCCGGTGCCTCGGCCACCGCGACCGCGGCCGCGTGCGCGAAGCGGTTGGAGGCGCCGATGACGAACGTGTCGAAGAGGTACTTCGGGTTCAGGCGGGCGGTCGGCTCGCCGGGGCCGGTCGCCGGCGCGGGCTGCGCGGCCAGCGGGCCGGGCGCACCGGTCGTCGGCAGGTTCGGGCCGACCGGGCCGCCCCGGTGCACGTGCCCCGAGCCGACCGGCGGCTCGGGCAGCTCCCGGCGCACCGCGTCGCGCTGGTCGTACTCGCCGCGTGACGTGTCGTAGTCGGAGCGCTGCTGCTCGTAGGAGGGGCGCTCCATGGGCTGCGGGCGGTAGTCCTGGGAGGGCGGGCCGTAGGAGTCCTTGGACCCGTACGTGTCCTGGGATCCGTAGGTGTCCTGCGAGCCGGAGCCGTACGAGTCCTGCGGGTTGTAGGAGTCCTGGGAGCCGTACGACTCCTGTCCGGGTGACGCGTACGGGTCACGCTCGGGAAAGCCGAGGCGCTGCTGCTGCCAGCCGTACTCGTCCTGCTGCGCCGGCCGCGGCCAGGCGCCGGGCTCGGGGCGCTGGTACTCGGACGGGTACGCGGGACGTGCTGTGGGAAGTTGATCTGCGCGCGTAGGCGGAAGCTGGTCGCCTGCCGGTCCGGGCCGCTGGTCGGCGCGGTGGCGGCCGTACCCCTCGTACCCGTCGCGGTCCTGGCGGTCGTAGGCGTCGCGCTCCGGACGGTCGTATCCGTCACGCTCGGAACGGTCGTATCCGTCGCGCTCAGGACGGTCGTATTTGTCACGGTCCTGGCGCGCGGCCGGAAGCTCGGGGTCCTCGTAGCGCGACTGAGGGCGGGCCGGGGGCGCCGGCGGGGCGGGGGGCTCGCCCGCGGAGTCGTCGACGGTGATCGCGATCCGGATCGGGCGGCCGCACTCGCGGCTCAGCGTCTCGCTGACGATCGGCGCCAGCCGGCCCTCGAGTACGCCTTTGGCGAATTCGTTCGGTACGGCGAGCAGGGCGGTGTCCGCGACCAGCGCGAGCGGCTGGCAGCGCCGGATCCAGTGCTCGTCCTTCCCTTCGACCCCTTGACCGCGGCCCTCCCCGAGGAGCTGCTCCAATACGCGTGGCCACACTGCGGCAAGATCGGCAGGTACGTCAGCCACAGGGCACGCTCTCTCACAGGTCCCACGAACGTGTGGTTCTGGGACGGCTCGGGATGTAAATCGGGTGGGGCAGGGATAAGGGAACGAATCGGAGTTCCGTCACGGTAGTCAGGGCGGCCGGTACGGTTCAAGTTGTTGTCCCCAGCCTGTGGACAAGTGTCTCCCGGCGACTCCTGGTTTGACCGGATGGCGTAGCCGCGCGTACCGTAACCAGGTCGAGTTGTCGATGGCTGCTGCCGCCTGCCTCCGATGGGCACAGATCATTTGGGTGATCGGTCAGCGGTGCACTCGGGCGTAACTGCGAGCTACTCGTGGGCGCACGGTGACAGCCAGGACGGCACCCCGCAACTACCGATTTCTTCTGGAGCCCCCGAGTGAGCAAGCGCACCTTCCAGCCGAACAACCGTCGTCGCGCGAAGACCCACGGCTTCCGCCTGCGGATGCGTACCCGTGCCGGTCGCGCGATTCTCGCGAACCGTCGCAGCAAGGGCCGCGCCAGCCTGTCCGCCTGATTCCGATCAGGTCATGACGTCGTGCTGCCCACCGAGAACCGGCTGAGGCGGCGCGAGGACTTCGCGACCGCGGTACGGCGAGGCCGCCGGGCAGGACGCCCGCACCTCGTCGTCCACCTACGAAGCGGTGCCACGGACCCGCATGCGCCTGGGGAGAGCGCTCCCCCGACGCGTGCGGGTTTCGTCGTGAGCAAGGCAGTGGGTGGCGCGGTCGTGCGCAACAAAGTGAAGCGCAGGCTTCGCCACCTGATGCGCGAGCGAGTCGCCCAGCTGCCCCCCGGTAGCCTGGTAGTCGTACGAGCATTGCCCGGATCGGGCGACGCCGACCATGCACAGCTGGCCCGAGACCTGGATGCCGCTCTCCAGCGGTTGCTGGGAGGGGGCGCGCGATGAAGTACCCGCTGCTGGCTCTGATCAAGCTCTACCAGTGGACGATCAGTCCGCTGCTGGGGCCGGTCTGCAAGTACTACCCGTCGTGCTCCCACTACGGCTACACGGCCATCGACCGGCATGGTGCCATCAAGGGAACGGCACTCACGGCCTGGCGCATCCTGCGGTGCAATCCGTGGTCGCTGGGCGGTGTGGATCATGTCCCGCCGCGCAAGCGTCCGCGGTGGCACGAAATGCTGCGTAACGCGTGGCGTGCACGCAAGGGCGGGCCCTCCGCCGCCGGACCGGCCACCGAGGGACAGACTTCTCCCACAAGTCAGTCGAGTCCTTCGAGCCCGGCCGCAGAGACACCGTCCCATGCCCAAGGAGCATGATTAGTGGACACGATTGCCAGCCTCTTCAGCTTTATCACCACACCCGTCTCCTGGGTCATCGTCCAGTTCCACTCGGTGTACGGCGCCCTTTTCGGCCCTGACACCGGCTGGGCCTGGGGCCTGTCGATCGTGTCCCTGGTGATCCTGATCCGTATCTGCCTGATCCCGCTCTTCGTGAAGCAGATCAAGGCGACCCGGGCCATGCAGACGCTGCAGCCCGAGATGAAGAAGATCCAGGAGCGCTACAAGAACGACAAGCAGCGTCAGTCCGAAGAGATGATGAAGCTGTACAAGGAGACGGGCACCAACCCGCTCTCCTCGTGCCTTCCCATCCTGGCGCAGTCCCCGTTCTTCTTCGCCCTGTACCACGTGCTCAACAGCATCGCGTCGAACGACACCATCGGCGTGATCAACAACAGCCTGCTGCAGAGCGCGCAGAAGGCCCACATCGTCGGTGCGCCGCTGGCGGCGAAGTTCACCGACAGCTCGTCGAAGGTGGAAGCACTCGGTGCCTCCCTCACCGACGTCCGCGTGGTCACCGCCATCATGATCGTCCTGATGTCGGCGTCGCAGTTCTTCACCCAGCGCCAGCTGATGACGAAGAACGTCGACACCACGGTGAAGACGCCGTTCATGCAGCAGCAGAAGATGCTGATGTACGTCTTCCCGGTCATGTTCGCCGTCTTCGGCATCAACTTCCCGGTCGGTGTCCTCGTCTACTGGCTGACCACCAACGTGTGGACCATGGGCCAGCAGATGTACGTCATCCGCAACAACCCGACTCCGGGTTCCAAGGCCCAGGCCGAGTACCTGGAGCGCCTGACCAAGCACGTCACGCAGCACAACAAGGTCAGCAAGCGCCGCGACCGGGCCATCGTCAAGGCGATCGTCGCCAAGGGCCGCGACCGCAACGAGTTCGAGCGCAAGTTCATCAACGGCCTGAGCAAGGCCGGCCTCGCCGCCCAGGCCGACGGCACCGTGATCAAGAGCGACACCGCGGCCGCAGCCCAGGCCGAGGACGGTACGCCGACCACCGCCGCCGGTACCCCGAAGCGCCAGCAGCCCAAGCGGCAGAGCAAGTCGCAGCGGCAGCACGGCGGCGCGAAGGCGGCCGGTGAGAACGAGCCGAAGACGTCGCTGACCAAGTCCGACGAGCCCGAGGACGCCAAGCCCGCCGCCGCTGCCAAGAAGGGCGGCGCGAAGCCCGCCGGCGGTACCCGCAGCAAGGCCCAGTCCGGACAGCGCAAGGGTCCGCAGCGGCCCAAGTCCCCGTCCAAGAAGTAAGAAGGAGTCCATCCCGTGACGGAAGGCACCACCTCCGCCGCTGCCGAAGGTGCAGACACCCTGACTCGCCTGGAGCAGGAAGGCGAGATCGCGGCGGACTACCTGGAGGGTCTGCTCGACATCGCCGACCTCGACGGCGACATCGACATGGACGTCGAGGCCGACCGCGCCTCCGTCTCGATCATCAGCGACACGGGCGGCCGCGATCTGCAGAAGCTGGTCGGTCGTGACGGCGAGGTGCTGGAGGCGCTCCAGGAGCTCACCCGTCTGGCCGTGCACCGGGAGACCGGTGACCGCAGCCGCTTGATGCTCGACATCGCGGGGTTCCGGGCACAGAAGCGCTCCGAGCTGTCCGAGCTGGGCGCGAAGGCCGCCGCGGAGGCCAAGAGCAGCGGTGAGGCCGTGAAGCTGGCGCCGATGACGCCCTTCGAGCGCAAGGTCGTGCACGACGCGGTCAAGGCCGCGGGCCTGCGCAGCGAGTCCGAGGGCGAGGAGCCGCAGCGCTTCGTCGTCGTGCTGCCCGCCTGATCGGCCCCTACGTTCCCCGGCCCCGTCTGTTGCGCAGGCGGGGCCGAACTTTGTCAGCCTGATAGTTCTGGTGGTTCTGGTGTCGGCGCCGGGTGCGCTGACGCGGTACGGAAGGACGGTCCCCCGTGACGGAGGCAGCGGAGCTTCCCCCCGCGCCCGAGCAAGCGCGCGAGGTGTTCGGTGATCGCTTCGCGGATGCGGTGCGGTACGCCGAGCTGCTCGCTGAGGCGGGCGTGCAGCGCGGTCTCATCGGCCCGCGTGAAGTGCCCCGCTTGTGGGAGCGGCACCTGCTGAACTGCGCGGTGCTCTCGGAGGTCGTGCCCGACAACGTGACGGTGTGCGATGTCGGCTCGGGTGCCGGTCTCCCCGGCATTCCGCTGGCGCTGGTCCGCACCGACCTGAAGATCACGCTCCTGGAGCCGCTGCTGCGGCGCACCAACTTCCTCTCCGAGGTCGTGGAGCTGCTCGGTCTTGATCATGTGACCGTCGTGCGCGGCCGGGCGGAAGAGGTCATGGGGAAGATCCAGCCCGTCCATGTGGTGACGGCCCGCGCCGTCGCGCCGCTCGACCGGCTCGCCACCTGGGGCATTCCGCTGCTGCGGCCGTACGGAGAGATGCTCGCGCTCAAGGGTGACACCGCCGAGGAGGAGCTGAAGGCCGCGTCGGCGGCGCTCAGCAAGCTGGGTGCGGTGGAGACATCCATCCTGCATGTGGGTGAGGGCGTGGTGGACCCGATGTCCACCGTCGTACGGGTCGAGGTCGGGGAGAGCCCCGGCGGTGTGCGCTTCGCCGCGAAGCGCGCGAAGGCGGCTCGCACGGGGCGGACGCGTCGTCGGCGCTGAGCTGATCCGTCCTGACAGCGCTGATCCGTCCTGACGACGAGACGTACTCCACACAAGCTGCCAAACCTATGCATGCCGGAGTGTCGCGACAGTCCGGCCACGCCTGCTGTGCATCGTGTTTCACGTGAAACGTCGCTCACTGCTGCACGGCATCATCAGTCGTGGCCGCGCTGCGGCCGAACCCCGCGACCGAAAGCCTCTTGGTTCACTCGATGAGGGACCTGAGGTATCCACAGAGGTGGATTTCTCCACAGAACGCCAGGCCTCACTGGTTCACGACCCCGAAGACATGGGAGGCTCTGTTCATTGCGAGCCTGAAGTCGAGGAGAGTGAATCCTTGCGGTCCGACGCCAACATCGCGGGACCGATGACCGATCCGGTCCCCGGTCCCCGTACCGAGTCGATGGGGGCGGATGTTTCACGTGAAACACCGCCTCCGATGGACGACACTCCCATCGGTCGTGCTGCCCAACTGGCGGTGGAGGCTTTGGGCCGTGCCGGCGAGGGCTTGCCACGGCCCGAGCAGACCCGAATCATCGTGGTCGCCAACCAGAAGGGTGGTGTGGGCAAGACGACGACGACCGTCAACCTTGCCGCATCACTGGCGCTGCACGGTGGCCGGGTCCTGGTGGTCGACCTCGACCCACAGGGCAATGCGTCCACCGCGCTGGGTATCGACCATCACGCCGAAGTCCCTTCCATCTACGACGTGTTGGTCGACAGTAGGCCGCTCTCCGAGGTCGTCCAGCCGGTCCCCGATGTCGAAGGTCTCTTCTGCGCCCCCGCCACGATCGATCTCGCCGGTGCGGAGATCGAGCTGGTTTCCCTGGTGGCACGGGAGAGCAGGCTGCAGCGTGCGATCCAGGCGTACGAGCAGCCGCTGGACTACATCCTCATCGATTGCCCACCCTCGCTCGGTCTCCTGACGGTCAATGCGCTCGTGGCAGGCCAGGAAGTCCTGATCCCCATTCAGTGCGAGTACTACGCGCTGGAAGGCCTCGGGCAGCTGCTGCGCAACGTCGACCTGGTGCGGGGGCACCTCAACCCCGCCCTGCATGTGTCGACCATCCTGCTCACCATGTACGACGGCCGGACGCGCCTCGCGTCCCAGGTCGCGGACGAGGTGCGCACCCACTTCGGTGACGAGGTACTGCGGACCAGCATCCCTCGTTCCGTCCGTATCTCGGAGGCGCCGAGTTACGGGCAGACGGTACTGACTTACGATCCTGGTTCCAGTGGTGCCCTCTCCTATCTTGAGGCGGCACGAGAGATCGCGCTGAAGGGCGTCGGCATCAGCTATGACGCGACGCACGCCCATATCGGCGTACAGCAGAACGACCCGAGCATGGTGGAGGGCATTCAGTGAGCGAGCGACGGAGGGGGCTGGGCCGTGGTCTCGGCGCACTGATCCCTGCTGCACCGACGGAGAAGTCGGTGGCCCAGGCTGCGGCGGGGAACGCTGCTTCCACATCCCCCGCGGCAGTGCCTGTGCTGCCGAACGATCGTGGCGTGGCCGCCGCGAAGGTAGCGACGCTGCCGTCTGTTTCACGTGAAACGGAGGAGCTGGCGCAGCCGAGTGCTCCCGCCACGCCGGCGGAACCCATCGGTGCGCACTTTGCCGAGATCCCTCTCGACTCCATCACGCCGAACCCGCGCCAGCCGCGTGAGGTCTTCGACGAGGACGCGCTGTCCGAGCTCATCACCTCCATCAAGGAAGTGGGGCTCCTCCAGCCGGTCGTCGTACGGCAGGTGGGTCCCGCCCGCTACGAGCTCATCATGGGCGAGCGCCGCTGGCGGGCCTGCCGCGAGGCAGGGCTGGAGGCGATCCCGGCGATCGTGCGGGCCACGGAGGACGAGAAGCTCCTCTTGGACGCTCTGCTGGAGAACCTGCACCGCGCCCAGCTGAACCCGCTGGAAGAGGCAGCCGCCTACGACCAGCTGCTGAGGGACTTCAACTGCACGCATGACCAGCTGGCGGACCGCATCGGCCGATCCCGCCCGCAGGTCTCCAACACCCTGCGTCTGCTGAAGCTCTCGCCGGCCGTGCAGCGTCGGGTCGCCGCCGGGGTGCTCTCCGCCGGCCACGCGCGGGCACTGCTCTCCGTGGAGGACTCGGAGGAGCAGGACCGGCTGGCCCATCGCATCGTGGCCGAGGGCCTCTCCGTGCGAGCCGTCGAAGAGATCGTGACCCTGATGGGATCGCGGCCCCAGAAGGCTCAGAAGCCCAAGGGCCCGCGCGCCGGTGCTCGGGTCTCCCCTGCGCTGTCCGACCTCGCTACGCGGCTCTCAGACCGCTTCGAGACGCGGGTGAAGGTCGACCTGGGGCAGAAGAAGGGCAAGATCACCGTCGAGTTCGCCTCGATGGAGGACCTGGAGCGGATCCTCGGCTCACTCGCTCCCGGCGAGGGGCCGGTTCTGCAGAAGAGTCTCCTGGAGGGCGACTCCGAGGACAGCGACTCCTGAGCCCCCGGCAAGGGGCCTCTGCTGTGCAGGAGACAGAGCGGGCCGTGTCCGGTGTGTGCCGGAACGTGGCCCGCTCTTTCCTTTCTGGCGGTATCGATGGAATCGCATCGTGGATACGATGCGTTCGGGTACGGCGCAACCACTCGGCAGCACCTCTGAGAGCGAGGCAGGGGACATGCGAACCATGAGCCGCACCGGACTGGTGAGCGCCGGTTTGGGGCTGGGAGCGGTCGGTGGGTTCATCGGCAGTCTGCTCAGGGAACGGAGCGCTCTGACAGCCGCCCGCGACGCGGCGGCGGGCGAAGGAAGCGAGGATCAGCCTTCATGGGCCGCCGGCTCGTACCGCTCACGCTGGACAACCTCCAGGACCTTCCCAAGCGTTGTCGCTCGTGTGTCTTCTGGGAACTCGACCCGGTCAGCGGTGAGGCCGCGCTAAAGGCGGGCACATCCGCCGCGGAGAAGGAAGCCTGGATCTCAGCGGTTCTGCTGGACTGGGGATCCTGCGGGCGGGTCGTGTACGTCGACGACGTGCCGGTTGGCTACGTGCTGTACGCCCCGCCCGCCTACGTCCCCCGCTCCACGGCGTTTCCCACGAGTCCCGTCTCGCCTGACGCGGTGCAGCTGATGACCGCGTTCATCGTGCCCGGCTACCAGGGGCAGGGACTGGGCCGGGTGATGGTCCAGACAGTCGCCAAGGACCTGCTGCGGCGCGGGTTCAAGGCGATCGAGGCCTTCGGAGACGCGCGCTGGAAGGAACCTGCCTGTGTGCTGCCCGCCGACCATCTTCTGGCGGTCGGCTTCAAGACGGTCCGCCAGCACCCCACCCACCCGCGGCTGAGGCTGGAACTGAGGTCGACGCTCTCCTGGAAGGAAGACGTTGAGATGGCGTTGGACCGGCTCCTGGGAGCCGTGCAGAAGGAGCCGGCGCTGCGACCGCTGTAAGAAGCAGTCAAACGAATGGGCCAACCCCTCCGGGTTGGCCCATTCGTGTTTCACGTGAAACATGCACCGCTGGTGCGGCGGTGCAGCCGATTCACTCGGCGATGAACTCCTCGAGGTCGCGAACGATCGCGGCCTTCGGCTTCGCACCCACGATGGTCTTGGCGACCTCGCCACCCTGGTAGACGTTCAAGGTCGGGATGGACATGACGCCGTACTTGGCGGCCGTACCCGGGTTTTCGTCGATGTTCAGCTTGACGATCTCGATCTTGTCGCCGTACTCGGAGGCGATCGCCTCGAGGGACGGCGCGATCTGGCGGCACGGACCGCACCAGGCGGCCCAGAAGTCCACCAGAACAGGCTTGTCGCTCTTGAGGACGTCCTGCTCGAAGGAGTCGTCGGTCACATTCTTCAGGGTGCCGGCCACGGCGGGCTCCTTAACTGGTTGGTGCGTGGGGCGGGTAGGGGAGGTCAGACAGCGGTCTTCTCGGGCTCGGGCTGCTCCTCGTCCGCCAGGGCGGCGAGGTAGCGCTCGGCGTCGAGAGCCGCGGAGCAGCCGGTCCCGGCCGCGGTGATCGCCTGACGGTAGGTGTGGTCGACCACATCGCCGGCGCCGAAGACACCGGTCAGGTTCGTGCGCGTCGACGGCGCGTCCACCTTCAGGTAGCCCTCGTCGTCCAGGTCGAGCTGGCCCTTGAAGAGCTCGGTGCGCGGGTCGTGGCCGATGGCGATGAACAGTCCGGTCACCGGCAGGTCCGAGATCTCACCGGTCTTGAGGTTGCGCAGCTTCAGACCCGAGAGCTTCGGGTCGCCCTGGATCTCGGCGACCTCGCTGTCCCACACGAACGAGATCTTCGGGTCGGCGAAGGCGCGCTCCTGCATGGCCTTGGAGGCGCGCAGGGTGTCACGACGGTGGACGACGGTCACGGACTTGGCGAACCGCGAGAGGAAGGTGGCCTCCTCCATCGCGGTGTCACCGCCACCGATCACGGCGATGTCCTGGTCCTTGAAGAAGAACCCGTCACAGGTGGCGCACCATGACACACCACGGCCGGAGAGGGCGTCCTCGTTCGGCAGACCGAGCTTGCGGTGCTGCGAGCCGGTGGCGACGATGACGGCCTTCGCCCGGTGCACGGTGCCGACCGTGTCGGTGACGGTCTTGATCTCACCGCTCAGGTCAACGGCCACGATGTCGTCAGGGACGAGCTCGGCTCCGAAGCGCTCCGACTGGGCGCGCATGTTGTCCATGAGCTCGGGGCCCATGATGCCGTCCTGGAAGCCCGGGAAGTTCTCGACGTCGGTGGTGTTCATGAGCGCACCACCCGCGGTGACGGCGCCCTCGAACACCAGTGGCTTCAGCGACGCGCGCGCGGTGTAGAGCGCCGCCGTGTAGCCGGCGGGCCCTGAGCCGATGATGATCACGTTACGGACGTCGCTCACGGCTGGATTCCTCGTCTCTGGACTGCGTCGTTCGACCGGTGGGAGCTTCTCTAGGAACTCTCACCCCACCCAACGGATCCTAAGGGGCGCGCATTCCCACTGTGTCCGGGCACACGGAGATGCGGCCCAAGCCCCTCGGGGTGAGACGAAGCGCTCACTCAGGCAGACGGGTAGGTGCGCTCCAGGAGCACGTCGCCGGCGGCGGTGGACGCCGCGTGATCCACACAGGTCGCGTCGACGATGTAGGCGGTGACCCGAGTGGCGTCGGAAGCGTCGGGAAGCAGCACGAGCATGGCCTTCTTCCCTTGGTAGGTGCCGTTCTCGGTGGCCAGGGCTGCCTCGTCGCGCCCGATGCCGTCGCGGACGCAGCCGGGCACCACGGCTTCCCTGAAGACCTTGGGCTGGTTGGTGCCGGGGGCGGTCGCCGCGCCGAAGGGGGTGCGGGAGCCGCCGCTCTTGGTCTTGTTCTCGGCCAGGAGATCGGTGACCTGCTTTTGCAGCTTCCCCTCGGAGAAGGTGTCCGCTGCGGTGGTCTGCCGTTCGCCCGCAGTGTCATGGGTCGGCTTGTTGTCGCCGAGCGACGAGAGCAGGACGGAGCCCAGCCCCAGGGCGGCCACCGTGAAGACGGTCCCCAGGACCGCGATCCTGCGGCGTCCGATGCGCGTGCGCCCCTTGCGGCCCGGGCCGGTCGTGGAGGAGCGGGGGCGGCCGGCAGGCCGGTCGGCGGGCGTCGATGTTTCACGTGAAACATGCGCACCGCTGTCGTCCCCGGAAGCGGCACGGGGAGCACTCACCCGCTCCGGGCTCTCTGTGGCCTCCGGGTCGGTGGCGTTCAGCAGGGCCTCGGCGGCGAGAGCGGCATCGATGCGGCCCGCGACATCGGCGGGCATGCGCGGTGGACCCGGCAGCGTGCCGAGCAGTCCGCGGATCTCCTCCAGGGAGGCGTACACGTCCGCGCAGAGCTCGCACTCGTCCAGGTGTCGGCGCAGGTCGGTGGTACGGGCCGGTGGGAGGAGTCCCTCCGCGAGGTCGGAGATCTCCGCGACGTCCGGGTGCCCGGCCATGTCTGTCGTCGACGTCACGCTCGTCCACCTCCGCCCTTCACTGCAGCTGAGTCGCTCGGTCCTGTGTCCGGGGGTCCCGCTCGGCGCGGTCCCGCTGCGGGTGGGACGGCTGGCCCCTGCGTCCGGTTCCGTTCTCCGCCCGGGTTCTTGCCCTCACCGCTGCTGTCCGGCCGTAGGTGGGTGAGCAGCGGCAGGAGTCTGGCTCTTCCGCGGGCACATCTGCTCTTCACTGTGCCGGTCGGCACGTCGAGAATGCGGGCCGCCTCCGCGACCGGGTAGCCCTGCATGTCCACCAGGACGAGCGCGGCACGCTGGTCGGCCGGCAGGGTTCCCAGGGCTTCGATGAGCTGCCGGTGGAGATCGTTGCGCTCGGCGGGGGCCGAGGCCGACTCGTGCGGCTCCAGCAGCTGTTCCAGACGCTCGGTGTCGTCGACAGGAGAGGTCTTCCGGGAAGCTGCCTTGCGGGCGCGGTCCAGGCAGGCGTTCACCGTGATCCTGTGCAGCCACGTCGTGACGGCCGACTGGCCCCGGAAGGTGTGGGCGGCCCGGTAGGCGGACACGAGGGCGTCCTGCACGGCGTCAGCGGCCTCCTCGCGGTCGCCGAGCGTCCGCAGGGCGACGGCCCAGAGCCGGTCACGATGCCGCCGCACGATCTCGCTGAAGGCGTCGGGGTCGCCCTCGACATGCCGGGCGAGCAGATCCTGATCGCTCACTCCGTCATATCCGGTGCCGTCTGCCATCGGCCTCCTTCCTCGAGGCAGATGCCGTCAGCTGGTCACCTTGATGTCCACGACCCGGCCGCGGTAGTTGCCTTCCTCCGTCAGCGGCAGCTTGGTCAACCACACCAGGAGGTACCGGCTCTTGAGTGACTGGCCGGGCTTGAGGGCCACCGTCGTACCGGACCCTTGGGCGACCTTGGTGAAACCGTCGAGGGACTGGGGTTGTGCAGCCGCGTCACCGGCGGCGCGCAGTTCCACGGAGGTGTCCCCCTTGAACGAGACCGTCACCCTCCCGACCTGTTGGACCTTGCCGAGGTCGAGAATGACGCCCACACCGGACTTCAGCCGACCGAAGTCGGCGCTGGTGTAGAAGCTCGTCTCCCAGTAGGTGCCGGGCGTGTTGTCGTAGAGACGGTCTATCTCATCCGGATTCTCGGAACCGTCATTGCCCAGCGGGTCGAAGTCCTGGGCGCCCTGGATGGTGATCGGCTTACTGATCGGCTTCTTCGGGCTCTTGTCGTTGCCGTCGTTCGTCTGCGTCTGGCCCGGGTCGTCGTTCTTGCCGCCCTGGTCCATCAGCGCGTCCGCCAGCTGCCAGCTGCCGAGGCCCAGCGCGGCGATCAGGAGTGCGGAGACGGCCCACTTCAGCGCCTTGCCCGTGCGGCTCTGGAGCGGGGGCGGCGGGGTCGGGATCGGCTGGGTGACACCGGGGCGCGGGTTCTGACGGCCGTACGTGCCCTGCTGGTACGTCGTGCGCTGGTACTCGGGCGGGGCGGTGAACGCCGGCTCCGGCGGGCGGATGCGCGGCATCTCGCCGATCGCCTTCACCAGCTCCTCCGGCGTGGTGCACGGCGACTCGTGCCGGGAGGCGGTGGCCCCGTCGTTGGCGAGCGCGCGCATGGAGAGCTCGGACAGACCGCGGTGCACACCGGCCCGCACCTGGTCGGGCGCGATCAGGCCGATGTCCTTCGGCAGGCCCGACAGGCCGTAGGCGTCGCTCTCGTACGGCCAGCGCTGCGTGAGCGCCGCGTACAGGAGGGCGCCGATGGCCTCGGTGTCGGTGCGCTGCGGGGTGTCGGACGCGACGCCGCGCAGGGCGGCGTTCACGGCGAGGCCGCGGATGCGCCACTGGCCGGTCGAGGCGCGCAGCACGGCGTTGGGGTTCAGCCGCAGATGGGCGAGGCCCTCGCGATGGGCGGCTGCCATGGCGGAGGAGACCTGACTGACCATCTGGTAGGCGTCGTAGGGCTCCAGGGGCCCGGAGGCGAGGAGCGCGGTCAGTTCCGTCGCGTCGGGAAGCCACTCGTGGACGACGTAGACGACGTCGTTCTCCTCCACCGCGTCCAGCACCTGGACGAAGCGCGGGTCACCCAGGAGCGCGGACGAGCGGGCGGCCGCCAGGACGGAGCGGGCCCGTGAGTGGTCGGCGGGGAGGATGTGCACGCCGACGGCACGGCGGAGCTTCTCGTCCACGGCACGCCAACTGCTGAAACCGTCCAGCCGGGTGACGCACTCCTCGAGACGGTAGCGTCTGGCGAGCTTGTGACCACTGTGCAGTTCGGGCGGCGAGGTCGTTCCGGCACCGTCGGTCCGGGTGCTCTCCTGTACCTCGTCGCTGTCCGTGTCCCGCTCCCGGTTCTGGGCCACCCCGTCGGCCGTGGACTGGTCCGCCTGTGCGGTCAGCGACGTCTCGTCGCTGTTGTCTGCCACGTCGACGGCAGCCGTACTCCGTTCCGCCACCGTCGTTCCTGCCTCCCCATCCATTACGCCTCGGACGGCATCCAGTGCGCGCCGTCCGACGCCGAAACCAATTGTGCCCACAGTCCGCCGCTATGCACGACACGCGGTGGCTGACGATGGTTGTGCGACTACCCCCCGACTCAGCGTCCCAGGCGTCCGCGGACCATGCCGACCAGCGAGTTGAGTTCCTCGATGCGCATGCGGCGGGCGGCGACGAAGAAGATTCCGAGCAGTACGGCGCCGCCTGCCAGGACCGCGGCGAGCGAGCCCGCGGGGCCCTGGCCGAGCGAGTGGCCGATGCCGTAGCAGGCCGCGCCGCTGAGCAGGGCCGCCGGGACCGACGCGATGCACAGCCGGGCGTAAGTCCGCAGGACACGGGCGCCGTCGAGGTCCCCGCCGAGCCGCTTGCGCAGCCGGCGCCAGGCGACGCCGACGCCGATCGCGTAGGCCAGGCCGTACGAGGCGGCCATGCCGACCACGGCCCAGCGGGACGGGATGACGAAGAAGCAGATCGCCGAGGCGCCCGCGTTGACCGCGGCCACGATGACCGTGTTGTAGAAGGGAGTTCGGGTGTCCTCGTAGGCGTAGAAGGCACGCAGGACCACGTACTGCACGGAGTACGGGATCAGTCCGAGACCGAACGCCATCAGCATGAAGCCCATGTTGGTGGCCTCGCTGGTCCCCGAGGAGCCGAACATCAGCGTGCACATCGGGATGCCGAGGGAGAGGAACCCGAACGCGATCGGCACGATCGCGACCGCCGTGGTGCGCAGGCCCTGGGAGATGTCGTCGCGGACGGCGCCCCCGTCGCCCTCGGCCGCCGAGCGTGACAGGCGCGGCAGCAGGGCGGCCATGAGGGAGACCGTGATGATGGCCTGCGGCAGGCCCCAGATCAGCTGTGCGTTGGCGTAGGCGGCGAAGCCGGTGCCGTCGACCGGTGAGGCCTTGCCCGCCGCGGTGGACAGCTGGATGACGATCATGGCGCCCGCCTGGTTGGCGAGGACGAACAGAACCGTCCACTTGGCCAGCGTGACGGCCTTGCCGAGGCCCTGGCCCTTCCAGTCGAAGCGCAGCCGCAGCCGGAAGCCGGTCTCGCGCAGGTAGGGGATCATCGCGAGCGCCTGCACCACGAGACCGAGCAGGACGCCGATGCCGAGCAGGCGCTGGCCCTCCGGCGGGATGTTCGCGGTCTTCATCCCGGAGTCGGCCGCGGTGCCGTAGACGTAGATGAACATGCCCAGCGTCACGATGATGACGATGTTGTTCAGGACCGGGGTCCACATCATCGCGCCGAACTTGCCGCGGGCGTTGAGGATCTGGCCCATCACCACGTGGATGCCCATGAAGAAGATCGTGGGCAGGAAGTACTGGGCGAAGGTGACGGCGACCTCGTTCGCCGCCGGGTCGCTGGCGACCGGGTCGGACAGCACGCGGATCAGGAGCGGCGCGCCGAGGACCGAGAGCGCGGTGAGTGCGCCGAGCGTCACGATGACCAGGGTGAGCAGGCGGTTGGCGTACGCTTCGCCGCCGTCGTCGTCCTCCTTCATCGCGCGCACGAGCTGCGGCACGAAGACGGAGTTGAGACCACCGCCGACGGTGAGGATGTAGATCATCGTCGGCAGCTGGTAGGCGACCTGGAAGGTGTCACCGAGGAGGCCGACGCCCAGCGCCGACACGATCAGCGCGGAGCGGATGAAGCCGGTGAGACGGGAGACCATCGTGCCCGCCGCCATCACGGCGCTGGACTTCATCAGGCCCGCGGCGCGGCCGCCCTTCTTCGGGGCGGATGAAGCATCGGGCTCAGGAGCCGGAGTCTCGTCCACGAGGGCCGGCGTCGCCGCGGTCTGTCCTGGCTCCGCGTACTGACCCTGCGGGGCGTACGGGCCCTGTGCCATCTGCCCCGGGGCCGGGGAGGGGCCGGGAACCGACGGCGACTCGTACGACGGGTGGCCGCTGCTCTGCTGCTGGTCCCGGAAGAGATGCGCGAACGCGTCCGGCTCCTGGCGCGGCTCGCCCGCCTGGGAGACGAGGTCGTCCACGCCCACGAACTGGGTGGTGCGGGGGTCGTCGCCGTACGGCAGATGCCGCGTCGGCCCCTCCGGCTCCGGCGCGGGCGTCTGCGCCCACACCTGCGGGTCGGGCGCGTACGGCGACTGCGGCGGCTGGCCGTAGAGCTGCTGCTGCGGCTGGTACGTGCCGGGAGCGGGCGGCGGGTGCGCGGCGCGGTCGTACAGTGCCTCGCCGACCGGGTCCTGGGCGGAGAGGTCCTGTGCCCGGTAGGGGTCCTGGCCGTAGGCGTCCTGGAGGTAGATGTCCGCAGGCGGCTGCGGCGGCACCTGACCGTGCTCGGGCGGTGAGCCCTCGGGCTCGCCCGCATCGGGGTAGCCCGAGCTGCCCGCGGCACGGCCGCGGTCACCGTCGTACGGCGCGTTCATGCTTACCCCACCTCATCGTCCCGGGCCCACCGGCCACGACTTCTCAACGGTCCACTCTCTCACCCGTGCCGGACGGGTCGGCGCTTTCCGCTGCGGTGTCCGGGGCCGGGTCACTCGGCTGCTCGGGGGCGTCTGCCCGTGAGCCGGCCTCGGACTCCTCCTTGAGACGTGCGTCGGAGGCCTCCGGGTTCTGCGGAGCGTCGACCTGGCTCTGCGGGCCGTCGATCTCGTCGTCCGTTTCGGCGGTGTCGTCCTCGTCGGCCTCACGGGCCGCGGCGCGCTTGCGCTGGGTGTACATCCGGAAGCCCGCGAGGACCAGGAGCAGGACGCCACCGCCGATGACCAGCATCACCGTGGGCGTGACCTCGGTGACCTTCACGTCGAAGGTGACCGGGGCGCCGTACGCCTGGCCGTCCTCCGTGTACAGCTGGGCGACGACTTTCGCCCGCCCGTTGGCATTGGCCGACGTGGTGAACTTCACCGACTGGGCGTGGCCGCCGTTGACCGTGACGCGCTGCTCCTCGTAGGCGTCTCCGCCGATCTTGAGTCGCGTGGGGTTCATCGACGTGAGCCGCAGCTTCAGGTGCTCGACGCCCTGGACCAGGTTGTTCTGGACGGTCACGGGGATCGTGGCGCTGCGGCCGGAGAGCTTGGTCTCCGACTTCTGGATCAGCTTGACCCCGTCGATGAGCCCGTTGAGGTACGTCTCGATGCCATCGCGGTAGCCCACCGCCGCGACGCCCCGGCCGCGCCACGACGTGGACATCTCGCGGTTCATGGCCCGCCCGAACGGGGTCACCACCCGGGACTGGCGGGTGAGGATCACCTTGAACTTGTCGAGCTTGCCCTGGGTCCTGGCGATCTGCTCGAAGGCGGCCCGCGGCAGCTCCTGCTTGGGCAGCGAGGAGGGGTACGCGGAGGCCGGCGGCACCTTCGTGTTGGCAGCGGGGTCCGGCTTGGCCTTGGCGGCGGCCGTGAGGTCCTGCGACTCGGACCAGGTCCCGCCCTGGAGGGTCCCCAGGGCCTCGGCCATGGCCTGCGCCTGGCTCACGGACGGCATGCGCTGTGGGGCGACGACGACGCTGCGCTGCTTGCCGGTCTGCAGGCCGAGCGTCAGGCTCTGGGCCAGGAAGCGCTGCACGGCGAGCGTGGAGGCGGAGGCCTTCGTCAGGTCGCCTTGGAACGCCGTGGACATCCGGGAGTCCGCGACGACGGCCGTGGTGCCGCCGCCGATGGGACGGGCGGCGGAGGGCGTGTACGACAGATCGTCCTGGAGGCTGTCGCTGCGGGTGATCACCTTGTCGGCGCCCGCGGATGTGGCGACCTTCACGATCGACGGGTCGACGGCGCCGTCCACCGGCCAGGCGAAGTCCGTGGACGGTTTCACATGGAGGATCGTCTCCACCGTCTTGTCGGCGACGTCGGTGGCCTCCTTGAGGTGGCTCAGCGAGCCGGTGACGTTCGTGCCGTTGTGGGCGAGGGAGGCCACGTCCGGGTCGCCGAACGGCAGGGCGGCGACCTCTTCGCCCGTGACCGCCTGCTGGAGCTCGGCCAGCCAGTGCTTTGCGGCCTCCTGGTTCCTGCCGGGAGTGATGGTGCCGTCTGCGGCGCGGACCTGGTAGCTCCGCGTCATCGCGTCGACGGATGCCAGCAGGTCCGGGTCGACCACCCAGGTGACGTCGAGGCCCTTGCCCAGCGAGACCATCTGGTCCAGGCGTCCGCCCGGAGCGATCTCCTCGGCGAGCTCGTCGTCGCGGAAGACCGGCGTCTGCTGCTCGTTCGACCCCGTCTCGGCCGCGATGTGGGCGCTGGAGACGAGCGGCCAGAGGAACGTGGTCTTCGTCCGGGTGCCGGCCTCCTCCGGCTGCCACGGCAGGAACGTGCGCTGGATGCCGAGAACCTGGTCCCAGGGCTGCGCCGCGGTCTCCCCGGAGAGCGCGACGGCCAGCTGGTAGACGCCGTCGCGGCCGAGATCCAGCTTGTCGGCCGGCACGGAGATGCTGAAGGGCTCCGCGACGCCGGGGGTGAGCGCGGAGAACTTCTCGGTGTACTTTCCGCCGACCTTCTCGCCGGAGGGCCCCTGGAGGTCGTCGCTCTTCTTGGCGAGGGTGTCGATCGACGAGCGGGTCTCGAGAGGGGGCCCCACCTGCAGGTCCACGTGGGCGCCGGTGACCGTCTGCTTGCCGTTGTTGGTCACAGTGCCCGTCACGGTCACCGTGTCCCCCTCGGAGGGCGCGCTGGGGCTGAGTGAGTCGACCGCGACCGACACCGAGCCCGCGCCGACGGCAGCCTGCGGGGACTCCTGCCCGGCCGCGTCCGCCGGCGGGGCGGCGGGCAACTGGAGGAGTCCGGCCAGCAGGGGCGCACCGGCGAGCAGTGCCCCGGTGCGCCGCAACCAGCGGCGGGCAGGTGAGGCACTGGTCCCCTGGAAGTCTGCCGCCTCGGCCACGCGCTCGTCCGTCCCTCGTCGTCGTCAGTGGTCGTCGGAATGTGCGTCCCCGCATGGTAACGATGCGCGCTGAGGGGAAGTGCCGCGGTCCGCTCCACAAGATCGCGGGCCCACTCAGTGCTGTCCGTTATGCGGTCCTATGCGAGGGAGCGGTTCTTTACAGCACAACAGCTGGGGCTTGTGCGCGCATAACGGACGTGTCCCCATGCTTCTGCGTGCGGAATAGGAGGAGCCCGCGGTGGCCCGGGCCACGTACCCTCTTCTGTTGTGCCGAACGCCAACGAAGAAAAGTCCAGTGCCCTGAGCCAGGTGCAGCACCGTGCGGTGAGTGAACTGCTGCGAGTCGCTCCTGTCGCCGATGACCTCGCCCGTCGCTTCCAGGAGGCCGGGTTCTCACTCGCCCTCGTCGGCGGCTCGGTACGGGACGCGCTGCTGGGCCGGCTCGGCAACGACCTGGACTTCACGACCGACGCCCGCCCTCAGGACGTCCTGAAGATCGTGCGTCCGTGGGCGGACGCCGTCTGGGAGGTCGGGATCGCCTTCGGCACGGTCGGTGTCCACAAGGACGGCTACCAGATCGAGGTGACCACCTACCGCTCGGAGGCCTACGACCGCACCTCGCGCAAGCCCGAGGTGTCGTACGGGGACTCCATCGAAGAGGATCTCGTCCGCCGTGACTTCACGGTGAACGCGATGGCGGTGGCGCTGCCGGAGAAGGAGTTCGTCGACCCGCACGGCGGGCTCGAGGACCTTGCGGCACGTGTGCTGCGCACTCCGGGCACTCCGGAGGAGTCGTTCTCGGACGACCCGCTGCGGATGATGAGGGCCGCGCGCTTCGCGGCTCAGCTCGACTTCGAGGTCGCCCCCGAGGTCGTCACGGCGATGACGGAGATGGCCGGGCGCATCGAGATCGTCTCGGCCGAGCGGGTGCGGGACGAACTGAACAAGCTGATCCTCTCCCCGCAGCCGCGCAAGGGCCTGACGCTGCTCGTCGAGACGGGCCTCGCCGAACGCGTGGTGCCCGAGCTGCCGGCTCTGCGCCTTGAGCGTGACGAGCACCACCGTCACAAGGATGTCTACGACCACACGCTGATCGTCCTGGAGCAGGCGATGGCGCTTGAAGAGGACGGTCCCGACCTCACTCTCCGCCTGGCCGCCCTGCTGCACGACATCGGCAAG
The DNA here is from genome assembly GCF_040638895.1 of Streptomyces sp. NPDC024017. NCBI lineage: Bacteria > Bacillati > Actinomycetota > Actinomycetes > Kitasatosporales > Streptomycetaceae > Streptomyces > Streptomyces sp. NPDC024017. The sequence goes on along the minus strand of NZ_JBEZYZ010000002.1, from coordinate 229,524 downwards.
CCGCGCACGCGCCGCTTCGAGAAGGACGGCCGGGTCTCGTTCCACCATCACGAGGTGGTCGGGGCCAAGATGACCAAGAAGCGCATGACGGCTCTGAAGTACTCCAACGAGCTGGTGAAGGACGTCTCCCGTCTGGTCGAACTCCACCTGCGCTTCCACGGCTACGGCACCGGCGAGTGGACGGACTCGGCGGTCCGCCGCTACGTCCGTGACGCCGGCCCGCTCCTCGACCGCCTCCACAAGCTGACCCGCTCGGACTGCACGACCCGCAACAAGCGCAAGGCGGCGGCTCTGTCGCGTGCGTACGACGGGCTGGAGGCGCGGATCGCCAAACTGCAGGAGCAGGAGGAGCTGGACTCGATCCGTCCGGACCTCGACGGCAACCAGATCATGGAGATCCTCGGCGTGGGTCCCGGCCCGGTCATCGGCCGTGCGTATCAGCACATGCTGGAGCTGCGCCTGGAGAACGGGCCGATGGAGCATGACGCAGCGGTGGCCGCGCTCAAGGAGTGGTGGGCCGGGCAGGAGGGCTGAGCTGTGAAACGGGGTCATGTTTCACGTGAAACATGACCCCGCTGGAGACAGGCGGCCTGCTGGAGACAGACCGAGGGGCGGTGTTTCACGTGAAACACCGCCCCTCGTCGTGTCTGCCTACTTCTTGTAGTCCTTCAGGCAGAGCAGGAAGTCCTTGCCGTCACCGCTCTCGGTGTACGTGTACTGGAAGTCCTTGGCCTCGGCCTCGCACTTGCTGGAAGCCAACGTCTCCGTGAGGTACGAGCCCTCGATCTTGGCCAGCACCTTGAACTGGGCCTTCGCGTCGTCGCACTTCACGACTTCGAGGTCCGGGTTGTTGTCGCTGGTGCTGCCGCGGTGCATGCAGTCGCCGACGGCGGCCGTGTTGGCGTCGTCCCGGCTCGTTATGTAACCGACGACGGCGATGGTCGCCACGGCGATGACGATGACGATGTTCTTGATGGTCTTGAAGCTGAGCTTGCGACCGGACGGCTGCGGGGGAACCGGAGCGTACGGAGCGGCGCCCTGGGGCGGAAAGCCGGGCTGCCCGGGCTGCTGGGGGTAACCGCCCTGGGGCGGGAACGGAGCCTGGGGTGCAGCCGCGGGCTGGCCCTGTGCGAATGGGTTGCCCTGGGGCGGCGGAGTAGTCACTTGGGTTCCCCCTGGAAGCATGGTGAGTGACGCGAACATGTCGCGAGATAAGACCCACGTAAGGTAGCGGTCTCCACTGACAACGCAGTAGTCAGAAGTGGCTCTGTGTCATTGATGTGACACTTACTGGCGACTAAATCGGGCCATAGTCACAGCTACTGCCGCGTAGATAACGGCGATCGTGATCACCAGCGGCACGGATCGGCCGTCCGGCGGCAGCATCAGGGCGGCCACGGCGGCCGCGCCTACGAAGAAGACGTTGAAGAGGACGTCGTAAACCGAGAAGATCCGGCCACGGAAGCCGTCCTCGACGGAGGACTGGACAATGGTGTCCGTGGCGATCTTCGCGCCCTGGGTGGTCAGCCCCAGGACGAAGGCCGCGGCCAGCAGCGGGGCGGTGGCGAACGGCAGCCCGAGAGCTGGTTCCAGCAGCGCCGCGGCCCCCGCGCACACGACGATCCAGCGACCCGGCCCGAGCCGCCCCGCAGTCCAGGGCGTCACCACGGCCGCAGCGAAGAATCCGGCGCCGGAGACGCCCAACGCCAGTCCCAACAGGGCGAGTCCGTCGTCCGTGGTCGAGGTGAGGGCGTACCGGCACAGCATCAGCAGCATGACCAGCAGGGCGCCGTAGCAGAATCGCATCAGCGACATCGCCGCGAGTGCCCAGGCGGCCTCCCGGCGCTGCGGCGCGGCCAGGTGACGTACGCCTGCCGCAAGGTCGCGGGCGGTGCCCGTGAGAGCCTCCCCGACCCGATCGCGCGCCAAGGGCCGGTCAGGGCCGAGGAGTTCGCGCGCCATGCTCAGTGACGCCAGTGCGGCGCACAGATACAGTCCGGCTCCCACGAGCACCACCGCGGCGTCCGAGTCAGCCACCGCCAGGCGTACGACGAAGGCGAGGCCGCCCCCCGCGGTCGCCGCCAGTGTTCCGGCGGTCGGGGAGAGGGAGTTGGCGATGACCAGGCGATCGGCGTCGACCACGCGCGGCAGGGCGGCGGACAGGCCGGACAGGACGAAGCGATTGACCGCGGTGACGCACAGAGCCGAGACGTAGAAGAGCCAGTCCGGAGCCGGACTGAGGATCAGCAGGGCTGTCGCGGAGGCCAGCAGAGCGCGCAACAGGCTGCCGTACAGCAGGACCTGACGGCGCCGCCAGCGGTCCAGCAGGACACCGGCGAAGGGACCGACGAGGGAGTAAGGGAGCAGCAGCACCGCCATCGCGGAGGCGACCGCGGCTGCCGAGGTCTGCTTCTCCGGAGAGAAGACCACGTACGCGGCGAGCGCGACCTGGTAGACGCCGTCGGCACCCTGGGACAGCAGACGTACGGCGAGCAGGCGCCGGAAGCCCTGGAAGCGCAACAGGACGCGCAGGTCACGGACGACGGCCATGGAGCCCAGCCTCACATATGGGGAGGGTCCCCGGGCCGCACGACCCGGGGACCCTCACAGCCCTGGCAGGAGCGACTGGTTGCGGCGCGTCAGCGCTCGACCTCACCCTTGATGAACTTCTCGACGTTCTCGCGGGCCTCGTCGTCGAAGTACTGCACGGGCGGGGACTTCATGAAGTAGCTCGACGCGGAGAGGATCGGACCGCCGATGCCGCGGTCCTTGGCGATCTTCGCGGCGCGCAGGGCGTCGATGATGACGCCGGCGGAGTTCGGGGAGTCCCAGACCTCGAGCTTGTACTCGAGGTTCAGCGGGACGTCACCGAAGGCGCGGCCCTCGAGGCGGACGTAGGCCCACTTGCGGTCGTCCAGCCAGGCGACGTAGTCGGACGGACCGATGTGGACGTTGCCCTCGCCCAGTTCGCGGTCGCGGATCTGGGAGGTGACGGCCTGCGTCTTGGAGATCTTCTTCGACTCGAGGCGGTCGCGCTCGAGCATGTTCTTGAAGTCCATGTTGCCGCCGACGTTCAGCTGCATCGTGCGGTCCAGGATGACGCCCCGGTCCTCGAACAGCTTGGCCATCACACGGTGCGTGATGGTGGCGCCCACCTGGGACTTGATGTCGTCGCCGACGATCGGGACGCCCGCCTCGGTGAACTTGTCCGCCCACTCCTTGGTGCCGGCGATGAAGACCGGAAGGGCGTTGACGAAGGCGACCTTCGCGTCGATGGCGCACTGCGCGTAGAACTTCGCCGCGTCCTCGGAGCCGACGGGCAGGTAGCAGACGAGGACGTCGACCTGCCGGTCCTTGAGGATCTGGACGACGTCGACCGGCTCCTCGGCGGACTCCTCGATGGTCTCGCGGTAGTACTTGCCGAGGCCGTCGAGGGTGTGGCCGCGCTGCACCGATACACCGGTGCTGGGTACGTCGCAGATCTTGATGGTGTTGTTCTCGGAGGCGCCGATGGCGTCCGCCAGGTCGAGACCGACCTTCTTGGCGTCCACGTCGAACGCGGCGACGAACTCGACGTCGCGGACGTGGTACTCGCCGAACTGGACGTGCATCAGGCCCGGCACCCTGGACGCCGGGTCGGCGTCCTTGTAGTACTCGACTCCCTGCACCAGCGATGCGGCACAGTTGCCCACACCGACGATGGCTACGCGAACCGAACCCATTCCGGTTGCTCCCTGTGTGTACGAGTGAGGCCCTGACTGGGCTCTCACGTGGCGGTGTCGTCGGGCGTATCCGGACGGGGGTCGCCCCCCGGCCGGGGCAGGCCGCCCGACGCTCCAGATGTGGTGTCACGCGAGGCGGGCTCCCCGGCGGCCGGACCTTTGAGGTCCCGCCCCGCCCGCTCGCTCTCGATCAGCTCGTTCAGCCAGCGCACCTCGCGCTCCACGGACTCCATCCCGTGGCGCTGGAGCTCGAGCGTGTAGTCGTCGAGGCGCTCCCGGGTCCGGGCCAGAGAAGCGCTCATCTTCTCCAGCCGCTCCTCCAGCCGGCTGCGGCGGCCCTCCAGCACGCGCATGCGGACATCGCGTGAGGTTTGCCCGAAGAAGGCGAAACGGGCTGCGAAGGTTTCGTCCTCGTACGCGTCGGGCCCGGTCTGCGAGAGCAGCTGTTCGAAGTGCTCCTTACCCTCCGCCGTCAACCGGTAGACGATCTTGGCGCGGCGCCCCGCGAGGGGGGCGGCGAGGGCGTCCTCGGTGGTGTTCCCCGTTTCCTCGATCAACCAGCCGTTGGCGACCAGCGTCTTGAGGCAGGGGTAGAGCGTCCCGTAGCTGAACGCACGGAACACACCCAGTGAGGTGTTGAGCCGTTTGCGCAGCTCATAGCCGTGCATCGGAGATTCGCGGAGCAGGCCGAGTACGGCGAACTCGAGGATGCCGGAACGCCGGCTCATCGTCGCCTCCTCTCGCCGCGGTGCGCATGTATCAGTCCGATGTGTCGGGCCGATGTGTCGAGCTGATGTATCGACTCGATACATCACGACGATAGAACGGCCTTCCGGATGCGACAAGAGGGGGTCGGGTGAACGGGATCACATCACCGATTCGTCCGACGTGAGTTGCCTGATTTGAGGTGAACTTCGGGGCTCGGCAGGTTTTGGCGGTGCGTAGTCTGTGCGCCATGCACATCACCGGGAACCAAGTGACGCCTGAGAGCGTCGTCGTCTTCGGTGTAGTACGGGTGCATGCGGGACCGATGAATGCGGAGCCGACCGCATCCGTACTTCGGGGGGACCGGAAACCAGCCGCCGTTTCCAGGCGCGCAGGGGTGCGCCTGCCCGAGGAGTAGTCGTTCGATGAGCGAGCACCGTCGCAAACCGCCGCAGCCGCAGGGAGGCGGACGTGCCGCGGCCCGACGCGGCCAGTCCGGTTCGTCCTCCGGCCGCCGCGCGGCACCGCGAGGCGCCACCGGGTCTCTGTCCGACTCCTATGGGTCGGACTCCTACGACTCGGGGGGTGAGGAGCGTCAGTACGGCGGCCGTGCCGAGGCCCGGCGTGCGGCGCAGAGAAGTACGGGTGGCGGCCGCCGCAGAGCGGCCGAACCGACCCGTGGTGGCCGACGCGCCGCCCCTGCTGGGAGAGGACGCGCGGCCCCCGTCCCCGACAGGAAGCGGCTGATCGACTACCCGCGGGCCGGCAAGTACGGCTGGCAGCGCTGGCTGCCCTCCTGGAGGCTCGTCTCCGGCCTGTGCATCGGCTTCTTCGGCAGCCTGGTGGCCGTGGCGGGCATCGGCTATGCCATGGTGGGCGTCCCCAACGAGGAGAACGCGGCCGCTCTGTCGCAGAACAACGTCTACTACTGGGCCGACGGCACTCAGATGGTCGCCGCGGGCAGTGGTCAGAACCGGCAGAACGTCACGATCGACCGGATCCCCAAGGAGATGCAGTGGGCGGTGATCTCGGCCGAGAACAAGAGCTTCTACCAGGACTCCGGCGTCGACCCCATGGGTATCGCCCGGGCCCTGGCGAACATGGCCCGGGGCGGTGACACGCAGGGCGGTTCGACGATCACCCAGCAGTTCGTCAAGAACACCTACCTGAGCCAGGAACAGACGGTCACCCGCAAGTTCAAGGAGATGTTCATCTCCATCAAGGTGGGCACCAAGCTCACCAAGGGCCAGATCCTCCAGGGCTACCTCAACACCTCGTACTACGGCCGGGGCGCCTACGGCATCCAGGCCGCGGCCCAGGCCTACTACGGCAAGGAAGCGAAGGACCTCACGCCGAGTGAGTGCGCCTTCCTCGCCGCCCTGCTGAAGGGGCCGACGTACTACGACCCCGCGGGCAACGACAGCATCGACCCTGGGGCGACCAAGGACAAGAACCTCAAGCGGTCCAAGGACCGTTGGGGCTGGATCCTCGAGCAGATGCACAACGACAAGAGGATCACGGACAAGCAGTACCAGGACGCGATCAAGGAATACCCCATGCCGGATGACCGCAAGGCGTCCAAGGGCATGACCGGCCAGATCGGCTACCTGGCGGACACCGCCAAGAAGTACGTTCTGAACCACTCCAACATCACCGAGAAGCAGTTCGACCAGGGCGGCTACCAGATCAAGACGACCTTCGAGAAGAGCAAGGTCGAGGCGCTGGCGAAGGCCGTCAAGAAGGTCGAGAAGGAGAAGCTAGACCCGAAGAACCGTGAGCTGGACAAGCACGTCCAGTTCGGTGCGGCGTCGGTGAAGCCCAAGGACGGCGCGATCGTCGCGCTCTACGGCGGTGCGGGTTACGAGAACGGCCACTTCAACAACAACGCGGACACCTCGGGTGTCCCCGTCGGTTCGACGTGGAAGCCGTTCGTGCTCGCCGCCGCGATGGAGCACGGCACTTATCGGAGCGACGGAGTCGGGGTCTCGCCGCTGAGCAAGTACAACGGCAACGACCATCTCAAGGTCAGGAACAACGACGGCTCCTATGTCCTGAAGAAGGACAACACTCCGTTCTTCCAGGAGAACGAGAGCGACCGCCCCTGGGGGTACATCTCTCTGCGCAAGGCGATGGAGCAGTCGGTCAACACCCCGTTCGTGCAGCTCGGCATGGACGTGGGGATGAAGAACGTGCGGGACGTGGCGGAGAAGGCCGGCATCCTGGACTCAAGCTTCGCCACGCTCAACCCATCGTTCGCGCTCGGTACGTCGACTCCCAGTGCGATCCGCATGGCCGACGCCTACGCGACGTTCGCCGCAGCGGGCAAGCAGGCCGCCCCGTACTCGGTGACCAGCGTCAAGGCCAACGGCCAGGAGATCGAGGGCTTTGACAAGCCAAGGATCACGCAGGCCATGCCCGAGAAGGTGGCCCGCAACGTCACGGACACTCTGGAGAACGTCATCCAGAACGGTACGGGCAAGAAGGCGCTGGCCCTGGACCGTACGGCGGCCGGCAAGACCGGTACCACCGACGAGAACAAGTCCGCCTGGTTCGTCGGCTACACCCAGCAGCTGTCGACCTCGGTCGCGATGTTCCGCGAGGATCCCAAGAGCGCCAGGCTGCTCTCCATGAACGGCACGGCGGGTGAGAAGTCCATCCACGGTGGTGACACTCCCACCCAGGTGTGGACCGAGTACATGAAGGCCGCGCTGAAGGGCAAGCCCGACCTCGGCTTCCCGGAGGCCGAGAAGATCGGCGAGATCCAGGACGAGGTGGGTGCTCCGACGCCGACCCCCACGCCCAGTGTCGAGCCCAGTGAGACCGTGACCGAGTCGCCGAGCGCCACTCCCAGCGAGAGCTCGACCCCGTCGCCATCGCCGAGCGACACCTGTGGATTCTTCGGGTGTGAGGAGGACGGTGGTGCGCAGAACGGCGGCACTGGCAACGGGGGCACTGACGGAGAGACGTCCCCCGAGCCCACGCCCACCGATACGAACCTGGACGGCGGCAACAGCAGGGGCAATGGCAACGGAGGCATCTTCGGAGGCCCCGAGGGATAGCCGCTGGCAGATCGTCCGGCTTGAGTGTTTCACGTGAAACGCGAGGAGTGTTTCACGTGAAACGAGGGCCGCCGTCCCCTTCGGGTACGGCGGCCCTCGGCGTATTGCTGGACACGTACGGCAGGATGTGCGGCATGGCCAGTGCAGAATCGACGCAAGCGAGCGTCCATGAGCGGGAGCCGGTGCGGCCGACCAAGGAGGACGAGGTCGCCGCGGCCGGCAGCGAGCTGATCGGCGGCCCGCTGGGGCGGCGTGCACTGCTCGGGTCGTCCTGGTGGACTCCCGTGCGGGTGATCGCGTTGGTGGCGATCGGCATGTTCGCCCTCGGCCTGGTCCAGAAGGCACCCTGCTACAACGGCGCCTGGTTCTTCGGGGCCAGCTCCCAGTACACGCACGCGTGCTACTCGGACATCCCGCACCTCTACCAGGGGCGCGGCTTCGCCGACGGGCTCGTGCCGTACTTCGACAGGCTCCCTGGCGACATGCAGTACCTGGAGTACCCGGTGCTCACCGGTGTCTTCATGGAGGTCGCCTCCTGGCTCACCCCCGGCAGCGGCACCATCCAGGACCAGGAGCAGTGGTACTGGATGGTCAATGCCGGAATGCTCATGGTGTGTGCGTCGGTCATCGCCGTGTGCGTGACCCGCACCCACGCCCGGCGACCCTGGGACGGCCTGCTGGTCGCCCTGGCGCCTGCCGCCGCGCTGACGGCGACCATCAACTGGGACCTGCTCGCGGTCGCTCTCACGGCCGCGGCGATGCTGATGTGGTCACGCGGCCGCTCCCTCGCGTTCGGCGTCCTACTGGGGCTCGCCACGGCCGCCAAGCTCTACCCCTTCCTGCTCCTGGGGCCGCTGATGGTGCTGTGCTGGCGAGCGGGCAGGTGGCGCGAGTTCGGGACTGCTCTGGGCGGCGCGATCGTCGCCTGGGTCGTCGTGAACGGGCCCGTGATGCTCTTCGCCTTCGAGGGCTGGTCGAAGTTCTACACGTTCAGCCAGGAACGGGGCGTCGACTTCGGCTCCTTCTGGCTGATCATGGCCCAGAACTCGGACGACCCGCTCAGCACCGACACGGTCAACACACTGGCCACGCTGCTGATGCTGGTGAGCTGTGCGGCTGTCGCCGCGCTCGCACTGACCGCCCCGCGCCGCCCGCGGTTCGCCCAGCTGGCCTTTCTGATCGTCGCGGCGTTCATCCTCACCAACAAGGTCTACTCGCCGCAGTACGTCCTGTGGCTGGTGCCGCTGGCCGCTCTCGCCCGGCCGAAGTGGCGGGACTTCCTGATCTGGCAGGCCTGCGAGGTGGCGTACTTCCTGGGAATTTGGCTGTACCTCGCGTACACGACCAGCGGAGAAGCTCACAAGGGGCTGCCCACCGACGGCTACCACTGGGCCATCGGACTGCATCTGCTGGGGACGCTGTACCTGTGCGTGATGGTCGTGCGCGACATCTTCATGCCGGAGCGGGACCCGGTACGACGGTCGGGCGACGACGACCCCTCGGGAGGGGTCCTTGACGGGGCGGAGGACGTCTTCGTCTTCGGTCCCGCGGCCCGGCCTCGGCGGCATGAGGCCGTCCAGTTCGAGGGGCCGACGGTCGAGTGGGGCAAGCAGGGCGCCACAGGCAGTTCGCTCTGAGCGAACTGCACCAGGGGCCGGCTACAGGAAGCGCGAAGGCCGTACACGGGGCACCGTGTACGGCCTTCCTGCTGAATGAACTGCGGTGGTCAGCGGTCCACGATCCGGTCGAACTGCGTGGTGGTGTGCCGCAGATGGGCTACCAGCTCCTCGCCGACCTTCGGTTCGGGCGCGTCCGCCGGCACGAACAGGATGGAGACCTGCATGTGCGGCGGCTCCGCGAACCAGCGCTGCTTGCCGCCCCAGACGAACGGAGAGAGATTCCGGTTCACCGTCGCGAGGCCGGCGCGGGCGACGCCCTTGGCGCGCGGCATGACGCCGTGCAGCGCCTTGGGGGCCTCCAGGCCCACTCCGTGCGACGTACCGCCCGCGACGACCACCAGGAAGCCGTCGGAGGCCGCCTTCTGCTGCCGGTAGCCGAAACGGTCGCCCTTGGTGACGCGCGTGACGTCCAGGACCGCGCCGCGGTACTCGGTGGCGTCGTGGTCCCCCAGCCACAGCCGCGTGCCGATGCGGGCGCGGAAGCGGGTCTGCGGGAACTGCTGCTGGAGCCGGGCGAGGTCCTCGGCCTTGAGGTGGCTGACGAACATGGTGTGCAGGGGCAGCCGAGCGGCACGCAGCCGGTCCATCCAGCCGATGACCTCCTCGACGGCGTCGGAGCCGTCGGTACGGTCCAGCGGCAGATGGATGGCGAAGCCCTCCAGGCGGACGTTCTCGATGGCGGCGTGCAGCTGGGCCAGGTCCTGCTCGCTGATGCCGTGCCGCTTCATCGAGGACATCACCTCGATCACCACGCGGGCACCGACCAGGCCGTACACGCCGTCTATCGACGAGACGGAGCGGATGACCCGGTCCGGCAGCGGCACCGGCTCCTCGCCGCGCCGGTACGGCGTCAGCACCAGCAGGTCCCCGCCGAACCAGTCCTTGATCCGGGCGGCCTCGTACGTCGTGCCGACGGCGAGGACGTCCGAGCCCAGCCGCGTGGCCTCCTCCGCCAGCCGCTCGTGCCCGAAGCCGTAGCCGTTGCCCTTGCAGACCGGCACGAGGCCCGGGAACTGCTCCTGCACGTGCTTGTGGTGCGCACGCCAGCGCGCGGTGTCGACGTAGAGCGTGAGCGCCATGGCCGGACCTGGAACCTTTCTCGGGGTTGCCGTGTATCGGCGGTTGCCGTCTATCAGAGGTATAGAAGCACTGAACGGGACATCAGCGACGCGACATGTACATGTCGAGCGCCTTGTGCAGCAGCTTGTTCAGCGGGAAGTCCCACTCGCCGAGGTACTCGGCCGCCTGGCCGCCGGTACCCACCTTGAACTGGATCAGACCGAAGAGGTGGTCGGTCTCGTCCAGCGAGTCCGAGATGCCGCGCAGGTCGTAGACGGTGGCGCCGAGCGCGTAGGCGTCGCGCAGCATCCGCCACTGCATCGCGTTCGAGGGCCGGACCTCACGGCCGATGTTGTCGGAGGCGCCGTAGGAGTACCAGACGTGCCCGCCGACGATCAGCATCGTCGCGGCCGACAGGTTCACGCCGTTGTGCCGGGCGAAGTACAACCGCATGCGATTGGGGTCCTCGGTGTTGAGGGCCGTCCACATGCGCTGGAAGTACGACAGCGGGCGCGGCCGGAAGTGGTCGCGCACGGCCGTGATCTCGTACAGCCGCTGCCATTCCTCGAGGTCCTGGTAGCCGCCCTGGACGACCTCGACGCCCGCCTTCTCGGCCTTCTTGATGTTGCGGCGCCACAGCTGGTTGAAGTTCTTGTGGACCTCTTCCAGGGAGCGGTTCGCCAGCGGCACCTGGTACACGTAGCGGGGCTGGACATCGCCGAAGCCGGCGCCGCCGTCCTCGCCCTGCTGCCAGCCCATGCGGCGCAGCTTGTCGGCCACCTCGAAGGCGCGCGGCTCGATGTGGTCGGCCTCGATGTCACGCAGGCGCTTGACGTCCGGGTTCTGGATGCCCTGCTTGATGGAGGGAGCCTCCCAGCGCCGGATGATCACCGGCGGGCCCATCTTCACGGAGAAGGCGCCCTGCTGCTTCAGATGCGCCAGCATCGGCTCGATCCAGTCCTGCAGATTCGGCGCGAACCAGTTGATGACCGGCCCCTCGGGCAGGTAGGCGAGGTAGCGCTTGATCTTGGGCAGTTGCCGGTAGAGGACCAGACCGGCGCCGACCATCTCGCCCGTGCGGTCGTCGAACCAGCCGAGGTTCTCGGAGCGCCACTCCGCCTTGACGTCAGCCCAGGCCGGGACCTGCATGTGGCTCGCCGACGGCAGGCTCTGGATGTAGGCCAGATGCTGCTCTCGACTGATGGTCCTCAGGGTCAGGCTCATTTCGGGGCGCTCCTCGGGCTGGTGTGTCCCCATGGGTTCAGGGGCTCCGGCTCTCGCGCGAAGCCTACTGCGCCTTGGGAGCGCGCCGGTTGGGCGTACGGGACCTTCGCCCCGGCCCGAGGCCGACCGGGGCGTGACCCGGTGTTCAGATGAGGGGGTGTCCTGGCGTCAGCCGATGAGGCCGCCGTGCGCCATGCCCAGGAAGAACCCGACGCCCGATGCGCCCAGGCCCAGGATCAGGCCGAAGCGCTCCCGGGTCGTCTCCGAGATCCACTGGCCGTACGCACCCGTGAGGATGCCCACCAGACCGGCCCAGGAGCTGAGCAGGTGCAGGTCCTCGTCGATGATCGCGGTGAGGAACGACATGAGGCCCAGCACCAGGGTCCCCGCGAGCAGGGCGTCCTGGAGGGGATGGGGCTTGCCGTCAGTGGCGAAGAGGCCGCCGGCGGTGTTGGGTCGCAATGCCTGTGCCATGGGGCACCTCCTGCGAAGTCGGCGCATCGTAGCGCCATACACACCCGATGTGTACAGATTGGCTGCCCTAGAGGCCGGATTTCAACCGCAAGCCGCTGTGCGGGTACTCTGTACCGTCCGCACCGGTGTCTGCCCATGTCATGGCAGGGGCTTCTCGCCAGAACCCCCGACTGTCAGTGGTGGCCGATACCGTTGCCTACGCATCACAACCCTCCTGCCACGGAACGACCGTGGCCGCTGAGTCCAAAGGAGGTGGGTTCCACATGCGTCACTACGAGGTGATGGTCATCCTCGACCCCGAGGTCGAGGAGCGCGCTGTCTCTCCGCTGATCGAGAACTTCCTCTCTGTCGTCCGTGACGGCGGCGGAAAGGTCGAGAAGGTCGACACCTGGGGCCGTCGTCGTCTCGCGTACGAGATCAAGAAGAAGCCCGAGGGCATCTACTCGGTCATCGACCTGCAGGCCGAGCCTGCGGTCGTCAAGGAGCTCGACCGCCAGATGAACCTGAACGAGTCGGTCCTCCGGACCAAGGTCCTCCGTCCCGAGATGCACTGAGCTTCCACGCTCAGCTGATCCCGGGATTCGAGTAGCAAGCAGCCAGAGCAAACCCGCCGAGAGGTTCCCCCATGGCAGGCGAGACCGTCATCACGGTCGTCGGCAATCTTGTCGACGACCCCGAGCTGCGCTTCACCCCCTCCGGTGCGGCGGTCGCGAAGTTCCGTGTCGCGTCCACCCCCCGCACCTTCGACCGCCAGACGAACGAGTGGAAGGACGGCGAGAGCCTCTTCCTGACCTGCTCGGTCTGGCGTCAGGCGGCGGAGAACGTCGCAGAGTCGCTCCAGCGAGGCATGCGCGTCATCGTGCAGGGCCGGCTGAAGCAGCGGTCCTACGAGGACCGTGAGGGTGTCAAGCGCACGGTCTACGAGCTGGACGTCGAGGAAGTCGGCGCCAGCCTGCGCAACGCCACGGCCAAGGTCACCAAGACCACCGGCCGCGGTGGCCAGGGCGGCTACGGCGGCGGTAGCGGCGGCGGCCAGGGTGGCGGCGGCTGGGGCGGCGGCCCCGGCGGCGGCCAGCAGGGCGGCGGCGCTCCCGCTGACGACCCGTGGGCGACCGGTGCTCCCGCCGGTGGCAACCAGGGCGGTGGCGGCGGCTGGGGTGGAAACTCCGGCGGCAGCGGCGGTGGCGGCGGCTACTCGGACGAGCCCCCCTTCTAGGGCGGGTTCGCACCCAAACTTCTTGATCACACAGGAGATACACCATGGCGAAGCCGCCTGTGCGCAAGCCGAAGAAGAAGGTCTGCGCATTCTGCAAGGACAAGGTCACGTACGTGGACTACAAGGACACGAACATGCTGCGGAAGTTCATTTCCGACCGCGGCAAGATCCGTGCCCGCCGCGTGACCGGCAACTGCACGCAGCACCAGCGTGACGTCGCCACGGCCGTGAAGAACAGCCGTGAGATGGCGCTGCTGCCCTACACGTCCACCGCGCGATAAGGGAAGGGTGACCGACTCATGAAGATCATCCTCACCCACGAGGTCTCCGGCCTCGGTGCCGCTGGCGACGTCGTCGACGTCAAGGACGGTTACGCTCGCAACTACCTGATCCCGCGGAAGTTCGCTATCCGCTGGACCAAGGGTGGCGAGAAGGACGTCGAGCAGATCCGTCGTGCTCGCAAGATCCACGAGATCCAGACCATCGAGCAGGCCAACACTGTGAAGGCCCAGCTCGAGGGCGTCAAGGTCCGTCTGGCCGTTCGCTCCGGCGACGCCGGTCGTCTCTTCGGTTCCGTCACCCCGGCCGACATCGCTTCCGCGATCAAGGCCTCCGGTGGTCCCGAGGTCGACAAGCGCCGCATCGAGCTCGGCTCGCCGATCAAGACGCTTGGCGCTCACGAGACGTCCGTGCGTCTGCACCCCGAGGTTGCCGCCAAGGTCAACATCGAGGTCGTCGCGGCCTGAGTGCCGCGCTTGCTGAAGCAGTAAGCGATGGGGCCGCACCCTCCGGGGTGCGGCCCCATTCGTGTCTGCTGGACGCATAGCTGCCGACGGTGTCCATGTTTCACGTGAAACACCGCGTTCTGTGGAGCACGCCGTGTTTCACGTGAAACAGCCAGCGTTTCACGTGAAACGGTCAGCGGGTCGCGCCCGTGACGAGCCAGCGTCCCGAGCGGGTGCGGAGCCACAGGGTCAGCATCCGCACAGTCATCATCAGCGTCATCGTGGCCCAGAGAGCGGTGAGCCCGCCGCCCAGTACCGGGACCAGCAGAGCGACCGGCGTGAACACCGCCAGGGTGACCAGCATCGCCCAGGCGAGATAGGGGCCGTCGCCGGCTCCCATCAGGACTCCGTCCAGGACGAAGACGATGCCGGAGATCGGCTGGGAGAGGGCGACGATGATCAGGGCGGGCAGCGCCACATCCTTGACCGCCGGGTCGCTGGTGAACAGGGGCAGGAAGACCGGTCGGGTGATGACCACCAGGACGCCCAGGACGACCCCGACGGCGATACCCCACTCGACCATGCGACGGCACGCGTCCCGGGCACCCTGGGCGTCACCGGCTCCGAGGTAGCGCCCGATGATCGCCTGCCCCGCGATGGCGATGGCGTCGAGGGCGAAGGCCAGCAGGCTCCACAGGGAGAGGATGATCTGGTGGGCGGCGATGTCGGCATCCCCGAGACGAGCGGCGACCCCCGTGGCGATCATGAGGATGGCCCTCAGAGAGAGGGTGCGCACCAGCAAGGGCACGCCGGCTTGCGCGGAGGCCCTGATCCCGGCGGCATCCGGGCGCAGCGAGGCACCATGCTTGCGCGCTCCCCGCAGAACCACCACGAGGTAGACCGCGGCCATGCCGCACTGGGCGATGACGGTGCCCCACGCGGAACCGGCGATCCCCAGATCGGCGCCGTAGACAAGCCCGGCGTTGAGGACACCGTTGGCGACGAAGCCCGCGATGGCGACGTAGAGCGGGGTCTTGGTGTCCTGCAGTCCGCGCAGGACACCGGTCGCGGCGAGCACCACGAGCATGGCCGGTATGCCGAGCACGGAGATGCGCAGATACGTGATCGCGTACGGGGCTGCCGCGTCAGAGGCGCCGAAGAGGTCCACGAGGTGAGGCGCTGTGGGCAGGGCGACCGTGACGACGGCGGCGCCGAGGAGCAGTGCCAGCCAGATTCCGTCCATGCCTTGTCGGATGGCGGCCTGAAGGTCGCCCGCTCCGACACGGCGGGCGACTGCTGCTGTCGTGGCGTAGGCGAGGAAGACGAAGACGCTCACGGCGGTCATCAGGAGGGCCGAGGCGACGCCGAGACCGGCGAGTTGGGCCGTGCCCAGATGGCCCACGATGGCGGTGTCGGCCATGAGGAAGAGGGGCTCGGCGACGAGGGCGCCAAAGGCCGGCACGGCCAGCGCGACGATCTCTCGGTCGTGCTGTCTCCGGCCGGCTCGGCGGCGCACGGGGGCCTGTGTCATGTGCAGCAATCTAATCGTCCACAGGTAAGAGATGCAAAGCTTTTGCGGTCCTTACTTTCCGTCTTGGGGTGCGCACTGCTGTGCACTGTTCGAGGCGATCTTGGGCCGGTTGGGAAAGTTTTTCTTCTGCACAGCCGGTGGACGGCAAAGATGCAGGTCAGGGTGGTTTCTCTCGTGAGGATCGCGGCTTGTTCACAGGCCTGTCCACCGGGTCGTGCACAGGTTTCGCGGAGTTCTCCACAGCATCTGGGCCGTCGTCCACATGGCCTGTGGATAACCAGATTGGCTGACGGTGCCGAGGGGCCTACGGTAGTCCGGCGCCCGCTCCGTCCGCCGGTTTTCAAAACGCCACAAAACCGGCGCGTACCAACCGGAGTTGGGCATCTTATTTGTCAGTGCCGTGCCGTAGAACAGAGGGGCACGGCTAGGTCTGCTTCGGCGGACGGGAGGAGGTGGCTCGGTGAGCATTTCCGAGCCCTTGGACGACCCGTGGGCCGACAGCGGGCCCAGTGATCGTCTGCCGGCCTCCCGCCGACGTGGTGACGGAGCCCGGGGCCGCGACGAACAGCACGACCGCGGCAGGGACAGCGGGGCGTGGGACGGCGGCTCGGCCCCGTCGTTCGAGCGGGTGCCCCCACAGGACATCGACGCCGAGCAATCCGTCCTCGGCGGCATGCTCCTGTCCAAGGACGCCATCGCCGACGTCGTCGAGATCCTCAAGGGCCACGACTTCTACAAGCCGGCCCACGAGACGATCTACCAGGCCGTCCTCGACGTCTACGCCAAGGGCGAGCCGGCCGACCCCATCACGATCGCGGCCGAGCTCACCAAGCGCGGTGAGATCAACAAGGTCGGCGGGGCCTCGTATCTGCACACCCTCGTCCAGACGGTGCCGACGGCGGCCAACGCGGCGTACTACGCGGAGATCGTCCACGAGCGGGCCGTCCTGCGCCGCCTGGTGGAGGCCGGAACGCGCATCACACAGATGGGATACGCGGCCGACGACGACGTCGACGAGATCGTCAACCGCGCCCAGGCAGAGGTCTACGCGGTCACCGAGCAGCGCACCAGCGAGGACTACCTGCCGCTCGGCGACATCATGGAGGGCGCGCTCGACGAGATCGAGGCGATCGGCTCGCGCAGCGGTGAAATGACCGGCGTGCCTACCGGGTTCACCGACTTCGACTCGCTCACCAACGGCCTGCACCCTGGGCAGATGATCGTCATCGCGGCCCGTCCCGCCATGGGCAAGTCGACGCTGGCCCTGGACTTCGCCCGGGCCGCGTCGATCAAGCACAACCTGCCGAGCGTCATCTTCTCCCTGGAGATGGGGCGCAACGAGATCGCGATGCGGCTGCTGTCCGCAGAGGCCCGCGTCGCCCTGCACCACATGCGGTCCGGCACCATGACGGACGAGGACTGGACGCGTCTGGCGCGCCGGATGCCCGAGGTCTCGTCCGCGCCCCTTTACATCGACGACTCCCCGAACCTGTCGATGATGGAGATTCGCGCCAAGTGCCGTCGGCTGAAGCAGCGCAACGACATCAGGCTCGTGATCATCGACTATCTCCAGCTGATGCAGTCCGGGGGCTCCAAGCGCTCCGAGAGCCGTCAGCAGGAGGTCTCGGACATGTCCCGGAACCTCAAGCTCCTGGCCAAGGAACTAGAGGTTCCGGTGATCGCGCTCTCCCAGCTCAACCGTGGTCCCGAACAGCGCACGGACAAGAAGCCGATGGTGTCCGACCTACGTGAGTCGGGCTCCATCGAGCAGGACGCCGACATGGTGATCCTTCTGCACCGCGAGGACGCGTACGAGAAGGAGTCGCCCCGCGCGGGCGAGGCGGACATCATCGTGGGCAAGCACCGAAACGGCCCGACGGCGACGATCACCGTCGCCTTCCAGGGCCACTACTCGCGGTTCGTGGACATGGCGCAGACCTGATCCGCCCCGCCCTCACCGGCCCTGCCTCCGAATGTGCTCGACGAGGGGATGCCGGGCCAGGTGGACTGGGCCCATGACGACATCTCAGGGAGAACTGCTTCCCGGTACACGTCGCGCCCTGCTGCACCGCATCGCCGTCGCACAGGCCGAAGGGCGGGCCCCGTCGCTCGTCGCGGCCGTGGTGCGGGACGGGACAACGGTGTGGACCGGCGCACGGACCTCAGTGGAAGGGCACGCGCCGGACGAGAACGTGCAGTACCGGATCGGCTCGATCACCAAGACCTTCACGGCGGTCCTCGTGCTGCGGCTGCGCGACGAGGGCGCACTGGATCTCGGGGATCCGCTCGAGAAGCATCTGCCGGGCACCGGCGTGGGGGAGGCGACCGTCGCCGAACTTCTCGCGCACACAGGCGGGCTGGCGGCCGAGACGCCGGGGCCGTGGTGGGAGCGGAGCCCTGGCTCCCTGCGGCCCGAACTCGACGACGTACTCGGCGAGCGGCCCCTGCTGACCCCGCCAGGCCGCCGGTTCCACTACTCGAACCCGGGATACGCACTGCTCGGCGCGCTCATCGAGAAGCTCCGAGGGGCTTCCTGGGAGGACGTCCTTCGGCGTGAAGTGCTCGAACCCCTGGGGCTGCATCGCACGAGCGTGCGGCCGCAGGCGCCCCATGCGGGTGGCTGGGCCGTGCATCCCTGGGCCGATGTGATGCTTCCCGAGCCCACCGAGGATCTGGGGCGCATGGCTCCGGCCGGTCAACTCTGGTCGACGACCGGTGACTTGGCGCGGTTCGCGGTTTTCCTGGTCAACGGCGACGAGCGGGTGCTGAGTGCCGACTCGCTGCTGGAGATGAGGACACCGGCCGCGCCCCACGAGGCGGCGGACGTGGCGAGCGGCTACGCCTACTGCCTGGGCATGGAGATCCGGCGACGGAACGGACGGTCGCTGGTCGGCCATACCGGTTCGCTGCCAGGCTTCCTCGCGTGCCTCATGATCAGCGTCGACGACGACGTCGCAGCGGTCGCCCTGGCCAACTCCACGTCCGGGCCGCTGCTCTTCGCTGTCGCCGCCGACCTGGTCCGTATCGTCGCCGAGGCGGAGCCGCGCATCCCCGCACCGTGGAAGCCGCTGGGTAATGTCGACCGGTCGCTGCTGGAGCTGACGGGGCAGTGGTACTGGGGGACGCACGCCTTCGCTCTGCGGCTGACGGCCGACGGGCTTGTCTCACTGGGACCGTTGACCGGCGGTGGCCGTAGCTCACGGTTCCGCCCGAACGGCGACGGCACCTGGACGGGGCTGGAGGGCTACTACGCCGGCGAGCTCCTGAAGGCCGTACGGCGGGCGGACGGGTCCGTGAGCCATCTGGACCTCGGCTCGTTCGTGTTCACGCGTCAGCCGTACGACGAGGGGGCTCCTGTGCCCGGTGGTGTCGACCCCGAGGGATGGCGTGGCGTCGGTTAGGCGGTGACGTGCGTGGGCGCTCTGTTTCACGTGAAACAGAGCGCCCACGCACATGGGTCACAGCTGGAGCTTGAAGCCCGTGTGGGATGCCGTGAATCCGAGTCGCTCGTAGAAGCGGTGGGCGTCGGTGCGCGTCTTGTCGGAGGTCAGCTGGACCAAGTGGCACTCCTGGTCCCGGGATTCGTCGACCGCCCACTCGATGAGCTGTGTTCCCAGACCGCTGCCGCGCTCGTCCGCGTGGATGCGCACTCCCTCGATGATCGACCTGGTCGCACCGCGTCGCGACAGTCCGGGAATGATCGTGAGCTGGAGTGTGCCGACGACCCGGCCCTCCCGGACCGCCACCACCAGACGCTGGTTCGGGTCGGCGCTGAGCCGCTCCAGCGCGGTCAGGTACGGGGCGAGGTCGTCCGGTGACTCGCGCTGTGCGCCCAGCGGATCGTCCGCGAGCATGGCCACGATCGCCGGGACGTCGTCGGCAACGGCGGCACGTATCTCAAGATCTCCCATGGACGCACCATACGCAGAGCCGCCGCCCGGTACGGAGATCCGCACGCGGTGATGCCCGGTGCGGAGGTGCTCTAGGCGGGCACCGGAGCCTTCAGCGTCTCCACGACCCGGACCAGCGGAGCCAGCTCGGGGTTCTTCGCCGCTTCGTCGAGGGCTTCGCGCAGGGCGGCGTCATTGGTCGGCCGCGCCGCCTCCAGCAGCTCGAGACCTGTCTTGGTGACGTTCGTGTAGATGCCGCGGCGGTCGGTGGGGCACAGGTAGCGCTCCAGGAGGCCGCGGTCTTCCAGCCGGGTGACCAGGCGCGTGGTGGCGCTCTGGCTGAGGACGACCGCGTCGGCGACCTGCTTCATCTGCAGATGACCTCCGTCGCCGTCGTGCTGCCGGCTGAGTACGTCCAGCAGGGAGTACTCGCGCGCGCTGAGGTCGTGCCCGGCCTGCAGGGCGCGCTCGATGTGGGCCTCGATCCTCCCGTGGAGCAGGGAGAGGGCGCACCAGCTCTGGGCGAGAGCGGTGAGCGCGGGGTCCGTCGCTGTCATTGGCGTTTCCTCCGTCCCGGAGCGGCTGACACCCAGGATAGA
Organism: Streptomyces sp. NPDC024017; assembly: GCF_040638895.1. Classification (NCBI taxonomy): domain Bacteria; kingdom Bacillati; phylum Actinomycetota; class Actinomycetes; order Kitasatosporales; family Streptomycetaceae; genus Streptomyces; species Streptomyces sp. NPDC024017. The sequence continues at coordinate 209,641 of NZ_JBEZYZ010000002.1, read as the reverse complement.
GCAGAGCCGCAATTGACGGCGGTTGCATATAGCCCGCGTCTGCAATTATTGTGGGCGCACGCTAAGCGCTCCTGCAATCGTCTGGGAAGGTAACCCCTCCATGCCTCTCGCGCTTCTGGCCCTCGCGATCGGGGCCTTCGGGATCGGAACGACGGAATTCGTGATCATGGGCTTGCTGCCCGAGGTCGCGGGCGACTACGGGGTTTCCATCCCCACCGCCGGATACCTGGTGACCGGCTACGCGCTCGGCGTCATGTTCGGCGCCCCGCTGATGACCGTGCTCGGCACCAAGATCTCCCGCAAGCGGATGCTGATGCTGCTGATGGGCCTGTTCATCGTGGGCAATCTGCTCTCGGCGCTCGCCCCGGCCTTCTCCGTGATGCTGATCGGCCGGATCGTCGCCTCGCTGGCCCACGGCGCCTTCTTCGGCATCGGCTCGGTCGTCGCGGCCGACCTCGTCGCCCCGGACAAGAAGGCCGGAGCCATCGCGATGATGTTCACCGGTCTGACCGTCGCCAATGTCGTCGGTGTGCCGCTGGGCACGCTCGTCGGGCAGTCCGTCGGCTGGCGGGTGACCTTCGGCATCGTCGCGGCCCTCGGTGTCATCGGCCTGGTCGGCATCGCCCGGCTCGTCCCCGACATGCCCAAGGCGGAGGGCGTGCGCCTGCGGCACGAACTGGCCGCCTTCAAGAACGTGCAGGTACTGCTCGCGATGGCCATGACCGTCCTCGGCTTCGGCGGTGTCTTCGCGGCCATCACCTACATCGCGCCGATGATGACCCACGTCGCAGGCTTCGCCGACGGCTCCGTCACCTGGCTGCTGGTCCTCTTCGGCCTCGGCATGGTCGGCGGCAACCTCGTCGGTGGCAAGTTCGCCGACCGTGCTCTGATGCCCATGCTGTACGTCTCTCTGGGCGCCCTGGCCGTCGTGCTGGCACTGTTCACCCTCACCGCCCACGACAAACTGCTGTCGGCGATCACCATCGCGCTGATCGGTGCCCTGGGCTTCGCCACCGTGCCGCCGCTCCAGAAGCGGGTCCTCGACCAGGCGCACGGCGCCCCGACTCTGGCCTCCGCCGTGAACATCGGCGCCTTCAACCTCGGCAACGCGCTGTCCGCCTGGCTCGGCGGCCTCGTGATCGCGGCGGGCCTCGGCTACACCGCGCCCAACTGGGTCGGTGCCGCCCTGGCCGCCGGAGCCTTGGTCCTGGCCTTCCTCTCGGCCGCCCTGGAACGCCGTGCCGGCGGCCCCAGCACCGTCGTCACGGGGTCCGCGCCGGCCGAGCAGCGGGCCGCTGTCCACCACTGAGCAACCGGACCACTCCGACCACCACTCCACGCCTCAGCACCACCGGCAAGTCCTCCAGGAGATCCCCTCATGAGCACCATCACCGCTGTCGCCCCGCTGACCACCCAGGACGCCGACGCCCTCGTCGCCGCAGCCCACCGGGCCGCTGAGGCCGCAGGCGTCACCGTCAGCGTCACCGTCCTGGACGCGGGCGGCCACCTGCTCGCCTTCCGGCGGGACGACCGCGCCGTGTTGATCTCCGGTGAGACCAGCACCCGCAAGGCCTACACGGCCCTCCAGATGAACGCTCCCACCGCAGACCTGGTCGACGCGGTGCAGCCCGGAGGCCTCTTCCACACGCTGCCCACCGCGCTCGACAGGCCGCTGCTGTTCATCGCCGGCGGAGTGCCGGTGCACCGCGACGGCCGCCTGATCGGCGCGATCGGCGTCGGCGGCGGGGCCCCGGAGCAGGACCACGGCTTCGCCACGGTCGCCGTGGAGGCCCTCGCCTGACCTGACCCCTTCAGCGCGACGACGCCGGTTCCCTGATCCATGGGGAGCCGGCGTCGTCGTATCGACGCTCTTCAGCCCGCCGCGACCGTGACCGGCGCGAACCGCCGACTCCAGTCACCGGGCAGATCCGTGATCCCGTACGTCATCACCGAGTTGAAGGCGACGGATTCCAGACCGCGTTCCTTCGCCCATGCGAGGAGTTCCTCGTGGCGTACGTCGATGTCGGTGCGCAGGGGACGGTCGGTGTGGGCGGCGAGGGAGGCGATGAGCGCCTGGGCCACCGATGTGTCGCGTGCGATGAGCGGGCCGACGACGTGGGTGTCCATGTTGGGCCAGGCGGCCGCGTAGCCGATGAGCCGTCCGCCCTCCTCGGCCACGCGCAACTGGTCGGCGAAGGCAGGGAGTCGCGTGACGATGTGCGTGCGGTCGGTCCCGAACACCTGCTCGTCGAGGCGGAGGATCGAGGTGAGGTCCTCGGCGGTCGCGGCGCGGGTGGCGACCCTCGGCTCCGGCCCGCCCGGAGTGAAGCGCCCGAGAACCATCTCGGCCCGCCCGGTGACCTTGAAGCCGAGTTCCTCGTACAGGGGGCGGCCGTAGGGCGTCGCATGCAGGGTGAGAGGCGTCGTGCCCATCGCCGAGATGACATGGCGCATCAGCCGACGTCCCACGCCCTGCCGAGCGTGCCGTTCGGCGACCAGGACCATGCCGATCGCGGCGAGGGCGGGGTCCTGCGGTCCGTACTCGGTGACGACACAAGCGCCCACCAGGCCGCCGTCGGGGTCGTCGATGCCGTAGCCCTTCCCGGCTGTGAGGAGGAAGCCCCACTTGTGCTCCTCCCGTGGCCACCCCCGGTCCTCGGACAAGTCGGCGCAGGCGGCTTGATCGCGGAGCGTCAGACGACGGATGGGCAAGGAGGCAAGGGAAGGAGTCGGCACGCAGGTCAGGCTGTCCGACAAGAGCCCCTGACGTCCACCTCTTTCGGCAGAGACATGCGAGCTTTTGGCCAGTTGTCGCCGCCTGCACAGGGCGCGGACCGGTGCTGGATGTTTCACGTGAAACACGTAAGAACACCGGGTGCCCGATCGAGGCCTAGAACGTGGCTTTCTTGCCCAATAGTTGACGGACTTGAGGGTTCGCGTCCTGCCCGCATTCGTGACGAGGGAAGGGGGGACTTGTGTGCACGGCGGCGGCCGGTAGGGTCGACTCCGGTTCGCATCCGGGGTGGGACGACCCGTCCCGTGTGCCGAGCGCAGGGCAATGCAGCCTAACGGGACGGAGAGATCGAAGACCCGCGTTTCCGGTTATGCGACGGAGGCGTCCAGGGGAGTGGGAAGCTCGATGAGAGTTACTGCGGTCAATGTCACACTCTCGCCTTACTTGTCCGTACGGAGCCGGAACACGGGTTGAATGTGGCCGCATTGGCCGCGACAAGGATGGGAACGCAGACCGTCCACGGGGGAAAGCAGGCACCTTCCGACCGAGGAAGTGCGCAGACCGACCGAAAGATGCTCGAGGCGAGGCACACCATGGACGCTCCGACCACCACGTCGGCCGACAACGGCACTTCTGGCGGCGGGGGCGGCTGGTTCACACCCCGCAAGAACCCGACGCCGGCCCCGGACGGCGACTCCAGGACGCCGGACGGCGACTCCAGGACGGCAGAAGGCCGTCGACCGGCCGCGATACGCCCGGTGGGCAGGCCCGCCGCCCCGGAAGCACCGGCAGACCACACATCCGCGCCGCCCACCGCCACACCCGGCAGTGCGAGCAACGGTGGGCCGGACCAAGGGAATGACTCCCCGGACGCGATACCCGCGCCCGCCCCTCCGGCCGCACAGCCCGCTCCGTCCCCCACCGCGGTTTCAAGCCTCGCCACCGCCTCGTCGCCGGGTCCCGTACCGACGGCGCTCACCCCGGCACCCTTCGCCTCCACCGTGGCTCCGCCCCCGGCTGCCGCCGAGCAGCGTGCTCCCGCACGGCGGCACGCACCGGTGTCGCCCTCAGGAGCAGCCGCCACTGCTCCGGCCGAATCGGGGTCTCCGGACGCCCTCCTCATCCGCCGCGCCATGGCCGAGGTCGCCCCGGTCTCCGACAAGGTCACGTCGTACTTCTACGCCCTGCTCTTCGTCCGCTACCCCGACCTGCGGTCGCTGTTCCCGGCCGCGATGGACACCCAGCGGGACCGGCTGCTCAGGGCGCTGCTCACGGCCGCCGAGCACATCGACAACAGGGACGTCCTCGTCGACTACCTGCAGAACCTCGGCCGGGGTCACCGGAAGTACGGGACGCGGGCCGAGCACTACCCGGCCGTCGGCGAGTGCCTCATCGGCGCGCTGAGCAAGTACGCCGCGGGGGTCTGGAGCGCGGAGATGGAGGCGGCCTGGATCCGGGCCTACACCACGATCTCCCAGGTCATGATCGACGCTGCGGCCGCGGACGAACTGCGCGCCCCGGCCTGGTGGTACGCCGAGATCGTCACGCACGATCTGAGAACCCCGGACGTCGCGGTCGTCACCGTCCGCCCCGACCAGCCGTACCCCTTCCTCGCCGGGCAGTACACGAGCCTGGAAACGCCCTGGTGGCCCCGGATCTGGCGGCACTACTCCTTCGCCTCGGCGCCCCGCTCCGACGGTCTGCTGTCGTTCCACGTGAAGGCCGTCCCGGCGGGCTGGGTCTCCAACGCCCTGGTGCACCGCGCCCGCCCCGGCGACATCATCCGGCTCGGCCCGCCGGCGGGTTCCATGACCGTGGACCACACAACCGACAGCGGTCTGCTCTGCCTGGGCGGCGGTACGGGCATAGCGCCCATCAAGGCCCTGGTCGAGGACGTCGCCGAGCACGGGGATCGCCGGTCGGTCGAGGTCTTCTACGGTGCCCGCACCGACCATGACCTGTACGACATCGACACCATGCTCCGTCTCCAGCAGACCCACCCGTGGCTCTCGGTCCGGGCGATCATCGACCAGCAGGCGCACCAGCAGCTGCCGGACGCGATACGCGCGTACGGGCCGTGGAACGAGTTCGACGCCTACCTCTCGGGGCCGCCCGGAATGATCCGCAGCGGTGTGGACGCCCTGAGGGACAGCGGCATTCCGTCGGACCGCATACGGCACGACTCCGTCGAGGAACTGGTCGCGGCCGGAGACTGATCAGGTGTCTCAGCCCAGATCGGGCGCGTGCATGGCGAGGACGCCCTCGATGTTGCCGTCCAGGTAGTGCCGCAGCGACAGCGGCACGAGGTGGACGGAGGCGATTCCGACCCGGGTGAACGGCACGCGCACGATCTCGTACTCGCCGATCGGCTCGTCCACCTCGGGACCGTGCCGGAGCGAGGGGTCCATGGACTCCAGGCGGCAGACGAAGAAGTGCTGCACCTTCACGCCCGTCGCGCCACCGTCCTCCCCGATGTGCTCCATGGTGTCCACGAAGCAGGGCACCACATCGGTGATCTTCGCGCCGAGCTCCTCGTACACCTCGCGGTGCAGGGCGTCGACGACGGTCGAGTCGCTGGGCTCGACTCCGCCGCCGGGGGTGAGCCAGTAGGGATCCACACCCGGCTTGGTGCGCTTGATCAAGATCAGGTCGGCACCGTCCAGCAGAACGGCGCGGGCGGTGCGCTTGACCACGGGTCGGACGGTCATGTGTGAAATGTGGCCCGGCTGGTTCCACGTGAAACATCGCGAAACGTCACCGGCCGCGCTCTCAGAGTGAGGCGCTGTCCCGAGCGCCCCGTCCCCACGCCAGGGCGCTCCCGGAATTCACGTCATTGCAGGCCCCGTCATGCGCGACGGTACGCCCGGTGACGAGGACCTCCACACGACCCGGTGGGCCTCAGCACCAGTCGGCCGAGGCCTGCTGCAACCACTCGTGAGCCCGCGCGATATGGGGCATCGCGAGCGTCCCGGTGCGGACCACCAGGAAATAGGTGCGCAGCGGCGGCACCGCCGGCTCGTGCAGGGCTACGACGTCGCCCCGCTCCAGCGCCGCAGCGCACAGATAGCGGGGCACGACGGCCAGGCCGGCGCCCGCGATCGCGCAGGCCAGGACCGCACGCAGGTCGGGGACGATCACGGTGCCCGGGGCGGCCGGGTGCGAGTCGAAGACGGAGGCCCAGTAGCGGGAGACGAAGGGCAGCGACTCGTGCACCTCCACCACGGGCACCTTCTCCAGGGCCGGTTCCGGCCTGCGGTCCGACTGCCCGGTACCGAGCTGCTCGGCCCAGCGCGGGGCGGCGACCAGGACGTGCTCCTCGTCGCAGAGCGCAGTCGCCGTGAGCAGCGCGCCACGCGGCTGGGCCGTGCTGATGGCCAGATCATGATGCCCGGCGGAAAGCCCTTCCAGCGTCTCCTCGGCGGTCCCGAACGAGACGCGCAAGGCGAAGCCCTGCCCGTCCTCGCCGGTCAGTTCCGTGAGGGCGGGCAGGGCTCGTTCGGCGGTGAACTCCGGAGGACCTGCGAGGTGCAGCGTCCGTAAGGAGGAGTCGTCGTCGAGGCCCGTCTCGGTGATCTCCACCAAGGCGTCGAGATGGGGCGCGGCCTTGTGGGCGAGTTCGTCGCCGATGCTCGTCGGGGTCACACCGCGGGCCTGTCTCAGGAACAGGGGGCGGCCCAGCTGCCGTTCCAGCGTCCGTATCTGCGAGGTGACAGCAGGCTGGGAGAGACCGAGCAGGGCTGCGGCGCGGGTGAAGGAGCCGGCCCGGTGCACGGTCACGAAGGTCCGCAGCAAGGCCAGATCCACCGCACACACTCCCCTCGTCGGCCCCCGCTGCCCCCGGCCGTGCCCAACTATAAATAAGTCGATAGGTCTCTGTCGCTACTGTGATTGGACACTGACAGAGAGTCAACTAGCCTTGGTCGCGCGGTTCTTGCGCGCGGAACCGGGGGACGGTCCGAGCCACGAGGGGGGAGGCTCGGACCGTCCGTGGGGGATGCTCAGGCCGACGCGTCCAGCGCACGCAGCACATCCGCCACCAAATCCTCGGGATCCTCGGCACCGACCGACAGCCGGATGAAGCCCTCCGGCACCGCGTCCCCGCCCCAGCGTCCACGCCGTTCGGCCGTGGACCGCACTCCGCCGAAACTCGTCGCGTCGTCCACGAGCCGCAGTGCGTCGAGAAAACGCTCGGCACGCGCGCGGGTGGGCAGCGTGAACGACACCACGCACCCGAAGCGCCGCATCTGCCGCGCGGCGATCTCGTGCGATGGGTCGTCGGGGAGTCCCGGGTAGCGCAGCCCCGTCACCTCGGGCCGTTCGCGCAGCGCCTCGGCGACCGCCAGGGCCGTCGCGCTCTGCCGGTCGACCCGCATCTGGAGCGTCGCGATCGAACGGTGCGCGAGCCAGGCCTCCATGGGCCCGGGAATCGCACCCACGATCTTGCGCCAGCGGCGTACGGCGGCCATGGCCTCGGCGTCCCGGCCGACGACGTAGCCCAGGAGGACATCACCGTGGCCGGTGAGCTGCTTGGTGCCGCTGGCCACCGCGAAGTCGGCGCCGAGCTCCAGCGGACGCTGGCCGAGAGGTGTCGCAAGGGTGTTGTCGACGGCCACCAGGGCGCCACGCGCGTGTGCCGCATCGGCGAGCCGCCTGATGTCGCACACGTCGAGCCCGGGGTTCGACGGGGTCTCGATCCACAGCAGCCTCGCGCCGTCGAGGACGTCGAGCTGGGCGTCGCCGCCCGTCGGCGCGGTGCGCACCTCGATGCCGTACGCCTCCAGCTGGGCGCGGACCAGCGGCAGCGCCTGGTAGCCGTCGTCGGGCAGGACGCACGCGTCGCCGGTGCGCAGCTGGGAGAAGAGCACCGCCGAGATCGCGGCCATGCCCGAGGCGAAGACGAGCGTCTCGGCACCGCCCCGGCCGGGCGCCTCCAGTTCACCGACGGCGCGTTCCAGCAGCGTCCAGGTCGGGTTCTCGTCGCGGCCGTAGGTGTAGGGGCCGGTGGGGTCGCCCGGCAGGTGGAAGTGGGCGGCGAACACGGGGCCGGGCAGGGTGGGCTCGTGCTTGACCGGCTCGGGCAGCCCGGCCCGCACCGCGCGCGTGCCGTCACCGGCGCCTGCGGCCGCCGGGCCCGTGTGGCCCGTCACCTCGTCTGCGGCACTCGTCACCTGATCCACGGCGTCCGTCACGTCGTCCACGGCACCCGCAGCCTGGCCCGCCGCACCCGTCACCCGGCTCGCGGCATCCTTCACCTGGTCCGCGTCGGCCGTCGCCCGGGCCGAGTCGCCCGTCGCTCCGCCCGCGTCACCCGTCGCGGAATCGCTCATGCCGCCCGTCCCTCCACGTCCTCGCGCACTGCGGCGAGCAGACCGGCGCTCGCCGCCTCCACCATCTCAAGGCACTCCTCGAAGCCGTCCACGCCCCCGTAGTAGGGGTCCGGTACGTCGAGGTCGTCGCCGGCGGCGGGGTCGTACGAGCGAAGCAGCCGTACCTTTTCCGCGTCCTGTTCCGTGGGCGCGAGGCGGCGCAGGGCCCCGAGGTGGCCGGAGTCCAGGGCGATCACCAGGTCGAGGCGGGAGAACCAGGACGACTGGAACTGCCGGGCCGTGTGGCCGCCGGCGTAGCCGTTGTCCTCCAGGACGGCCACTGTGCGCGGGTCGGCGCCGTCTCCCTCGTGCCAGCCCCCCGTGCCGGCGCTGTCGACTTCCACCACCCCGTCCAGGCCGGCCTCCGCCACCCGCGCGCGGAAGACGATCTCGGCCATCGGGGAACGGCAGATGTTGCCCGTGCAGACGAAGCAGACCCGGTACGTCATGTCTGCTCAGTCCCCGTCGGGCAGGACGACGTGCAGCGCCCAGGAGACGACCGAGATGATCAGGCCGCCCAGGACGGCCGTCCAGAAGCCCTCCACGTGGAAGCTCAGGTCGAGCTTGTCCGCCAGCCACGAGGTGAGCAGCAGCATCAGCGCGTTGACGACCAGCGTGAACAGGCCGAGCGTCAATATCAGCAGCGGCAGGCTGAGGAGCTTGACAAGCGGCTTGACCAGGAAGTTCACCAGGCCGAAGAGCAGCGCCACGATGATCAGGGTGCCGACTTCCTTGACCGTGCTGTCACCGGTCAGGGTGATCTTGTCGAGCAGCCATACGGCGACCGCCAGGGCGCCCGCGTTGGCGATCGTCTTGACTACGAAATTCATCATGTGTCTGATCGTGGCAGACCTGATCGGACGCGGGCACAAGAGGCAGGGGCGGACAAGGCGATGAAGGCATTCCGGCTGGACGAACTGGAGGCGGAGCGCGCCGCCAACGAGGGTGCCTACCTGCAGTTTCTGCGGGAGCAGAACATGTCGGTCGGTTTGTACGCCCTCGACGCGGGCGAGCAGGATCCACAGAAACCGCACAATCAGGACGAGGTCTACTTCATTGTGAGCGGCCGTGCCGCGATCACCGTCGGCCTGGAGACGACCCAGGTGGCGCGCGGCAGCGTGATCTACGTGCCGGCGGGCGTCGCGCACAAGTTCCACCACATCACCGAGGACCTGAGGGTGCTGGTGGTGTTCTCTCCGCCCGAGAGGTGACGGGCCGCCTCAGGGTTCCCTAGGGGATCGGTCAGGGGAGGACAAGGGATGCGAGGTCCCCGTTCGACCCCCTGCCGGACCTAGCATCGAGTGCAGGACATCAGAGATCCAGACGGACCGACAGGACCCGGCACTCGAACGGGCGGAGAGGTAAGGACGAGGGCGATGCGAGAGATCTTCACGGGACTGCCGTGGTGGGTGAAGTGGATCGCGGTGCCGGTCATCGCCCTGGTCGTGTTCGGCGGGCTGATCGCCAGTGTGGTGGGTTTCGTCATCGGACTGCTCTTCAAGGTGCTGGTCTTCGTGGCACTGGTCGGCGGACTGATCTACGTCGTACGGAAGTTCACGTCGAGTTCCTCGTCGCGCAGCGACTGGTGAGACCGGTGGGAAACCGGTGGGGGTAGCGGGCAACGCTCGGAATCACCGGTTCCCTCGGGCGGGGGAAGTTTCCCGGCGGGGCCGTCTGCGGGCGGTGGCAGGCGAATAGAGTCCGGAACTCGACGCGGGGACTTCCCCGCGAGCGGCATTCACCCCCACCCGTGTTCCTCCGCACGGTCTGCCCCCCTCGCGCTTCGGGAGAGCCCCTTGTCCCCGGTTGACACCGTCCCCGTCCAGCTCCACACCGTCCCCGCGCAACCCCGCTCGGCGACGCCCTCCGGGCCACCGCCCCCCTCCGCGCCCCCGCCTCCGCCGACCCTCATCGGATCCGTGCAGCGCGCGATGCGCCTGCTGGAGACCGTCGCCGCGCACGAGTACGGCGCCCCGGCCAAACAACTGGCCCGTGAGACCGGGCTGGCGCTGCCCACGACGTACCACCTGCTGCGCACACTCGTGCACGAGGGCTATCTGCGCCGGGACAAGGGCCTGTTCTTCCTCGGTGAGGCTGCCGAGCGGCTGAGCAGCAGCGGGGCGCGGCAGAAACGTCGCAGCACGGTCGTCGACGCGCTCGCGCACTGGCGGGACGTCCTGGGCGTCCCCGTGTACTACGCGGTGTACCGCGAGGGCGAGATCGAGGTCATGTGCGTCTCCGACACCCCCGGCAACCCGGCGGTCGAGGAGTGGGCCGACTTCCGGGAGACCGGGCACGCGCACGCCATCGGGCAGTGCCTGCTGTCCCAGCTGGACGAGGACGCCCGCCGTGACCACCTCGACCGCTACCCGGTGCAGCCCCTCACGCCGTACACGGTGCGCGACAACCACAGCCTGCTGAGGCGTCTGGAGCGGATCCGGCGGATGGAACCGGTGATCGAGCGTCAGGAGTACGCCCTGGGCGCGGTCTGCGCCGCGATTCCGCTCACCCTCGGCACCACGGCCGCGACGATGGCCATCTCCCTGCCCGCACACCAGGCCGACCGATTGCTGCCTGCGGCCCGCCAGTTGCAGGCCGAGATGGGGCGCCTGCTCGCCTCGCTCGGGCTCTCTATCAGTATGTGAAAACTCACTCCTTGTGATCTGCTGTGTACGTTCAGCAAGATTCCACCAAGTGTCAGAGGTTCGTTCCCGGCCAGTCACGGCGAATGACGGGGTTGTCGATGCGCGAGTCCGTGCAAGCAGAGGTCATGATGAGCTTTCTCGTGTCCGAGGAGCTCTCCTTCCGCATTCCGGTGGAGCTGCGCTATGAGTCCAGTGATCCCTATGCCGTCCGGCTGACGTTCCACTTGCCCGGTGATGCCCCGGTGACGTGGGCTTTCGGGCGGGAGTTGCTGATCGACGGGGTCGGCCGGCCGTGCGGGGAGGGCGATGTGCGGGTCACGCCCGTCGATCCCGACGCGCTGGGCGAGGTGTTGATCCGGCTTCAGGTGGGCAGCGACCAGGCGTTGTTCCGGTCGTCGACGGCACCGCTCGTCGCTTTCCTGGACCGTACGGACAAGTTGGTGCCGCTGGGCCAGGAAGGCTCGCTCGCCGACTTCGACGCGCACCTCGACGAGGCTCTGGACCGCATCCTCGCCGAGCAGGGCGCTGGTTGAGGCATGGGCCCGGCGGCACGGTGGAGTAACGCTTCACCGGGTGCCGCCGAGCTGCGCAGGAACGCTTCTTCCTGCGATCTTCGTATGACCGGGCGATCTTCTTGCATCGGAGGCGGCCGAGGCCGAGTCGAGGCCGAGGCCGAGGTCGAGTCGCTGGAGGCCGACGCGCCGGCGGCCGGGGTGCCTGAGGCTTTCGGAGGCCTCTGTGGCGCCGGGGCGTCAGCGCTTGCGGCGCCGGCCCCTCCCCCCGCGCGCCGGGACCGCGGAGGCCTCCACAGCGGGCTCCGTGCCGGGACGGTCGGCCGAGACCATCAGCGCCGCCAGGGCCGTGGTGACCGGCACCGAGGCGACCAGGCCGATCGAACCGACCAGCGTGCGCACGATCTCCTCCGCGACCAGCTCGCTGTTGGCGACCGTCCCCACACTGCTCTGCGCGATCGAGAACAACAGCAGCAGCGGCAGCGCGGCACCCGCGTAGGCGAGGACGAGCGTGTTGACGACCGAGGCGATGTGGTCGCGGCCGATCCGGATGCCCGCGCGGTAGAGCCCGCGCCAGCCCATCGACGGGTTGGCCTCGTGCAGCTCCCAGACCGCCGAGGTCTGCGTGACCGTCACGTCGTCGAGTACGCCCAGCGAGCCGATGATGATGCCGGCCAGCAGCAGACCGCTCATGTCGATCGTCGGATAGAGGCCGTGGATCAGCCCGGTGTTGTCGTCGGTGTTGCCACTGAGCGCGGCCCAGTCGATGAACACCGAGCCGAGGATGCCGATCAGCAACAGCGAGATGAGGGTGCCGAGCACCGCCACGGAGGTCCGGGCGGACAGGCCGTGACACATGTACAAGGCGATGAGCATTATGGCGCTCGCGCCCACCACCGCCACGACCAGCGGGTTCGAGCCCTGCAGGATCGCGGGCAGGATGAAGAAGTTCAGCACCATGAAGCTGATGGCCAGCGCGACCAATGCCATGACACCCCGCATCCGCCCGACGACCACGACGGCGAGCGCGAAGATGCCGGCGAGCAGGCTCAGGGGCAGGCGGCGGTTGATGTCGGTGACCGAGTACTGCAGGTCCTTCGGTGCCGAGGGCTCATAGGCGACCACGACCTTCTGACCCTCGTGCAGCTGGCGGGACTGGTCGGGCTGGACGATCTCGGTGAACGTACGGCCCTTGTCGTCGCCGCTGTCGACCCGGATCGTCGCCCGCTTGCAGGTGCCCTTCTCCTGCTGCACCGCGGAGGAGCCCTCGGCGGTGGAGGTGTCTCCGGTCGGCGGAACGCCCGAAGCGCCGGCCTCCTTGCAGCTCACCTCGACCACCTTGGTGACCGTGGCGTCCTGCGTCTGCCGGTCGAAGCCGACGCCGGTGCGCTCGTGCGGCGGGGCGCCGCCCGGCCACAGCACGGCGAGGCCGACCAGTACCGCCGCGGCGAACGGGATCAGGATCGCCGCGATGATCTTGCGCAGGTGCAGGGAGACGGGTGTGGCCGGGCCGTGGTTGTGAGAGTGCCCGTGGCCGCCACCCGGGGCGGAACCGGAGCCGTGCCCGTCACCTCCGTCGTGACCGTGGCCGTTCCCTCCGCCTCCACCGGACCCTGAACCGTGCCCGCCGCCACCGGGGCCGTGGCCGGGTCCCTGACCAGTGGGCGGGCCACCGTGGCCACCGGGAGAACCGGCACCCCGGCCCTCACCGGAGCCCGGCCCATATTCACCACCGGGACCAGAACCGGAACCGGGACCGGAACCAGGGCCGGGGCCGAAGCCCGCGTCACGGCCGTACCCGAACTCAGGACCCTGCCCCCTGGCCGGCTCATGCCCGGTCCCGGCGGCGAAATCATGGCCGTCACCACGGCCGTTGCCGCTTCCGGCGCCGGATCCTCGGGGCGGCTCGGGCGGTGGGTAGGGGGGACGCTGCGTCGTGGTCACCGCCCGATCATCGCAAGAACGAGGGGGGCCCTCTGTTCACCGCGCCAGAATTGCCGCTAGCGTGGAGCCACCTTTTGTACACGCGGGAGCTCGGAGCACCGGGCTGAGAGGGCGCTGACCTCCGTCCCAGCGATGTTTCACATGAAACATCGCCGGAGTCGAGTGATGTTTCACACGAAACGTCGCCGGACGGAAGCCGCTGCGTCGACCGCCGAACCTGTTACCGGGTAATGCCGGCGTAGGGAGTAGGTCTCATGACCAGCAAGGACGCACGCACGCCTGCCTCCGTTCAGGACGAGAAGTCCGAGGAGGCCGGGAAGTCCATCGGCTGGCACAAGGCGTACGTCGAGGGCAGCCGCCCCGACCTGCGCGTGCCGGTCCGTCAGGTGCATCTCACCAACGGCCAGTCGGTCACGCTGTACGACACGTCGGGCCCGTACACCGATCCACTCGTCGACACCGACGTGCGCAGGGGACTGTCGCCGCTGCGCGAGAACTGGATCATCGCCCGCGGCGACACCGAGGAGTACGCGGGCCGCCCCGTCCGTCCCGAGGACGACGGCATCAAGCACACCTCGCCCCGTGGCGGCCTCCGCAACCTGGACGCGGTCTTCCCCGGCCGCCCGCGCCAGCCGCGCCGCGGCAGGGACGGACAGGCGGTCACCCAACTCGCGTACGCCCGCCGCGGCGAGATCACGCCCGAGATGGAGTACGTCGCCATCAGGGAGAACGTGTCGCCCGAGGTCGTGCGGGACGAGATCGCCGCGGGCCGGGCCGTGCTGCCGGCCAACGTCAACCACCCGGAGATCGAGCCGATGATCATCGGCAAGCGGTTCCTGGTGAAGGTCAACGCCAACATCGGCAACTCGGCCGTGACGTCCTCCATCGAGGAGGAGGTCGAGAAGATGACCTGGGCGACCCGATGGGGCGCCGACACGGTCATGGACCTGTCCACCGGCCGCAACATCCACACCACGCGCGAGTGGGTGCTGCGCAACTCCCCCGTTCCCATCGGCACCGTGCCGCTCTACCAGGCCCTGGAGAAGGTCGACGGCCGGGCCGAGGAGCTGACCTGGGAGATCTACAAGGACACGGTCATCGAACAGGCCGAGCAGGGTGTGGACTACATGACGGTCCACGCGGGCGTGCGCTTGGCGTACGTGCCGCTGACGGCGAACCGCAAGACCGGCATCGTCTCCCGCGGCGGCTCGATCATGGCCGCCTGGTGCCTCGCGCACCACAAGGAGTCGTTCCTGTACGAGAACTTCGAGGAGCTCTGCGAGATCCTCGCCGCGTACGACGTCACGTACTCGCTCGGGGACGGCCTCAGGCCCGGATCGATCGCGGACGCCAACGACGAGGCGCAGTTCGCGGAGCTGCGCACGCTCGGGGAACTCAACCGGATCGCGAAGCGTTTCAATGTTCAGACCATGATCGAGGGCCCGGGCCACGTCCCGATGCACAAGATCAAGGAGAACATCGACCTTCAGCAGGAGATCTGCGAGGAAGCTCCGTTCTATACGCTCGGCCCGCTGACCACGGACGTCGCACCGGCGTACGACCACATCACCTCCGGCATCGGTGCCGCGATGATCGCCTGGTGGGGCACGGCGATGCTGTGTTACGTCACGCCCAAGGAGCACCTGGGCCTGCCGAACCGTGACGACGTCAAGACCGGCGTCATCACCTACAAGATCGCCGCCCACGCAGCCGACCTCGCCAAGGGACACCCGGGTGCGCAGGAGTGGGACGACGCGCTGTCCGACGCCCGTTTCGAGTTCCGGTGGGAGGACCAGTTCAACCTGGCCCTCGACCCGGACACGGCACGGGAGTTCCACGACGAGACCCTGCCCGCGGAGCCGGCCAAGACGGCTCACTTCTGCTCGATGTGCGGTCCCAAGTTCTGCAGCATGAAGATCTCGCAGGACATCCGCCGCGAACACGGCGGCACACGGACCGAGGTCGAGGAGGGCATGGCCCTGAAGTCGAAGGAGTTCGCGGCGAGCGGGAACCGCGTGTACCTGCCCATCGCGGACTGACCCGGCCGCGCACAGGCCCGGGGGCCGATGGTCCCCCGGCCTGTGGGAGGTGCCTGCTCGGACGGGCTCCGACGGCTACTCCGGCTGGTGCTCCGGTCCTCCGAAGTCCGGGCTGGTGTAGTCCGGGCTGCTGAAGCTGGGGCGCGAGCCGCGGTCGCCGTCGTCCGGGCTGGTGAACCCCGGGCGGCCGTAGCCGAGGTGCGGCATGCGGCTGACCGGCGTGGACGAGGGCGTGTCATGCAGCGCGGCGGCCGCGCCGGGGTCGACGAGGGCCTCCCGCAGGAAGGGCAGGATGCCGCGTTCCAGCAGGGCCTCGTGCCAGGCCTCCTTGGCCTGGGCCACCTCGCCCTGCAGTTCGCCGTACGGCCCGCCTTCGGCCGTGGGCTTGTTGCGCAGCGCGGTGAGCAGCAGCCCCACCGCGGCGACGAGGATCGCGACCGCGGTCACGGCGCCGAACACCCAGCCCGTGGTGAGCATGGTCCGGGCGAACCCCTGCTCGGGGTCGAGCATCTGCAGGATGTAGCCGACGAGCAGGAAGATCGCCGCGGCGGTTCCGGCCAGGACGGGTGCGAGGACGGCGACGACGGCGACGGCGCCCGCCCCGGCGGTTTCGGCGACCCCTCCCATGGTGGCGGCGAGCCCCGACGCGCCCGTGCCCGACTCGGAGGAACCGGACTCGCGCACGGCTGTGGAGCCGGCGGACGCCGGCTGACGCAGTTCGTCGCGGACCTTGACGTAGTGCTGGTACTCGGTCGACGCGGCCGCCGTGATGAGCGCGGTGGCGTTCAGCGCCATGGTGCGCAGCTGTTCGGGGTTGAGCCGCCGTCCTACAGCGGCCAGTTCCGGACGGTGTGGTGCGGAGCGCAGCGCCTCATCGAGGATCCGCTCGTATTCTTGGCGGTCCTCGCTCAGCAGGTGCTGCGGAACGCTGTTCATGTGCATCCCCCGATGCTCCGTAGGGCTTGGGGCTCGGCATGCTGACGAGCCGTCGGGCAGAAACGGAGGGGAGCCTGCTACGGATAAGCCGATGGTAGAGCGGTGACGGTATGCGGTGACAGGGGGTTTACCGAAATTGACCCCTCACCGGTCCGGTCCTCCGAAGGGGAACGCCTGCCCGGTGAACGTTCACGTCTCCAGCGGCAGTTGCTGGACCAGCAGCTTTCCGGCCATGGTCACGCCGCCGTCCATCGCGATGGCGAGTCCGTCGGCGTAGACGTGCGGACCCTCGATCACGGGGTCGCCGTTGTCCTCGTCCTCCTCGGCGCCGACCTCGCCCAGCAGATACGGAATCGGGCTGTGCCCGTGAACGATGCGGGTGCCCCCGTACGTATCGAGCAGGGAGCGCACGGCGTCCGCGCCGCCCTCGTCGCGGAAGGAGAACCGCTTGGTGAACTTGCGGAACAGGTCCCAGACCTCGTCCGCGTCGTTGCGGGTGATCGTCTCGCGGACGGTGTCGTTGACCTCTTCGATGGAACGGCCGTAGTCGAGGTAGGCGGTGGTGTCGGAGTGGACGAGCAGGTGGCCGTCGACCTCTTCGATGGCGTCCAGGCGGGACATCCACTGCAGGTGGTGGTCCTGGAGGCGGTCCATGTCGGTCTTCTGGCCGCCGTTGAGCAGCCAGGCCGCCTGGAAGGTGGCGGTGCCCGCGCCGGAGTTGACGGGGGTGTCGCCGAACCGCTTCGCGCCCAGCAGCAGGAGCTCGTGGTTGCCCATGAGCGCCTTGCAGTAGCCGCCGGCCGCGGCGGCCTCCGCGGACAGCCGCATCACCAGGTCGATGACGCCGATGCCGTCCGGACCGCGGTCGGTGAAGTCGCCGAGGAACCACAGCCGGGCGGTGCCCGCGCACCAGTTGCCGGCGGCGTCGAGCAGGCCCTTCTCCTGGAGGGCCGACACCAGCTGGTCGAGGTAGCCGTGCACGTCACCCACGACGTACAGCGGGCCCTGCCCGGTGGTGCCCTGCGGGGCGGCGACGGTCTCGGGGTCCACGGTCACCTGGACAGTGTCGCCCCGGTTCACGACGGGAAGGTCGCGCTGGGTCGGCGTGTATCCCTCGGGGTAGGTCTCCTCGGGCGGCGGGGCGACCTCGCCGGGGTGAACGCTGTGGACGTACGGACCGGCCTCGTGGACGTACGCGGGCACCCGGAAGTCGCGCAACGTCGCCGTCCGCTCCACCTCGGGTCCCTGACCGGCCCCCTGAGTCATCGACCCCTCCACCATCGCGCCGCATTGCACCGCATCGGACTGCCTGGTCGTAGCGGCCCGCGGGTGTCGTGGGCCCATCATAGGAATGCGGATCGCGCCATGTGATGACCCAGGGGTGGTGAATCAGAGCAAGAGTCCAGTTCACCGCGGCTTTCGCCCCGATTGAGCCGGGCTTTGACCACCGTGTGACCGTCCTCGCTCTTCTTCTCTTCGCGAGAACGATCCCTTCTCTCCGGGGGACCGGCCCTGTTTCTCCCCAGGAGGACGGAGTTCCTCTTACCCGGGTGCGGGACCTACGTCTCCTCGGGCGATCGCGGAGGGCTGACCGTCGTGCGCGGCGGGCGTCGCTGGGACGAGGTGCGCACGATCAGCTCCGTCGGTATCACCTGCTCCACCGGGCGATCGGATTCCACTCCCTCGATGGCGTCGATGAGGAGTTGCACCACCGCCGTGCCGATGCGGCGCGGCTTCAGGGAGAGCGTGGTGACGGGCGGCTCGGTGTTGGCGTACACCGTGGACTCGCTGCAGCAGACCAGCAGCAGGTCGTCGGGGACGCGCAGGCCGTAGCGGCGGGCGGCGGCGAGCAGGTCGGTGCCGTTCGGGTCGAACAGTCCGTAGACCGCGTCGGGCCGGTCGGGCCGGGCGAGGAGCCGGTCGGCGGCGACGGCGCCCGCGCACGGATCGTGCGCCGGGTAGGCCTCGTACACCGGATCCTGGCCGACACGCTCGCACCAGCGCAGGTACGCGGTGGTCGACAGGTGGGTGTACGTGTCCGTGCTCGTGCCGGTCAGCAGGCCGATGCGGCGGGCGCCGGCGTCGGCCAGGTGGTCGAGGATGCCGAGGACGGCGGCCTCGTGGTCGTTGTCGACCCAGGCCGTGACCGGCAGCGCACCGGCCGGGCGGCCGTCGGAGACGACCGGCAGCCCTTGCCGGACGAGCTCGCTGACCACCGGGTCCTGGTCGGAGGGGTCGATGACGACCGTGCCGTCCAGGGCGACGTTCGACCACACGTCGTGGCGGGAGGTCGCGGGCAGGATGACGAGGGCGTAGCCGCGGGCGAGCGCGGCGGAGGTGGCGGCCCGCGCCATCTCGGCGAAGTACGCGAACTCCGTGAAGGTGAAAGGTTCATCCCCGTACGTGGTCACGGTCAGGCCGATGAGCCCCGACTTGCCGGTACGGAGGGTCCGGGCTGCGGCCGAGGGCCGGTAGCCCAGCCGGTCGGCGACTTCCCGGACATGGCGCCGGGTGGCGTCCGGGAGCCGACCCTTGCCGTTGAGGGCGTCGGAGACGGTCGTGATGGAGACTCCGGCGGCGGCGGCCACGTCTCTGATACCGGCCCGACCCGGCCGACTGCCTCGCCGTGAGGTTTCCGCGCGGCTCACCTGGTGCTTCCCTGCTGCTGTCATGGCGAGCCGATAGTAGGGCTCATGAGGTGGGGTAGTGCGGACGCATATGCACGCGTTGACAGGCACGTTTCTGCATGATCATTCAACCCCAATTGCTTTGGAAACCATGGGTGTTGAGCGCTCTCATGGCAGTACGTGTCTTGTCGGCGCGCACGGGCCTGCCTAGTGGCCGATGTTGCGAAGAGGTCTCAACTCACCTGCACGGGGGATGCGCGCCACGGCGTGCACCACCGGCGCGTAGATATATGTGCGGCGCGCCCCCAGATTCGTACGCCTTGGTGTGGTGATGCCCCTGATGCCGGTGGGGTGGAGGCGGCCGCTCGGTCGTGGCTATACGCAGCGGCGCCGAATCCTCATAAGGTGAGGAGTAATGGATGTCGGCGGCGGTCATGGGCCGCCGGTCTTCACGAGGAGGACTGCGGTGAGCGAGACGAGCCCGAAGCTGCGCGCCGAGCTGGAGGGGATCCCGACCTACAAGCCGGGCAAGCCCGCCGCGGCAGGTGGTCCGGTGGCCTACAAGCTGTCCTCCAACGAGAACCCGTATCCGCCGCTGCCGAGCGTGATGGAGACCGTGACGGCGGCGGCCGGCAACTTCAACCGCTACCCGGACATGGCCTGTACGGCGCTGATGAACGAGTTGTCCGAGCGGTTCGGCGTGCCCCTCTCCCACCTGGCCACCGGCACCGGTTCGGTCGGTGTCGCCCAGCAGCTGATCCAGGCCACCTCCGGCCCCGGCGACGAGGTGATCTACGCCTGGCGCTCCTTCGAGGCGTACCCGATCATCACGCAGATCAGCGGCGCCCGGTCGGTCCAGGTGCCGCTGACGCCCGGGGATGTGCACGACCTCGACGCGATGGCCGACGCGATCACCGACCGGACGCGGCTGATCTTCGTCTGCAACCCCAACAACCCGACCGGCACGGTGGTGCGGCGGGCGGAGCTGGAGCGCTTCCTCGACCGGGTCCCGAGCGATGTGCTGGTGGTCCTCGACGAGGCCTACCGCGAGTTCATCCGCGACCCCGAGGTGCCGGACGGCGTCGAGATCTACCGTGACCGGCCCAATGTCTGTGTCCTGCGGACCTTCTCCAAGGCGTACGGACTCGCCGGCCTGCGCGTCGGTTTCGCCATCGCCCACGAGCCGGTGGCCGCGGCGCTGCGCAAGACGGCGGTGCCGTTCGGCGTGAGCCAGCTCGCGCAGGAGGCGGCGATCGCCTCACTGCGGGCCGAGGACGAACTGCTCGGCCGGGTCGGCTCGCTGGTGTGTGAGCGCTCGCGCGTGGTCGACGGGCTGCGCTCGCAGGGCTGGACGGTGCCGGAGACCCAGGCCAACTTCGTGTGGCTGCGGCTGGGGGAGCGCACGGTCGCGTTCGCGCAGGCGTGTGAGCAGGCGGGTGTGGTGATCCGGCCGTTCCCGGGCGAGGGTGTGCGGGTGACGGTCGGGGAGGCCGAGGCGAACGACATCTTCCTGAAGGTGTCGGAAGGGTTCCGCAAGGAGCTGTAACGCTCCGCGAGCCAGGTCAGGCGTCCAGGAGTTCCACGCGCACGGGGTCGCCGTCCCGCACGGTCGCGAGCAGTTCGGGGTCGCCGTCGAGGCGGCCCAGGACATTGCACGGGCTTGCGAGGCGGCACTCGTCGCCCTGTGAGATCGGCGTGGGCCCGTAGGGGAGGGCGAGAGCGTCGCCGTCGGTCCAGAAGGCGACGGTGCCCGGCTCGACGACTTCCCGGGCGCCTGTTTCACGTGAAACCGACACTCCTGTGTCGAAGTACACCTCCGCGCCCCAGGTGCGGGCTGTGGACACAAGGGGCAGTGCCGCGGCGAGGGCCTGACTGGTCGGGGTGTCGTCGAGCGACGCGGTGAGATGGCCCGTGGGCCAGGAGATCCGTATCTGGACCGATGTCGGTGTCTGCATGCCGTCGATTCAACAATATGTTGAAGTTCCGGCCAAGAGGTCGACTGTGACGGGGATGACGGGGGACCCCCTCCAGCAGTCGAAAGTCCGTGCTGCATAATGGCTTGTGAATGTGAACGCTTTCACAAGCGTATGTAAGGAGCGGCGACGTGGACCTGGCTTTGGCGCCGGAGACCCTGGCGCGATGGCAGTTCGGCATCACCACCGTCTACCACTTTCTGTTCGTCCCCCTGACGATCTCGCTGGCCGCGCTCACGGCCGGTCTGCAGACGGCCTGGGTGCGGACGGAGAAGGAGAAGTACCTCCGGGCGACGAAGTTCTGGGGCAAGCTCTTCCTGATCAACATCGCGATGGGTGTGGTCACCGGCATCGTGCAGGAGTTCCAGTTCGGCATGAACTGGTCGGACTACTCGCGCTTCGTCGGTGACGTCTTCGGGGCGCCGCTGGCCTTCGAGGCCCTGATCGCCTTCTTCTTCGAGTCGACCTTCATCGGTCTGTGGATCTTCGGCTGGGACAAGCTGCCGAAGAAGATCCACCTGGCCTGCATATGGATGGTCTCGATCGGGACGATCCTGTCGGCCTACTTCATCCTCGCGGCGAACTCCTGGATGCAGCACCCGGTCGGTTACCGGATCAACGAGGCGAAGGGCCGGGCCGAGCTCACCGACTTCTGGCTGGTGCTCACCCAGAACACCGCGCTCGCCCAGGTCTTCCACACGCTGACCGCGGCCTTCCTGACCGGCGGCGCCTTCATGGTCGGCATCGCAGCCTTCCACCTGGCCCGCAAGAAGCACGTCCCGGTGATGAAGACCTCGCTGCGGCTGGGCCTCGTCACCGTGGTCATCGGCGGTCTCCTCACCGCGATCAGCGGCGACGTGCTCGGCAAGATCATGTACCAGCAGCAGCCCATGAAGATGGCCGCCGCCGAGGCGCTGTGGGACGGCGAGAAGCCGGCTCCCTTCTCGGTCTTCGCCGTCGGCGACGTCGACAAGGGACACAACAAGGTCGCCATCGAGATACCCGGCCTGCTGTCGTTCCTGGCGAAGGACGACTTCACCTCGTACGTGCCCGGCATCAACGACATCAACAAGGCCGAGCAGGAGAAGTACGGCCCCGGCGACTACCGGCCCAACATCCCCGTCGCCTACTGGGGCTTCCGGTGGATGATCGGCTTCGGCATGACGTCGTTCGCCATCGGTCTGGCCGGTCTGTGGCTGACCCGCAAGAAGTTCATGCTGCCGCAGCACCTGAGGACGGGCGACGACGAGGTGCCGCATCTCGTGCTGCTGCCGAAGAAGGCGCTCGGACCCACCCTCACCAAGTGGTACTGGCGCATCGCGATCCTCACCCTGGGCTTCCCACTGATCGCCAGCTCCTGGGGCTGGATCTTCACCGAGATGGGCCGCCAGCCCTGGGTCGTCTACGGCCTGTTCCAGACGCGTGACGCGGTCTCCCCCGGTGTCTCCCAGGCCGAGGTCATCACCTCGATGGTCGTCTTCACCACGCTGTACGCGATCCTCGCCGTCGTCGAGGTCAAGCTGCTGGTCAAGTACGTCAAGGCGGGCCCGCCGGAGCTCACCGAGGCCGACCTCAATCCGCCCACGAAGATCGGCGGCGACTCCCGTGACGCCGACAAGCCGATGGCCTTCTCGTACTAGGCCGAGGGAGCTGCACAGTCATGGAACTGCACGACGTCTGGTTCGTCCTGATCGCCGTCCTGTGGACCGGCTACTTCTTCCTGGAGGGCTTCGACTTCGGGGTCGGCGTGCTCACGAAGCTACTCGCCCGCGACCGGCCCGAGAAGCGGGTGCTGATCAACACCATCGGCCCCGTCTGGGACGGCAACGAGGTGTGGCTGCTCTCGGCGGGCGGCGCGACCTTCGCCGCCTTCCCCGAGTGGTACGCCACGCTCTTCTCCGGCTTCTACCTGCCCCTGCTCCTCATCCTGGTCTGCCTGATCGTCCGGGGGGTGGCCTTCGAGTACCGCGTGAAGCGGCCCGAGGAGAACTGGCAACGCAACTGGGAGACGGCGATCTTCTGGGCCTCGCTCCTGCCCGCGTTCCTGTGGGGCGTGGCCTTCGCCAACATCGTGCGGGGCGTGAAGATCGACCGGGACTTCAACTACGCCGGCGGGGTCCTGGACCTGCTCAACCCGTACGCGCTGCTGGGCGGTCTGGTCACGCTGGCACTGTTCACCTTCCACGGGACGGTGTTCGTCGGGCTCAAGACCGTGGGGGAGATCCGGGAGCGGGCGCGGAAGCTGGCGCTGCGCGTCGGACTGGTGACCGCCCTGCTGGCGCTCGCCTTCCTGCTGTGGACGCAGGCCGACCGGGGCGACGGCTCGTCGTTCGTGGCGATGGCCGTGGCCGTGGTGTCGCTCCTCGTGGCCCTGGCCGCGGCACGGGCCGGGCGTGAGGGCTGGGCGTTCGCTCTGTCGGGGCTCACCATCGTGGCCACAGTGGCGATGCTCTTCCTGACGCTCTTCCCGAACGTCATGCCGTCGACGCTGAACCCGGACTGGAGCCTGACGGTCACCAACGCCTCGTCCAGCCCGTACACACTGAAGATCATGACCTGGTGTGCCGGGATCGCCACCCCGGTCGTCCTGCTCTACCAGGGCTGGACGTACTGGGTGTTCCGCAAGCGGATCGGTACGCAGCACATCGCCGAGACCGTGCACTGAGGTGTGTTTCACGTGAAACCAATCGATCCGCGTCTGCTCCGGTACGCCCGCTCCACCCGGCTCTTCCTGGTGGCGGTCGTGGCCCTGGGTGCCGTAGGGGCGGGCCTGGTCATCGCGCAGGCGATGCTCATCGCCGAGGTGGTGGTCGGCGTGTTCCAGCACCGCATGACGGTGTCCGAACTCGGCACTCCCCTCCTGCTGTTGGCCGCCGTCGCGGTCGGCCGGGCGTTGGTCGGCTGGCTCACCGAGCTCGCCGCGCACCGGGCGAGCGCGGCGGTGAAGTCCGAGCTGCGGGGACGGCTGCTGGAGCGTTCCGCTGAGTTGGGGCCGGGCTGGCTGAGCGGGCAGCGGACCGGTTCGCTGGTCGCCCTGGCCACCCGGGGCGTCGACGCCCTCGACGACTACTTCTCGCGGTATCTGCCGCAGTTGGGTCTCGCGGTGGTCGTGCCCGTGGCGGTACTGGCGCGGATCGTCACCGAGGACTGGGTCTCCGCGGCCATCATCGTCTGCACCCTCCCGCTCATCCCGGTCTTCATGGTGCTGATCGGCTGGGCGACCCAGTCCCGGATGGACCGTCAGTGGAGGCTGCTGTCGCGGCTGTCCGGGCACTTCCTGGACGTCGTCGCGGGCCTGCCGACGCTGAAGGTCTTCGGGCGGGCCAAGGCGCAGACCGAGTCGATCCGGCGGATCACCGGCGAGTACCGGCGGGCGACCATGAGGACGCTGCGGATCGCCTTCATCTCTTCCTTTGCCCTGGAACTGCTCGCGACGATCTCGGTGGCGCTGGTCGCCGTGACGATCGGCATGCGGCTGGTGCACGGCGAGATGGACCTGTACATCGGCTTGGTCATCCTGATCCTCGCGCCCGAGGCGTATCTGCCGTTGCGGCAGGTCGGGGCGCAGTACCACGCGGCGGCGGAGGGGCTCGCGGCGGCAGAGGAGATCTTCGAGGCCTTGGAGACACCCGTCCCGGCGTCCGGC
The DNA here is from genome assembly GCF_040638895.1 of Streptomyces sp. NPDC024017. Lineage (NCBI taxonomy): Bacteria > Bacillati > Actinomycetota > Actinomycetes > Kitasatosporales > Streptomycetaceae > Streptomyces > Streptomyces sp. NPDC024017. The sequence continues at coordinate 185,219 of NZ_JBEZYZ010000002.1, read as the reverse complement.
TCCCAGGCCGTGCCGGAGGGCGCGTTGTCGTTCGAGGGCGTGACCGTCCGGTACCCGGGGCGGTCGGCGGACGCCGTGGCGAACGTGTCCTTCGGCGTCGAGCCCGGGGAGACGGTCGCGCTGGTGGGACCGAGCGGCGCCGGCAAGTCGACGCTGCTGAGCGTCCTGCTGGGGTTCGTGCGACCGGCCGAGGGGCGGGTGCGGGTCGGAGGTGTCGACCTCGTCGACGCCGACCTGGAGCAGTGGCGCTCCCGGATCGCATGGGTGCCGCAGCGGCCGCATCTCTACGCCGGGACGATCGCCGAGAACGTACGGCTGGCGCGGCCCGGTGCCGACGACGACTCCGTACGGCGGGCGCTGCGGGACGCCGGGGCGCTGGACTTCGTCGACGCACTGCCCGGGGGCGTGGACACCGTGCTCGGCGAGGACGGTGCGGGGCTGTCCGCCGGGCAACGGCAGCGGCTGGCGCTGGCCCGGGCGTTCCTCGCGGACCGGCCCCTGCTGCTGCTCGACGAGCCGACGGCGGCGCTGGACGGGGCCACCGAGGCCGAGGTCGTGGCGGCGGTGCGGCGCCTGGCGGCCGGCCGGACGGTGCTGCTGGTGGTGCACCGGCCGGCTCTGCTGGAGGTCGCTGACCGGGTCGTGCGGCTGGCGGAGCCCGAGACCACCGCTGCCTTGCCCGTGGCGTCCGCCGTGGCCAGGGGGGCGGAGACCCGGCCCGTCGAGGTCGAGCTGCCCAACCCGGCCGAGTCCGCCGAAAAACCGGTTTCAGGCGGTGTCCTCGCACGCGTCCGCGCCATGTCCGGTGCCCGCCGCGGGCGCCTGGGACTCGCGCTGCTGCTCGGGAGTCTCGCGCTGGGGAGCGCCGTGGGGCTCATGGCCACCTCGGGGTGGCTGATCTCGCGGGCCTCGCAGCAGCCGCCCGTGCTGTATCTGATGATGGCCGTCACCGCGACGCGGGCGTTCGGGATCGGACGGGCCGTGTTCCGGTACGCCGAGCGGCTCGTGTCGCACGACGCCGTGCTGCGGATGCTGGCGGACACCCGGGTCGCGGTGTTCCGCAGGCTGGAGCGGCTGGCGCCGGCCGGGCTGCGCCGGGTCCGCCGGGGTGATCTGCTCTCCCGGCTGGTCGCGGATGTGGACGCGCTGCAGGACTACTGGCTGCGGTGGCTGCTGCCCGCCGGGGCGGCCGTCGTCGTGTCGGCCGCGTCGGTCGGCTTTACGGCATGGCTGCTGCCCGAGGCCGGGGCGGTGCTCGCGGCCGGGCTCCTGGCGGCGGGGGTCGGCGTGCCGCTGATCACCGGCGCGGTGGCCCGGCGGGCCGAGCACAGGCTGGCGCCCGCCCGCGGGGTGCTCGCGACGCGGGTGGCCGACCTGCTCACCGGCACCGCGGAGCTGACCGTCGCCGGTGCCCTGCCCACCCGGACCGCCCAGGCCCGCGAGGCCGATGGGGCGCTCACCCGGATCGCTTCGCGTGCCGCCGCCGCCACGGCCCTCGGTGACGGTCTCACCGCGCTGATCTCCGGACTGGCCGTCACGGCCGCCGCCCTGGCCGGCGCGCAGGCGGTCGTCGCCGGGCGGCTCGACGGCGTGACCATGGCCGTCGTGGTCCTCACCCCGCTCGCCGCCTTCGAGGCCGTGCTCGGGCTGCCGCTCGCCGTGCAGTACCGGCAGCGCGTGCGCCGGAGCGCGGAGCGGGTGTACGAGGTGCTGGACGCCCCGGAACCCGTGGGGGAGCCCGAGCGGCCCCGGCAGGCGCCCGCGTCGCCGTTCCCGGTCGTCGTCGCAGGGCTGACGGCCCGGCACGCCGGGCAGGACCGGGACGCGCTCGCCGGGCTCGACCTGACCCTCGAGGAGGGCCGCCGGATCGCCGTGGTCGGACCCTCCGGCTCCGGCAAGACCACGCTGGCGCAGGTGCTGCTGCGGTTCCTCGACGTGGAGGCGGGCTCGTACACGCTGGCGGGCGTCGACGCGTACGCGCTCGACGGTGACGACGTACGGCGGCTCGTCGGGCTGTGCGCGCAGGACGCGCACCTCTTCGACAGCTCGCTGCGCGAGAACCTGCTGCTCGCCAGGAAGGACGCCACCGAGGACCACTTGCGCGCCGCACTCGGCCGCGCTCGGCTGCTGGACTGGGCCGACAGCCTGCCCGACGGACTCGACACGCTCGTCGGCGAACACGGGGCGCGGCTGTCGGGAGGCCAGCGGCAGCGACTGGCGCTGGCCCGGGCACTCCTCGCCGACTTCCCCGTCCTGGTGCTCGACGAACCGGCCGAGCACCTCGACCTGCCGACTGCCGACGCGCTCACCGACGATCTGCTGGCCGCCACCGCGGGCCGGACGACGCTGCTCATCACGCACCGGCTGGCGGGACTTGAAGCGGTCGACGAGGTGATCGTGCTGGACCAGGGACGGGTGGTGCAGCGCGGGCCGTACGCGGCGCTGATGGCGGTGGACGGGCCGCTGCGGGAGATGGCGGCGCGTGAGGCGGCATCGGAGTCGCTGGTGGGGGCGCGGTAGCCCCGGGAGGGACGCGCATTGGGCCGTTCGGCGCAGCCGGTCCCCCAGGCGTACGACGTGAACAGGGCCGGGGCGGCAGTGCTGGGCGACGATCGCTGACATGCGTTCATATCGCCGCCATCGGCTGCTCGTTCCGGTCCTGCTGTGTGCGCTGGCGGTGCTCGCGGCCCGGCCGACGGACGCGCACAAGGAACCCGGGAGCGGCACCGGGACCGGCGCGGACACGGGGCTCAGCGCCGAGGTGGCGCGGCTGTACGAGGAGGCCGCGGTGGCGACACAGCAGTACGAGGCCGGCCGCGAGGAGGCCGAGGAGCAGCGGGCCGAAGCCCAGCGGGCGGAGGCACTCCTGGACGCGCAGCGGCGGCACATCGCCGCCCTGCACGAGGACCTGGGCCGGATCGCCCGGGCCCAGTACCGCAGCAGTGGTGGTCTGCCGGTGGCCGCGCACATGATCCTCGCCGACAGTCCCGAGGGCCTGATGCGGGGTCAGCACGCCTTCTCGCAGGCGGATCTCGCCGTGAACAACGCGATCTCCAAGAACCGACGGGCCGAGGCACGGCTCGCGGCGGACGAGGCCAAGGCCGCGGCCCAGTGGCAGGCGCTGGAGAAGCGCAACACCCAACTCGCCGGTCTTAAGGCGGACATCGAGCAGAAGCTGGAGACGGCCCGCTCGCAGCTCCAAGGGCAGGCGGACGCCGCGGCCGCCGCCGGGGCGTGCCGCGGAGCCGTGCGGCTCGACCAGCCGGAGACGGGGTTCGCCGACGGCGAGTGGGTGGCGCCGGTCGAGACGTACGAGCTGTCGGCGTCCTACGGCAGCGGCGGTGCGCGGTGGTCGAACCGGCACACCGGGCAGGACTTCGCGGTGCCGATCGGCACACCGGTGCGGGCCGTGGGCGCGGGCCGGGTCGTGAAGGTGTCCTGCGGCGGTGCCTTCGGTATGGAGATCGTGCTCAAGCACGCGGGCGGCTACTACACGCAGTACGCCCATCTCGCTGCCCTGGCGGTCGACCAGGGGGAGCACGTCAGCCCGGGCCAGTGGATCGGCCAGTCGGGCACCACGGGCAACTCCACCGGGCCGCACCTGCACTTCGAGGCCCGGGTCACACCGGAGTCGGGCTCGGCGGTGGACCCGGTGGCGTGGCTGGCGGCGCGCGGGGTGTCCCTCTGAGACACCCCGGCCGGGCGGCTACGGCAGTTCCGTCAGCAACTGCTCGATCACGACCGCCACCCCGTCCTCGTTGTTCGCGACCGTCTGACCCGAGGCGGCGGCGATCACGTCCGGGTGCGCGTTGCCCATCGCGTAGGACCGGCCCGCCCAGGTGAGCATCTCCACGTCGTTCGGCATGTCGCCGAAGGCGACGACCTGCTCGTGCGAGATGCCGCGCTCGGCGCAGCACAGGGCGAGGGTGCTGGCCTTGGACACTCCCGGGCCGCTGATCTCGAGCAGTGCGCTGGGGCTGGAGCGGGTGACGTTGGCGCGGTCGCCGATGGCGAGGCGGGCCAGGGTCAGGAAGGCGTCGGGCTCGATCTCGGGGTGGTAAGCGAGGATCTTCAGCACCGGCTCCGCGGCGGCCGGGTGGTCCGGCCCCAGCAGCTCCTCGGCCGGGGCGAGGCTGTCCGGTATCTCCATGTGCAGCTTCGGGTACGCCGGCTCCTGGTAGAAGCCGTACGTCTGCTCCACCGCGTACACGGTGCCCGGCGCCGCGTCGCGCAGCAGCCGTACGGCGTCCAGGGCGTTCTCCCGAGCCAGCTCCCGCACCTTCACGAACCGGTGGGCACCGGGGCCGCCGTGCAGGTCGACCACGGCGGCGCCGTTGCCGCAGATCGCCAGGCCGTGGCCGTGCACGTGGTCGCTGACGACGTCCATCCAGCGGGCCGGGCGGCCCGTGACGAAGAAGACCTCGACCCCCGCCTCCTCGGCGGCGGCCAGCGCGGCGACCGTACGCGGTGACACCGACTTGTCGTCGCGCAGCAGGGTGCCGTCGAGGTCGGTGGCGATCAGCCGCGGCGGGAGGGTCTCGGCCGCGGTCTCGGGCTGTCGGGTCGCTGAGGTCACCCGGACATTGTCCCGCACATGCCTGCACGGGCGTGCGGGGCTCCGCACAGGTGAGTGGATACCGCCCTCACCAGCGGCCCCTCGCCAGGATCCGCGCCGCAGGAGCCCCTCACCAGAGGCTCCTCGGCACCTGCGTCCGTGCTCAGCGCAGCTGCGCCGGCGCCTCCATCGCGATCTGCTCGAAGACCTTCTCGTCGGCCGCGAACTGCGAGTCGGGGATCGGCCAGTGGATCACGATCTCCGTGAAGCCCAGCTCCACATGGCGTCCGGCGAAGTCCACGAACGCGTTCAGGGACTGGAGCGGGCCGCCGCGGTCCGGCGTGAATCCGGTGAGCAGGACCCGGTCGAGATCGGTCATGTCCCGGCCGACCTCGGCGCAGATGTCGTCGAGCCGCTCCGCCTGCCCGCGAATGGCCTGAATCGACTGTTCAGGCGTGCCGTTCTCGTACAGCTTGGGGTCGCCGGTGGTCACCCACGCCTGCCCGAACCGGGCGGCGAGCCGCATCCCGCGCGGCCCGGTCGCGGCCACCGCGAACGGCAGCCTGGGGCGCTGCACACAGCCGGGGATGTTCCGCGCCTCGTGGGCGGAGTAGAAGTCGCCCTCGTACGACACGGCGTCCTCGCTGAGCAGCCGGTCGAGCAGCGGGACGAACTCGGCGAAGCGGTCGGCGCGCTCGCGCGGGGTCCACGGTTCCTGGCCGAGCGCGGTGGCGTCGAAGCCGGAGCCGCCCGCTCCGATGCCCAGCGTGACCCGCCCGCCGGAGATGTCGTCGAGGGAGATCAGCTCCTTGGCGAGAGTCACGGGGTGCCGGAAGTTCGGCGAGGTCACCAGGGTGCCCAGCCGCAGCCGGTCGGTGATGCTCGCGGCGGCTGTGAGGGTCGGCACGGCGCCGAACCACGGGCCGTCCCGGAAGGTGCGCCAGGACAGGTGGTCGTAGGTGTACGCGGTGTGGAAGCCGAGCTGCTCGGCGCGCGTCCAGGCCGCGCGGCCGCCTTCGTGCCAGCGGCGGTACGGGAGGATCACGGTGCTCAGACGCAGACTCATGACATCGAGCCTAAGGGAGCGCCGACGGTCACCCGTGTTTCACGTGAAACACGTCACCGCGCGCCCGGGCGGGTCATGAGACACACTCCGCGGTCGGCCGGATGCGGCAGGTCAGTGCGGCTCGGCGAAGCGCAGATACCGGGCCGGTACGGCCTGGGTCAGCCACACCCCGTTCGCGCTCACCTGGAAGACATGGCCGTCGCGGTGCATGGCACCCGCGTCCACCGCCAGCACGACCGGCCGGCCCCGGCGGGCGCCGACACGGGTCGCCGTCTCCCGGTCGGGCGAGAGATGCACGGCGTGCCGGTTCATCGGGCGGAGTCCCTCGGCCCGGATCGCGTCCAGATGGCCGGCGATGGTGCCGTGGTAGAGGAAGGCGGGCGGAGCAGCCGGCGAAAGCCCGAGGTCGACCTCCACGCTGTGGCCCTGGCTGGCGCGGATCCGGGTGCCCTCGATGGCGAAACGCCGCTTGTCGTTGGTGGCGACGACACGGTCCAGTTCGTCGCGGGTGAACCGGAAGCCGTGTGTGGCGGCCGCGGTGATCAACGTGTCGATCTCCACCCAGCCGGCCTCGTCGAGCGTGAGCCCGATGCGTTCCGGCTGGTGGCGCAGATGCTTCGACAGGTACTTCGACACCTTCACGGTGCGTCTTTCATCCATCCCACCAGGGTGCGGGAGAGACGCGAATCACGCGATCGAGTTTCACTTCGGAGGTTTGATCCACAACCAAGTACGGTTATCCACAGCGGAATTGGCGGTTCTGTGGACAACTGGCCGCCACCGCAGGGGTTTTGAGGCCCAGGCTCATACCGGCGGCTTCACCCGCGCGATGCTCCGCAGTGCCCCCGGCGCCCACCGCGACAGCCAACGCGCACCCCGCGCCTCCGGCGTCACCGGCACCACCGCCTCGTTGCGCGTCACCGCCCGCAGGATCGCACGGGCGACCTTCTCCGGCGGATAGTTCCGCAGCCCGTACAGGCGCGCGGTGTGCTTCTGCAGCCGCTTCTCCTCCAGGGCGTCCACCCCGGCGAAATGCGCGGTCGACGTGATGGCGGTGTTCACGATGCCGGGACAGACCGCCGTCACGCCGATCCCCTGACCGGCGAGCTCCGCCCGCAGGCACTCGCTGAGCATCAGCACGGCCGCCTTGGAGGTGCTGTACGCGGGCAGCGCCCGGGACGGCAGGTAGGCCGCGGCCGACGCCACGTTGACGATGTGGCCGCCCTGCCCGCGCTCGGCCATCCGCCGGCCGAGGAGCCGGCAGCCGTGGATGACACCCCACAGGTTGACGTCGAGGACCTTCTTCCAGTCCTCCGGCGTGGTGTCGAAGAAGGAGCCGGACAGTCCGATCCCGGCGTTGTTCACGAGGACGTCCACCACTCCGTACTCGGTGGTGACCTTCTCGGCGAGCTTCTCCATGGCCTGCTCGTCGGAGACGTCGACCGTCTCCGCCCAGGCCTCGGGGGCGCCCAGCAGGCGGGACGACTCGGCGGTGCGGGCCGCCGCCTCCGCGTTCCGGTCGACGGCCACCACGCGCGCGCCGGCCTCGGCGAAGGCGAGCGCAGTCGCCCGCCCGATACCGCTGCCCGCTCCGGTGACCAGCACGAGCTGCCCGCCGAACCGTTCGGCGTGCGCGCCGCTCACCGCCACCGGAGACCGCCCGCTCTCGACGGACGTCACGAACTCCTCGATCCATGAGGCCAGTCGGTCCGGGCGGGTCCGCGGGATCCAGTGCCCCGCCTGGATCGTCCTGCGGGTCAACTGCGGAACCCACTGCTCCAGCTCGTCGTGGAGCCGCTCCGAGAGGAACCGGTCCTCCAGGGGCGTGATGATCTGCACGGGCGCGTGGGCGTGCGCGTCCGGGCGCGGCGTGCGCAGCCGGGGCCGGACGTTGTCCCGGTACAGCCAGGCCCCGTGTGCCGCGTCCGACGGCAGGGACGAGGTGGGGTAGTCGCCCCGGGGTACCTTCTCGACCCGCTCCAGGACCCGCGGCCAGCGCTTGCCGAGCGGGCCGCGCCAGGCCAGCTCGGGCAGCACGGGGGTGTGCAGCAGGTACACGTACCAGGACCGGGCGCCCTGCCCCAGAAGCTGGCCGACCCGGCGCGGGGTCGGCCGCTTCACGCGCCGGTCGATCCAGTGGCCGAAGTGGTCGAGAGACGGCCCGGACATCGAGGTGAAGGAGGCGATGCGGCCCTTGGTGCGCTGGACGGTGGTGAACTCCCAGGCCTGCACCGAGCCCCAGTCGTGCCCCACCAGGTGCACCGGTTCGTCCGGACTCACCGCGTCCGCGACGGCCAGGAAGTCGTCCGTCAGCTTCTCCAGCGTGAACCCGCCCCGCAGCGGACGCGGCGCCGTCGACCGGCCGTGGCCGCGGACGTCGTACGCCACCACATGGAAGCGCCCGGCGAGCCGCTCGGCGACCTCGGACCACACCTCCTTGCTGTCGGGGTAGCCGTGCACCAGGACGACCGTCGGGCGCCCCGGATCACCCATCTCGGCCACGCACAGTTCGACTTCGCCGGTCCGCACCCTGCGCTCGCGCGCGCCCGTCAGCAACGTCATCCGGCGAATCTGGCAGTTGTTAGAGAGTTCGTCAATAGGGCCTTCCCCGTCGTGGTAACCCTGAAGAACCAGCTCCCCTAGGGGCCCGTAATACTCAGGGCTGACCCCAAGACAGCTCTGCGGAGTGACGACCGCCACGCGCACGGCCCCTACCTTTCAAGGGTGACTGTGATCGCGACCGAAAGCCTGAGCAAGCGGTTCCCCCGGGTGACCGCGCTTGACCGGCTCTCCGTGGACGTCGGACCCGGTGTGACCGGACTCGTCGGAGCCAACGGAGCCGGCAAGTCCACACTGATCAAGATCCTGCTGGGTCTGTCCCCCGCCACCGAGGGCCGTGCCGAAGTGCTCGGTCTCGACGTCGCCACCAAGGGCGCCGCCATCCGCGAGCGGGTCGGCTACATGCCCGAGCACGACTGCCTGCCGCCGGACGTCTCGGCCACCGAGTTCGTCGTCCACATGGCGCGCATGTCCGGCCTGCCGCCCACCGCAGCACGCGAGCGCACCGCCGACACCCTGCGCCACGTCGGCCTGTACGAGGAGCGCTACCGGCCCATCGGCGGCTACTCGACCGGCATGAAGCAGCGCGTCAAGCTCGCGCAGGCCCTCGTGCACGACCCGCAGCTGGTCCTCCTGGACGAGCCGACCAACGGCCTCGACCCCGTCGGCCGCGACGAGATGCTCGGCCTGATCCGCCGCATCCACACCGACTTCGGCATCTCGGTCCTGGTCACCTCCCACCTGCTGGGCGAACTGGAGCGCACCTGCGACCACGTCGTCGTCATCGACGGCGGCAAGCTCCTGCGGTCCAGCTCCACCACCGACTTCACGCAGATCACCACCACCCTCGCGATCGAGGTCACCGACACCGACGAGCACCCGGACGGCACCCGCGCGGTCCGCGAGGCGCTGCAGGAGCGCGGGGTGAGTGCCGAGGACGGCAGCGGCCTGCCGGGCGCCGGGCACGTGCTGCTGCTCACCGCTCAGGGCGAGGAGACGTACGACCTGGTCCGGGACGTGATCGCGGACCTCGGACTCGGCCTGGTGCGCATGGAGCAGCGCCGGCACCACATCTCCGAGGTCTTCACCAGCAGCGACGAGCGCGAGCAGCGGAAGGAGGCGGTCGGCCATGGCGGTTGAGCACTCCACGGGGACATCCGCCCCGGCACCGGGTGACCAGACCCGCATCCACAACATCGGCTACCGCAACTACGACGGCCCCCGCCTGGGCCGTGCCTACGCCCGACGCTCCCTGTACTCGCAGTCCCTGCGCGGCTCCTACGGCCTCGGCCGCTCGGTGAAGTCCAAGGTGCTGCCGATGCTGCTCTTCGTGGTGATGTGCGTGCCCGCGGCCATCATGGTCGCCGTCGCGGTCGCCACCAAGGCCAATGCCCTGCCCCTGGACTACACGCGCTACGCGATCGTGATGCAGGCCGTCATCAGCCTGTACGTCGCCTCGCAGGCACCCCAGTCCGTCTCGCGGGACCTGCGGTTCAAGACCGTTCCGCTGTACTTCTCGCGGCCCATCGAGACCGCCGACTACGTCCGCGCCAAGTTCGCGGCGCTGGCCTCGGCGCTGTTCGTCCTCACCGCCGCTCCCCTGCTCGTGCTCTACGTGGGCGCGCTGCTGGCCGAACTGGACTTCGCCGACCAGACCAAGGGATTCGCACAGGGACTCGTGTCCGTGGCACTGCTCTCACTGCTCTTCGCCGGAATCGGCCTGGTCATCGCGTCCTTCACCCCGCGCCGCGGCTTCGGCATCGCGGCCGTGATCGCCGTCCTGACCATCACCTACGGTGCGGTCTCCACCCTCCAGGCCATCGCCGACGCCCAGGGCAGCGGCGACGCCGTGCCGTGGATCGGGCTGTTCTCGCCGATCACGATCATCGACGGGGTGCAGTCCGCGTTCCTGGGCGCGACGTCCGCCTCCCCCAGCGGGGTGGGCCCGAGCAACGCCGAGGGCGTCGTCTACGTCCTCGTCGCCCTGGGCCTGATCGCGGCGAGCTACGGCCTCCTGATGCGCCGCTACAAGAAGGTGGGACTGTGACCACGCTCAACATCGACCATGTCTCCCGCTGGTTCGGCAACGTGGTCGCCGTCAACGACATCACCATGACCATCGGCCCCGGCGTCACGGGCCTCCTCGGCCCCAACGGCGCCGGAAAGTCCACCCTCATCAACATGATGGGCGGCTTCCTGGCCCCCTCCACCGGCACGGTCACCCTCGACGGCCAGACCGTGTGGCGCAACGAGCAGATCTACAAGCACATCGGCGTCGTGCCCGAGCGTGAGGCGATGTACGACTTCCTCACCGGCAAGGAATTCGTCCTGGCCAACGCCGAGCTGCACGGCCTGGGTGCCAAGGCGGCCCAGAAGGCCCTCGCCACGGTGGAGATGGAGTACGCCCAGGACCGCAAGATCGCCACGTACTCCAAGGGCATGCGCCAGCGCGTGAAGATGGCTTCCGCCCTGGTTCACGACCCGTCCCTGCTGCTGCTGGACGAACCGTTCAACGGCATGGACCCGCGCCAGCGCATGCAGCTGATGGACCTGCTGCGCCGCATGGGCGACGAGGGCCGCACGGTCCTGTTCTCGTCCCACATCCTCGAAGAGGTCGAGCAACTCGCCTGGCACATCGAGGTCGTCGTCGCCGGACGCCATGCCGCCAGCGGTGACTTCCGCAAGATCCGCCGCCTGATGACCGACCGGCCGCACCGTTACCTGGTGCGTTCCAGCGACGACCGCGCCCTCGCGGCCGCGCTGATCGCCGACCCGTCGACGGCCGGCATCGAGGTCGACCACGCCGAGGGCGCACTGCGCGTCCAGGCCGTCGACTTCGGCCGCTTCACGGCGTTGCTGCCGCGGGTGGCCAGGGACCACGGCATCCGGCTGCTGACGGTCTCGCCGTCCGACGAGTCCCTCGAGTCCGTCTTCTCGTACCTCGTCGCGGCGTAGGAGGCCCTGATGTACGACCCCACAGTCGCCCGGCTCACTTACCGGGCCCTGCTCGGCCGGCGCCGGGCCCTCATCCTGGGCGCCCTGCCCCTGCTGCTGATCGTGATCGCCGTGGCGGTGCGCGGCCTGGCCGGGGCGGACGACCAGACGGCGTCCGACCTGCTGGGCGGACTCGCCCTCGCCACGATGGTGCCGATCATCGGCGTCATCGCCGGAACGGGCGCGATCGGGCCGGAGATCGACGACGGCTCGGTGGTCTACCTGCTGTCCAAGCCGATCAAGCGGCCGACCATCATCTTCACCAAGCTGATCGTCGCGATCGCGGTGACCATGGTGTTCTCCGCGGTGCCGACGCTCATCGCCGGCTTCATCCTGAACGGCAACGGCCAGCAGGTCGCCGTCGCCTACACGGTGGCCGCGCTGGTCGCGTCGATCGCCTACGCGGCCCTGTTCCTGCTGCTCGGCACGGTCTCCCGGCACGCGGTCGTGTTCGGTCTCGTCTACGCGCTGGTCTGGGAGGCCCTGTTCGGCTCCCTGGTGCCGGGTGCCCGCACGCTGAGCGTCCAGCAGTGGTCGCTGGCGGTCGCCCAGAAGGTGTCCGGTGGGGACCTCGTCTCCTCCGACGTCGGTCTGACCACGGCGACGGTGCTGCTGGTGGCCGTCACGGTGCTGGCCACCTGGTACGCCGGACAGAAGCTGCGATCCCTGACGCTCGCCGGCGAGGAGTGACGTGCCCCGGCCCTGACGGAGGCTTCACCTCTGTCAGGGCACACTGGGCGAACGGGATGTAGGGGAAAAACCACGGGAGTTGGACGGCTGGGAGGACGGGGATGGCGGGCGAGAGGGCTCAGTACGACGACGCCGGTGACGAGACCCGGGACGACCTCGACGGTGTCGTACTGGACGAGGACTTCATACGCTCCGCCGGGACCTCCGAGCCGTCCGCCCGTGCCCGGATGCTCGCCGCGAAGTGGCGGCGCGAGGAACCGGAGCCGCAGCCCTGGCGCTCCGACGAGCCGCCCGCGGGCTGGTTCTTCAGCAAGGCCCGGCGGCGCAAGTGGCGCAGGAAGTAGCCGGACCGCCGCCGATCGCACCGCCGATTTAATCGGTGGCGTCCAATTCGCCCGGCAGGCAGAGTGGTTGTCGTCACAGCCGGGCGCGGAGCCCGGCGCCACGTTCTGGGAGAGGAGCGGGACGATGTCCATGCACGGCAGTACGTCCAGCTCCCTTCAGGGCAGCCCGCGGCGGGATCCGGAGTAGTCGCTACCCCTCCGTAGAACCCGCCCCACACGGGGAGCTGCCCGGGGCGGCCGCTTCGAGCACGCGAGTCGCACATCGCGTGGGCCGCCCACCCGGAGGATTGGCCGAGTGGTAAGGCACTGGCTTGCGCTGTGTTTGATCAGAAGCGAGTCAAGGTCGGGCCTGAAAAGCCCGCGCACGTTCGATTCGTGCATCCTCCGCCGAGCACGAGCACCATCCAGCGCACCGGGCGACAAGCCCGCGCTCAGCCCAGCAACCGCTCCAGCACCACCGCGATGCCGTCCTCGTCGTGGGAGGACGTCACCTCGTCGGCCACCGCCTTCAGTTCCTCGTGGGCGTCCGCCATGGCGACGCCGTAGGAGGCCCAGGCGAACATCGGTATGTCGTTGGGCATGTCGCCGAAGGCGATCGTGTCGGCCGCCTTCATCCCGAGCCGGCGTGCCGCCAGGGACAGCCCCGTCGCCTTCGACAGGCCCAGGGGGAGGAGCTCGACGATGCCCTCGCCCGCCATCGTGACGGTGACGAAACCGCCGGCGGTCCGCGTGGCCGCCTCGCAGAGCTCGTCGTCGGTCAGCGTCGGGTGCTGGATGTACAGCTTGTTCAGGGGCGCGGTCCACAGATCCGACGCGTCCGTGAAAGGCGTGGCGGGCAGGGTGCCCTGGACCGCGTATCCCGGACCGACCAGCACCTCGCCTTCCAGGCCGTCACGGCTCGCCGCCAGGTACAGCGGGCCGACCTCCGCCTCGATCTTGGCCAGCGCCACCCCGGCCAGCTGCCGGTCCAGCGTCACCGACGTCAGCAGGCGGTGCGCGCCGGCGTCGTAGACCTGCGCGCCCTGGCCGCAGACGGCCAGGCCCTGGTAGCCGAGGTCGTCGAGGATGTGCCGGGTCCACGGGACCGCGCGACCGGTGACGACGATGTGCGCGGCACCCGTCGCGGTGGCCGCGGCGAGCGCGTCACGGGTGCGCTGCGACACCGTGTCGTCGGAGCGCAGCAGCGTCCCGTCGAGGTCGGTGGCGACGAGCCTGTACGGGAAGCCGCCCGGGGAAGCCGTGTCGCTCACTTGGCCACCGGCTCCAGGACCTCCCGGCCGCCCAGGTACGGACGCAGCACCTCGGGCACGCGCACCGAACCGTCGGCCTGCTGGTGGTTCTCCAGGATCGCCACGATCGTGCGCGGGACGGCGCACAGCGTGCCGTTCAGGGTGGCCAGCGGGCGGACCTGCTTGCCGTCACGGACGCGGATCGACAGGCGGCGGGACTGGAACTCGGTGCAGTCCGAGGTCGAGGTCAGCTCGCGGTACTTGCCCTGGGTGGGGATCCACGCCTCGCAGTCGAACTTGCGGGAGGCCGAGGCACCCAGGTCGGCGCTCGCCACGTCGATCACGCGGTACGGCAGCTCCAGCGACGTCAGCCACTGCTTCTCCCACTCCAGCAGGCGCTGGTGCTCGGCCTGCGAGTCCTCGGGAGCGACGTAGGAGAACATCTCGACCTTGTCGAACTGGTGCACGCGGAAGATGCCCCGGGTGTCCTTGCCGTGCGAGCCTGCCTCGCGGCGGAAGCAGGGCGAGAAGCCCGCGTAGCGCAGGGGGAGGCGGTCGGCGTCGAGGATCTCGTCCATGTGGTACGCCGCGAGCGGCACCTCGGACGTGCCGACCAGGTAGAGGTCGTCGTCGGCGAGGTGGTAGACGTCCTGCGCGGCCTGGCCGAGGAAGCCCGTGCCCGCCATGGACTGGGGGCGGACCAGCGCCGGGGTCAGCATCGGGGTGAAACCGGCCGCGGTGGCCTGCGCCATCGCCGCGTTCACCAGGGCGAGCTCCAGAAGGGCGCCCACGCCCGTCAGGAAGTAGAAGCGCGAGCCGGAGACCTTGGCGCCCCGCTCGACGTCGATCGCGCCGAGGATCTGGCCGAGCGCCAGGTGGTCCTTGGGCTCGAAGCCCTCGGCGGCGAAGTCGCGGATCGTGCCGTGCGTCTCGAGCGTGACGAAGTCCTCCTCGCCGCCCACGGGCACGTCCGGGTGGACGAGGTTGCCGAGCCTCTGGAGCAGTTCCTGGGTCTCGGTCGCGGCCGCGTCGCGGTCCGCGTCGGCCGCCTTGACGTCGGCGGCGAGCTGGCCCGCCTTCTTCAGCAGCTCGGCCTTCTCGTCGCCGGCCGCCTTGGGGATGAGCTTGCCGAGCGCCTTCTGCTCGGCGCGCAGCTCGTCGTAGCGGCCGCCGGACGACCTGCGCCGCTCGTCGGCAGACAGGAGGGAGTCGACGAGCGCGACGTCCTCTCCACGGGCACGCTGCGAGGCGCGCACACGGTCGGGGTCCTCACGGAGCAGGCGAAGGTCAATCACGCGCCCAAGGCTACCGGTGTGGGATGACCGCCCACGACTCACTATTCCGGCTGCGGCATACGTGCCGTTATGAGGGAATTGCGCACTGTGTCAATATAACGAGCACCTCTCCCCGGAACGAGGCATCCGCAGGGCGTCGCATTGACTCGAATCCCTTGTGGGGAACGGGACTTGAGGCTCGGTTGTCCACAGGGATCCACACCCGCCGAAAAGTTATCCACAGGCTGTGTGGAAGATCTGTGGATGCCGGAATTGATCACTCCGGAAGGTGCGGCCACACCTGAGAATTCCCGATACAAACCTGCCCTACCCTCACTTTCGAGTGGAAACAGGTCACTCCAAAGAGTTACGCAAGGGAAAACGGTGGACGAAGGGTGACCTGCCCGTCGATGGATGCATCAGGGGCCTGTAGGGCGATTTGTCGACTGACTCATGCTTCGTTGTCGACTTGTCCCCAGGTCGAGAAGCGGACCTGTGGATAACTTCTGTGGATAACGACAATCAGCAGGTACGACCGGCCTGGACGTCGGCCTAGAAGCGGCCGTCCTGGCATCGCGCGACCCAGTCGGCAGCCCCCGCGAACTCCTCGTCGGAGGTCCCCAGCCGCGGCGGCTGCACATCACCCGGCTCGATGCCCGCGCGCGGGTAGGAGCCGAGATAGCGCACCTGGAGGCAGATGCGCTTCAGGCCCATCAGGGCCTCGGCCACCCGGCGGTCGGAGATGTGGCCCTCCGCGTCGATGCAGAAGCAGTAGTTGCCGATGCCCGCGCCGGTGGGCCGGGACTGGAGCAGCATCAGGTTGATGCCGCGGGTGGCGAACTCGCCCAGCAGGTCGCGCAGGCCGCCGGGGTGGTCATCGCGCTGCCACAGGACGATGGAGGTCTTGTCCGCGCCGGTCGGCGCCGCGGGCCGGGCGGGCCGGCCGACCAGCACGAACCGCGTCTGGGCGTTCTCCGCGTCGTGGATCCCGGTCTCCAGGGCCTCCAGGCCGTAGCGGGCGGCCGCGAACTCACCCGCGAAGGCGGCGTCGTACTGGCCCTCCTGGACCAGCCGGGCGGCGTCCGCGTTCGAGGCGGCCGACTCCCAGTGGGCGTCCGGGAGGTGCTTCTTCAGCCAGTTGCGCACCTGCGGCTGCGCGGCCGGGTGGGCGGAGACGGTCTTGATGTCCGACAGCTTCGTGCCGGGCCTGACCAACAGCGCGAAGGTGATCGACAGCAGCACCTCGCGGTAGATCATCAGCGGTGCGCCGGCGACCAGCTCGTCGAGGGTGGTGGTGATGCCGCCCTCGACGGAGTTCTCGATCGGCACGAACGCGGCCTCGGCCTCGCCGGCGCGTACCGCGTCGAGCGCGGACTGGACGGACACGTACGGGATGAGCTCCCGGGTGGCGGCCTCGGGAAGCGTGCGCAGGGCGACTTCGGTGAAGGTGCCCTCGGGGCCGAGATACGCATAGCTCGCTGGCATGACCTCACCCTAATGGGCCCGCGGAAGCGCTATCCCCCACAAGCCCGCACAGGGGTGAACTCTCACCCCTCCAGCAACTTCTGCCCCACGTATTCGCCCTCCGCCGCTCCGCCCGGCACCGCGAACAGCCCGCTCGACTCGTGCCGGATGAACTGCGACAGGGCGTCGCCGCGGTCGAGCTTGCGCTGCACCGGCACGAAGCCGCGCAGCGGATCGGCCTGCCAGCAGACGAAGAGCAGGCCGGCGTCGGGCACCCCGTCGGTGTCGATGCCGTCGTGGAAGGAGAACGGGCGGCGGAGCATCGCCGCGCCGCCGTTCTGGTCGGGCCGGGTGATGCGGGCGTGGGCGTTGATGGGGACGACCAGGTTGCCCTTGGCGTCCGTCTTCTCCAGGTCCATCGCGGTCGTCTCGGTGCCTCCGGACAGCGCCGCCCCGTCGGACTTGCGGCGCCCGATCACGTCCTCCTGCGCGGTGACGGAGAGCTTCTCCCAGTCGTCGAGGAGCATGCGGATGCGGCGTACGACGGCGTAGGAGCCGTTCGCCATCCAGGCCGGGTCGCCCTTCTCGGGGACGAAGATGCGCTGGTCGAAGTCGGTTTCGCTCGGCTTCGGATTGCGGGTGCCGTCGATCTGGCCCATCAGGTTGCGGGCCGTCATGGGGTGGGAGGTGGCTCCCGGTGAGCGGTTGAAGCCGTTCATCTGCCAGCGGACCTTGGCCGCCCGGCCCGCGTCCTTCTGGATCGCGCGCAGGGCGTGGAAGGCGACCAGGGCGTCGTTGGCGCCGATCTGCACCCAGAGGTCGCCGTTGCTGCGGTTCTTGTCGAGGTGGTCGGAGGAGAACTCGGGCAGCGGGTCCAGGGCGGTGGGGCGCTGCTTCTCCAGGCCCGTTCTGGCGAAGAAGCTGTGGCCGAAGCCGAAGGTGATCGTCAGTGACGAGGGTCCGGCGTCGCGGGCCACGTCGGTGTCGTCGTGAGTGCTCGGCTCGCCGGCCATCAGGCGCCGGGCCGTCTCCGACCAGCGGCGGAGCAGGGCGGCGGCCTCCTTGCGGCCGGCGCCCGCCGCCAGGTCGAAGGCGACGAGGTGGCCGCGTGCCTGGAGGCCGTCGGTGATGCCGGGCTGATGTTTCCCGTGAAACATCGCCCGGTCCGTGCCGAGCGAGGTGAGCGGAGCGGCGGCTTCGGAGGGGGCGGCCGCGTAGCCCACGGCGGCGCCCGCCGTGCCGAGGACGACCCCGGTGGCACCGGCGGTGCCGAGCAGCCGCCGCCGTGAGATGCCCTCGTGGGCGGGGGCCGCTTCGCTCTCCCCCGTGGTGGCCTCGGGGGTACGGGCCTTCGGAAGGGACTGTTCAGGCATGGTCGTTCAGCCGATCTGCGCGTTCTTGGTGACGGTCACCTCGTCGATGTCGGAGGTCCGCACGGTCACGGCGACCTGCCAGTCGCCGGCCATGGGGATCTGCACTCCGTTCGCCGACCAGTGTCCGGTTGCGATGTGGTCGGGGATGACGGGCAGGGGCCCGAGGTCCTTGGCCTTCAGGGTGAAGTCGACCTTCACCTCGGGGATGTCGAAGGCCCGTCCGTTGGGCCGCTCCACGTAGACGTGCATCTCGTTGTCGCCCACGCGTGCGGGGTCGACGTCGATGGTGACGATGCCCTTGCCGTCCTCGCCGCCGGTGTCGAACGGCATGTTCAGGGTCAGTGCCCCGGAGGCGCCCGAGTCCGCGGAGGGGGACACGGAGGACGAGGTGGCCGCCTTGGCCTCCTGCTCGGTGCGCCCCGGCTCGGTTTGGGTCAGCACGGTGGTGACGGCGAGCAGTACGACCGCGATGCCGGCCTCGGTCAGTACGGAGCGGCGCAGCCCGAAGCGGTTCGGGTCCGCGTCCCGCATCCGCTTCTGCCGTGCGGCGTCCCGTGCGGCCTGCTGCCGGGCGAGCTGGGCGGCCCGTTCGGAGTCGGCGGGCTCGGGGTCGGACTGCTGCTCGTCGGGGTCGAGGCCGGTGCCGGTGTCACTGCCGCCGTCGCCGTCACTTCCGCCCTCACCGGAGCCGTCCCCCTGGCCGCCAGCAGAGGCGTCCACGTCCCCGGCGGCATCCGCCCCCGCGCCGACCCGCTCCTTCTCCCGTACCGCCGATGCCTCCACCGGGACCGTCTCCGCGAGCCGCCCCGTCCACCGGCGCGAGATCCACGCCACGCCGACCAGGACGACCACGAGGGCGATCTTGGCCAGGAGGAGCTGGCCGTAGCGGGTGTCGGTGAAGGCCGACCAGGAGCCGAGCTGGCGCCAGGACTGGTACGTCCCGGTCGCGATCAGGGTGAGGACGCTGCCGAAGCCGACCCGGGAGAAGCGGCGTACGGCCGGTGCGTCGACGGGCGTGTCGGCGGGGGCGCGGTACAGGGCGACCAACAGCGCGCCCAGTCCGCCGAGCCAGGCGGCGACGGCCAGCAGATGGAGCACGTCGACCGGCATGGCGATGCCCGCCTGGAGGCCGACCGAGGCGTGCTCGGACATCGCCCAGCTCGCGGCGAGCCCGGCTGCCACGACGACGCCGCCGATCGAGAGCCCGAAGGTGAGGTCCCGCTTCTCCTGGGCGTCCTCACGCTTGTCATAGGCCCCGAACAGCACGGCGATGAACAGGGCCGCCGCGGCGAGCAGCAGCAGCCGGGACACCAGGGCCGCGCCGGTCTTGGTCTGCAGCACCTGCCCGAGCAGCGACAGGTCGAAGACGTCGGCGACCTTCCCGGAGCCCGTGAACGAGCCGCGCAGCAACAGCAGCGCGAGGGTGGCCGCGGTGAGCGCGACCCACCCGGTGACGACGAACCGCTGAACCGGCCGCACCCCGGAACCCCGCCGCCAGCAGGCGAGCACGAAGGCGGCGCCGCCGGCCATCACGATGAAACCGGCGTACGACACGTACCGCCCGAAGCCGTACAACCAGCCCACGACCCCGTCGTCGGCCGCCTGTCCGGAGACCGACACGGACGTCTTGGAGGGGGCGCCGATGGAGAAGGTCCAGGCGCCGGCGACGGGATGGCTGTCCGCCGAGACGACCTGGTAGGCCACGGTGTACGTGCCGTCGGGCAGGCCCGAGTGCAGCGGTACGGCGTACGTCGTGCCGCTGACGTTGGCCGGCTTGCCCGTGTCGACGCGCTTGCCCTCGGGGTCGAGCACGCGCAGCGAGTCGTCGGACAGCGCGACCTGCTCGGAGAAGGTGAGCGAGATCCGGGCCGGGGCCTTGTCGACCACCGCCCCCTGCCCGGGGTCGCTGCCGGTCACCGCGGCGTGCGCGGAGGCCGGGCCGGCTCCGGCGAGGAGCGCGCAGGCCGCGGCCAGGAGCAGCAGCACCAGTGTCCGGACGCGGGGGGCGATGGTCTGCGTCACAGGGTCCCTCCCTCAGTGTCCGGTCTTCGGTGTGTAGGTCGCCGGCTTCACCGGCATCTCGACCTTCACGGGGGCGGAGTGGGCGAAGTGCAGTTCGAGGGAGACCGTCCGGCCTTCCTTCGGCTTGCTCTTCAGCTGCTCGAACATCAGGTGGTCGCCGCCGCTCTTCAGCTCCAGCCGTCCGCCCGCGGGGATCTTCAGGCTCTTGACCTCCTGCATCGCCCCGTCGACGGTCTGGTGCACGGTGACCTGTCCGGCGACGTCACTGGTGACCGAGGTGAGCTCGTCGGCGGCGCCGCCCTTGTTGGTGACGGTGAGGAAGCCGGCCGCCATGTCGTCGGACACCGGCTGCGGCATGTACGCGGAGCCGACGGAGAGTTCCGCCTTCCCCGACTCGCCTTCACCGCCGGAGTCCGAGCCGCCGCAGCCCGTCAGGGCCAGCGTCCCGGCTATGACGAGGGCCGCCGCCGGGCCGAGCCGCCGCCTCACGGCTTCTCCCCCTTGACGATCTTGGGGAGGTCCTTGGTGTAGTCGTCGACGGAGGCGTCCTCGCCGTAGAGCACATAGCCGCCGTCGGTCTTCGGGGAGAACGCGATGACCTGGGTGCCGTGCTCGGAGACGAGCTTGCCGTTCTTGTCCTTCGTGGTCGGCTCGATGGAGATGCCGAGGGTGCGGGCGCCGGCCTGGATGGTCGCGAAGTCGCCGGTGAGGCCGACGAAGCTGGAGTCGATGCCCTTGAGCCACTTGCCGAGTTCGGCCGAGGTGTCGCGCTTGGGGTCGGTGGTGACGAACACCACGCGCAGCTCGTCCTGCTCGGCCTTCGGCAGCTGCTTCTTGGCGACGGCGATGTTGTTCATCGTCAGCGGGCAGACGTCGGGGCAGTGGGTGTAGCCGAAGTAGATCAGCGTGGGCTTGCCCTCGGTCTCCTTGCGGAGGTCGTACTTCTTGCCCTGCGTGTCGGTGAGGACCAGGTCCGGCTTCTCGAAGGGCTTGTCGAGGACGGTGGCGGCCTTGTCGGTGCCGGCCTCCTCCGACACCACGGCGACGGGCTTGTCGCTGTCGTCGCCGCTGCCGCAGGCGGTCAGGGTCAGGGAGGCGGCGGCGAGCAGTGCGGCCGCGGCGAAGGTCTTGGTGCGCATAGAAAAATGTCCCAGATGTCGGTGACCCGGCGCGCACCGGGGGTGCCCCCCGCTCAGGGCGGGGGGTCCGGTGCGCGCCGTCAACGGAAGCAGGCTCAGGCGTCGGACCGCCGACGCCCGGCGAGCACGCCGTAGGCGACACCCGCCGCGCCGACCACGATGCCGACGATGCCGAGCACGCGGGCGGTGGTGTCGGTGCCGTCGGAGGAGGCGGAGTCGGAGGCGGCGGTGTCGGCGGAGGTCTTCTCGGCCGACTCGGCGTGGGAGTCCTCGTCAGCCGCCGAGCCGTGGTGCCCGTCCTCGGAGGCGGCGGACAGCTCCAGCACCGGGGCCGGGTTGTCGGGCTCCTCCTGGCCCTTCTGCGGCACCTCGATCCAGCGGACGACCTCCTTGTTGGAGTACGTCTGCAGGGCCTTGAAGACCAACTCGTCGGTGTCCTCGGGCAGCTGGCCGACGGAGAGCGGGAACTTCTCGAAGTAGCCGGGCTCGATCCCCTTGCCGTCGGCGGTCCAGGTGACCTTGGTGACGGCCTCGGTGATCTTCTCGCCGTGCATCTCCAGCGGCTTGTCCAGCTTGGACGTGGTGACGTCGATCTTCCAGCCCGGCATGGGCTCCGGCATGACGGAGGCCAGCGGGTGGTCGGTGGGGAAGTTGACCTCGAGCTTGGTGGTCGAGGCGTCGTCACGCTCGTTCGGAACCTTGAAGTTCACCACCGCGTAGCCGCCCTTGGCGGCCGTGCCTTCGGGCTGCACGCTGACGTGCGCGAAGGCGGGGGCGGACAGGGCGAGAACGGTGACACCGGCGGCGGCACCGGCCGCGACGATACGGGAAACCTTCATGGAAGGAGCACTCCGCTGTGAGTTCGGTCTGGATGGTGTGGAAGGAGGGCTGCGCACGCGCGCGTGCCGCACGACGGCGGCCCTCCTCCGCGGGATCCAGGGCTCCGGGGCTCCGAAGAGGAGCACCCGGGACATCCGAGGGGCGCAGTGGTGGTGGTCGCGTCGCGTCAGGCGGCGAGGGCGAGTGCGGCTGCGGAAGCCGGGGCGGCGGGCGGGCCGCGCCGGATCACCGTGTGCTGGAGCGCCGTCGTGCGAGGCATCGGGGGCGCGGGCCGGGCGGCGTGCGCCGGGCGCGGGCCGGCCCCCGGGGCTCCCGGAAGCCCGGCGCGCAGGGCGCGCACCAGCGCGAGAGCGGCCCTCAGGGAGCGCACGAGCGCCCCCTCGGCGACTCCCTGCGCCGACAGTTCGGTGAGCCGCAGCAGTGCCAGGTCGCCGTGGCGCAGCAGCCAGCCGGCGGCGAGTGCCGCGAGGACGTGACCGAGCAGCATCGGCAGGGACGGCCACAGCGAGGCCGACGGCTCGGACAGAGGATCCCCGGGCAGGTGCGTGTGCGCCCCCGGGGACGGCTGGATCCGGGCCTCGGTGAGGATCCTGTGGGCCTGCGCCGGGCTGATCGCCGCCGCCGTCGTGCCGCACACGAACCGCGCGGCCTGCTGGACCAGCGCGGCGTCGCTCCCGCCCGCCGGCGCCGAGGCCGTGGCGGCGGCCGTACCGTGCTGGCCGAGGCCGAACAAGGTGTGGAGCACCGTCTGGCCGACGGCGAGCAGCGCCGCGATCCCCGCCAGCGAGCGCACCCGCCCGGCGAGTGGAGCCGCCACCGCGGCCACCCCGAGGAACCCGGCGCCCAGCGTCCACAGCGGGATGCCTTCGCAGGAGGCGAGCGCGTGACCTGCCCCGGCCAGCACGACGCAGACCGCGGCGAACACCGCGGCCCGCAGGATCCGGAGCGTGTGTCCGGAGCGCGTCGCGCGCGCGTGGGGGGCAGTCATGGCGGGCTCATCATCGCACTGGCCCCGTAGGCCTCGTGCGGCAGGTCCGCAAGATGCCGTACGACCGGAACGTCATGCTCTGGCCCCGCGCGCCCCCGGATGCGCCGATACCTGCGCCCACATACACCGATCAGGACCAGCGCGCATCCGCCGTATGGGCGGCGTCACGTCAACTTCACGCTTACACAGGGGCACTGAGGGCAATACGTAACGGTATGTCGAGCCGCAGCCAGGAGGCTGGAGCATGAGCATCTGGTGGTCACTCCATCTGCGGCGCGAAGCTGCGAGCGTGCCGCTCGCCCGCCGCCTGCTGATCGGCACGATGGAGACCGCGGGCGTCGACCCGGACATCTCCTACGACCTCTCCGTCGCGCTCAGCGAGGCGTGCGCGAACGCCGTGGAGCACGGCGGGGACACGGGGCGTGGCCCCGGCTCGGAGGCGTACCGGGTCACCGCGTACCTCGACGGGGAGAAGTGCCGGATCGAGGTCGCCGACGCGGGCCCGGGGTTCCCCGCGGCGTCAGCCGGTCCGTCCCGCCCGGCGATCCGTCCCGCGCACTCCGACGCGGAGAACGGCAGGGGGCTGTGCCTCATCGAGGAGCTCGCCGACCACGTCCACATCGGCAACAAGCCGGGCCGGGGCGGAGCCGTGGTGAGCTTCGACAAGGTCCTGAAGTGGCGTTCCGACGCACCGCTGATGGCGGTCTGACCTCCAGCGGACAGGGCGGTGTTTCACGTGAAACACCGCCCGTGACCGACCGCCCTACAGCGCCCCCCAGTCCAGCGTCGTACGCGCCAGCCCCGCCACCTCCGTGAGCAGCGCCAGCCGCGCCGCCCGGACCGCCGGGTCGGGGTCCATCACCAGCACCTCGTCGAAGAAGGCGCCGATCGCGTCGACCAGCGGGGCGGAGACCTCGATCAGCGCGCCGAGATCGTCCTCCTGCCCCTGCAGCGCCTGCCGTACGGCCTGTGCGCTCTCCGCGAGACGCAGTTCGGCGGGGGCGGTCAGCAGGGACACGTCCGCCGCCTCGACACCGCCCTCGGGCAGGATGCGCACCACCCGCTGGAAAGCGGCAGCGAGTGCCTCGAACGCCTCGCTGCCGACCTGCTGCTCCAGCGTGGCCAGCGTGCGATCGCCGTGGGCAGGTCGGTCGGCCCACACCAGCACGGCCTGGACGAGCCGGTGCTCGTGTCCGGCGTCGGTGAGCTGCTGCTCATAGCGCCGGGTGATGAGCTCGGCGGCCTCGGCGACCCGCTCGGCGGGCACCTCGACGCCCTGTGCGGCGTACCGTACGGCCGCCGCGCGCAACCCCTCGCTCACCCGCACCCCGGCCACGGCCGGCAGGTTCCGCAGTACGTTGAGCAGCCCGATCGCGGCCCGGCGCACCCCGTACGGGTCGGAGCTCCCGGTCGGCGCGGCGCCGATCAGGAACATGCCCGTCACCAGGTCGAACCGGTCGGCGAGGGACAGCACGGCCCCCGCGTCCCCGGCCGGCAGGGCGCCGCCGGCGGAGCGGGGCAGCTCCATCTCGGCCAGCGCCCGGGCGACCTCGTCGGACTCGCCGGACCGGCGGGCGTACTCCTCCGCCATGACCCCGGCGAGCCCGGAGAACTCGATCACCATCTGCGACGCCAGG
Organism: Streptomyces sp. NPDC024017; assembly: GCF_040638895.1. Classification (NCBI taxonomy): domain Bacteria; kingdom Bacillati; phylum Actinomycetota; class Actinomycetes; order Kitasatosporales; family Streptomycetaceae; genus Streptomyces; species Streptomyces sp. NPDC024017. The sequence goes on along the minus strand of NZ_JBEZYZ010000002.1, from coordinate 161,045 downwards.
TCGAACTTGGCCAGGGCGCCGGCCCGCCGCACGACCTCCACCGACTCCTCCGGGAGCCCGGCCCGACCGGCCAGGTCCTGAGCGAGGGAGGCGAGCCGGACCGCACGGTCGGCGACCGTGCCGAGGCGGTCCTCGAAGGTCAGCTTGTCCAGCCGCCGCCGGAACTCCTCCGGCGCCACCTTCAGGTCCGCCCGCCAGAAGAACGCGGCGTCCTCGTAGCGGGCCCGCAGCACCGCCTCGTTGCCCGCCCGGACCACGTCGTCGTCGCACAGGGCGTTGGCGAAGGTCACGAAGTGCGGCATGAGCCGCTCCCCGTCCAGCACCGGCAGATAGCGCTGGTGCTTGCGCATCACGGTGGTCAGGACACTCGCGGGCAGTTCGAGGTAGCGCTCGTCGAACGAGCCCCGCACGGCGTACGGGAACTCCAGGATGTCGGTGATCTCGTCGATCAGCCCGGACTGGCCCTCCACGTCGATGCGCCCGCCCACCTCGGCGGCGGCCTCCAGGGCACCGCGCACGACCGCGCCGCGCCGGGCCTCGCGGTCGAGCAGGATGCCGTGCATGTGCAGGAAGTGCGGGTAGCCCTCGGCGGAGGTCACCCGGACCTCCGGGTAGGGCGCCTGCCGCTGCACCCGCGTGGTGTCGCCGGCCGACAGCGAGGAGACCACCACGGGCAGGGGAGTGCGGCCCAGCAGCGCGAGCAGCCAGCGCACGGGACGCGAGAACGACAGCCCCGGATCGCTCCAGCGCATGTTGCGCCCGGCCCGCAGCCCGGAGACGACCTCGGCCAGCAGGTCGCTGAGCACCTCGACGGCCGGGCGCCCCTCCTCGTGCCGGGTGACGGCCACGTACTCGGCCCCGTTGAACTCGACCACCCGCACGTCGGCCGGTTCGGCGCCCTGGCTGCGGGCGAAGCCCTGGAGCGCGGGAGTGGGGGCGCCGTCCTTGTAGGCGGCGGCGACCTTGGGCCCGCGCACGGTCCGCATGGTGTCCCGCTCGCGCGGCTGCACCCCGTCGACCGTGATCACGATCCGGCGCGGTGTGGCCATCACGTTGATCGCGCCGTGCCCCAGCCGGGTCGCGGCGAGCTTGGCGGTGACCGACTCGCGCACCGCTTCGGTGGTGGCGGGGACGTCGGCGTAGGGCAGTTCCTCCACGCCGATCTCGAACAGCAGCGTCTCGACGCCGGGCACCTTGGGCAGCATGGCCCGCTCGGCCGGAGCCGGCGCCGCCGCCAGCCCGAGCGGATGCTCCAGCGCGGCCCGCCGCCGCTCCCACAGCTTCGCCGTTTCGTGCGTCAGGCCCCGCATCAGCGAGAACGCCTTGGCCCGCTCGGTGGTGCTGATCGCACCGCGCGCGTCGAGCACGTTGAAGGTGTGGCTGCACTTGAGCACATACGTGTACGCCGGGACCGGCAGCTCCAGGTCCAGCAGGCGCCGCGCCTCGGCCGCGTACGACTCGAACAAGCGGTGGTTGGTGTCGATGTCGGCGTCGTCGAGGTAGTAGCGGCTCATCTCGTACTCGTTCTGCCCGAACACCTCGCCGTAGGTGATGCCCGGGGCGTAGGCGATGTCCTTGAAGTGGGACACGCCCTGGAGGTTCATCAGGATGCGTTCGAGCCCGTACGTGATCTCCACCGACACCGGGTCCAGGGCGACGCCGCCGACCTGCTGGAAGTAGGTGAACTGGGTGATCTCCATGCCGTCCAGCCAGACCTCCCAGCCCAGCCCCCAGGCGCCGAGGGCGGGCGAGGCCCAGTTGTCCTCGACGAACCGCACGTCGTGCGCGTTCAGATCGACACCCAGGGCGCGCAGGCTGCCCAGATACAGCTCCTGCGGGTTGCCCGGGTCGGGCTTGAGGATCACCTGGAACTGGGTGTGGGTCTGGAGCCGGTTGGGATTCTCGCCGTAGCGCGAGTCGTCAGGCCGCACGCTCGGCTCCACGTAGGCGACGCTCCACGGCTCGGGACCGAGTACCCGCAGCGCCGTGGCCGGGTTGGCCGTACCGGCTCCGACCTCGGTGTTGAGCGGCTGCGTGATCATGCAGCCGTTGTCGCTCCAGTACTTCTGCAGGGTGAGGATGGCGTCCTGCATGGTCAGCGCCGTCTGAACGTTCTTCATGATGATCGCGCCTGTTCCCCGAGTCGGACCGGCAAGGTCGGCCATGATCTCACACGTCAACTACCGCTGACCTGCTGTTTCTTGACCGACCGGTCGGACGCTTCGAGCCGGTTCACAGCATGCCCACAGCCGGGCCTCATGTCCCTGACGGGTGGCGCCCCTACATTCCCGGTCCCATGACGGGAACGCAGCACGGGAACGGCCGCGAGGACGAGGCGCTCGCCCGGGCCGCCGTCGACGCACTGATCGGCCAGCTGGCCCTGGCGCCCAAGCCGGGGCTGCCCGACCCACGCGACCTGACGGCCCGGGCCACCCGCCGGGACCACAGCGCCCTGCGCTGGTCGGCCAGGGCCCTGTTCCCCGGCCTCACGGCCATGGCCGCGACGGCCCGCCGCACGGGCGAGCCCAGTGCCCGCCTCCGGACGGACCTGGGCGCGATCGGCCGCTCCACGGAACACACGGTGGCGCTGACGGGCGGCGGTCACCGGGGCGCCCTGTGGACGCTGGGACTGCTCGTGGCGGCGGCGGCACTGCGACCGGGAGCCGAACCGGCCGACACCACCGCCCTGGCCAAACAGCTGGCCGCCCACCCCGACCGCAAAGCCCCGCGCCGCCCCTCCCGCGGCTCCACGATGTCGGCCCGCTACGGCGCGGCCGGCGCGAGAGGAGAGGCCAGAGCCGGCTTCCCCCACGTGCGCCGGGCCCTGACCGCCCTCACCACGGCCCGCACCCGGGGCGCCCCCGAGCACCGGGCCCGCCTGGACGCCCTGCTCACGGTGATGTCCACACTCCAGGACACGGAACTGCTCTACACGGCGGGCCCGATGGGCCTGCGTCAGGTCCAGGCCGGAGCGCGCGGGGTCCTGGAAGCGGGCGGTGCGGCGACGGAGCATGGTGCGGCGGCGCTGGCAGCCCTGGACACCGACCTCACCGGCCGAGGCTGGACTCCCAGCGGCAGCGCACCCCTGCTGGCGGGCGCCCTGTTCCTGGACGCCGTCAGCTCTTGACGGACGCCATCCAGGCCTCGACCTCGTCCGAACGCCGCGGCAGCGCGGCACTCAGATTCCGGTTGCCGTCGTCCGTCACGAGGATGTCGTCCTCGATCCGCACGCCGATACCCCGGTACTCCTCCGGCACCGTCAGGTCATCGGCCTGGAAGTACAGCCCGGGCTCGACGGTCAGGCACATCCCCGGCTCGAGGACACCGTCCACGTACGCCTCGACCCGCGCCGCCGCACAGTCATGGACGTCCATGCCGAGCATGTGCCCGGTCCCGTGCAGCGTCCAGCGCCGCTGCAGCCCCAGCTCCAGCACCCGCTCCACGGGCCCTTCGACCAGCCCCCACTCGACGAGCTTCTCGGCCAGCACCCGCTGCGCGGCATCGTGGAAGTCGCGGTACTTCGCGCCCGGCTTCACCGCGGCGATCCCGGCCTCCTGGGCCTCGTACACCGCGTCGTAGATCTTGCGCTGGATCTCGCTGAACCGCCCGTTGATCGGCAGCGTGCGCGTCACGTCGGCCGTGTAGTACGTGTGCGTCTCCACACCCGCGTCGAGCAGCAGCAGCTCGCCGGAGCGCACGGCCCCGTCGTTGCGCACCCAGTGCAGCGTGCAGGCGTGCGGCCCGGCCGCCGCGATGGTGCCGTAGCCGACGTCGTTGCCCTCCACGCGTGCGCGGAGGAAGAACGTGCCCTCGATGTACCGCTCGGAGGTCGCCTCGGCCTTGTCGAGGACCTTCACCACGTCCTCGAAGCCGCGCACGGTCGAGTCGACCGCCTTCTGCAGCTCGCCGACCTCGAACTCGTCCTTGACCAGCCGCGCCTCGGAGAGAAAGACCCGCAGCTCCTCGTCACGCTCGGCGGTGACCTTGTCGGTCAGGGCCGCCTCGATGCCGGCGTCGTACCCGCGCACGACCCGCACCGGCCCGGTGGCCTCGCGCAGGGCGCCGGCCAGCTCGCGCACGTCGGAGGCGGGGATGCCGTACAGCGTCCCGGCCTCGGTGAGGGAGTGCCGGCGGCCGACCCACAGCTCGCCCTGGCCGTCCAGCCAGAACTCGCCGTTCTCGCGGTCGGAGCGCGGCAGGAGGTAGATCGTCGCCTCGTGGCCCTCGTCCTTGGGCTCGAGGACCAGGACGCCGTCCTCGGTCTGGTTGCCGGTGAGGTAGGCGTACTCGACGGAGGCGCGGAAGGCGTACTCGGTGTCGTTCGAGCGGGTCTTCAGGTTGCCCGCGGGGATCACCAGACGCTCGCCCGGGAAGCGCGCGGAGAGCGCCGCCCGGCGGGCCGCGGTCTCGGCGGCCTGGGGGATGGGCTCGAGATCGCGCAGCTCGGTGTCGGCCCAGCCGCTCTTCATATTCTCGGCAAGCTCGTCGGACACGCCCGGGTACAGTCCGTTCTTCCGCTGCTTGATCGGCTCTTCGCTCTCGTCCGGGGTCTCCGGGATGAGCTCCTCCGCCACGGTCATCCTCCTCGATACGGCACTGGACCACCGTCCACTGTACGGCGGCCCGGAAGCGGCCCCAGGGCGATGACGAGGAGCGTTACTCGAAGCGGACCGCCAGCAGGACGACGTCCTCGGCACCCTCCGCCGCGTCCAGCCCGTCCGGCAGCACGCTCCGCAGGACGTGGTCGGCGATCGCCCCGGGGTCGCCGCGCAGGGGCCGGGGCACTGCGGCCGCCGCCGCGTGCAGCCGGGCGAAGGCGCGGTCGGTCGCCTCGCCGGTGCGGTGCAGCAGCCCGTCCGTGTAGAGCAGAACCGTCTCTCCGGGTTCGGCGAGGATCTCCACGCTGGGCGCCTCCCAGCAGGCGAGCATGCCGAGCGGGGCGGAGACGGACGTCTCCACGAACTGGGTGCGGCGCTGTCCGATCAGCAGCGGCGGGCTGTGCCCGGCACCGGCCAGCGTGATCTTGCGCGCGGCCGGTTCGCAGTAGCCGAAGAGGGCCGTGGCCGAGCGGGCCGGTTCGGTCAGCCGCAGCAGCAGCTCCAGGTCGGACAGGACGGCGACCGGGTCCTCCCCCTCCATCACGGCGTACGCGCGCAGCGAGGCCCGCAGTCGTCCCATGGCGGCGACCGCGCTCGGGCCCGACCCGGTGACGGATCCGACGGCGAGGCCGAGGGCGGCGTCGGGCAGCGGCAGCGCGTCGTACCAGTCGCCGCCGCCGCGCGGGCTCGTGCGGTGCCGGGCGGCCAGCTGGACACCGGCGACCCGGGGCAGCCGCGCGGGCAGCAGCTCGTCCGACATCGTGGCCATGGACGTGCGCGTGCGTTCCAGTTCGAGGAGGCGGGCGAGGTGCTCGGCGGCGTACCGCGCGTAGAGGCCGGAGAGGTGGCGCTGCCGCTCGCCCGGTTCGGCGGGTTCGTCGTAGAGCCAGACGGCGGCGCCGAGGCGGCCGGCGGTGTCGGTGGTCAGGGGGAGGGCGTAGCTCGCGGCGTAGCCGAGGCGGGCCGCGACCTCGCGGTGACGGGGGTCGAGCCCCTCCGCGGCGAACAGGTCGGGTTCGGCGATGCCGCCCTCGCCGCCCGGCAGCCCGTCGAGGATCCGGCCGTAGGACAGGGCGCTGCGCGGCACCGTCTCGATGTGGCCGAGATCGGAGCGGGCCAGGCCCAGGCCGATGGTGGTGTCCGGGCCGAGTCCGTCGCCGGGTTCGAGGACGACGAGGCCGCGCCGGGCGCCCACCAGTGCGGCGCCGGCCCGCAGCAGTTCCTGGAGCGCTTCGTCGAGCGTGGCCGTGCGGGCCAGGCGTTCGGTGAGTTCGTGCAGGGTGGTGAGGTCGGAGACCCAGCCGGCGAGACGGTCCTGGAGCACCGCGCCGGGAGGGGTCGGGGGATGTGCGGGGACGGCCGGGGTCGCGCCCGTCGCGACGGGCGCGACAGTGTGTGCGGGCGCCGGAACCGTTGAATCGATTCCAGCCACTTTCGGAGGGTGCGGAGCGTTCATGGCGTCCGGCCTTCCAACCGGTACGTACTGCTCAAAAGCATCGCAAACCCCCATGTCATTCTGCGTCGCTAGCAGTGTCTCCACATGTACACGCACTCGTGAGGAGATGTCCAGCATTGTCCTGCCGGGATTCCTGGTGTCCGTGAGGTCCGGGAGAACAACTCCCCTTCCTCTTGCGGAAATGCAAAGTTGGCTTAAAACTGCCTCAGGGGACGGCTTATTGCGGTCGACTGGGCTTGCTCGACGGAGCGTCACAACGGTCGTGATGGGTACGTACTCGGTGAAGGCCAGGGGTGGTTGGGAATCACCCGGAACCTGGTGACGGAACCGGGCGTCCTATCCACCGACGACCGTGCCCCATCCTCCCGTGGCGGAGGCGGAGAGAAATACGCGCGACGGCAAACGCCATACTTCGCCACCCCTACGCCACGCCCGTGCTTTGGACAGACGCAGTATGGGCGGGACAGTCGCGGAGGCTGCCCGAAGCTCGACCCATAGGGGTTCCCCTTGCTTGATGCAGGGGTGTGATGCGCCAACAGGTACGCACAGTGAAGTGATCGACACATGATGTGACGTGGACCACGGTGTTGCCAGGCGTGCAACGGAAAGGAACGAGCGCACATGCGCGAGATCCTCGGAAGGCGACGCAGGCTCTTGTCCCAGCGCAGCGACGGGCCTGAACTGATCGGCGCGGCCCTGACCTACGCGACGGAATGGCAGTGGCCCGTACTCCCGGGCGTGGCGGCGGACCCGCAGGGGCACTCCCGCTGCAGCTGCCCCGACCCCGACTGCACGGTGCCCGGCGCGCACCCCTTCGACCCCGGCCTCCTCGCGGCCACCACCGACGGACGCATGGTGCGCTGGTGGTGGGGCAACCGGCCGACGGCGCCGATCGTCCTGGCCACCGGCGGCCACGCCCCCTGCGCGGTCTCCCTGCCGGCCCTGCCGGCCGCCCGCGCCCTCGAGGCGCTCGACCAGATGGGCATGCGGCTCGGCCCGGTCGTCGCCTCCCCCGCCCGCTGGGCGATCCTCGTCAAGCCGTACTCGATGGAGCAGCTCGGCGAGCTGCTCTACGCGAAGGACTTCGTGCCCGGCTCCCTCCGCTTCCACGGCGAGGGCGGCTACCTGGCCCTGCCCCCGTCCGAGACGGGCCAGGGCGAGATCCGCTGGGAGCGCGCGCCGCTGCCCGGCTCGGCCTCGCCGTGGGTGCCCGATGTCGAGGCCGTGGTGGACGCCGTGGTCGAAGCCCTCACTCGTACGGGTGTGAGCGCGCCCGAGTTCTAGGGCTGTCGGGCGCGCCGAGCCCGGCGCCCGCCCCGGCGCGTTAAGTTCCGGAACCATGCGGCGACACGCCCGGGGCCGCTCCCGGGACTCCCGAAAGACCAGACTGCTCGCCCTCGTGGGCGTCGTGGCGGTGTCCGCGATCGCACTGCCGCTGGCGGTGGCATCCGCGGGGTCCGTGGGGTCCACGGGGCCCAAGGGATCCAAGGGCGCTGTGGGCTCGGTGGGTGCCGGCGTCCGTACGTCCGGATCCGGTGCCCTGCGCCCCTCCCCGCGCGCCGACGACAAGGCGCCAGGGGCGGCCTCCACCGTCCCCGGCCTCCCGGCGCTCGGTCAGGGCCTGTCGGCCGCCGTGCGCTGTGGTCCCGAACTGTCCTCCCCCGACGGCATCGAGGCGCAGACCTGTGTGGTGACGCAGGGTGCGCAGACCTGGGCGCGGACCTACTACCGCAATGCGACGGGCCAGGCGCTGGACGCCGTACTCAGCCTCATGGGTCCTGAGGACCGCAGCGTGCGGATGAGGTGCGCCGTGGGGGCGGAGGACGAGCCGGGGACGTGTGAGACGCCCCGGGAGCCCACGCGCGGGAATCCTGCGGCGTACACCGCTGTCGCGGAGTTCGCCGAGCGGGGCGGGCGGGGGCCGCTGCTGTTGCGCTCGGGAAGCAACTCGCCTGTACGAACCGGCAGTTGAGGAGCGGCTGCATTCCGTGAACGGAAGCGGAGACGCAAAGACCCGGTTGCTGGCGACGGGGGATGCACCAGCAACCGGGCTACAGGAACGGTAACAAGAGATCGGCGGTTCGCAAATTCGAACTCGCCTTTCCAGTCACCGACTGGCTTGTCCCCGCCGGGAGTTGTGATCCGGCGAGGGCGCGACGACCCGGCCGGCCGGTGGACGGCCGACCGGATGCCGCGGCGGGCTTCAGCTGAGCGTGACCTGCCGGTTGGTGAGGCCGCCGCGGGCGCGGCGCTCGTCCGCGGTGAGCGGCGCGTCCGTCGCCAGGGCGGCGGCGAGGCGCTCGGCGAACTCGGCCGCCGGCTTCTCCACGTCCTCGGCGGTGACCCCGCTCGGCAGGTCCCACACCGGCACCGTCAGCCCGTGAGCGCGGAAGGAGCCGACCAGGCGGGTGCCCTCGCCGAGGCTGGAGCGGCCCGCGGCGTGCAGCCGCGCCAGAGCGTCCAGAAGCAGCTCCTCGGCGTGCGGCATGACCCACCGCAGATGGTTCTTCTCCGGCGTCTCGCACCAGTACGCGGCGTCCACGCCCTGGAGCTTGACGGTCGGGATGGCCGCGGAGTTGGCCCGCTCCAGGGAGGCGGTCACGTCGGGCGTGGCGTTCTCCGGGTCCGGCACCCAGAACTCGAAGCCGCTGTGCACTTCTGGCTCGAACGCGCCCTCGGGGTCGAGCAGATCCTGCAGCCGCGGGCTGTCGGCCGGGGCGCGGCGGCCCTGGACGGGCGTGCCGGGCTGGGCTTCCAGGGCGCGCTGGAGGGTGTCGGCGAGGTCGCGGCTGATGTCGCCGGACGAGGTGTCGTTCTGCAGGCCGATCAGGACCGAGCCGTCGTCGCGGCGCAGCGCGGGCCAGGCCATGGGAAGCACCGTGGCCAGCGTGACCGCGGGGACACCCTCGGGCAGGCCGTCCTTGAGCGTCAGCTCGACCGTGGCCGCCGGGACCAGCTCGCGCAGGGCGACCCAGTCGCACTCGCCGGGCAGGCCCTCGAAGGGGCGGTGCACCAGCTCGGTCGCGGCGTGGGAGGCGGCCCGGCCGTGACAGGCCTTGTAGCGGCGGCCGCTGCCGCAGGGGCAGGGCTCGCGAGCGCCGACGACCGGAACGTCTCCATCGGCGCCTGCGGTGCGGGCCCCGCCCGTGGTCTGCGGGCGCTTGGCCTTCGTCTGGGGTCGCTTCTTGGCCATCGGTGGGTCTCCCGGTTACGGCTCGTCTCGTACGGTCGCGAGCCTAGCCGTTCGTGCCCCGGGCCACGGGGTCCTGTGGACAACGCCCGGTTCAGCGCGGCGTACGCGCTCAGTCCATGTCGTCGAAGGCGTCCGCGAAGTCCAGTCCGGGTATCTGGGAGACCGCGGGGGCGGTGATGCGTGTCGCGAAATCGTCGCGGCGGTGGCCCGCGTCCGGGTCGTGGACGTCGTCGTGGACGATGACCCACACCGTGACCTCGCCGCGGATGTCGTCCCGTACGCCCCAGTCGTCGGCGAGCGCGGTGATGATGTTCAGCCCGCGGCCGCCGTGCGCGGTGACCGACGGGGTCGCGGGGGCGGGGCGGGTCGGGCCGCCGCCGTCCGTGACCTCGACGACGAGTCGGCCGGCCGGCTCCACGCGCCACGCGGCCCGGACGTCACCGTCACCGGAGAGCGCGTCGCCCAGGGGCCTGCCGTGCTTGCACGCATTGCTCAAAAGTTCGGAAAGGATCAGTACGGCGTCGTCGATGACCGATTCCGCCACGCCACCTCTGCGCAACTGCGCACGCATCCGGTGTCGCGCTTCTCCCACGCCCGCAGGGCCATGGGGTACGGCCATGCTCGACGACGTGGGCACCTCCTGTGCCACCACCAACGCCACCCCCGAGACCTCCTTCGCCCCACGCCACGGTGTGGATGCCCCATTGGCCTGTACCGGAAACCGGCCAATCCACGTCCGGTGACGCATTCACCACGAACGAATACGGACCGAACGCGCCGGAGCACTCCTTGTAATCGCATGGCTGGAAATCATCGGTGTGGCCGAGATGGGAGGATCCCGCCCCTCAAGGCGTGAGGTCAAGAGGTGTGCGTGGGTCTGGTGGGATGTGAGAGGTCGGCGGTCCCGGTCGTCAGCGGCCGAGCTGGTCCAGCACCGCGCGCGGGCGGTTGGTGATGATGGCGTCGACGCCCAGCTCGACGCAGTGGTCCACGTCCTCCGGCTCGTTCACGGTCCACACGTGCACCTGGTGGCCGGCCTGCTTCAGGCGCTCGATGTACGTGGGATGGTTGCGCACGATCCGGATGGAGGGGCCCGCGATCCGCACGCCCGGGGGCAGCCGTCCGTCGCGCAGCCGGGGCGAGGGGAACTGCGTCAGATGGACCGTCGGAAGGGTCGGCGAAGCGGCCCGTACGCGGTGCAGCGAGCGGGCCGAGAAGCTCATGACCCGCACCTGTGACTCCGCCGCGGAGGCCGGGGCGTCGAGGCCGAACCGCTTCAGCAGGACCAGCAGGCGGTCCTCGACCTGCCCCGCCCAGCGGGTGGGGTGCTTGGTCTCGATGGCCAGTTCCACGCGGCGCCCGGCGTCGGCGACGAGTTCCAGCAGCCGCTCCAGCGTGAGGACGGAGGTCGCCTCGCGGTCCTCCGGGCGGTGCTCCCAGTCGGGTTCCTCGTCGCGTCCCCGCCAGGCCTCGCCCGTCTTCCAGGAGCCGAAGTCGAGGGCGGCGAGGTCGGCGAGCTCCAGCGCGGAGACCGCGCCGCGGCCGTTGGACGTACGGTTGATCCGGCGGTCGTGTACGCACACCAGGTGGCCGTCGGCGGTGAGGCGCACATCGCATTCGAGGGCGTCCGCGCCGTCCTCGATCGCCTTGGTGTACGCGGCCAGGGTGTGCTCCGGGGCGTCCTCGGAGGCTCCGCGGTGGGCGACGACTTGAATCACATGCTGCCGTGTGTGGGTCACCGCGTCATGGTGCCACCGAGTGCGGGTACGCGTCCGGTCGGACGGACTCGACGGATGCACGGGTCCGGACGGAGGCATAGGGATTGCATCCTTTTCGCCTGTAATGACCTATATAAAGAATGGCCTCGGACGCACAGCCACCGCTTATGGTGCTCTGACGGCCTGTGGGAAAAGCTGACGGCATACAAAGGGACAAGCGCAGCTGTATCGCGTCGGACCCGTCGAACGGCGGGAAAAGCGTGACCGAGTGCGACCCGGAAAACAGCCGTGGATCTAGGAGAGAAGCTGTGAGCACCGAGAACGAGGGCACCGCGGTACCCCCCGCCCCGTCCGCACCCCCCGTGCCGGTGGACGCTCCCGCTGCTCCGGCGCCCCAGGCACAGGCCCCCCAGGGGCCGTACGGGCAGGACGCCCAGGGCCAGGCCCCCCAGGGGCCGTACGGGCAGGACGCCCAGGGCCAGGCCCCGCACGGGCAGGGCGCCTCCGGTGACGCCGGTCACCCCGGCGCCTCCTCTTCCGCCCCCGACCCGTCCTGGCCCCCGCCCCCGCCGCCGAGCGCCCCGTACGGCGACGGCGGTTCCGGGTCCGGCTCGGGCGGCTGGGGTTCGTCGTACCAGCAGCCGGCGCCGAAGTCCGGCCGCGGGCGCGGCGGGCTGGTCGCCGCGATCCTGGTGGCCGCGCTGGTCGCGGGCGGCGCGGGCGGCGGGCTCGGATATGTGCTGGCGAAGGACAACGACGAGAGCACCGGTTCCACGACGGTCTCGGCCTCCGCGAGTGGCGGCGACGTCAAGCGCGACCCGGGCACGACCGCGGGTGTCGCCGGCAAGGCGCTGCCGAGCACGGTCACGATCGAGGCCGAGAGCACCAGCGGCGAGGGCGGCACCGGCACGGGCTTCGTCTTCGACAAGCAGGGCCACATCGTCACCAACAACCACGTGGTGGCGGACGCGGTGGACGGCGGCAAGCTCACGGCGACCTTCCCGACCGGCAAGAAGTACGACGCCGAGGTGGTCGGTCACGCGCAGGGCTACGACGTGGCCGTCATCAAGCTCAAGGACGCCCCCTCCGACCTGAAGCCGCTCACCCTGGGCGACTCGGACAAGGTGGCCGTCGGCGACTCGACCATCGCGATCGGCGCCCCGTTCGGCCTGTCCGACACGGTGACGACGGGCATCATCAGCGCCAAGAACCGCCCGGTGGCCTCCAGCGACGGCAGCGGCAGCCAGGCGTCGTACATGAGCGCCCTGCAGACCGACGCCTCGATCAACCCGGGCAACTCCGGCGGTCCGCTGCTGGACGCGCAGGGCAATGTCATCGGCATCAACTCCGCGATCCAGTCCACCGGCAACGGCGGCTTCGGCACCGGCCAGTCGGGCTCGATCGGCCTGGGCTTCGCCATCCCGATCAACCAGGCCAAGTACGTCGCCCAGGAGCTGATCAAGAACGGCAAGCCGGTGTACGCGAAGATCGGCGCGTCCGTCTCCCTGGACGACAGCTCCGACGGCGCGCAGATCACCGACCAGGGCGCGGGCGGCGCGGCACCGGTCGAGCCGGGCGGCCCCGCTGCCAAGGCGGGCCTCAAGCCGGGCGACGTCATCATCAAGCTCGACGACCGGGTGATCGACTCCGGCCCCACCCTGATCGGCGAGATCTGGACCCACCAGCCCGGCGACAAGGTCGCGATCACCTACGAGCGCGGCGGCAAGCAGCACACGGTCGACGTCACGCTCGGCTCCCGCGTCGGCGACAACTGACCCCCACCGGCCCGCACCGACCCGTTACCCTTGTCCCCGCGCCGCCGATCACGGCCGGCGCGGGGAGGCGTGCCCGAGCGGCCGAAGGGAACGGTCTTGAAAACCGTCGTGGCAGCGATGTCACCGTGGGTTCAAATCCCACCGCCTCCGCGCAGGTCATAGGTGTTGCAGTGCAGAAGGGTGCCCCTCGGCGAGGGGCACCCTTCTGCGTGGGGCAACGGCAACCGGCTCACCGCCGTCTTCAGCCTTGAGATTCCACGACGCAGGAGTGTCATGACGAACACCAGGGCCCGGACGGCCGCGCTGATCACGCCCGTCGGGCGGGAGGCCCAGGACGAGGCGAGGGCGCTGGCCCGGGACGGACGTACGGGCAAGGCCGTCCGGCGGGTGCGCAAGGGCTCCTGGCTCAAGCGGGGCCCGGCCCGGGAGGCGGTGGGCATGCTGGCCGACGGGCACACGCTGCCCACGAGCAGTGCCGAGGCGCTGGCTGCCCTGCGGCGCATCGACGCCCCGCTGGTCGCGGAACTGGCCGCTCTGCTCGGCGACGGTCAGCAGATCGCCGCGGTCAAGCTGCTCCGCGAGCGGACCGGTGTCGATCTGGCCGGTGGCTATCACCTCGTCCTGGAACTGGGCAGCGAGCCGGAAACCCAGTGAGCACTACGATCAGCGAGGCGTGCTGGTCGGAGAAGGGTGGGTGAACGCCGCCGTGAGTCGGCGCATCGTCGTCGTCACCGCCGTGCACGGTCCCCATGCCCGGTTCCTGCCGGAGGCCTACGCGTCGTTGTGCGCGCAGCGGCTTCCCGGGGACTGGGAGTGGCACTGGGTCGTGCAGGAGGACGGGGAGAGCGAAGGCGTCAGGCCGTATGTGCCCAGGGACGCTCGCGTGACGTTCCGACAGGGGCGGGCCGGGGGGCCCGGTGTCGCGAGGACCATGGCGCTGGCGCACGGGGACGGGGCGTACGTGAAGGTCCTCGACGCCGACGACCGGTTGGCGCCGGGCGCGCTCGCGCGGGATCTCGCCGCGCTGGAAGGGGATCCGGACCTCGGCTGGGCCACGTCGCGGGTGCTCGACCTCATGCCCGACGGGTCGACCGTCGGGTTTCCGGGCGATCCGGACCAGGGGCCGATCGAGCGCGGGGCCGTGCTCGCGCACTGGAAGGCGAACGGCTTCCTCGCGCAGGTGCATCCCGCCTCGCTGTTCGTGCGGCGGGAGTTGCTGCTCGCCCTGGGCGGGTGGATGGCGCTGCCCGCCTCGGAGGACACGGGGCTGCTGCTGGCGCTGAACGCGGTGAGCCGGGGCTGGTTCTCGGCGGAGGTGGGCCTGCTGTACCGGAAGTGGGACGGGCAGGTGACCGGGCAGGCGGCCCATACGGACCGGGCCGAGCGGGAGGTGCGGATGGCTGTCGTGGAGGCCAGGGCCAGGGCGTTGTCCCGGCTCCAGTGGGGTGCCCCGGCCGCTCTATGAGAGCAGTTCGGTCTGCATCGGGGCCGTCGGCGTCAGGTCGTGGCGGGTGTACCACTCCGTGCCGAGCAGCCGTTCCCGTTCGGGCAGGGGAAGTGCGGCGACGAGGCCCGGAGCGGCTCCCCGCGCCACCTCCGTGCGGTGGGCCAGGACCGCCGCGACCTTCCGGTCCAGCCAGGGGGAGACGTCGACGGTGGCGGTGACGCGTGCGTCGGGGACCGTGTGCACGGCCTTGCCCACGGGGGCCAGGTGTCCGCCCCACGCCCGGGCGGCCGAGTGCGGGTGGGTGGACAGGTACAGGGCGCTCGGCTGCCACTGATCTCCGGCGTCCGGGTAGAGGCGTTCCAGGCCGGCGGCGTGGACCGCGAGCGCGGTCACGCGGTGGGTGTGCACATGGTCCTCGTGCCCCGTCAGCCCCCCGTAGGCGTCGTGGGTGACGACGATCTGCGGGCGGAAGTCCCGGAGGTGCGCGACCAGTTTCCCCACCGCCTCGTCCAGCGGGGCGTCGCACCAGCGCGGTCTGCCCGGGGCCGAGTGCGGGACGTGGGAGTCGGCGTAGCCCAGCATGCGGGGTGTGCCGGCGCCCAGGATGTGGAGCGCCTCGGCCAGTTCCTCGGCGCGTGGGGTGTCCGCCGACCAGGTCGCGGTGACGACCGCCGTGCGCGCGCCCGCGGACGCGTGGCGGGCGAGGACGCCGCCCGCCGACAGGGACTCGTCATCGGGATGGGCGAAGACCGCGAGCAGGCTCGGTACCGGCATCCGCCCTCGCTACGGCCCGTCCGGCGCCGACCGCGGCGTCTCGGTGAGGGTGATCGCCTGGCTCGGGCACTTCTCCACCGCCTCCAGGATCTCCGGTTCCTCACCAACCTGCTCGCGGCCCGGGCGGACGGCCCCGAAGCCGTCGACGAACTCGAAGACCGCCGGCACCCGGTGGACGCACTCGGCGGAGCCGTAGCAGAGCTCGCGGTCTACGGAGACCTTCATCCTCGTTCGTCCCCCTCCTGACGGCATCGGGGTCCCGTGGCCGTCGGGAGTTCACTGCCCAACGGGCCGTCGGCTGAACCGGCCCGGCTAGCGTGTGGCCCCGGCGGTGGCCAGCCAGTGGGCGACCCGGCGTACGGCGGCCTCGTCGAGCCGTTCGACCAGGGCCTGGACGGTCGTGTCGTCCTCGGGGGAGAGGTCGTAGAGGCCCGCCTTGGTCAGGCCGGCGATGAGGACCTGGTGGCGGCGGCCGGTCATCCGTTCCGCCAGGCTGGTCGGTTCGCCGGGGGCGGGCTCAGGATCCGGCTGAGATGCAGCGGTCTGCTTCAGCGGGGTGTCGAACCGGTGCCACGCGCCGTCCTTCGGCCCCCACAGGGCGACGGTCACCTCGTCGCCCCGCGCGCGCATGGTCTGGGTCATCTCGCCGAGGGCGTACAGCACGGGCGAGCGGTGGGGCGACTGCGCGGCCGTCCGCCAGGAGCCCGCGGCCGGCCGGTAGAACATCGCGACCCAGCGCGGAGCGCCCTGCGGTCGTGGGCTCTCGGGACGTGACTCCACTGCGCTCACCCCTGTACATCGCTCCGGAAGCGGTACGGCAGGCCGACCATAGCTGACGGGTCGTCAGTTATCCAGGGTCGGAGGGCACGGTCCGCCAAGGCCCGGGGCACGGTCCGCCGAGGCCCGGTGGCACGGTCCGCCAGGGTTGCGGGGCGGGGTCGGCCGGGGAGGATCACCACGTCGTCCGGCACCGGTCCCTCCCCTCGTGGGGACCGGTACCGAACGGTGGAGCTGCCGTCGTCCGGGTCGGACGGAAGCTGACCGGCTAGGTGCGCTGCTGCGTCCGGATCCTGCCATTTCCGGCCATGGAGGAGGAGGTTCCGGTGCCTAGCGGACGGTATTGCCGCAGGTCAGCCATATAGAGTGAGTTTTCCGGTCCGGACGTCCAGGCGTGGGAAGTAAGGAGCTGAGACCTTGAGTTCCGACTCGGGGGCACGCACCGCCTTCGCGGAACGCCTCGCACTGCTGTACAAGGAAGCCGGCAACCCTCCTCTCAAGCGGGTGTCCGAAGCGGTCGTCCGGCTCCAGCGGGTCGACGAACGCGGGCGGCCCGTGCGGGTGTCCGCCCAGCGCATCAGCGACTGGCGGCGAGCCCGGAACGTACCCGCCCAGTTCCCCGCTCTCGCGGCCGTGCTGCACGTGCTGATCCCCGATGCGCGGCGCTCGCGGCCCACGCCGGTCTCCCCCGGTCTGTACGACCTCGGCCAGTGGCAGCGGCTGTGGGAACGCGCGGTGGCCGACCCGGTCGGCGAGCGTCCCGCGGCGTCCGCGGCCGAGGAGCGCCCTGCGGACGAGACCGCGTCCGCGCCCGGCGGGGTGTGCCCGTACCGGGGGCTGGCCTCCTACCGCCGCGAGGACGCCCGGTGGTTCTTCGGCCGGGAGCGGAGCACGGACGCACTCGTCACCCAGCTCGGGGCCGTCGCGGGGACGGGCGGCCTGGTCATGCTCGTGGGCGCGTCGGGGGCGGGGAAGTCCTCGCTGCTGAACGCCGGTCTGGTGCCCGCCCTGCGGGACGGCGCGCTGGGCGGTGACGACGGCGACGAGAGCGGCCGGGCGCGAGAGGTCGTGCAGCTCGTGCCCGGCGGTGATCCGCTGGCGGAGCTGAGCCGGTGCATCCCCGAGCTGGCCCCCCTCGTCTCGGCCCTGACCCCGCCGGGGGAAGACTCCCCCCGGCCGGAGACAGGCGGATCCGACACCGCCTGCTCAGGGGCCCCTGGACCGTCCCCCGCCTGGGGACCCGCACCGCAGGAACCCGGCGGCGGCCCACCCGCCACGGAACCCGGCGCTCCGCCCTTCGTCGACGCCGTCCGTGCGGCCGTCGCCGCCTGGGCCCGGCACGAAGCCCCCTCCGGGGCCCGTCCGGTCGTCATCGTGGATCAGTTCGAGGAGACCTTCACCCTCTGCCCCGACGAGGCGGACCGGCGCACCTTCATCGAGGTCCTGCACGCCGCCTGCTCGCCCGCCGGCCCCGGCGAACCGGCCCCGGCGGTCGTGGTGCTGGGCATACGCGCCGACTTCTACGACCGCTGCCTGAGGTATCCCGAGCTGGCCGACGCGCTCCAGCACCGGCACATGGTGCTCGGGCCGCTGACCACCCCGGAGCTGCGCGAGGCGGTGACCGGCCCGGCCAAGGCCGTCGGCCTGGAGCTGGAGCCGGGTCTGGCGGAACTGATCGTCCGGGAGGTCAGCACCGACGGGCCGCGCGGGGCACACGACGCCGGCGTGCTGCCGCTCCTCTCGCACGCCCTGCTCGCCACCTGGCAGCGCAGGAAAGGAGGCCGGCTCACGCTGGCCGGCTACCGCGCGGCCGGCGGCATCCAGGGCGCGGTCGCGGCGACCGCCGAACGGGCCTGGACCGGCCTCGACCCGGCCGCGCGCACCGCGGCCCGGCTGCTCCTGCTCCGCCTGGTCCGGCTGGGCGAGGACACCCAGGCCACCCGCCGCCGCGGGACCCGGCGTCAGCTGGCGCAAGAGTCGACCGACCCCGGCAAGACCGAGGAGTCCCTCGAGGCGCTGGTCCGCGCCCGGCTGGTGACCCTCGACGCGGAGACCGTGGAGATCACCCACGAGGCGCTGCTGCACGCCTGGCCGCGGCTGCGCGACTGGATCGACGAGGACCGGCAGGGCAATCTGCTGCGCCAGCGCCTGGAGGAGGACGGCCGGGCCTGGGAGGAGTCGAACCGCGACACGTCCCTGCTCTACCGGGGGTCCCGGCTGGAACAGGCCCACGGCTGGGCGAGATCCGCCGGGGACACGTTCCTGACCCGCAGCGCGGTGGAGTTCCTGGCCGCCTCGGTCCGGCTGCGCCGGCGGAACATCTGGATCGGCCGGGGCGCGGTGGCGACGCTGGTCGTGCTGGCGATGCTGGCCGTCGGGTCGGCCGTCGTCGCCTGGAAGCAGCGGGACGAAGCCGTCTTCGAGCAGGTGCTCGCCCAGTCCGACCGCGTGCAGGAGACCGATCCGTCGCTGTCCGCGCAGTTAGACCTGGTGGCGCACGGGCTGCGGCCGGACGACAAGGGCGCGAACAGCCGTCTGCTCTCCATCGTGAACGCTCCGCTCTCCACGCCCCTCACCGGCCACACGGGCGCCGTCTACCTCACGACCTTCAGCCCGGACGGACAGACCCTGGCCACCGCCAGCTACGACCGGACCGTCCGGCTGTGGGACGTCGCCGACCCCAAGCGCCCGAAGCCGCTGGGCAAGCCCCTCACCGGTCACACGAGCTGGGTGAGCAGCTCGATCTTCAGCCCGGACGGCCGGACCCTCGCCAGCGCCTCCGACGACGGCACCATACGGCTGTGGGACGTGACCGACCCCGAGCACCCGAAGTCGCTCGGCGGGCCCCTGACCGGCCATGGCGGCACGATCTACCTGATCGCCTTCAGCCCGGACGGACGCACGCTGGCCTCCGCCGGCGACGACCGCACCGTCCGGCTGTGGAACGTGGCCGACCCGCGCCGGCCGCGGCCCCTGGGCAAACCCCTGACCGGGCACACGGCCGCCGTGCGGTCGGTGGCGTTCGGACCGGACGGCAAAACCCTGGCCGCGGGGGGCGACGACGGCACGATCCGGCTGTGGGACGTGTCCGACCCCGGGCGCCCGGAGCCGGCCGGGTCGCCGCTGACCGGCCACACCACCACCGTGCACTCGGTGGCCTTCAGCCCCGACGGGCGCACGCTCGCCAGCGGCAGCTCGGACGGCACCGTACGCCTGTGGAACATGGCCGGTCCGGGCCGCCCGGCCGCGATCGGCACGCCGCTCACCGGCCACACCGGCCCGGTGTGGTCGGTGGCCTTCAGCCCCGACGGGAACATGCTCGCCGCGGCCAGCGCGGACAGCACCGCGAGCCTGTGGAAGGTCAGCGACCCGGAGTATCCGTCGCAGGTCGGAGGGCCCCTCGCGGGCAGCAGCGGTGAGATGTACGCGCTCGGCTTCAGTCCCGACGGGCGCACCCTCGCCACCGGGGCGGGCGACAACAAGGTCCGCCTGTGGTCCCTGCCGACGTCGGACATGACCGGCCGGACCGGAGTGTTCCGGCCGGACGGGCGGCTGCTCGCGACGGCGGCGCGGGACGGGCGGATCCGGCTGTGGGACGTACGGACGCCCGGCAGGCCGGTGCGGATGGGCGAACCGTTCCGCCCGGGCAAGGGCGACGTGCGCTCCCTGGAGTTCTCCCCGGACGGCCGCACCCTCGCGGTCGTGACGGGCAACCGGGTGGTGGAGCTGTGGAACCTCGGCGACCCCGAGCGCCCTGTCCGCCACGGCTCACCCGCCCCCCTGCACATCCGGTACGCCGACCCGCTGGCCTTCAGCCCGGACGGGCAGGTCCTGGCCACCGCCGACGACGACCGCACCATCCAGCTGTGGAACATCGGCGACCCGGCCCGCCCGCGCCCGCTCGGCACGCCCCTCACCGGTCACAAGGGCTACGTCAACCACCTCGTGTTCAGCCCGGACGGCCGGACGCTCGCCAGTGGCAGCGCGGACGGCACGATCCGGCTGTGGAACGCGACCGACCCCGGCCGGGTGACCTTGATCGGGGAGCCTCTGAAGGGCCACCTCGGAGCGGTCAACGCCCTCGCCTACAGCCGCGACGGCCGCACGCTGGCCAGCGCCGGCGACGACAACTCGGTCCGCCTCTGGGACATCACGGACCCCGCCGAGGCGTCCGAGCAGGCACGCCTCAGGGGTCATACGGAGGCGGTCGTGTCGCTGACGTTCAGCCAGGACGGCCGCACCCTGGCCAGCGGCGGCAACGACAGCACCGTCCGGCTGTGGAACGTGTCCGACCCCTCGCACGCCACCGCCATCGGGCAGTCGATGAGCCCCCACTCCAAGACCGGAACGTTCCTGGCGTTCAGCCCGAACAGCCACATGCTGGGGGTGTCCAGCGGCGCGGACACCATCCGGCTCTGGAACCTCGACGTCGACACGGCCGTCCGCCGCATCTGCGCGATGACCCGGGGCGTGCTGACGCAGGACACCTGGCGGGAGTACCTGCCCCGGCTCTCCTACGATCCGCCGTGCGAGGACTGACGAGGCCGTCTCGCACAACAGGCCCGGCAATCAAGGCAGTTGAGTGATACGAGTCACAACCCGGGCCTTCCTGGCGGCCAGTCGGCTCGCGGGGCGTAAGCGCTTGTTACCCTTGGCCATAGCTCGACCGCTGGTGCATCCCCCGTCGCCAGCGGTCGGGCCTTTTTTCAGCGCAGGTCGAGGCGCATCAGAATCCGGGGATGACCGGCCAGGACCGAGGCCGTGTCCGCCGCGTGGGCGAAGCCGGCGCGCTCGAAGTTCTTCCGCAGGCCCGCGTACGCCATCGTCAGGTCGACCTTGGCGTCGCCGTTGTCCAGCGGGTACGCCTCGATCGCCGGTGCGCCCCGGTCCCGGGCGAACTCGACCGCACCGGCGATGAGGGCGTGCGAGATGCCCTGCTTGCGATGTCCGGGGCGGACCCGGACGCACCAGAGCGACCACACCGGCAGATCGTCGACGTGCGGGATCTTGCGGTTGCGGGCGAAGGAGGTGTCCGCGCGCGGGGCGACGGCGGCCCAGCCGACCGGCTCGTCACCGTCGTAGGCGAGCACGCCCGGGGGCGGCTCCGCGCGGCACAGCTCGGCGACGTACTCGCCGCGGGCCGGGCCGCGCAGCTCGTTGTTGAGCCTGGAGGGGATCCGGTAGCTCAGACACCAGCAGACGTTCGCCCCGGGCGACTTCGGCCCGAGCACGGCACGGACGTCCTCGAAGTCCGTGGCCGGCCGAACGTCGATGCTCATGCCCTCACGATGCCACGCGCCGGGCACCTGCGCCCATCGAGATCGTCCGGGAGCCCGGCGGGGAACTCGTCGGCGCCTTCGAGAGGTTGCTGCCGACGGTCCACGGCACCACGTTCTAGGCGGACGCCGCCCGCAGCAGCCGCAGTTGGCCGATCTCGCTCACGTTCTTCATCAGTTCCGCGTTCACCCAGGCCACCATGTGCTCGACGGTGTGCTCGGGATCGTTCGGCCAGGGGAACGGGGCCGTGGCGTCCAGGTCCTGGTCGGTGAGGTCGTCCAGGACCTTCAGCCACTGGGTGCGCAGGTCCCGCAGCCACTCGACCGTCGGGGCGCCCTCACCGGGCCAGACGATGTCCGCCCGGTCGCGGGGCGGGCGGCCCTGTGCGTGGTCGAGGGTGACGCTCCACCACCATCCGATGTGCCAGCTCACCCACCCGAGGGTGGGTACGGGCACCGGGTCGGGCTCGGTGTCCGCCCAGTCCGGGACCCAGGTGCCGTCGGGCCCCCGGCGCATCGTCCAGCAGAGCTCCGCGGGCTCCCAGAGGAAGTCCCCGGGCTCCAGTCGCTCCAGGTGGTACTCGAACAGTGACCAGGTGAACTCGAACTGCCAGCGCGGCAGTTCCGTACGGGAAGCGCTCATCGGACGACACTACGGGGGCGCCGGGGCGTCCCGGGCCAGTCCCGCCCAGTCGAGGTCGCGCAGCGCGGGCTCGGCGTCGCAGCCCGACGGCAGGCGGGGCGAGGACTGGAACCAGACGACGGTCAGGCGCGAGCGGTAGGCGACCGGGTCGCGGGCCGGGTCCAGGGCGGCGGAGTGGAACGTGCCGAGGCAGGCCACGGCGGGCAGCACCTCGACCGGCCCGAGGCCGCCCGCGTACTGGTCGGGGTACTCGCGCGGCGGCGGGAGGAGGTGCACCGGCGTGCCCGGGCGGGACCGCTCGGCGGCGTGCAGGAGGCTCCGGATCCGCAGGTCGTTCAGCGGCTTGCAGGGGTAGCCGTCCAGCAGGTCGCCGTACGTCGACGAGAACCGCAGCTCGGCGAGGTCCACCGGGCGGCCGGAGGCCAGGACGAGGCGGGCGAGCGCCAGGGCCGGCGTTTTTGCGTGGCGTTGCATCGAGGTCTTTCGGTGGTGGTCATGGGCGGTGCCTTGGTCACGGCCGGTGCCCCGTCAGCCGTGCCGCCGACGCGATCGTCGCCCTGGCCTCCCGCTCGGACAGACCGGTGTCGATGGCCGCGTCGACCAGGGGATCCACCAGCGCCGGGCCGATGCCGTCCTCGTAGGCCCGGCAGGCCGCCCAGAACAGGCGGGTGTTGCGCTGGCCCTCGTGCGCGGCCAGGACGAACTGGACCAGGCCCTGGCCGTGCCCGCCGGCCGCCGGGGGCACCGGGTGGTGGGGGTGGTGGGTGCGCGGTGGCGGGAGCAGCAGCCGCAGGAGGGAGCGCGGGCAGCGGGCGGGGGCCAGGTGCGCGGTGCCCGGGGCGGCGGCGTACACGCCCTGGCCCGTGCGGGAGCCGGGGCCGACCAGGTAGCCGCCCGCGCCCCGGATGTCGATGCCGGGGGCGAGCCGGCCCGCCGAGTTGGGGACGACCACCTCGGGCGGGCCGCTCAGCCACAGGTGACGCCCGCCGGACGGGGTCACGACGACCACGGTCGGCGGGATCGTGAACAGGTGCCGCAGCGCCAGCTCGCGCAGGGCGGCCGAGGAGTCCGTGCCGGTCTTCACGTCCAGGTCGAGGCCGATCAGATGGTGCGGGGGCAGCCCGCAGGCGATGCCGTAACCGGTCGCCCAGGGCGCGGCGGCGAACAGTTCGCGGATGCGGTCCGGGTCGCTGGAGGCGTCGTAGACGCCGTGCCCGAGCCGGCCGCACGCGCCGTGGCAGGGGGAGGGGGCGGGGTCGTCGCGGTGCGGGGAGCGCAGCGCCGGGAGCTTGGAGCGGGACAGGGGGATGACGGCCAGTCCGCGTTCGGCGGCTGACAGGGCGTGTGCGAGGGCCAGCGTCGTGGCCTGCCGGTCGGTGGTGGCCATGACTCTAGTTTCGTACGTACGTTCGAAAAAGGAAAGAGGGAGCGGGTGTGACGCGCCGGGGCCGGGCGGCGGCGGGGAAAAGTGCTGGAACGCTTCGTCCCTTGCGGTGCCTGGGTTCGAACGCCCCCTTCCGCTCCCATCTGGGGCTGAAGTGACAGACAGGGGTTTATCGACTTGTCCTCACGCTTGCGTGCGAATAGTGGCTTCCGGTGTGGTTCGCCGGGGATTCGGTGGGCAACTCTGGACTCGCGACGTCGCGCACCGCACCGGGGCGGCCGGCCAACTTCCCTGGTGACAGCAGTGGTTCACGCACGAAACGGCCATGAGCCGGTGCGTCCTCGGTTCGATCAGTCCTGGAGGGACAAGAAACATGGCAAGCATCCGTACCGCCCGCGTCATCGCAGCCGTCTCCGCCCTGCCGCTCGCAGCCGCCCTCTTCACCGGTGTCGCGGCGGCGGACAACGGCGCCTTCGCGGACAACGGATCCATCGCGTCCGCCACGGAGGCCGAACAGGGCATCCTCGGCAGCGGCGTCGGCGGCGACAACTTCGGCACCGCGGCCACCACCCAGCAACAGGCCGTCGGTGACGGCGCCTCGAACCAGAGCAACACGGCCCAGGTCAACGGCTCGGAGTTCACGGCCGTCAACCAGGGCAACGCCAACACCGCCATCAGCTTCTCCCCGCTGTGGTGGTGAGCTGAGCGGGCCGGTGCGCCGGCATCGGCCCGGGTGCGGTGGGGGTGTGCTTCGTGGGGTGACAAGCGTCTAAGCGGCGGTACTCCGGTACCGCCGCTCAGGCGTTTTCGTGTCTGCGGGGTCTTGACGGGACACCGTATCTGACGGACAGTCAGAAACCGTGAGTGGTGAGCCGGAGGTCCACGAGGAGTTCGAGGCGCGCCTGAAGGCCTACGAGGGCCGGCCGGCCGCCGCCACCGGGGTCGGCCGCGACCCGGTCAACGAGCCGATGATCAGGCACTGGTGCGAGGCCGTGGGCGACACCAGCCCCGCGTACACGGGACCGGACGCCATCGCTCCGCCCACCATGCTCCAGGCATGGACCATGGCCGGGCTCACCCACCGCCCGGAGCGCACGGCCGCGTACGACGAACTCCTCACCCTGCTCGACGAGTCGGGTCACGCCGCGGTCGTCGCCACCGACTGCGAACAGGAGTACCTGCGACCGCTGCGCCCGGGCGACGAGATCACCTTCGACTCCGTGATCGAGTCGGTGTCCGGCCGCAAGACCACCAAACTCGGCTCGGGCTACTTCGTCACCACCCGCACGGACGTCCGGGCCGGCGGAGAACTCGCCGGCACCCACCGCTTCCGCATCCTCAAGTACGCCCCCGCACACCGGCCTTCGAAGCCGGCCGAACGCCGCCCCCGCCCGGTCGTCAACCGCGACAACGCCGGCTTCTGGGACGGCGTGGCCCGCCACGAGCTCCTCATCCAGCGCTGCACCGGCTGCGGCGCGCTGCGTTTCCCCTGGCTGCCGGGCTGCAACGCATGCGGCTCCCCGGACTGGGACACCGTCGAGGCGAGCGGCGAGGGCACGGTCTACTCGTACGTCGTCATGCACCACCCGCCCTTCCCGGCCTTCGAACCGCCGTACGCGGTCGGGCTGATCGAACTCGCCGAGGGCGTGCGGATCGTCAGCAACGTCGTGGACGTGCCGTACGACAAGGTGCGGATCGGCATGCCGGTGCGGCTGGAGTTCCGGCGCTACGACGACGAGCTGGTGCTGCCCGTCTTCCAGGGGGTGACGCCGTGAAGGCCGGCGACCGGCTCCCGCCGCTGGAGATCCCCATCACCCGCACCCTGATCGTCGCCGGGGCGATCGCCTCCCGGGACTACCAGGACGTCCACCACGACCCGGACCTCGCCCGGCAGAAGGGCTCCCCCGACATCTTCATGAACATCCTGACGACCAACGGCCTGGTCGGCCGCTACATCACGGACCACTTCGGCCCGCGCGCGGAGCTGCGCCGGGTGGCCATCCGGCTCGGCGCGCCCAACCACCCCGGCGACACGATGGTCCTGACCGGCACGGTCGAGGAGGTCGACGGGGACACGGCGACCGTCCGGGTCGTCGGTGCGAACGGACTCGGCAAGCACGTCACCGGCACCGTGACGGTGAGGGTCCCGGCATGAGCCTGCGCGGGCGGGACGGTCTCGGCGGGCGCGCGGCCGTCGTCGGTGTGGGGGCCACCGCCTTCTCCAAGGACTCGGGCCGCAGCGAACTGAGCCTCGCCGTCGAGGCGGTGCGGGCGGCCCTCGCGGACGCCGGACTGACACCGGCCGACGTCGACGGGATGGTCACCTTCACCATGGACACCAGCCCCGAGATCACCGTCGCCCAGGCGGCGGGCATCGGGGAGCTGTCCTTCTTCTCCCGGATCCACTACGGCGGCGGCGCGGCCTGCGCCACCGTCCAGCAGGCCGCCCTGGCGATCGCCTCGGGCGTGGCCGACGTGGTCGTCTGCTACCGGGCGTTCAACGAGCGCTCGGGCCGCCGCTTCGGCTCCGGGGTGCGGCAGCGGGAACCCTCGGCGGAGGGCGCGGCCCTCGGCTGGTCGCTGCCGTTCGGCCTGCTCACCCCGGCCTCCTGGGTGGCGATGGCGGCCCAGCGCTACCTCCACACCTACGGGCTGACCCCGGAGGCCTTCGGGCACGTGGCGGTCGTCGACCGGAAGCACGCGGCGACCAACCCGGCGGCCTGGTTCCACGGCCGGCCCATCACCCTGGCCGACCACGCCGCCTCGCGCTGGATTGTCGAACCGCTGCGGCTGCTGGACTGCTGCCAGGAGACGGACGGCGGCCAGGCCCTCGTCGTCACCTCGGTCGAACGGGCCCGCGACCTGCCCCACCCGCCCGCCGTGATCACCGCGGCCGCCCAGGGCGCCGGACGCGCCCAGGAGCAGATGACCAGCTTCTACCGCGACGACCTGACCGGCCTGCCCGAGACCGCGGTCGTGGCCCGGCAGCTGTGGCACACCTCGGGGCTGGCGCCGGCCGACATCGACGTGGGCATCCTCTACGACCACTTCACGCCGTTCGTGCTGATGCAGCTGGAGGAGCTCGGCTTCTGCGGCCCCGGCGAGGCGGCGGACTTCGTGGCCGAGGAGCGCCTGCCCCTCAACACACACGGCGGGCAGCTGGGAGAGGCGTACCTGCACGGCATGAACGGCATCGCGGAGGCCGTCCGGCAGATCAGGGGCACGGCGGCGAACCAGGTGCCCGGGGCGGAACGGGTCCTGGTGACGGGGGGGACGGGCGTGCCGACGTCGGGACTCGTACTGACCGCCGGCCCCCAGGGGTGAACCCGCAGTACCCCGGGCCCGCCGCTCCACCTACAGGAGGTGCAGCGGGCCCTACCCCTACAACCTGAGGGGGACCCCGCTTCGGGACCTGCGGCCGATCCGCTCGCCGGGCCCTCGCTCATAGCGTTGAGCCATGACCACACTCGTCTGCACGAGCGCTTCGAAGGCGGCCGGACCAGCGGCGCAGACCCTTCCGTACCCGTCGTTCTCGTCGTACGTCAGGGCCCGCCAGCCGGTGCTGCTGCGTACCGCCCGCTCGCTCACCGGCAACCCGAGCGACGCGGAGGACCTGCTGCAGACCGCCCTCACCAAGACGTACGTCGCCTGGGAGCGCATCGAGGACCACCGTGCCCTGGACGGCTATGTGCGCCGGGCGCTGCTGAACACCCGGACCTCGCAGTGGCGCAAGCGCAAGGTCGACGAGTTCGCCTGCGACGAGATGCCCGAGCCGGACCCGGTGGCCGGCGGTGACGACCCGGCCGAGCAGCAGGCGCTGCGCGACGCGATGTGGCGGGCGATCATGCGGCTGCCCGCCCGGCAGCGGGCGATGGTGGTCCTCAGGTACTACGAGGACCTCAGCGAGGTCCAGACGGCCGAGGTGCTCGGCGTTTCGGTGGGCACGGTGAAGTCGGCCGTCTCACGGGCGCTCGGCAAGCTCCGCGAGGACGCTGACCTGGGACTTGTCCGCCAGTGAGGCGGTGCCCCGCCCGCTTGTGAGCTGCCCCTCCGGCATGGCGTGATCTGATCGATCGCCCGGTCCTAGTGACATACCACGCGGTATGTGCGCAGAATCAGCGCAACCTTTACCACCGCGTAGGCAAAGTCGCCCCCGGGAGGACGCCGTGCTGAGCACCATGCAGGACGTACCGCTGCTGATCTCAAGGATCCTGACCCACGGGTCGACGATCCACGGGACGTCGCAGGTGACCACCTGGACCGGTGAGGACGAGCCGCACCGCCGCTCCTTCGCGGAGATCGGCGCCCGCGCGGCCCAGCTGGCCCACGCGCTGCGGGACGACCTCGGCGTCACCGGCGACGAGCGCGTGGCAACCCTGGCCTGGAACAACGCGGAACACGTCGAGGCGTACTTCGCGATCCCGTCCATGGGCGCGGTCCTCCACACCCTGAACCTCCGCCTGCCACCCGAGCAACTGGCCTGGATCGTCAACCACGCCGCCGACCGCGTGATCATCGCCAACGGTTCGCTGCTCCCCCTCCTCGCCCCGCTGCTGCCGCACCTGAAGCCGGTCGAGCACGTGGTCGTCACGGGCCCCGGGGACCGCTCGCTCCTCGACGGCGCGGCCGTCCGCGTCCACGAGTACGAGGACCTGATCGCCGGCAAGCCGACCTCGTACGACTGGCCCGAGCTGGACGAACGCCAGGCCGCCGCGATGTGCTACACCTCCGGTACGACCGGCGACCCCAAGGGCGTGGTCTACAGCCACCGCTCCATCTATCTGCACTCGATGCAGGTCAACATGGCCCAGTCGATGGGCCTGACCGACGAGGACACCTCGCTGGTCGTGGTGCCCCAGTTCCATGTGAACGCCTGGGGTCTGCCGCACGCGACCTTCATGACCGGCGTCAACATGCTGATGCCGGACCGTTTCCTCCAGCCGGCCCCGCTCGCCGCGATGATCGAGAGCGAGCGGCCGACCCACGCCGCCGCCGTCCCCACCATCTGGCAGGGCCTGCTCGCCGAGCTGACCGCGAACCCCCGCGACGTCTCCTCCCTCGGCCAGGTCACCATCGGCGGCTCGGCCTGTCCGCCCTCGCTGATGGAGGCCTTCGACAAGCTGGGCATGCGGGTCTGCCACGCCTGGGGCATGACGGAGACGTCCCCGCTGGGCACGATCGCCCGCCCGCCGGCCGGTGTGGTCGGCACGGAGGAGGAGTTCGCCTACCGCCTCACCCAGGGCCGCTTCCCGGCCGGCGTCGAGGGCCGCCTGACCGGCCCCGGCGGCGAACGCCTCCCCTGGGACGGGGAGTCGGCCGGCGAGCTGGAGGTGCGCGGCCCCTGGATCGCCGGTGCCTACTACAACGGGCCCGACGGCGAACCCCTCCGCCCCGCCGACAAGTTCAGCGAGGACGGCTGGCTCAAGACGGGCGACGTCGGCACGATCTCCGCCGACGGCTACCTCACCCTCACCGACCGGGCCAAGGACGTCATCAAGTCCGGCGGCGAGTGGATCTCGTCGGTGGAGCTGGAGAACGCGCTGATGTCCCACCCGGACGTCGCCGAGGCGGCCGTCGTCGCCGTCCCCGACGACAAGTGGGGCGAGCGCCCCCTGGCCACGGTCGTCCTCAAGGAGGGCTCCACCGCCACGTTCGAGACCCTGCGCAGTTTCCTCGCCGAAGAGGGCCGCATCGCCAAGTGGCAGCTCCCGGAGCGCTGGACGGTCATCGCGGCGGTCCCGAAGACGAGCGTAGGCAAGTTCGACAAGAAGGTGCTGCGCAGGCAGTACGCGCAGGGCGAGCTGGACATCACGTCCCTGGGCTGACCGGCTGACCGGCTGATCGGTTGACCGGCTGAGCTTCGCGGAGCCCCTGGTGACGTCTGACGTCCGGGGGCTTCCGCGTGCCTGCACCGAGGCCCCGCCCGGCGATCTCCGCTACCTCGCCGAACGGTTGACCGAGGCGTTACGGGACGCGCTCCGCACCCACCTCGCGCAGCCGCCTCACCTCACCGCCGCGACCAGCTCAACCCCCACCCCAGCACCAGCCACACGCCCGCGACCCCGCACACCCCGCCCCAGCCGACGTGGCTGAAGGCAACCCCCGCGAGGGCCGAAGCGGCGGCGCCGCCCGCGAAACCGGCGACCACATAGGCGGTGTTGGCCGTGGCGGGAGTGGACGTCGCGGTCAGGGCGAGGGTCTGGTTGGCCACGTGGGAGGCGACCAGCGCCGCGTGCACGGCGATCGCGGCGGCGAACAGCGCCCACAGCACCTGCCCGCCCAGCCAGAACAGCGGCACGGACACGGCGGCGATCAGATACGCGGACTGCACGACCCGCGCCGCCCCGAACCGGTCCACGAGCCCGCCGGCCAGCGGCGCCACCGCACTCGCGGTCAGTCCGAACAGTCCGAACAGCCCGGCGGTCGCGGTGGACAGCCCGTACCCCGGCCCGGTCAGCAGCAGGGCCAGCGAGGTCCACAGCGCGCTCCACGCACCGAACATCCCGGCCTGCCGCACACACGCCCGCCACAGCTCCGGCGAGCTCCGCAGCACCGACGGCAGTGCGACGAGCCCCGCGAACAGCGGGCCTTCCCGGCGCCGCCGCGACGGCAGGACCACCGCGGTCGCGAGCCCCAGGGCGAGCGTGAGCACGGCCGCACCCGCGAACACCCACCGCCAGCCGAAGGCCTGCCCGGCCAGTCCGCCGAGCACCCGGGCCGCGACGATGCCGGTGAACAGGCCCGCGATGACCGCCGCGACATGACGGGCACGCCGCTCGGCGGGGGCCCGCTCGGCGACCAGCGGGACGAGCAGCTGGGGGATGACGGTCGCCGCCGAGGCGACGAACATCGCGACCGCGAGGGCGGCGGTGCCCGGGGCGGCCGCACTGGCACCCAGCGCGACAGCGGTGACGAGCGTGAGCCCGGCGACCAGCCGGCGCCGGTTCGCACTGTCGCCGAGCGGGGCGAAGAACAGCAGCCCGACCGCGTAGCCGAGCTGGGCGACCGAGGCGATCCAGGCGATGGCCGAGGGCGCCGAGCCGAAGTCGCGGGCCATGAGCGGGAGCAGCGGCGCGGCGAGGTAGATGTTGGCGGCGGTGACCGCGCTGCACACGGCGATCAAGGTGAGGAAGAGCCCGGGGGCGGGCTCGCGGGTCTGCCGCACGGGGGCCGTGACCCGGGCGGCGATGGTGGTCGCTGACGGCATGGGAGGGGACTCCTTGGAGTCGGCTCTAGCAACTAACTGGTTGGTTGGCTGATGAGGGAACAGTCTGGGTCGCCCCGCCATTCCCTGTCAACCAAACAGTTGGTTACCCGGCGCGCTACCCTCTCCCCCATGGCAGCAAGGGACCCCGAGGCCACCAAGGCCCGGATCTTCGAGGCAGCGGTCGCCGAGTTCGCCCGGCACGGCATCGCCGGCGCCCGCATCGACCGCATCGCCGGCGAGGCGAAGGCCAACAAACAGCTCATCTACGCCTACTTCGGCAACAAGGCGGAGCTGTTCGCGATCGTCCTCGAGAAGAAGATGCTCCACCTCGCCGAGGCCGTCCCCGTCGACCCGGACGACATCGAGGGCTGGATCGACCGCCTGATGGACTACCACGCCGCCCACCCGGAGCTGTTGCGCCTGCTCTTCTGGGAGGGCCTGGAGTACGGCAGCACCGAACTGCCCCACGAGTCCGACCGCCAGGAGCACTACGCCCGCAAGGTCGCCGCCCTCCGGGAGGGGCAGCGGCGCGGAGCCGTCACGGACGCGATCCCGGCGGCCGACCTGCTGTTCCTGCTGACCGCCCTGGCCAACTGGACCGCCGTCGTCCCCCAGATGCGGCGCATCCTGGTCGGCGAGGGCGAGCCGGAACGGGACCGCCTGCGGGCATCGGTGAAGGAGGCGGCGCGCCGGCTGACGGCACGCTAGGACCTGCCGGACGGCACGCCAGGGCCCGCTAGTTGGTGCCGATCCGGCTGAGCAGCTCGACGATCCTGGTCTGCACCTCGGAACTGGTGGACCGCTCCGCGAGGAAGAGCACCGTTTCCCCGGAGGCCAGCCGCGGCAGGTCGGCCTGGTCGACGGCGGCGGTGTAGACGACGAGCGGGGTGCGGTTGAGCTGCCCGTTCGCCCGCAGCCAGTCCACGATCCCGGCCTGGCGCCGATGCACCTGGAGCAGGTCCATCACCACCAGGTTCGGCCGGAACTGCCCCGCCAGCGTCACCGCGTCCGCGTCACTCGCGGCCCGCGCGACCTGCATCCCGCGCCGCTCCAGGGTCGCCGTCAGCGCCAGCGCGATCTCCGCGTGCTCCTCGATCAGCAGGACCCGCGGCGGATGCTGCTCACTGTCGCGCGGCGCCAGCGCCTTCAGCAGGACGGCCGGATCGGCACCGTACGCCGCGTCCCGCGAGGCCTGCCCGAGCCCGGCCGTGACGAGGACGGGCACCTCGGCGGCCACGGCGGCCTGCCGCAGCGACTGCAGTGCCGTACGCGTGATCGGCCCGGTCAGCGGGTCGACGAACAGCGCGGCGGGGAAGGCCGCGATCTGCGCGTCGACCTCCTCGCGCGAGTTCACGATCACCGGCCGGTAGCCACGGTCGCTCAGCGCCTGCTGGGTGCTGACGTCCGGTGCCGGCCACACCAGCAGCCGTCGCGGGTTGTCCAGCGGCTCCGGCGGCAACTCGTCGTCCATCGGCTGGGGCCGGGGCGGATCGGCCACCTCGACGGCCCCGCCGGGCCCGTCCAGCGGCTCGGGTCCCTCGGCGGCGTTCTCGTCCGGTGCGCCTATGGCGTACGACCGTCCGCCGCCCTCGGTCATCTGCGCGAGGCGTGACTGACCGGCGAGGGACGGCTGCGCCGGAACGGGGGCGGTGGCCGGGGCGGAGGCCTGCGCGGCGACCGGCGGCGGCGTGTGATCGGCCGCCGGATGCGGGCGCGCGGCCTGCTCCGGGCGGGGTTTCTGGTCCGCCGGACGCTGCTGCCCCTGCTCCGGGCGGGCCGCCTGGTCCGTACGCGTCGCCGGGTCGGGCGGCGTGCCGAGCTTGCGGCGCCGGCCCGAGCCGCCCGGCTGGTGCGGGGGAGGCGTCGCCGACTGCTGCGGGGCGGACTGGGGGACGGGTACGGCCGACGGATGCTGGACCTGGGCCGCCTGCCGGTTGAACGGCACGCCCTGGCCCAGCGTCCGCACGCTGATCGCCCGCCCCTGCGTCGAGTTCGGGTCGACGGGCGCCGTGGCCTCCGCGGGCAACGGCTGGGCCGCCCGCTGCGCGCCCTCCGGCGGCAGCGGGGTGCCCGGGGCGAGGGTGTTCTGCTGCGCTGCCCGGGGAGCCGTGCCGTTCTGGGGCGCGGGGTGCGGGGAACCGGCCCCCGACGTGTCGTCGGCGGCGGGCCAGGGCTGGGCGGCGGGGGCGCCGCCCTGCGGCGGGATTCCGTGGGCGTTAGTGCCCTGGGCCGGAGCTCCCTGAGCGGGCGTGCCCTGCGGCGGGGTGCCCTGGCCGGGTGCGGCCTCCGCGGGGAGCGGCAGGCCGGCGGAGGTCTGCTGCCCCGGTGCGGCGACGCCCGGCTGCGGCAGGGGCTGGGCCGGGGCCGGAGGCTGCAGGACCTGCCCCGGGAGAGCCGCCTGCACACTCTGCCCGAGCCCGCCCTGAGCGGGGACGGACACACCCTGCGGGGGCACGGCGGCACCCTGCGGCTGGGTGCCCTGAGGAGCCTGTACGTGGGGGACGTTCCCCTGCGCAGGCACGGCGCTGCCCTGCGGGTGCACGGTGTTCCCCTGCGCGGGAACCGGCATGCCCTGCGGCGGCACGGCCGTACCCGGCGCGACGGGGGAAGCGGCGACGCCGGTCTGGACGGGCGCACCCTGGCCAGGCGCGGCCTGCCCCTGCGGGACCTGCCCGGTGGCGTCCTGCTGCGCGGGAACACCCTGCGCGGGAACGGCCTGCGCGGCACCGGCAGGCACGGAAGCGGCGGGCACAGCACCCGCGGGCATGGGACCTGCTGCCGACGCGGCACCCACAGGCACGGAACCCGCAGGCACGGAACCCGCAGGCACGGAACCCGTAGGCACGGAACCGGCAGGCACGGAACCCGCAGGCACCGGACCCACCTGGTCGGCGCTCCCCGGGACCTGCGCTCCGGCCCCCTCGGCCGGCTGAGGCGTCGCGACGGCACGCCGCCGGCGGCCGGTCGGCGCACTGGTCGGATGCGGCTGCGGCGGAGTGTGGTCGGCGGACTGGTCGTGCGGAACGGCGTCGTGCCGCCCCTCCTCGGCCACCCCGTCACCGGCAGCGGTGACACCGGGGACCGCCACGGCCCCCTGCCCCTGAACCGGCACCTGCCCCTGAACCGGCACCTGCCCCTGAACCGGCACCTGCCCCTGAGCGGGCATCGCACCCGGCGCGACCGCGGGACCGTCGGCGACCTGCTGCCCCTGTTCGGCCTGGGCCTCCTGGGCCGGGGGCGGAGTCTGGTCGGCCTCGGCCGGCGGCAGCGCGAACACCGGACGCGGCCCGGCCGCCTCCTGTGCGGCGGCAGCCCGCTCGTTGGCGGCGGCCAGCGCACGGCGCCGGCGCCCGGTCGGCTGCTGGGCCTGCCCCTGAGCCGCATCGGCCTCACCGCCGGACGACGGCGCGGGCAGTGCCGGCGGCAGCGCGGCCTGCTCACCGGGTTCACGCCGGGCACGGCGCCCGGACGGCGCGGGCACACCCTGCGGCGGCACGGTCCCGCCCAGCCCCGTGTTCGAGGCGGCGGCCCCCGCCGCGTGCTCGGCGGCCGTCATCACGGCCCCCTCGGCGACACCCTGGACAGCGCTCCCGACGTCTCCCGCACCGGCGTCCTCGGCCCCGCGCCGCCGCCGCCCGGTACCGCCCGACGCGGAGCCCTCACCGGACGCCTGAGCCGGAAGGGCGGCCTGCTCCCCGGCGGCCCGGCGCCTGCGCCGCCCGGTGGGCACGGCACCGTCGGCTCCGGGACCTCCGGCCCCGTCGCCCTCGCCACCCGAAACATCTCCGTCCAGGAAGGCATCGGTGGTGGCCCGCCGCGCCCGGCGCCGCCCGCCGACGGACGTCTGCTCTGCAGGATCCACGAGAGCGACCGCGGCGGACTCGTCCACCGGCTGGGCGGCAACGGCCCCGGCCCCGCCCCCGATCGGCACCTCGAGGACGTACGCGCTCCCGCTCATCCCCGGCACGTCATGCGTCTGCAGCACACCGCCGTGGGCCCGGACGATCCCGCGCACGATGGGCTCGTGCACGGTGTCGCCACCGGCGTACGGCCCGCGCACCTCGATGCGGACGACCTCGCCGCGCTGCGCCGCCGCCACCACGACGGTGTTGTCCAGGTAACCGCCCGCCGACACGGGCGTGTTGCCGGTCGCGTCGACGCCCGCCACATCCGCGACGAGATGCGCGAGGGCGGTCGCGAGCAGCCGGGGATCGACCTCGGCCTCGATGGGCGGCGCGTGCACGGCGAACTGCACCCGCCCGGGCCCGATCAGCTCCACGGCCCCGTCGACCCCGGCGGCGACGACGGCGTCCAGCATCACCTTCGTACGGGAGACGTTCTCGCTGCCCGCGTCGAGTCGCTGGTACCCGAGGACGTTGTCGATCAGTGTGGTGATGCGCGCATAGCCGGCCGACAGGTGATGCAGCACCTGGTTGGCCTCGGGCCACAGCTGCCCGGCGTCGTCGGCGGCCAGCGCGGCCAGCTCGCGGCGCAGTTCCTCCAGCGGCCCGCGCAGCGACCGGCCGAGCAGCGTCAGCAGCTGCTCGTGCCGGGCGGCGAGCGCCTCGAACCGGTCCTTCTCCCGCTCTCCGAGCGCGGCGTACCGGTCCTCGTTCGCGCCGAGTTCCTCGGCGTGCCGCTCGGTGAGCTCCTCGATCTCGGTGACGTGCTGCTGGCGCAGCGCGGTGAGCTCCGAGGCGTGCTCCTCGGCGATCCGCTCCAGTTCCTCGGCGTGGCGCTTCTCGGCCGCTTCCTTCTCCTCGACGACGGCGTCGTACGGCCGCCGGTCGGTGAAGGTCATCACGGCGCCGACGAGCTGGTCGCCGTCGCGCACGGGCGCGGTCGTCAGGTCGACCGGCACCTTGCCGCCGTCCTTGGCGTACAGCACCTGGCTGCGCACCCGGTGCTTGCGCCCGGAGCGCAGGGTGTCGGCGAGCGGGGAGTCCTCGTACGGGAAGGGCGAGCCGTCGGCGCGCGAGTGCAGCACGAGGTCGTGCAGTTCGCGCCCGCCGAGATCGCTGGCCCGGAATCCCAGTATCTGGGCGGCGGCCGGATTGACGAGCACGATCCGTCCGTCGGTGTCGGTCCCGACGACGCCCTCGGCCGCGGCCCGCAGGATCATCTCGGTCTGCCGCTGCGACCGCGCGAGCTCGGCCTCGGTGTCCACGGTCCCGGTCAGGTCCCTCACGACGAGCATGAGCAGCTCGTCACCGCTGTACCCGTAACCGTCGTAGGCCTGCTGCCCGTTCTCCAGATTCGCACTGGTGACCTCGACGGGGAACTCGGTCCCGTCGGTCCTGCGCGCGATCATCCGGGTCGGCTTGGTCCGGGCCTGCGGATCGAGGTGCTCCGGCCGCCGCATGGAGCCGGGGATGAGCTTGGAGTCGAACTGCGGCAGCAGATCGAGCAGCCCGCGCCCCACCAGAGCGGTCCCCGGGGTCTCGAAGGCCTCCAGGGCGATGGTGTTCGCGTTGACGACCGTCCCGTTGGCGTTGACCAGCACCAACGCGTCGGGAAGCGCGTCCAGTATGGCTGCGAGGCGAGCAGCGCCTCGGGATGGCCTGCTGCTCACGAGACGCTTCCTCCCTGTTACCGCACTTTGCCGACCGCTCGGGCCATCTTGCCAACCGTCCCGCAGCGTGTCACGCGAGGGAGTCTAAGGGCTGCGGTTGCGCTCGCGACGCCGGATGAGAGCGAGGTCGCACGAGGAAGTGACCCCGAACTGACGACCGAGTAAGCGGAAACGCCCGCCCTCCTGCGACGACGTCGCGGGACCTTCGCGGGACCTTTACGACGACGGCGTTTCTGTACCTTTTGGCCAGGCTGGCGCGATGAGGGCGGACAGTGGCGCAAATGGGGGGTACGGCGCCGGCCGACGGCCCGACGCCCCGTCCCACCCGCCGGTATGAGTGGACGGCTCAGGCCTCGGCGCCTCGGTCGCCCCCCACGCCCGGCAGGAGCGGCACGAGCCGGTCCCAGCGGGAGATCTGGCAGCCGTCGCGGCGGTCGTACGTGGCGTCGACGGGCCGTCCGGCCCAGGTGCCGGTGACGTGCGCGGTGGCCGGCCCGCCGTACTGCATGGTGCAGAAGCCGCCCTCCGGCGCGGGCGCGAAGACGTCCTGCCCCCACCGCGTGTCCCGCTCCAGGGCGGCACAGGCACCGCTCGGGTCGGGGTGGCTGCCGCCGTCGGGGCCGCAGTACAGCTCGAACGTCCCGTCGGCACCGCCGCCGGCGTTGCGCACGGTGACGGTGAGGTGATCCCGGTCCGGGCCGCCGCCGGGCCTGGTGGGAGACAGCAGACCGGTCTCGCCGGCCTGGGCATACGCGGCCGGGGGCACCGCGGTCAGCGAACCGGCGGCGGCGACGGAGGCGGCGGCACCGACGAGGAAGCGCCGCAGGACGGGGCGGGCGGTGGCCCGGGGAGTGGCACGCAACATGTCGTGACTAACGCGACGCGGCCCAGGACGTTGCGCGCGGACGCCCGAGCGAGGCCCGTACGGGCCTGACAAGGGCTTTGCCCTGCGCCCTTCCCGCCTAGTACCGTGGGGGTCGATTGGTGACAGCACGCTCGACTGTGTCATCATCGGCACGCAACGCTCGCGCTCGCGCGGGAGTGATGCTGGAGGCGTCGCCTAGTCCGGTCTATGGCGCCGCACTGCTAATGCGGTTTGGGTCTTAAAGCCCATCGAGGGTTCAAATCCCTCCGCCTCCGCACTCGATCACGAAGCCCCGGTCATCCGACCGGGGCTTCGCTGTCGTTGCACCCCCAGAAGTGCCGTTTCCGCAGCTCACAAGGGGTGCGGCTAACGGATTTCACATGGCGGCGGCAGTCATGTAATGTTCTTCCTGTCGCCGCGAGCGAGCCGGAAGGCCCGAGAGCGGCGAAAAAACAGAACAAGCACTCGTAGCTTAACGGATAGAGCATCTGACTACGGATCAGAAGGTTGCAGGTTCGAATCCTGCCGAGTGCACACAGGTGAGAGGCCCCGGAGAGATCCGGGGCCTCTTGCGTTTCAGGTGCGTTCAGCAGCGAAGTACGGCAACGGCTGATGTCAGCCGGTCTCGGCACCGCCCATCGCAGCAGACAGCTTGCCGAGCGCGGCGCGTACCTCCTCCTCGCTCGCTTCGGCGTAGACCTCCATCGTCATGGCGATCTGCGAGTGCCGGAGGATGCGCTGAGCCACCTTTGGGTGAACCTTGAGGGCCACCAGGAGCGAGCTGCATGTGTGGCGGGTGTTCCTGAGCGGGATCACTAGGCAGAACTCCGGCAGAGGAAGGAAGTCGTCCGACTCCTCTGTCCTGGTCTCACGGTGGAGGAGAGGACGACCGTGCGGACGCCCGCGTCGGACTTGGTCTCACCGGGGGCGCGTCTGCCGTTCGTTCGCTCGGGCTCGGCCACGCGGACGCGGATGACGAGGTTGTCCAGGTCGACGTCTCGGCGGCGAAGGCCGGCCAGCTCCTCCGGCCGCATCGGACCGTACGCGCCCAGGTAGACCATTCCATGGTGGAGGTGTACGAGGCCAGCAGCCGGGCCACCGAGACGGGCAGCCCGACGGTGGACCAGTACGCCGCCGGATGGGCATGGCGGGCGTAGGCTGCGCCGCCTATCGCAGCGAGCGACCCGCCCAGCTCGGTCCACATCACCAGGTCGGTCACGACAAGGACCGCTCAAGGCGTGTCGCCTGTCATCAACGTCCCGGGACAGCACACCTCCCGATGATGAGAAGAAGCAGCGCGAGGACGGTCATGGTTGCCTGTCCCCCTCCTGACCCTGGCTCCTTCCTGACCCCATTGCAAACGACTCCGAAAGAAACACCCGGTGCAGAACGAGTACGCGCCTGACCACCCGCGGAAGCTCAGAGCGACGTTCGGGCTATTGCACGTCCACGAAGTCGCCGGTCGCCTTGACGGCCGGGGTGGTGGAGGTCCCTGCGAAGTTCCAGCGCCAGTAGCCGTCTTCGGAGGCGGTGGCAGTGGTCGTCAGGTTGCCGGTGCTGGAGGTGTACACGGTCTTGATGGTCGCGTAGGTCGTAGTGCCGGCCTTGCGGAACTGGAGCCTGACCGGCTGGTTGGTGTAACCCCGGTAGTCGAGATTGTCCCAGTCGGCCCGGGTGAGCTTGCCGGTGACGGTGAGGGTCTTGCCCCTGGCAATCGGTTCCGGGCCCGCGTTCACGGTGAGGTTGGACTGCCGCTGCAGACGGGTCGTGGTGTAGCTCGCCGATTGGGTCCAGCTGTCGTCATTGGCCACCCCCTGCACACTGACCTTCCAGGTGCCGGCATGGGCGTTGGTGAGCGCGGTGCCGCCGTACTTCCAGTCCGGTTCGAGGGAGATCGTCTGCGAGCAGGTGGAGGTGGTGGCGCTCGAGGCGACGCAGTCCGCGTGGGAGTAGTACTCGTTCGACACGATGCGGTCGTCGTAGGTCTCGTAGGGGTTCGCACCGTCCGGTCCGCGCCACAGGACGAAGTCCGCGTCCTGGATGCCCGACGGGTGGGTGAAGGTCCCTGAAACCGTGATCGTCTTGGCATAGAGACCGACCACGATGTTCTTGCCACCGTCGAAGGAGACGTTGCTGATCTGGACGTCGGTCTGGGTCTCGTCGCCGTAGGCACCGGGGACGGCGAAGCCGGCCAGCGCGGCGACGGCACTGAGCAGAGCAAAGGCAGCGCGCTTGCGCATGTGTCTCCTTCACAGAGTGAAAAGTGGGAACCCGCCGAGCGGGAGCAGCGGGGCAGGTGAAGCCGGTCAGGGACCGGTGACCGACTTGATCGTGTACGGGAAGCTCTCCTGCTGCCAGATCACCGTGAACCGGGAGATCGGGCGGGCGTCGACCTGGGGTACCCGGCCGTCCGACGTGAGTGTCTTCACGCTGCCGAAGGTGCCGGAACGGCTGATCAGGCGGGCGCCGGCCTTGGTGTAGCTGTACGGGGGCGTCGACTTGGGGACGACCGTGTGGAAGACCAGCATGCCGTCGCCGTCGTCGTCGAGGGCCAGGTCGGGGCGGTCGCCGGGACCCAGGCTGGCGACGGCGCCCCGGGCACCGGCCGCGGAGAGGCGGCGGCCGAGCAACTCGAGTTTGCCGCTGCTGTAGCGGGTCCACACGATCATCGAGTCGCCGTCGAGGTCGGTCGCGAGGGCGTGGTGGAAGCCCACGTTGTCCGTGGAGGCCGAGATGCGCAGGGGAGCCGCCAGGGTGCCGGTGCGGCTCCAGCGGGACGCCCAGACCTGCGAGACGGAGCCGCCGCCGGAGTGGTAGGTGATGACCGCGTCGCCGTCCCGGTCCACTCCGACCCGCACCATGCCGAAACCGCCGTACGACGCGATCGGCGACGTGAGCACCTTCGTCGAGGAGACGGATGTCGACGTGATCCGCCTGGCCACGACGTCTGAGGCCCGTGCCCAGGCGACGACGAACTGGCCGTTGCGGTCGACGCCGATGGCCGGTTTCTCGGCCGAGCCCGAGCCGAGGGTGATGGCCGCGCCGACCGTCCCGTCGAGCTTGAGGCGGCGGGCTACCGCGTACCAGCTTCCGTCGCGGATCTCCGTCCACGCCGCCATCGCGGTGCCGCCCGGGGTCACACCGACCACCGGGGTGGTCGCGGGCGCCGACGTGGACAGCTTCTGCAGCGGTCCGACGAGGCTGCCGGAGGCCGAGAGCCGGCGGCCCACGACCTGGCTGTCCTGCTGCCAGACCACCGCCGAGTCGCCGGTGTCGTCGGAGGCGGCCTCCGGCCAGGACGGCGCGGCACCGTCGGGCGACAGGGTGCGGATCGCTGTCACCGTACCGCTCGCGGTCTTCACTCTGGCCTGGATCCGGTGGTAGCAGCCCGGCGTCGACAAATCGCAGGCGTTCCAGGCCAGCAGGGCGTCGCCCTGCCGGTCGACCGACACCGTGGGGGAATCGTCAGGGGTCCAGCCCGAGGCCGACACGTTCCACGTCGACGTCCACGCTGCCTCGGCGTTCATGGCCATCGTCGCGGTGACCGCGATTCCGGCTGCCGCGGCGACGGAAGCCCCGGCAAGAACACGACGCTTCACCGAACGTCGATGACGTGCTGCACGCAGAGCCACCCTCATCCCCCACTTCCCGTGACTTGAGCACAGCCGCCACAGGCCGCCCCCAACACCCAGCGCACCTGCATGCTCAAACGTCACATGCGTACGGACTCGGCGGGGGCTACCCGGGCACCGGCATGGTCATCCCGCACCGCCGCGAGCGCGGCCAGGCGGACGAGTCCGAGGTCGTAGGCGAAGATCACGGCCTGGATGCGGTCGCAGGGCCGGTCTTGACCAGGATGCGTCCGAATCTGCCACTGGAACCCCTTTAATGACCGATCTTTGTAAAGCTACGGATCAGAAGGTTGCAGGTTCGAATCCTGCCGAGTGCACACAGACCAGAGGCCCCGGATCACTCCTGGGCTCTGGCGTTTCACCGAAGTCACGCTGCCCGTAACCTCCTCCTGTGCCCGCACCCCGCCTGCATCGCGTCGCCGTCCTTGTGCTCGAGGGTGCGAAGCCGCTCGATGTCGGAATTCCCGCGCAGGTGTTCACGACCCGCGCGAGCATGCCGTACGAGGTGCGGGTGTGCGGGGCGACACCCGGTCTCGTGACCGGCGGCGATGGCCTCGCCTACTACGTCGCCCACGGCCTCGACGCGCTCGCGTGGGCCGACATCGTCTTCGTCCCCGGCTACCGGTTCCCGGACCGCGACGACCCGCCGCGGGCCGTCGTCGAGGCACTGATCGCCGCCCACGACCGGGGCGCGCGGCTCGCCGCCATCTCGACGGGCGCCTTCGCGCTCGCCGCCACGGGCCTGCTCGACGGCAGGCGCGCCACGACGCACTGGCACTACACGCGGGCACTCGTGGCCAGGCATCCGCTCGTCCAGGTCGACGAGAACGTGCTGTTCGTCGACGAGGGCAGTGTGCTCACCTCGGCCGGCGCCGCCTCCGGCATCGACCTGTGCCTGCACATCCTGCGCCGTGAC
Source organism: Streptomyces sp. NPDC024017 (assembly GCF_040638895.1). Classification (NCBI taxonomy): domain Bacteria; kingdom Bacillati; phylum Actinomycetota; class Actinomycetes; order Kitasatosporales; family Streptomycetaceae; genus Streptomyces; species Streptomyces sp. NPDC024017. The sequence goes on along the minus strand of NZ_JBEZYZ010000002.1, from coordinate 119,812 downwards.
CTCGGAGTGGCCGCGTCCAACCACGCGGCCCGGCGTCTGGTCGCGGCCCCCTACCGCAGCGGCGGCCAGGCCCAGTACGTGCCGCGCAGCGTCCCCGAGCCGCTCGGCGAGCGGTTCGCCGCCACCCGCGAGTGGGCGCTGCACCGGCTCGGCGAGCCCCTCAGCCTCGACACACTGGCGCGGCAGGCAGGGGTTTCGCCGCGCACGTTCTCCCGGCGCTTCGTCGAGGAGACCGGCTACACGCCGATGCAGTGGGTGATGCGCGCCCGCATCGACCTGGCCCGCGAACTGCTCGAGCGCTCGGAGCGCGGCGTCGAACAGATCGCCGCCGACATCGGGCTCGGCACCGGCGCGAACCTGCGCCTGCACTTCCAGCGCATCCTCGGCACCACGCCGAGCGAGTACCGGCGCACCTTCACCCGGGGCGAGTAGCCCGCCCGGCACCTGGCCGGATCCTTTTGAACCGTGGCGATCCCGCCACTGTCAGCGGCGTCGGCGGCGGGCGAGCCTGGTGGGGAGGGAAGGGACATCACTCATGACTCGCATCGCCATCAACGGATTCGGCCGCATCGGGCGCAATGTGCTGCGCGCACTGCTGGAGCGCGACAGCGCGCTCGAGATCGTCGCCGTCAACGACCTGACGGAGCCCGCCACTCTCGCCCGGCTGCTCGCCTACGACAGCACGGCCGGCCGGCTCGGGCGCCCGGTGACCGCCGACGGGGACACCCTCGTCGTCGACGGCCGTCGGATCAGGGTGCTGGCCGAGCGCGAACCGGCGCAGCTGCCGTGGGCCGAACTCGGCGTCGACATCGTCCTGGAAGCCACCGGCCGCTTCACCTCGGCCAAGGCCGCCCGGGCCCACCTCGACGCGGGTGCGAAGAAGGTGCTCGTCAGCGCCCCGTCGGACGGTGCCGACGTCACGCTCGCGTTCGGGGTCAACACCGACGCCTACGACCCGGCCGTGCACACGGTCGTCTCGAACGCCTCCTGCACCACCAACGCGCTCGCGCCGCTGGCCGCGGTCCTCGACGAACTCGCCGGTATCGAGCACGGGTTCATGACGACGGTGCACGCCTACACGCAGGAGCAGAACCTGCAGGACGGTCCGCACCGCGACGCCCGTCGCGCCCGGGCCGCCGGCGTCAACATCGTGCCGACCACGACCGGTGCCGCCAAGGCGATCGGTCTGGTGCTGCCGAATCTCGAGGGCAAGCTGTCGGGCGACTCGATCCGCGTACCGGTGCCGGTGGGCTCGATCGTCGAACTCAACACGACCGTCGCCCGCGACGTGACGCGCGACGACGTGCTGGCGGCGTACCGCGCTGCGGCTCAGGGGCCGCTGGCCGGCATCCTCGAGTACTCGGACGACCCGCTCGTGTCGTCCGACATCACGGGCAATCCCGCCTCGTCGATCTTCGACTCGGCCCTCACCCGCGTCGACGGCCGCCACGTCAAGGTGGTCGCGTGGTACGACAACGAGTGGGGCTTCTCGAACCGCGTGATCGACACGCTCGAACTCCTCGCCGCCGGCTGACCGGACGCCGGGATGCTGCCCCGCCGCCGGCGACCGTGCCGGAGGCGGGGCTTTTTTCGGGCGCTTTTGCCGGGCCGGGCGGACACGGTCGGCCGGGTGTCGCCGCGCTCAGTCGGGGCGGCAGTGCTCCTCCAGGTAGGTCGCCGCCAGTGTGCTCGCGCGGGTGAACCAGTCGTGCAGGACCGCGATCTCGTCCGGGGAGTAGTCCGCGAAGAGGTGGGTGAGGCGGGCGTAGTACGGCTCGTAGACCTCTCGGATGCGGGCGACCGCGCCGGGCTGGGCCGCTACCCGGATGCGGCGGCGGTCCGTGGGGTCGGGGCGGCGGGTGATGTAGCCGGCGCGCTCCAGGCGGTTGAGGATGCCGGTGACGGCGCCGGTGGTGACGTGGACGCGGGCCGCCAGGTCGCCTGCCGTGGGGAGGTTCTCGCCGGCCTCGATGACGTAGGCGAAGCAGGTGAGGTCGGTCACACTCAGGCCCACCTGCTGGGCGATCTCGTGCTGCCCGACCAGGTGAGTCGCGATGAGCTGGTCCATCGCCGACAGCGCCTGCTCCGGTGTGGCGGCCGGACGCGGCTTGGCTTGCATTCCCAGATCCCTTAGTTCGTGAGATGTTTGGGTCGTAAAAGTCTTAGCAGGTGAGGGGTTCGCCGAGTCGGAGTCCTCGGGTGCGAGGGAGTGGCACGTGAGTGCACATCAGTATGACCACGGGCACACGGTCGCGGGGTGGGTCGGAACCGGCATCGCCAGCGTCGGGGCCGGTGTGGCGGGGCTGGGAGTCTGCACCGTCTCCGGTGTGCTGATCGCCGGCGGGCTGGCGATCGGAGTCGTGAGTCTGCTCGTCACCTGGGCTCTGCATCTCGCCGGGTGGGGGAAGGGGCCGGGCGTGCGGCCCCGGGCGGAGTGGGGGTGGCGCGTACGGGACTCGGCGGCGCCGGGCGGGCACGAGGAGTGCCTGGGATGCCGGCTGGCCGGGCGGGGCCGGCGGCGTGGCACGGGTGCGGTGCCGATCATGCCGGCGCAGCGCGAGGGGGAGCCGGAGACCGTCGCAGCCGTCGGGGCCGACTCCGCGCGGTGAGGCGGTTCCTCGTCGGCCCGCCCCGTTGCCGGTGAGGCCGTTTTTCGTCCGCCGCCCCCCGTTGTCAGTGATGCCCCCTACTCTCGGCAGAGATGGCACAGGGATGGAAGTGCTCGGGGCTGCGGTGGTCGGCGGACGGTCCCGTGCTGCTGTGGGACGGCGGCCGACGCAGTGCGCTGACCTGGGGGAAACGCGTGGCCTTCGGGGTCGCGGAAGGGGCCGTGCGCACCTGTGTGGGGGCCCGGGGGCATGCGTGCCCGGTGGGTGCGGCCGTGCCCGGGCGCAGTACGGGGGCGCGGTGCGAGGAGTGCGCGCGGCTGGACCGGGCGCACTCCGTGGCGGCGGACACCATCGCCGACGATCCCCGGCCGTACCACGTCTATCTGGCGTGGTTCGGACCCGGCATGGTCAAGGTCGGGATCACGGCGCAGGAGCGGGGCTCCGCGCGGCTGCTCGAACAGGGAGCCGTCTGTTTCAGCTGGCTCGGCGTCGGTCCGCTCATGGCCGCGCGGCGTACGGAGGAGCTGTTGCGGGCCGCCCTGCGGGTGCCCGACCGCATTCCGTACGCCGAGAAGCGGGCGGTGCGGGCCGCGCTGCCGGAGGCCGCCGCCGACCGGGCCCGTGAGGTCGCCGAGCTGCATGAGCGGGCGGTCGCGCTCCCCGCGTGGCCGGAGTCCCTGGTGCGGGAGCCGCTGCACGTCGTCGATCACGTGGGGGTGTTCGGGCTCGCGTCGGTGCCCGTCGCCGTGGGGGACGTGAGCGAGCTCGTCGCCGGGGGTGTGGTCGGCGGAGAGCTGGTCGCGGCCGCCGGGCCCGATCTGCATCTGGCCACCGGGGGCGGGGTCGTGGTGCTCGACACGCGGTTGATGACCGGGTGGGGACTGGTGCCCGCCCCGGCGGGAGAACTGACCGTGCCGGTAAGGCAGTTCAGGGAGGCGGCAGGCGTGCAGGACGGCTTGTTCTGACCCGCCCGGCCTTCCCAGGTGTTCCCTGAGAGGCACCTGTGTGTTTCTCAGGGAAATCACAGGTTGTCGAAAGCGTGCTCTCAGAGGCCCTCGACATCGTGTTCACATGACCACGACCTCGCCCCAGGGGCGCACCGAACTGCTGAGGCCGGACGGGAGCCCCGTCCGAGTGCTTGTGGTGGACGACGAGCTGTCGATCACCGAGCTGCTGTCCATGGCCCTGCGCTACGAGGGATGCCAGATCCGGAGTGCCGGTGACGGCACGGGCGCGATCCAGACCGCCCGCGACTTCCGGCCCGACGCGGTGGTCCTCGACATGATGCTGCCCGACATGGACGGCCTGGCCGTCCTCGGGCGGCTGCGCCGGGAACTGCCGGACGTGCCCGTGCTGTTCCTGACCGCCAAGGACGCCGTCGAGGACCGGATCGCCGGGCTGACGGCGGGCGGTGACGACTACGTCACCAAGCCGTTCAGCCTGGAGGAGGTCGTCGCGCGGCTGCGCGGGCTGATACGCCGGTCCGGTGCGGCCGACCGGCGCTCGGACTCCATGCTGGTCGTCGGCGACCTCACCCTCGACGAGGACAGTCACGAGGTGACCCGGGCCGGGGACAACATCCACCTGACCGCGACCGAGTTCGAGCTGCTGCGGTTCCTGATGCGCAACCCGCGGCGCGTGCTCAGCAAGGCGCAGATCCTCGACCGGGTGTGGTCGTACGACTTCGGCGGCCAGGCCAACGTCGTCGAGCTCTACATCTCCTACCTGCGGCGGAAGATCGACGCCGGACGCGAGCCGATGATCCACACGCGGCGCGGTGCCGGGTATCTGATCAAGCCCGCGGCCTCATGAGCGGACGACGACGGCCGCGTACGCAGCAGCGGGCAGGCGGGCAGCGAGCAGGCAAGCCACGCACACTGCGGACGCGGCTCGTCGTCGCGTCCGTGGTGCTGATCGCCGTGGTGTGTGCGGTGATCGGGACCGTGACGACCCTCGCCCTGCGGTCGCATCTGTACGAGCAGTTGAACGGTCAGGTCGAGGACATCGGCAAGCGCCTGTCGGGCCCCATGAAACCCGGGGGCGGAGACGACTCCGAGACGACGGCGGACCGGATCACGGGCTTCCTCGAGGGACCGGCACAGCCGAAGACCATCGCCGCCGAGGTCGGCGCCGACGGCACGCTCACCCGGGCTGCCCTCGCCGAGAAGGCCTCCGACGACAACGGCCCCTTCCAGCGAAATCCGGTCGCCGACCTCACGGACGAGCAGAAGGCCGCCCTCGCCGAGGTGCCGACCACGGGTATGCACACCGTCGACATCCCCGGCCTCGGCGAATACCGCGTGCAGTACGTCCACGGGGCCGACGGAGGCACCTACTACGTCGCCCTGCCCACCGAGTCGGTCAATGCCACCATCAGCACCCTCATCCTCGTCGAGGTGAGCGTCACCGGCGCCGGACTGGTCGCCGCCGCCATCGCCGGCTCCGTCCTCATCGGCGTGGCCACCCGCCCCCTGCGCCGCGTCGCCGCCACCGCCACCCGGGTCTCCGAACTCCCCCTGCACACCGGCGAGGTGAACCTCAGCGAGCGGGTCCCCGACTCCGAGACCGACCCGCACACCGAGGTCGGACAGGTCGGCGCCGCGCTCAACCGGATGCTGGACCACGTCCACGGGGCGCTGCACGCCCGGCAGCAGAGCGAGACGCGCGTCAGGCAGTTCGTCGCCGACGCCAGTCACGAGCTGCGCACCCCCCTCGCCTCCATCCGCGGGTACGCCGAGCTGACCAGACGCGGGCGGGAGGACGTCGGGCCCGACACCCGGCACGCGCTCGGGCGGATCGAGTCCGAGGCCGGCCGGATGACCCTCCTCGTCGAGGATCTGCTGCTGCTCGCCCGGCTCGACGCGGGCCGGCCCCTCCAGTTCGAGCAGACCGACCTCGTCCCGCTCGTCGTGGACACCATCAGCGACGCCCGCGCGGCCGGCCAGGACCACAACTGGCGCCTCGACCTGCCCGACGAGCCCGCGCTCGTGTCGGCGGACGCGGCCCGGCTGCAACAGGTCCTGGTCAACCTGCTCGGCAACGCGCGCACCCACACGCCACCCGGTACGACCGTCACCGCCCGCGTCCAGCGGCGCGGCACCTGGCTGTGCGTGGACGTCGAGGACAACGGCCAGGGCATTCCGCCCGAGTTGCTCCCGCACGTCTTCGAACGGTTCGCGCGCGGCGACTCCGCGCGGTCCCGCTCCACCGGCTCGACCGGTCTCGGCCTCGCCATCGTGCAGGCCGTGGCGACCGCGCACGGCGGCGCCGTGACGGTCGACAGCGTGCCCGGGCGGACCGTGTTCACCGTGCACCTGCCCGCGCTCCCGGCGCAGCCGCAGCCGGACATGAGCCGGCAGCAGCACTCACAGGCACGCCACAGCGTCACCACATGGGCACAACAGGGCGCCTGACGAAAGTCGGTTCCATGCGAACCGATTCTTCTCCCGGCACCCTGCCGGCGCGGGAGCACCTCCCGGCCGCACCAGCCGGTACGCCTGTCCTGGACGTAGTGATCCCCGTCTACAACGAGGAGAAGGACCTCCAGCCGTGCGTCCGCAGACTGCACGAACACCTCGACCGGACGTTTCCGTACGCGTTCCGCATCACGATCGCGGACAACGCCTCCACGGACACCACCCCGCAGGTGGCCGGGCGGCTGGCGGCGGAGATCCCCGAGGTCACCACCTTCCGCCTGGAGCAGAAGGGCCGCGGCCGGGCCCTGCGGGCCGTCTGGTCGGCCTCGGACGCCCCGGTCCTCGCCTACATGGACGTGGACCTGTCCACCGATCTCAACGCCCTGCTCCCGCTGGTGGCACCGCTGATCTCCGGCCACTCGGACCTCGCGATCGGCTCCCGGCTCGCCCGCAGTTCCCGTGTGGTGCGCGGTCCCAAGCGGGAGTTCATCAGCCGGGCCTACAACCTCATCCTGCGCGGCTCGCTCCAGGCGCGGTTCTCGGACGCCCAGTGCGGCTTCAAGGCCATCCGCCGGGACGTGGCGCAGGTGCTGCTGCCGCTCGTCGAGGACACCGGCTGGTTCTTCGACACCGAGATGCTGGTGCTCGCCGAGCGCGCGGGGCTGCGGATCCACGAGGTGCCGGTCGACTGGGTCGACGACCCCGACTCGACCGTGCACATCGTCAAGACCGCGACCGACGACCTCAAGGGCGTGTGGCGGGTCGGCAGGGCCCTGGCCACCGGCTCGCTGCCGCTGGACCGGCTCGCCCGGCCGTTCGGCGACGACCCGCGCGACCGTGACATCGAGGAGGTGCCGACGGGACTCGCCCGCCAGCTCGTCGGATTCTGCGTCGTCGGCGCCCTGTCCACCCTCTTCTACCTGCTGCTCTACAGCGGCTTCCGGGTCTTCACCGGCTCGCAGGTCGCCAACGCCCTCGCCCTGCTGGCCTCGGCGGTCGCCAACACCGCGGCCAACCGGCGGCTCACCTTCGGGGTGCGCGGGCGCGGCGGAGCGGTACGGCACCAGGCGCAGGGCCTGGTCGTCTTCGGCATCGGACTCGCCCTGACCAGCGGCTCGCTCGCGGCACTGAACGCGGCGACCTCCGAGCCCGCGCACTCCACCGAACTGGCCGTCCTCATCGCGGCCAACCTCGCGGCGACCGTGCTGCGCTTCCTGCTCTTCAGGGCGTGGGTGTTCCCGGACCGGCACGAGGACGACGCGCCGGTACCCGCCCCGTCCCACCCCACCCAGTTCCGCGCCGGTGAAGCCGCGGACGGCACCTGGCCGGACGTCACCCTGCAGCTGTTGCCGGTGCGCCCGCACGACACCGATTCGAGGGACTTCCGATGACCGTCCACTTCGACCAGCCGACCACCGGCCGGGACACGAGTCCCGACAGCTGGACCCGGCCTCCGACCCCCGCACCGGCCCCTGCCCCCGGCGCCCCCAAGATGCCTTTCGTGCAGCGGCTTCGGCAGGGCCGGCCCGAGGACCCCCGCTGGGCCCGCCCGGCCTTCCTCGCCCTGCTGCTGGCGACGGCGGTGCTCTACCTCTACAACCTGAGCGCCTCCGGCTACGCCAACTCCTTTTACTCGGCGGCCGTACAGGCCGGCAGCCAGTCCTGGAAGGCGTTCTTCTTCGGCTCGCTCGACGCGGCGAACGCCATCACCGTCGACAAGCCCCCGGCCGCCCTGTGGCCGATGGCCCTCTCCGTGCGGCTCTTCGGCCTGAGCTCCTGGGCGATCCTCGCCCCCGAGGTCCTCATGGGCGTCGGCACGGTGGGAATCGTGTACGCGGCCGTGCGCCGCCGGTTCAGCCCCGCGGCCGGACTGATCGCGGGCGCCGTGCTCGCGCTGACCCCCGTCGCGGCCCTGATGTTCCGCTTCAACAACCCCGACGCGATGCTGGCGCTGCTGATGGCGGCGGCCTGCTACCTCGTCATCCGCGCCCTGGAGGACGGCCGCACGAAGTGGCTGCTGTGGGCCGGTGCCGCGATCGGCTTCGCCTTCCTCGCCAAGACGCTCCAGGCCTTCCTGATCCTGCCGCCGCTCGCCCTGGTCTACGGCGTCTGCGCGCCGGTGACGGTGCGGAAGCGGATCGGGCAGCTCGCCGCGGGCCTGGCCGCGATCGTCGTCTCCGGCGGGTGGTGGGTCGCGATCGTCGAGCTGTGGCCCGCGTCCTCCCGCCCGTACATCGGCGGCTCGCAGAACAACAGCTTCCTGGAACTGACCTTCGGCTACAACGGCCTGGGCCGGCTCAACGGCGACGAGACCGGCAGCGTCGGCGGCGGGGGCGGCAACGGCGGTGGAGCCTGGGGCGAGACCGGCTGGGACCGGCTGTTCAGCTCCTCCATCGGCGGCCAGACCTCCTGGCTGATCCCGGCCGCGCTGATCCTGCTCGTCGCGGGGCTGGTGGCCACGCGCAAGGCGAAGCGCACGTCGGTGACCCGCGGTTCGTTCCTCGTCTGGGGCGGCGCGCTGCTCACGACCATGCTGGTCTTCAGCTACATGCAGGGCATCTTCCACGAGTACTACACGGTGGCCCTCGCCCCCTACATCGCCCCGCTGGTCGGCATGGGCGCGGCGCTGCTCTGGGAGAAGCGCGACAAGGCGTGGGCGTCGCTGACCCTGGCCGCCGCGACGACGGCGACCGCGGCCTGGGGGTACGTCCTGCTCAACCGCTCCTCCGACTACCTGCCCTGGCTCAAGTGGCTCGTCCTCGTCGGCGGTCTGACGGCGTCCCTCGGCCTGATCTTCGCCGGCCGGCTGGGACGCCGACTGGCCCTGGGAGCGGCCGGGCTGGGTCTCGTGGCCGCACTGGCGGGTCCGGCGGCGTACACCCTCACCACCGTGAACGAGGGGCACACCGGCTCGATCGTCACGGCGGGTCCGTCGGTCGCGGGCGGTCGCGGCGGTCCGGGCGGCGGCGGTGGTCCCGGCGGCGGCTTCCCGGGCGGTGGCCCGAACCAGCAGAACGGCAACGGCAACGCCCAGGGACAGCAGGGCAACGGCTTCCCCGGCGGTGGCTTCCCGGGGGGCGGCCAGAACCAGCAGGGCCAGGGCCAGAACCAGCAGAACGGCGACGGCGGCCGTATGGGCGGCATGGGCGGCGGTGGCGGTGTCGGCGGCCTGCTCAACGGCGCCAGCGTCAGCTCCGAGGCCCAGAAGCTGCTGGAGACCGACGCCGACCAGTACACCTGGGCCGCGGCGGCCATCGGCGCCCAGAACGCGGCGAGTTACCAGCTGTCGACCGGCGACCCGGTGATGGCCATCGGCGGCTTCAACGGAACCGACCCGTCCCCGACACTGGCTCAGTTCAAGAAGTACGTGGCGGACAAAAAGATCCACTACTTCATCGCCTCGGGCAGCATGGGCGGCGGCATGGGCGGCAGCAGCGACGGAACGTCCTCCCAGATCACCTCCTGGGTCGAGGCCAACTTCAAGAAGGTCACGGTCGGTTCGACCACCTTCTACGACCTCACCCAGAAGGCGAGCAGCTGACACGTCCCCGGGCGGGTGAAGGGCGGTGGCCGGAAGCCACCGCCCTTCGCCGTGTCCGCCGAAACTTTGTTGTACGCCGTATGGGAGCTGTTCTACGGTGTACAGCATGACGACGTCCCCCCAGGAAAAGGCCCCGCCGCAGACGGCGCACGCAGGCCACCCCCAGCGCTGGCTGATCCTCGGTGTCATCTGCCTCGCGCAGCTCACCGTGCTGCTCGACAACACGATCCTGAACGTGGCGATCCCCTCGCTCACCCGTGAGATGCACGCGACGACCGCCGACGTCCAGTGGATGATGAACGCGTATGCGCTGGTCCAGTCCGGCCTGCTGCTCACCGCGGGCAACGCCGCCGACCGCTACGGCCGCAAGCTGCTGCTGATGGCGGGCCTGGCGATCTTCGGCGTGGGCTCGCTGGCGGCCGGCTTCTCCCAGAGCCCGGGCCAGCTGATCGCGGCCCGCGCGGGTATGGGCGTCGGCGGCGCACTGCTGATGACCACGATCCTCGCCGTCGTCGTGCAGATCTTCGACGACCAGGAGCGGGTGAAGGCCATCGCGCTGTGGTCGACGGTCAGTTCGCTCGGCTTCGCGGCCGGGCCGCTGATCGGCGGGGTGATGCTGAACCACTTCTGGTGGGGCGCGATCTTCCTGATCAACATCCCGGTCGCGGTGCTCGGCCTGGTCGCGGTGGCCGCGCTGGTGCCGGAGTCCAAGCACAAGTCCGGTGACCGGCCCGACCTGCTCGGCGCGGTGCTGTCGACCATCGGCATGACGGCCGTGGTGTACGCGATCATCACCGGGCCCGAGCACGGTTGGACCTCCTCCCAGGTCCTGGTCTCCGCGCTGATCGGCGTGGTGGTCCTGGGCCTCTTCGTGACGTGGGAGCTGCGCACCGAGCACCCGATGCTGGACATGCACTTCTTCCGCAACCAGAAGTTCGTGGGCGCGGTCGCGGGCGCGATCCTCGTGGCGTTCGGCATGACCGGGTCGCTGTTCCTGCTCACCCAGCATCTGCAGTTCGTCCTCGGCTACGAGCCGCTGGACGCCGGGCTGCGGACGGCGCCGCTGGCGTTGACCGTCGTCGTGCTCAACTTCACGGGGGTCGGGGCGAAGCTGGTGCTGAAGGTGGGGACGCCGGGGGCGATCGCGCTCGGCATGACCCTGGTGTCCGCCGGACTGGCGGCGATCGCGCTGCTCGGGGGCCACGGGTACGGGGGCATGCTGTTCGGGCTGATCGTCATGGGGGCGGGCGTGGCGCTGTCCATGCCGGCGATGGCCAACGCGATCATGAGCGCGATCCCGCCGGAGAAGGCGGGGGTCGGAGCGGGGATCAACGGCACGCTCGCGGAGTTCGGCAACGGGCTGGGGGTCGCGGTCCTCGGTGCCGTGCTCAACTCGCGGTTCGCGTCGCTGGTCGCCGTGTCCGCGGCGTCGCTCCCGGCTGCGCTGGCGGCGGCGGACTCCGCCGAGGAGAAGGCGCGGATCTCCGACGCGTTCGCCTCCGGGCTGGAGACCAGTCAGCTGGTCGGGGCGGTCGCCGTGCTGGCCGGCGGACTGGTCGCGGCCGCGTTGCTTCGGCGGGCCGAGCGGGCAGAGTCCGCCTAGGCCGTGTCCGCAAGGCCCCGTCGTCCCCGCGGAGGGCGGGCCCCGCGGCACAGCCCGCGCTCCCTGCGAGGAAGCGCGTCTAGCATGAGCGGCATTGAAAGATCGAGGAAGGTGCGCCATGGCGAAAGCCACCCGGCAGGATCAGCCGCGGTCCAGCGTCTGGCTGGAGAGCACAGCGCACCGGCGGCGCGGTGGAGGCCAGCCCTCGGGGCTGGACCGGGCGCGCATCATCGAGGTCACCGTGCGGCTGCTGGACGCCGAAGGGCTGGCCAAGTTCTCCATGCGGCGGCTCGCCGGCGAGCTGAACGTCACCGCGATGTCCGTCTACTGGTACGTCGACACCAAGGACGACCTGCTGGAACTCGCCCTGGACAAGGTCATGGGCGAGATGCGGCTGCCCGATCCGGACGCCGGTGAGGACTGGCGGGACCAGGCGCGGGCGCTCGCCCGGGAGTACCGGACGCTGCTGGTGCGCCACCCCTGGGTGTCCGCGCTGGTCGGGGTCTTCCTCAACATCGGCCCCAACAACCTGGCGTTCTCACGGGTCGTCCAGCGCGTCGTCCGCAGGACCGGGCTGCCCGCGAAACGCCTGACGAGCGCGATCTCGGCCGTGTTCCAGTTCGTCTACGGCTACGGAACTCTGGAAGGTCACCTCGCCTCCCGGGCCGCGGCCGGCGGGATGAGCGTGGACGAGTACTTCCAGCAGTCCCTGAGCGCCGTGACCGCCGCCCCGCAGGCCGCCGAGGTCATCCAGGAGTCCCAGGAGATCATGGCGGCGCGCGGCGGCGACACGGTCGCCGAGATGCTGGAGCGCGACTTCGAGTTCGCGCTGGAACTGCTGATCGCGGGCATCGACGCGATGGTCGCCCGCGAGCGAGAAGCCCCCGGGGAGGGCTGACCCCCGGGGAGGGCTGCCCCCCGGGGAGGGCTGACCTACTCGCCCTCCACCAGTCGCGCGGGGAAGCCACCGGTCGCCACCGGCCCCCACCGCTCCGGCGTGATCCGGATGATCGACTTGCCCTGCTTGAGCATGGCCGCGCGGTACTCGTCCCAGTCGGGGTGCTCCCCGGCGATGTTCCGGTAGTACTCCACGAGCGGTTCGACGGAGTCGGGGGTGTCGATGATCTCGGCCGTGCCGTCGATCTGGACCCAGGGGCCGTCCCAGTCGTCGCTGAGCACGAGCAGGCTCACGCGCGGGTCCCGCTTGGCGTTGCGGGTCTTGGCGCGCTCCGGGTAGGTGGAGACCACGATCCGGCCGGAGTCGTCGACACCGCAGGTCAGCGGGGATCCCTGGGGGCCGCCGTCGGTCCGCCGGGTCAGCAGGATCGCGTGGTGCCGGGGGCGTACGAAGTCGAGCAACTCGTCCAGGGAGACACGGGTGTTCGTCGCGATGTTCGGTGCCATGTCCGGCAGCCTACGACGCCAGGGCCTCGGCGAGGTTGTCGTACACGGGGACGTCCCGGCGCAGGCGGGTCAGTTCCAGGACCCGGCTCGTGACCCCCTCCGGCCGGGCCACCACATGCACCCGGGCCCCGGGGGGCAGCCGGTGCCGTACGTCGTTGATGAGGCGGATGCCCTGGGAGTCCATGAAGGAGGTCGCGGTCAGGTCCAGGACGAGGACCTCCAGCCGGTCGCCACGGGCCTGAGCAGCGGACATGACGAGCGGCAGCAGCTCCGCCGCGTTGCAGAAGTCGATCTCGGCGGGCAGGGTGAGGTGGACGCGGCCGGGGAGGTCGCGCGGTTCTGTGGGATTCGTGAAGAAGGTCACGGCACTCACCTGGCAGACGTTCGTCCGGATTCCGGTAAGGCCGCTTCCTGACCCGTGGCGCCATTCCATCATGCGGGTGGCGGGTGGCGGAAGCGCCTGCGGCGGCGTCGACCGGACGTCACTTGGAGGCAACCGAACAGTTAGAGTGCTGTCCGTCCTGTGCTCGCAGTCGGGAATGTGCTGCGGAGCTCTCCTGCGCACGGCCATGGCCGTGCATGCCGAAGAGGTTCGTGGTGGCTGCGTCCGAGTTTCCTGATTTGCCCCGTTTTCCGGTTGGCGTCGAGCTGGCCGAGGCCCTCACGGTGGCTTCTCAGCAACTGCACGAGACCCTCACGCCCCACAGCACACTGCGTACGGCGGTCCGGCTGGCCGTGCACCTCATGCCGGGGGCCGAGCACGCCGGCATCTCCGTGATCGAGCGCGGCAATAGGCTCCGCACGCTCGCCTGGACCGACGAGATCGTGCGCTCCGCCGAGGGCCGGCACACCGGCCGCGAACAGCACGGGCTCTGGGACGAGTTGTGGAACAGCCCGGTGGCACGGATAGCGGACAGTGAGGCGGACGACGGCTGGGACGTGCTGGCGGCCCTGGGACTGCGCTCGGCGCTGTCGCTGCGGCTGCGTGCCGACCGCCGTCGGCTGACCGTGCTCACGGCCTACGCGCGCAAACCGGGCGTCTTCGACGAGGAGGCCACGCGCATCGGCCGGCTGTTCACCGCGCACGTCAGCATCGCCCTGGACTCCGCGACCGTGCGCGAGCAGCTGACCGAGGCCATGCACACCCGGGACCTGATCGGCCAGGCCACCGGCATCCTCATGGAGCGTCAGAGCATCGACGCGGCCGCGGCCTTCGAGAGCCTGGTGCGGGCCTCCCAGCGGGAGAACGTGAAACTGCGCGACCTCGCCCGCCGGATCGTGGAAGCGCACGACACCCCCTGAAGTGAGGTGAACTACGTCAGGGGCGTGTTCGGGTGGTGACGGGATACCCGTACGGTCATGAGCTCCGAGACGTCCGACACGCTGGACCAGGCGATGGTGCGCAGCAGCGGTCTCGACACCCTGCTGCGCGATCTGACCGACCGCGCGGTGCAGGAGGTGCCCGGCGCCGACGCGTGCAGCATCACCGTGCGCCGCGCGGGCCGGCTGCTCACCCTGGCCGGCAGTGACGGCCTGCCCAGCGGCCTGGACCTGCGCCAGTACGAGAACGGCTCGGGGCCCTGCGTCGACGCGGCCGAGACCGGCGAGGAGCAGTACGCCCCGGACCTGGCCGAGGAGTCCCGCTGGCCGTCGTACACGGAGTACGCGCTCTCCGCGGGCGTCCACTGTGTGCTGGCCGTGCCGGTCGCCGTCGAGGGCGAGAGCGGCGCCGCGCTCAACTTCTACGGAGTGCGGGCCGGGGCGCTGGGCCCGGGCCGGGACGCGGCCCGGGCCTTCGCGGCCCGCTCGGGGGACGCGATCGACGTGGCCCTGCAAATCGAGCGCCGGCGCCAGTCGGCGGCCGATGTGCGCACCGCGCTGCTCTCCCGCAGCGTCATCGACCAGGCGGTCGGCATCCTGATGGCCCGGGAGCGGATCGACGCGCGGATCGCGCTGGAGCGCCTGCGCCGGGTCTCGCAGGACCGCAACGTCAAGCTCCGGGACCTGTGCGGCCAGTTGGTGGCGAGAGTGTCCGCCCCGGACTCACGCCGCGGGAAGTGACTCGCCCTGCACGGCCTGGATGTCCAGCTCCACCTTCAGCGTCGTGCCGATGGCGGCGATGCCCGCCTGGAGGACCTGGTTGTAGTTCATCGCGAAGTCCTCGCGGTGCAGTTCGGTCGTCGCGCGGAACGCCGCCCGGGTGCCGCCCCACGGGTCCGGACCCGTGCCGAGGTAGGCCAGGTCCAGGTCCACGGGCCGTACGACCCCGTGCATGCCCAGCTCGCCGTGGACGGTCCACCGGTCCGACCCGGTCGCCGTCAGCCCTGTCGACCGGAAGGTGATCTCCGGGAACCGCTCGACGTCCAGGAAGTCCGGCGACTTCAGGTGTCCGTCGCGCATGCCGTTGCCGGTGTCGACGGACGCGGCCCGGATGACCGCCTCCACGCGCGACTTGGTGACGTCGTCCGGGGCGATCTCGATCGAGCCGGAGAACTCCGTGAACCGGCCGTGCACGCTGGAGATGCCCAGGTGCTGGGCCACGGCGGCCACACTGGAGTGCACCGGGTCCACGGTCCACGGGCCCGGCGGCGGAAGCTCGGTGCCGCCCTGCCGCGCCAGCGTCACCGAGCCGACCTCGGCCCGCCCGCTCGCCGTGACGATCACGCTGGAGGCCGCGGGCGCGTACCCGACGGCCGTGACGATGACGGTGTACGCCCCCGGCTCCATCGGCGTCGCGTCCCGCACGGCGCCCTCCGCGTCGGCCTCGGCCCGC
This sequence comes from Streptomyces sp. NPDC024017, assembly GCF_040638895.1. Lineage (NCBI taxonomy): Bacteria > Bacillati > Actinomycetota > Actinomycetes > Kitasatosporales > Streptomycetaceae > Streptomyces > Streptomyces sp. NPDC024017. Next base: position 104,466 of record NZ_JBEZYZ010000002.1, on the reverse strand, counting down.
AGCACCTGCGCACCGGTCATGTCCGCCACCGTGACGACCGCGTGCGACACGGCCCATCCGTCCCGGGTGCGGATCCTCGCGGTCAGTCCCATCTCAACTGCTCCTCAGAAAGAAACCGGCCCGCGACAGGGGGCGCACCTCCGCTCAGAGCGCGCCCACCTGTCACGGGCCGGGGTCGTGGCTACTCGCCGGGGTGGGCGAGTTCGATGTCGTGGGCGTCGGTGCCGGCGCCCGTGACCGTCAGGGCGGTGGCCACCGGCGGGTAGCCCGTGGCGATGACGGTGTACTCGCCGCCGTCCAGGTCGGTGAAGGCGTACGCCCCGTCCGTCCCGGTCGTGGCCGAGCCGACGACGTTGCCCGCCTGGTCGACCAGCGTCACCCGGGCGTCGGCCAGCGGGCCGTGCGGGGCGCGGACGACACCCTGGACGCGGGCGCCCGAGTCCAGGTCGATCTCGACCCGGGTGACCCCGGTGCCGCCCACCTCGACGGGCAGGGCACGCGGCCGGTACCCGGCGGCGTTCACCGCGACGGTCACCGCCCCCGGCACCAGCTCGGCGAAGGAGAACTCGCCCTGCTCGCCCGTGGTCCCGTTGGCCAGCAGGTCCCCGCGCACATCCGTCACGATGACCATGGCGTCCTTGACCGGCTGCCCGCTCTCGGCGGCCCGCACCAGGCCGGTCAGCCCGCTTGTGCCGCTGAGCAGGATGTCGTAGGCGACCGGCTCGCCGTTCACCACGACCGTGGACGCCTGCGGCTGGAAGCCGTCGGCGGAGGCGATCAGGACGTACGAACCGGAGCCCGGGGCGTCCACCGCGTACGAGCCGTCGGCCTGCGCCACGGACCGGCCCAGCTGGCGTCCGGCGAGCGAGATCAGCGTGACGGCGGCCTGCGGCACGGGCGCGGACTCGTTCCCGCGGACGAAACCACGGACCGGAACGCCGCCCCCGCCGGAGGCGGGCTCCTCGGCCCGGCCCGCGGTGGCCACGGCGGTGAGCCGCTGTGTGCCCTCGGGCCCGGTCCCGTCGGCGGCACCGGTCTCGGCCACGGCCCAGCTCGGCACGGTCTTCTCCTCGGCGGGAGTCTCGGCAGCCGCCTCGGCGGGAGCCTCCGTGCGGGCGTCGGTACCGGCGGCGGCCTGCGCCAGTCCACCCTTCGTCTTCAAGGGGACCTCCTTGATGAACAGCGACACCAGCAGCGCGAGCAGCGCCAGCGGAGCCGAGTAGAGGAACACGTCCGCGACACCGTGGCCGTAGGCGCTCTCCACGACGGTGCGGATCGGCGCGGGCATCGCGTCGAGGTCGGGGATGCCGCCGCCGCCCGTGCCGGCGTGGCCGAGGGCCGCGCCCTTCGCGCCGAGGTCGGCGAGGCCGTCCTTCACATAGTCGGTGATCTTGTTGCCCAGGACCGCGCCGAGCGCCGAGACGCCCACCGCACCGCCGAGGGACCGGAAGAAGGTCACCGTGGAGCTCGCGGCGCCGAGATCACCCGGCTCCACCTGGTTCTGCGTGCACAGCACCAGGTTCTGCATCATCATGCCGATGCCGAGACCCAGCAGCGCCATGAAGATCGCTATGTGCCAGTACTCGGTGTCGTACCGGATCGTGCCCAGCAGCCCGAGCCCCGCGGTCACCAGCACACCGCCGCCCAGCAGCCAGCCCTTCCAGCGTCCGGTCCGGGTGATGACCTGGCCGGAGACGGTGGAGGAGATGAACAGACCCGCGATCATCGGGATCGTCATGACACCGGACATCGTCGGCGACTTGTCCCGGGCCAGCTGGAAGTACTGGCTGAAGAAGACGGTCCCGGCGAACATCGCGACACCGACGAACAGCGAGGCCAGCGACGCCAGCGTGATGGTCCGGTTGCGGAACAGCCGCAGCGGGATGATCGGCTCACTGGCCTTCGCCTCGATCAGGACGAACAGCGCCAGCAGCACGACGGAGCCGCCGACCATCGCGTACGTCTGCCACGAGATCCAGTCGTACTTGTCACCGGCGAAGGTCACCCAGACGAGCAGCAGGCAGACGGCCGCGGTGATGAAGAACGCGCCGGCCCAGTCGACCTTGACCTTCCGCTTGACCACGGGCAGGTGCAGGGTCTTCTGCAGCACGATCAGGGCGATCACGGCGAAGGGCACGCCGACGTAGAAGCACCAGCGCCAGCCGAGCCAGTCGGTGTCGGTGATGACGCCGCCGACCAGCGGGCCGCCGACCATGGCGGTGGCGAAGGTGGCGCCGAGGTAGCCGTTGTACCGGCCGCGCTCACGCGGCGAGATCATCGCCGCCATGATGATCTGGGCCAGCGCGGACAGGCCGCCCATGCCGATGCCCTGGACCGCGCGGAAGGTGATGAGCATGCCCGGGTTCTGGGACATGCCGGCCGCCGCCGAACCCAGCACGAAGATGACCAGCGCGAACTGGATCAGCAGCTTCTTGGAGAACAGGTCGGCGAGCTTGCCCCACAGCGGGGTGGACGCGGTCATCGTCAGCAGGGACGCGGTCACGACCCAGGTGTAGGCGCTCTGGCCGCCACCGAGGTCGCTGATGATCCGGGGCAGGGCGTTGGAGACGATCGTCGACGACAGGATCGCGACGAACATGCCGAGCAGAAGGCCGGTGAGGGCCTCCATGATCTGCCGGTGCGTCATCGGAGCGCCGTCGCCGGAGGAGCTGTGGGAGCCTCCCCCGTGCTTGGCATGAGCCCGCACACCGGCTGGTGTGGTCGTTGCCATGGGCTTCCTTTTCTTACGTGCTTGCGGGTGTACGGGTGGTCTGGTCGAGGGCGGCCGGTGCGGCCCGGCCCCCGGGCCGGCAGTCGAAGCTCTCCCTCAGCCGCGCCATGAGGTCCGTGAGCTGGCCGACCTCCTCGTCGGTCCAGTCGCTCAGGCGCTCGGCGAGGACCTCCGTGGTCCGCCGGGACAGCTCGTCGAGCTGTGCGTGGCCCGCGGGTGTGAGGCGCAGGATGCGTGAGCGTTTGTCCGCCGGGTCGGGGGAGCGTGCGATCCAGCCCCGGTCCACGACGTGCGCGACATGGCGGCTGGTGACCGACATGTCCACCGCCAGCAGCTCGGCGAGCTTGCTCATGCGCATGTCGCCGTGGCGGCCCAGCAGGGTCAGAACGGCCGCCGACCCGCCGGGGCACTCGGCGGGCATGATCCGGCCGAGCTCCCGCTTCACGGCGCCGAAGGCGCTGAACTGGCGGACCAGCTCTTCGTACTGCGCCTTTTCGGCCATGACACCTCCTGCTTTCGTTGCTTAGGGCAACCATAGGAGCTGTTGGTTGCTGCAGGCAAATAAAAGAGGCGGGTGCGGCATAAAAACTTGGCAAAGGCAAGTATTGCGGGAGTAAATGTGCTGGTGGCGAGCCTGGCGGTACGGGTCAGTCGGGACCAAACGGAACCCCAACCCCCACTTGGGGAGCCCCGGCGTTTTCGCTAGGGTCTCGGGCCATGGCTAACAACCAGGCCCCGCAGGGCAATCACGACCCCGCCGGCAGCACCCAGATGTTCCGCGCGTTCGTCGACGAGGCCCCGCAGGGGCGTCAGGCGGCGGCCCCGTCCAGCGGCGGGCCCCGCATCGGTCTCATCCTCGGCGTAGTCGTCGCCGTGGCGATCGTCGCGGCGGTGGCCTGGCTGGCGCTGGCCTGACTCTCACCACCCGGGCGTCGTTGCCGAGGTCGGGTGTGCCCGCAGCCAGGCGGAGACGCACCCGCACCCGCCGGACGACGCAAGGGGACGTGTCGGGGGGTGTCCGCCCGCAGCGGTTGGCGCGTCAACGCCAGTCGGTCGGTATGACACCCCATCGCGCCGTTCCGGGGACGGACACCCCCCGGCGCGGCTCCGACCCACACCCGGTGTCAGGCGCAGACGACGCGCACCCACCCGAAGCGGCCACAGGCATACGGCGCGGCCCCAACAGCCGCGCCCCAGCCTTCGGTCAGCCTTCGGCCGGCCCTCGGTCAGTCCGAGATCAGGCCCTCGCGGAGCTGCGCCAGCGTCCGGGTGAGCAGCCGGGAGACGTGCATCTGCGAGATGCCGACCTCCTCGCCGATCTGCGACTGCGTCATGTTCGCGAAGAAGCGGAGCATGATGATCCGCCGCTCCCGAGGCGGCAGCTTCGCCAGCAGCGGCTTCAGGGACTCGCGGTACTCCACACCCTCCAGCGCGGTGTCCTCGTACCCCAGCCGGTCCGCCAGCGACCCCTCGCCACCGTCGTCCTCCGGCGCCGGCGAGTCCAGCGAGGACGCCGTGTAGGCGTTCCCCACCGCCAGCCCGTCGACGACGTCCTCCTCGGACACCCCGAGCACAGCGGCCAGTTCGGTGACCGTCGGCGACCGGTCCAGCTTCTGCGAGAGCTCGTCGCTGGCCTTGGTCAGAGCGAGCCGCAGCTCCTGCAGCCGACGCGGCACCCGCACCGACCAGGACGTGTCCCGGAAGAACCGCTTGATCTCGCCCACGACGGTTGGCATCGCGAACGTGGGGAACTCGACGCCCCGTTCGCAGTCGAACCGGTCGATCGCCTTGATCAGCCCGATCGTGCCGACCTGGACGATGTCCTCCATCGGCTCGTTCCGGGACCGGAACCGCGCGGCGGCGTACCGCACCAGCGGGAGGTTGAGCTCGATGAGCGTGTCACGGACGTACGCACGCTCGGGGCTGTCCTCGTCGAGCGCGGCCAGCCGCAGGAACAGGGAGCGGGACAGGGTGCGGGTGTCGATGGCCCCCGTGGCCGGGAGAACCGGGACGGGCTCGGCCGCGATGGCCGGTACGTCATCGATGGGGCCGAGTGAGTCGAGAGCATGGGGAGCTGTGTCGCTCTCCGCGAGCGTGAGCACCTTCGAGCTGCCCTGTTCTGCGGACATGCCACCCCCTTTGGGTCGCGGGACGGTCGTGGCGAACGCCCCCGTCTGAGGAACGCAGCCTTCACCTGAATACCGGAGCCGGAGCTCTGGCAAACGCGCTTCCCGCAGAATGTCACATGTCGGCAACACGCTGTAGTGACATGTCGACATCTGAGACGCGAATCCGCCCTGCAAACAAGGGGCCTGACGGCTTGTCGGCTCTCAACTGTCGGCAACCGCCCTGATGAGCGATTCCCTCCCCGCGGTGACCTCTCGACAGCGTTTGCGATTACGCGTCGATGCGGTTCGCAGACCGCAATCTCTGGAAGCTACGCGCGAGTAGCCGCGACACATGCATCTGCGAGACACCGAGTTCGGCGGAGATCTGAGACTGCGTGAGATTGCTGTAGTACCGCAAAAGCAGGATCCGCTGCTCCCGCTCGGGCAGCTGCACGAGCAGGTGCCGTACGAGATCCCGGTGCTCCACGCCGTCCAGCGCGGGATCCTCGTAGCCGAGCCGGTCCAGCAGCCCCGGCATCCCGTCGCCCTCCTGCGCGGCCTCCAGGGAGGTCGCGTGGTACGAGCGCCCGGCCTCGATGCAGGACAGCACCTCGTCCTCGGTGATGCGCAGCCGCTCGGCGATCTCCGCGGTCGTCGGGGTCCGCCCGAAGGAGGTCGTCAGGTCCTCCGTCGCGCTGTTGACCTGCACCCACAGCTCGTGGAGCCGGCGCGGCACATGGACCGTGCGGACGTTGTCGCGGAAGTACCGCTTGATCTCGCCGACGACCGTCGGCATCGCGAACGTCGGGAACTGCACGCCCCGGTCCGGGTCGAAGCGGTCGATGGCGTTGATGAGCCCGATGGTGCCGACCTGGACGACGTCCTCCATCGGCTCGTTGCGGGAGCGGAACCGGGCGGCCGCGTAGCGCACGAGCGGGAGATTGGCCTCGATGAGCGCCCCGCGTACGCGGTCGTGCTCCGGCGTGCCCGGCTGGAGCTCCTTGAGCTGCGCGAAGAGGACCTGTGTGAGCGCCCGGGTGTCGGCGCCGCGGCTGCTCCGCTGGGGCGCGGCCGGCGCGGTCGGAGCGGCTGCCGCGGGCGCTGCCTGAGGGGGCGTTGCCTGAGAGGGAGAGGCCTGAGGGGGCGCGGCTTGAGGGGACGGTGCGGGAGGGGACGGTGCCTGAGGTGCGGTACTGGCCAGCACGTCAACTCCACCTCGTCATCGTCAACTCATCCGGCATCTCTTCCATCAAAAGCGGTCATAGCATCACAAGACATGTGCACTGTGTGCAAGCACCCCATAACTACGTGTTGAGGGATGAAAGCCGCACAAATCAACTCGTGCAACAGAAGAGCCCCCTGTCGAAGCGACAGGGGGCCCGGAGCGGCCGGTCTCAGAACTCGTAGTCCGCGATCACCCACGTGGCGAACTCCCGCCACAGCGCGACACCCGCCTGGTGGTCCGGGTGCTCCACGTACCGCCGCAGCGCGTCCGCGTCGTCGAAGGCCGAGTTGATGGCGAAGTCGTAGGCGATGGGACGGTCGCTGACGTTCCAGCCGAGCTCCCAGGAGCGGAGCTCCGGGATCTTGCCGCCGAGCGCGCGGAAGGCCTCGACGCCCCTCACGACCCGGGGGTCGTCGCGCTCGACGCCCTCGTTGAGCTTGAAGAGCACCAGGTGGCGGATCATCACTTTCCTCCGTTGGCGACCCACGTGGCGAAGTCGCCGAGGGCCTTGGCGGCGTCCGAAATGCCCTGGAAGCCTATCTGGACGTAGTCGGCTGCCTTGGCCGGGTCCGTGATGATCACGTACAACGCGAAGACCACGAGGGCGTAGACGGCGACCTTCTTCGCGTTCACCGCCATCGCGGCCTCCCCTGTCACTGGTGTCCCATGCAGCGCACATGATCGCACGAAGGATCGATCACACGAAGGGGCAGATCGCACGAAGGGCCCCGTCTGACGACGGGGCCCTTCTCAAGCGGTAGCGGAGGGATTTGAACCCTCGGTGACTTGCGCCACACTCGCTTTCGAGGCGAGCTCCTTCGGCCGCTCGGACACGCTACCGAGGGAGACCTTACAGCAAGGTGCCGCGTGCTTTGAAATCGGTATTCAGCGACCGCGGAAGAACTCGGTGAGCAGCCCGGCGCACTCCTCGGCGAGCACGCCCTCGATCACCTCGGGGCGGTGGTTGAGCCGCCGGTCGCGGACGAGGTCCCAGAGGGAGCCGGCCGCGCCGGCCTTCTCGTCGCGGGCGCCGTAGACGAGCCGGTCGACGCGGGACTGCTGGATCGCGCCCGCGCACATCGTGCAGGGCTCCAGCGTCACCACGAGGGTGCATCCGGCGAGCCGCCACTCGCCCAGGGCGGCCGCGGCCCGCCGCAGGGCGAGGAGCTCCGCGTGGGCCGTCGGATCGCCGCCGGCCTCGCGTTCGTTGTGCCCGGCCGCGAGTACGGTCGAGCCGTCCGGGGCCAGGACGACGGCGCCGACGGGGACGTCCCCGCCCCGGACGGCCTCGGTGGCTTCGTCCAGGGCGAGTCGCATCGCTGGCCGCCAGGGGTCCCGGACCGGATCCGGCGGCCCCGCGGTGGCACGAGCGGTCAGCGGACGGTCTCCAGGGTCTCCGAGGCGCCCAGGGACTCCGCGATCTCGGTGACGGCGTCCGTCGACATCAAACGCAGCTCCTTCTCGCTCACGCCGAGGTCGTCCAGGATCAGGGCGTCACCGACCGGGCCGTGCGGCACGGACTCGGCGGACCCGGCGGCCCCGGCACCGTCCTCGGCATCCTCGTCGTCCTCGTCGGATTCACCGTCCTCGGTGCCGTCGAGGTCGAGGTCGAGGGCGTCGAGGACGTCCCCGTCGTCCGGATCGCGGCCGAGCAGCTCGTCGGTGAGCAGGATCTCGCCGTAGCTGCTGCGGGCGGCGGCGGCGGCGTCCGAGACGTAGATGCGAGGGTCTTCCTCGCCGTCCAGGCGGACGACGCCGAACCAGGCGTCCTCCTGCTCGATGAGCACGAGCACCGTGTCCTCGTCGGGGGAGGCTTCACGGGCCAGGTCGGCCAGATCCGACAGGGTTTCCACATCGTCGAGCTCTGTGTCGCTCGCTTCCCACCCGTCTTCGGTGCGCGCGAGCAGTGCGGCGAAGTACACCGTGACTCTCCCACTGGTCTTAGGCGTGCCGGTTGGGGGTCCCCCCGGCGGAGGTTACGGGCGGGGAGTGCTCGTCCGAGCCCCACCCACTCGGAATCGTGGCAGAAACAAGGCGTTCAGGGGACGTCTTCGGCTCCCTGTGTTGGGCAGTTCTCTTCGGACGCCCGTTGCCGCCACCTGCGGATCGTACGCGGATTTGCCCCGCTCCACGCACGGTCACCCGCGACAATCGCCGCGCGGTTCGTGATCTTTGCCGCGGGTTTTCCCGCCCGTTCCTACCAGCGGAAGGTGCGCATGCGCATGGCGTGCCGCAGCCGGGCCGTCTTGGCACGGCGCGGCTGGACGCGGTCGCGCAGCTCCCGCGCCTCTGCCAGATCGCGCAGGAACCGGGCGCGACGCCGGCGGCGCTCGGCGTCGGACTCGTCGGTCCCGTTCGTCAGGTCGGGCTCCGGGCCCGTCCCCGGCCGCGTGCGCGGCGACGGATCGTCTCGGAATTTCCGGTCGGGCATCAGGTTCACCACCCCCAGTCCGTCCCTTCCGCCTTCCCCCGGACGGACCGTTTGACGCCAGCGACCGGGTGACGGCCGGACGGCGGGCTTGCCGTGCGGGTGGGGGCATCCCGCCCGGTTAATGTTGTGGACATGCGCCTCCACGTCGTCGACCACCCCCTGGTCGCCCACAAACTCACCACGCTGCGCGACCAGCGCACCGACTCCGCGACCTTCCGCCGTCTCGCCGACGAGCTGGTCACCCTGCTCGCCTACGAGGCCACGCGTGACGTGCGCACCGAACAGGTCGACATCCAGACGCCGGTCGAGCGGACCACGGGCGTCAAGCTGTCCCACCCGCGGCCGCTGGTGGTGCCGATCCTGCGGGCCGGCCTCGGCATGCTGGACGGCATGGTCCGGCTGCTGCCGACCGCCGAGGTGGGCTTCCTCGGCATGATCCGCAACGAGGAGACGCTGGAGGCCTCCACGTACGCGACGCGCATGCCGGAGGACCTGTCGGGGCGTCAGGTGTACGTGCTCGACCCGATGCTCGCCACCGGCGGCACGCTGGTCGCGGCGATCCGGGAGCTGATCCGGCGCGGCGCCGACGACGTGACCGCCGTGGTGCTGCTGGCCGCCCCGGAGGGCGTCGAGATCATGGAGCGCGAGCTGGCGGGCACGCCGGTGACGGTCGTGACCGCCTCGGTCGACGAGCGGCTGAACGAGCACGGCTACATCGTGCCCGGCCTCGGCGACGCGGGGGACCGGATGTACGGGGCCGCCGAGTAGGACCCCGGGGCGCTTGGGCACGCCCTCGGGGACGTGCTCAGCAGCCCTTCTTGGATGTCGGCGCCGGCTCGGGCCTGGCCAGCTCGGTCAGAGCCCGGTCGGCGTCCTGCTGTGTGGCCAGCTGCTTGAAGCCGTCCCCGATGACGAGGTCGACGGCAGCGCCCTTGCGGGCCGCCTCGGTACGCCGTTCGGCGCTCGGGAGCTGGGTGCCGAGCACGGGCAGCGAGGTGTCGAGCGCGGCGGCGGGGCCGAGCAGCAGTCCGGTGCCCTTGACCTTCTTGTCGTGCTCCTTGGTCGCGTTGCCCACGTCGCCGATCTTGAAGCCGCGTTTCTTCAGCTCGTCGGCGGTCTTCTTCGCCAGGCCGCCGCGGGTGGTGGCGTTGAGTACGTTGACGGTGATCGTGCGGGGGTCGGGCAGGGGCTTGGCGCTGGGCGAGGGGCTCGCCTTGGTCTTGATGCCGCAGTCCGTCCCGGCACCGGTCGCCGAAGCCTTTTTGCCACCGCCGGTGAAGACGTCGATGAGCTGCAGCGTGCCCCAGCCGCCCACGCCGAGGACGACGACGGATGCGACGGTCAGGACGACGAGCCTGCCGCGCTGCCTGGGCCGGCGCATCCGGGGGTGCTTGTTGCCCGTGATGCGGTACTTGCCGCCCATGCCGGGGGGAGTCAGCATGCTCATGAGCGCAGCGTAGTGCGCCCGGGCGACGATGCCTACTAGATGATCATTCGACGTCGCCCAGCGGAACCCGAAAGGGCCAACCCGCGACCGGCGGGGATCAGTCGAGTTCGAGCACGCGCGCGTGCAGCACCTGGCGCTGCTGGAGGGCCGCCCGCACCGCGCGGTGCAGTCCGTCCTCCAGGTACAGGTCGCCCTGCCACTTCACGACGTGCGCGAAGAGGTCGCCGTAGAACGTCGAGTCCTCGGCGAGCAGTGTTTCCAGATCGAGCTGACCCTTGGTCGTCACGAGCTGATCGAGGCGGACCGGGCGCGGCGCGACGTCCGCCCACTGCCGGGTGCTTTCCCGGCCGTGGTCGGGGTACGGCCGGCCGTTTCCGATGCGCTTGAAGATCACACGGAAAGCCTACCGGTCAAGACCTTCCGGGCGCAGCCATGGCGCCGAGGTACGACGCTGAAAAAAAACCCACAAGGCGGTACGAACCGGGAACAGGGGCGTGAATATGCCGGACCGCGAGGCCATGCCGTCGGCCCCCGCCCCGGAAGTGTCCGAGCGTGCCGCCGCCCTTCCCCAGGAGGCCCTGCGGATCGCCTCCGGCTACGCCTTCTCCGGCCCGGCCCTCTCACTGGGAGCCCTGCTGTGGGACGGGCGGTGCCTGCCGGACGCGCAGGTCCGGGTGCCGCTGGCGATGCTCGACCGTCACGGCCTGGTCGCGGGCGCCACCGGCACCGGCAAGACCAAGACGCTCCAGCTGATCGCCGAGCAGCTGTCCGCCCAGGGCGTGCCCGTCTTCCTGGCCGTGGGGACGCAGATCGGGCGGGAGATCACGCGGTCGCTGTTCGGGACGGCGAGGCGTTCGGGGCGGCGGAGGCGCTAGTCGGGCCGCCTCCGCCGTCGCGCCTTGCGTCAGCCGCGTTTCCCCTCCCTCGTGGGCCGCTGCTTCTGCGTGTCCGGCTCGGGCCGGGACGGTTCGGTGCGGGGCGGCTGGGGGGTGCTGCGGGCGGCCTCCGCGCGCACCAGGGCGCGCAGGACCGCGTACGGGTCTTCGAGCATGGCTGGGTTCCTCGTCGTTCCTCGTCGTTCAGGTTTCGTGCGGGCTGGGGGATGCGGTGGGGTCAGCAGCGCAGGACTTCGGAACGCAAGGGGCGAGGGTCGTGCGGCGGGCTCGGCGGTACGGGCACGGGGTGCTGTGCGGTGTACGTCGGCCCGGGGTCCTGGAGCGGGGCGGGGCGCAGCGGGACGGCGGTGCGGCGGGCTCCCCGGGCCGGTGGGCGCAGGGCGGTGTCGAGGAGGTCGCACTCGACGGTGGTGCTCTCCCCGGAGACGACGGCCGCCGGCCCGGTCAGGGCCTCGGCGTGCGCACCCGGCACGAGCAGGACGAGCAGCAGGGCGATGACCCGCAGCCAGGTGTGCCGGCGCGGGCCGCGGGGGACCGGCTGCGGTGCGGGGGTCAGGGCCGCGCCGTTCATCGCGCCGGTTGCGAGATCCGCTCGCTCGTCCCGTGCGGCCGGAAGCCGCCGGCCAGGGCACGGTCGCGGGTGGCGTCGTGCTCCGGGCCCCAGGGGGAGCCGCTCGGTGGCTCGGTCATGCTCCATGCTTGGACCGGCCCGGAGACGCCCGCCACCTGGGACGATCCAGGGGGATGACGCCCGTGCCCTGCTTGCCGGGGGCCGGGACGCCGACCGTCCGCACACCGACTGCCATGGGGTCGTAGGGGGCCGCTGCCCGGGGCGAGGCAGGGGCTGACGCCCGGCAGGAGGCTGATGTCCGCCCTATCGTCGACGGCCCCGGCGCGGGCTGGAGGCTGGCGTCCGCCCTATTGCCGACGGCCCCCGGCGCGGGCTGGAGGCTGACGTCCGCCCTATCGCCGACGGCCCGGCGCGGGCAGGAGGCCGGCGTCCCTGTCCTACTTGCCGGAGGCCTTCGCGGCCTTGGCCGCTGCCTTCATTTCCTGCTTGTGTGCCCGTACCTTGACCAGCGACTCGGGGTCGGTGATGTCGGCGACCGAGCGGAACGACTCCGGCTCGCCGTAGGAGCCCGCCGCCTCCCGCCAGCCCGTGGGCCGCACCCCGAGCTGCTTGCCGAGCAGGGCGAGGAAGATCTGGGCCTTCTGCTTGCCGAAGCCGGGCAGTTCCGCGAGCCGCTTCAGCAGTTCCTTGCCGGTGCCGACGTCCTTCCAGACCGCCTCGGCGTCACCGTCGTAGTGCTCGACGAGGTACTGGCACAGCTGCTGGATCCGCTTGGCCATGGAGCCCGGGTAGCGGTGCACGGCCGGCTTCTGCGACAGCAGCGCGGCGAAGGCCTCCGGCTCGTGCGCGGCGATCTCGTGCGCGTCCAGGTCGTCCGTGCCGAGCCGCTGGGCGATCGTCGACGGGCCCTTGAACGCCCACTCCATCGGAACCTGCTGGTCCAGCAGCATGCCGACCAGCGCGGCGAGCGGGCTGCGGCCGAGCAGCGCGTCGGCCTCGGGATCCTGGGCGAGGTGAAGAGTGACGTCCATGCCCCGATCATCCCCCGGGAGGGGCCCGCCCGCTGCTCAGGTCGCGCGCCAGTAGCCCAGCGCGTGCACCCGCTGCTTGGGCAGGCCCAGTTCCTTGCGGACGTACGCCGTCAGGGCCCGGGTCGTCACCGTGTCGCAGGCGATCCAGACGTAGGGGTCGGCCGTGCCCTGGAGCAGGCCGGGCAGGTCCGACTTCACCCGGTCGACGAGGTGCGCGCCGGAGTCCTGGCGGGGCACCTTGCGCAGCTCGTGCCGGTCCGGGTCGGTGCGGAACGGCAGGTCGTCGTCGCCGCCCTCGAACCAGACGGTGGCCGGGGCGGAACCCAGTGCGTCCAGGAGGGAGTTGATGGCCGGGAGCGAGGCCGGGTCGCCGACGGCGAAGACGTGCGAGGGCGCGGGGCTCGGGTGCTCGAAGCCGGTGCCCTGGACGGTCGCCTCGATGGTGTCGCCCGGCTTCGCCGCCCTGGCCCAGTCGCTGGCGCACCCCTCGTGCAGGGCGAACTCCAGACTGAAGGTGCCGGCCTCGGCGTCCGGGTCGACCAGGGTGTAGGCCCGCTGGTGCGGCTTGCCCGCGTTGTCGAACCACAGCCGTACCCACATGGTGGGGTGCACTCCGGTCGCGGCCAGCAGACCGCCGTCGGTGAAGCGCAGCCGCCGGTAGTCCGGGGTGACGTCCTCGACGTCCGTCACCGTGAACTCGAAGTCCTTGCCGCGCAGCAGTTTGAGGACCGCGCCCTCCCAACCCCGCCCCTGCCCCATCGTGTTTTCGCCCCTTCGCGTACGATTCCGGCCACAGCTTTTACTTAGGGAAGCCTAACCTAAAGAAAAGAGAGGGTGCAGCGTGGCCACCGAGATCTACCGTGATGCCTGGGGCATTCCGCATCTGCGCGCGGGCAGCGCGGCCGAACTCGCCCGGGCGCAGGGCCTCGTCACCGCCCGGGACCGGGCCTGGCAGCTGGAGGTCGAGCGGCACCGGGCGCAGGGGACCTCGGCGTCCTTCCTCGGTGAGAGCGCCCTGGCCTGGGACCGGTTCGCGAGACGGGCCAGACTCGACGACACCGCGAGACGCTGCTTCGCGGACCTGGAGAGACGGGACCCCGAGACGGCGCGGTGGGTGCGGGCGTACGTCGACGGGATCAACGAGGGGCTGGCCGACGGTCCCGCCCCCGAGTTCGCCCGCACCGGTCTCGCCCCCGGCCGCTGGGAACCCTGGACCCCCCTCGGTGTCTGGCTCGCCACGCACATCCTCTTCGCCGGGTTCCCGGCCAAGCTCTGGCGCGAGCAGGTCGCCGCCCACCTGGACGCGGACGCCATCGGCCTGTTCGCCACCGACGGCCCCGGCACCTCCGGCAGCAACGGCTGGCTGGTGAGCGGGGAGCGGACCGTCACCGGGCAGGCGGTCATCGCCGGTGACCCGCACCGCTGGATCGAGGACCCCGGTGTCTACCAGCAGATCCACCTGTCCTGCCCGGAGTTCGACGTCGTGGGCCTGGCGGTCCCCGGGGTCCCGGGCATCGCCCACTTCGGGCACACCGGCACGGTCGCCTGGGCCATCACCAACGCCATGGCCGACTACCAGGACCTTTACCGGGAGCGGCTGCGGCGCACCGGCGCCGGCGTGGAGGCCCTCGGCCCGGACGGGGTCTGGCGGCGCGCGGCCCGGCACACGGAGACCGTCGACGTGGCGGGTGAGGAGCCGGTCGAGGTCGAGGTGATCGAGACCGGCCGGGGCCCTGTGATCATCGGCGGGCCCGAGGGCCTCGACGGCGACCCGGCCGACCCGGCCGATCCCTCCGGCGGACCCGTGGCGATCAGCCTGCGCTACCCGCCCCGCGTCACCGGCGACCTCGGCTTCGGCGCCCTGCTGCCGCTGCTGCGGGCCCGCCGGGTCGCCGACGTGGACCGGGCCTTCGACCACTGGGCCGAGCCGGTCAACGTCGTCCAGGCCGCCGACACCGAGGGCGGTGTCCTGCACCGCGTGGCCGGGCGGGTGCCGCGGCGTGCCGGGACCGACTCCCTCCGGGTCGTGCCCGCGTGGGAGCCCGGCCACGAGTGGCAGGGCTGGCACGTGCCACCGCGCGCCGGGCTCACTGACGGCGTCGCCGTCATGGCCAACCAGCGGGGCCCGGCCGAACCCCTCGGCGTCGAGTTCGCCCCGCCGCACCGCGCCGACCGCATCGCCGCGCTGCTCGCGGGCAAGGAGCGCTGGTCCGCCGCCGACATGCCCGCCCTCCACACGGACACCCACCTGGCCTCCGCGTCCCCCCTCCTGAACCACCTCGACGCCCTCGACGACCTCACGCCCGAGGCCGCCGCCCTCAGGGACCGACTCCTCGGCTGGGACCGCCGCATGGACGCCGGCAGCGCCGACGCGGCCCTCTACGCGGCCGTGCGCGGAGCGGTCGTACGGCGGCTCGCGGCGCACCCGGCGTTCGCCGCACTCACCACACCACCGGCGTATCCCGAGGTGTTCCAGCCCTGGCTCGCCCTCGTCCCCCGGGTCGGCTTCGCCCTCGAACACCTGCTGCGGGCCGAGGACCTGTACGGAATCGACCGCCCGGCGGCCGTCCGCGCCGCGATCGAGGAAGTGGCCCTGCGCCCGCCGGACGGTGTCTGGGGCGACACCCACCGTCTCGCCCCCTGGCGGGCGCTGGAGCCTGAGCAGCCGTACGACGAACCGGGGCTGTCCGGTGACCACGACTGCGTGCTGTGCACCTCGGGCGTGCCGGGCCTCACCGACCGCGCCGCCCGGGGCCCGGCCGCCCGGTACGTCTGGGACCTGGCCCGGCGCGAGGACAGCCGCTGGGTGGTCCCGCTCGGCGCCTCGGGCGTCCCCGGCTCGCCCCACCACCGCGACCAGCTCCCCCTGTGGCTCGCGGGCGACCTCGTCCCGGTCGTCACCGACTGGACCCGGCTGAAGAAGGAAACCGATGTCTGACCCGTACGCCTCCCGCACCCCCGTCCACGAGCAGGCGTTCGAAGGCTTCGGCACCGTCCGCGTCCTGCCGCTGGACGCCGAGGCCGACGCCGCCGTGATCCACCGCTGGGTCAGCGAGGACCGGGCCGTCTTCTGGGGCATGAACGGGCTGACCGAACAACAGGTCGCCGAGATCTACGCCCACATGGCCACGCTCGACACCCACCACGCCCACCTCGTCGTCCGGGACGGCGAGCCGGTCGCGCTCCTCCAGACCTACGAGCCGGAGGCCGATCGCGTCAGCGAGTGCTACGAGGTCCGCCCCGGCGACATCGGCGTCCACCTGCTGCTCGCCCCCGCGGGTCCGGGCGGCGGGCAGCCCGGCTGGACCGCCCGGCTGGTGGCGGTCGTCGCCGGATACGTCCTGCTCGGCCTGGGCCGCCGACGGGTCGTGGTCGACCCGGACGTGCGCAACGAGAAGGCGGTCGACCGTTTCCTCAAGCTCGGCTTCGCTCCCGGGCCGGTCGTGGTCCTGCCGGAGATCGACCTCCCGGACGTGTACCTGCCGGAGAAGAAGGCCCAGCTCGCCTTCCTCGACCGGGAGATACTGTTCCCCGGGTGACCCCTGAGGACCTCATCGCCCACTACGGCCTCGAACCGATCCCGCGCGAGGGCGGCCTGTTCCGCCAGACCTGGGCCGGTCCCGAACGCCCCGACGGCAGGCCGGAGGGCACGGCGATCGTCGCGCTCCTGACAGCGGACGACTTCTCCGCCCTCCACCGCCTGCCGACGGACGAGATCTGGCACTTCTACCGGGGCGATCCCCTGGAGCTCCTCCTGCTCGCCCCGGACGGCGGCACCCGGACGGTGGTCCTCGGGCCGGACGTCCTGCGCGGCCAGCACGTCCAGTTCACGGTCCCGGCGGGCACGTGGATGGGTGGCCGGGTGGCCGAGGGCGGCGCATGGGCCCTCTTCGGCTGCACGATGGCACCCGGCTTCACGTTCGAGGGCTACGAACACGGAGACGCGGCAGAGCTGACGGCACGCTATCCGGCACAGGCGGCCGAGATCGCGGGTCTGTCCCGGTCCTCCTCCTGACCGCCACCCGGTGAGCACTACACCGATCCCGTCCGTACCTAACGGGAAGCCGTACAGCCCGACCCCGGAGAACCACGTGGACCACCGGCGGAACGAGGATCGCCATGTCGGACGCCCCCGACGCTTCCAGGCCCTGGTGCTGCTCGGCACCCTGCTGGTACTGCTCCTCGCCGGAGCAACCCCCGCCTCCGCCCACGCCGCCCTCCGCAGCACCGACCCCGACGACGGATCCGTCGTCCGGCAGGCCCCCCGCCACGTCACCCTGACCTTCACCGAGTCCGTGGGTCTGCTCGACGACTCCTTCCGGGTCTTCGGCCCCGACCAGCGCCGGGTCCACACCGGCGAGGCCACGCACGCGGACGGCCGCTCCGACACGGCCCGGGTCGGTCTGCCCGGCAAGCTCGCCAAGGGCACGTACACGGTGGCCTGGCGAGTCGTGTCCGCCGACAGCCACCCCGTCTCCGGCGCCTTCAGCTTCTCCGTGGGGAAGCGTTCCGCGACCACGGTCCAGGTCGACACGGGCCCGGCCGAGGACCCGCTCACCGGCCGCCTCCACGACGCCGCCCGCTACCTCGCCTACCTCGCCGCCGCACTGCTCGTGGGCATGGTGGCGTTCGTGCTGCTGTGCCGGCCCGCGCGCAGGTCACCCCTGCGCCGGCCGCTGGTGACGGCCTGGTGGACGCTGCTGGGTTCGACGGCGGTCCTGCTCCTGCTGCGCGCCCCGTACGAGACGGGCACGGGCCCGGCCGCGGCCTTCGACGCCGCCGCCCTCGGCCGCACCCTGACCGGCCGCCCGGGCCTGGCCCTGCTCGCCCGGCTGGCCGTCCTCCTGCTGACCGCCGCCTTCCTGATACGGCTGTCCAGGCGCCGTGAACGGCAGGGGCCCGCCGTCCTGGCGACCGGCACGGTCCTGGCCGCCGCACTGGCCCTGACCTGGGCGGCGGCCGAGCACGCCTCCGCCGGGATCCAGGTGCCGCTGGCGATGACGTCGTCCGTACTGCACCTGCTGGCGACCGGCGTCTGGCTCGGTGGCCTCGTGGCGCTGCTGCTGACCCTGCGCCGCTCGTCCGGCGACGACCTGGTGGAGGTCGTGCCCCGCTTCTCGCGGATCGCCTTCGCCTCGGTGACGGTCCTGGCCGTCACCGGCCTCTACCAGTCCTGGCGCGGCCTGGGCTCCCTCTCCGCGCTGACCGGCACGTCGTACGGCAGGCTGCTGCTCGCCAAAATCGCCGGGGTCGCCGTGCTGTTGCTGGTGGCCGGGTACTCGCGGCGCTGGACGGCGCGGATCGCGGCACCGGCGGCCGTCACCCGGGCCGCTGTCCACGAGCGGGTCCCGCAGCCGGTCGGCGCACCGGCGGAACCCGGACCCGGGGAACCGTCAGGGCACTCGGAGGGATCGGGGACACCGCCCGGCGAACCGGCAGCCGAGCCTCCCAAGTCCGACGCCGACCGGGACACCCAGCGGCGCCGCCTGCGCCGCTCCGTCCTCGTGGAGGTCGCCGTCGCCGCCGTGGTGTTGATGATCACGACCGTGCTCACGGGAACCCTTCCGGCCCGCGCCGAGGCCGAGGCGGCCCAGCAGGCCCCGGCGGGGGCGCTGCCGCCCACGACCCAGGTCACGGTGCCCTTCGACACGGGCGCGGGATCCGTGACCGGACGCGGCACGGTGCAGGTCACCCTGGACCCGGCCCGCGTCGGCGAGAACGGCGTCCAGGCCGTGGTCTACGGCTCCGACACGGGCCTGGTCGTCGTCCCCGAGGTCCGGATCACCTTCACCCTGCCCTCCCGGAAGGTCGGCCCGATCGACGCCGAACTCACCGACCGGGGCGGCTACTGGAGCACCAACTCCGTCAACCTGCCGCTCGCCGGGAACTGGACGATGAAGACGACCGTGCGGGTGTCGGACGTGGACCAGGTGTCGGTGGAGGAACAGGTGCGGATCCTGCCCTAGGACGTGTCCGCAAAGTCCCGTCGTTCGCCCGGAGGGCGGGCCCCGCGGCGTCTGGTGCGTGCTCTCGGCGTGCCGGGCGGAGCCCCTAGTACTGGACGTCCTTGGGGCTTCGCCCGGTGCGGCGAGAGTGCGTGCCAGGCGTCGCGGGGCAGGCGGGGCTTTGCGGACACGGCCTAGGCACCCGAGCCGCCGGCGCGGGCCCGTCGAGGAGCCGTGTCATGGTCTCGGCGGCGCGGACGGCGGCGTCGCCGCAGCAGTTGTTGAACAGGACGTGGACCTGCTCGGCCCGCTCGGCCAGCCGGTGCACACGGGGCAGCCACTCGGCGAGTTCGTCCTCGTCGTACGTGTACCGGAACCGGTCCTCCTTGCTGCCCGTCCCCCAGGCGGTGCTGCGGCCGTGGAACCGGACGACGGACAGCCGGGACGAGGTCACGGGAGTGACGGGCGGGACGGAGGAGGGGAGCGTCTGCGTCATGTCGACGGCGACCGCGGCCATGCCGAGCCGGGTGAGCAGCGCGCCCGTCGCCTCGTCCTGCCCCGGCTCCCACCAGGAGGGATGCCGGAACTCGATGGCGACGGGCCAGCCTTCGGTCCGCTCCGCGCACTCCTGGAGGAACGCCTGAGCCCGCTGCCCGGGCCGGAACCAGGGCGGGAACTGGAACAGCACGCTCCCGAGCCGCCCGGCCTCCCGCAGCGGTTCGATCCCGGCCGTGAACCGGGCCCACACCTCGTCGAGCACCGCCGGGTCCCGGTGCTCGGCCCGCAGCCCGTCCGGCATCACCGCCTCGCGGGTGGGATGCCCGGTGAGCAGGGAGAACGCCTTCACGTCGAACACGAACCCGTCCGGTGTCCGCCCGGCCCACAACCGGCTGTTCCGCTCGCTCGGCAGCGCGTAGTAGGAGGCGTCGACCTCGACGACCGGGAACCGCTCGGCGCAGTGCCGTAAGCGCCCCTCGGCGTCCCGCCGCCCCGGGGGATACCAGCCGCCGGCCACCAGCGCCCGGTCGGTCCAGGAACACGTGCCCACCAGGATCTGACCCATGGGGGAGCGATTACCCGGGCCGGGCGGCGGCAGGCTCCGCTTCTCGGCCGCGACCTCACGGTGATACCCCCCGTAATCGGGGTAACCAGGTTGATAACTGTGCATATCCGGGGTCAAGGCTTATTTCCCCCGAGAGTGAGATGACCGATCATGGAGCAGCCCGTCACCGTCGGCCGGGCCACCCGGGCGTCGGGAGAAGAACCCGAGGCTCTCGAAGCCCTCGTGGGCGCCTCCCTCACGGCCCGTGTCACCCTCGACGAAAACGGCACCGTGACCGGCTGGAACGCGGGCGCCGAACGGCTCCTCGGGTACTCGGCCGGGCAGCTGACCGGCCACCGTGCCGCGGATCTGCTGGCCGAGCCGATCCCGGTGCGGGGCGGTCTGCCCACGCTCGCCGAGCTGCCCCGCTGGAACGGCGACATCGCGCTGCGGCACCGTGACGGCCGGAAGCTGACGGTCAGGATCCTCGCCCACCACAGACCACCCGGCGCCGACGCCCCCGCCTGGCTCATCGTCTCCGCCCTGACCGACCGGCAGTCACCGGCCGGTCTCGACGACTCCCTCGTGAGCTGGAGCTTCGCCCAGTCCCCGTGCTGCGCCCAGGCGATCTACGACACCCGGCTCCGGCTGCGCCGGGCCAACGCCGACATGGAGCGCGCCACGGCGCTCACCGAGGAGGAGATGCGGGGCCTGCGCGTGTCCGAGATCGTCGACGACGGTGCCGGCCTGCGGGCGGAACGCGGCATGGCCCGGGTGCTGCGGACCGGCGAGCCGGAGTACCAGGAGAACTACCTGCGCGCCCCCGGCGAGAGCCGTGAGCACGCCTGGTCGGTCTTCATGTCGGCGCTGCGCGACCACGAGGGCACCGTCCAGGGCGTCTGCCTGTCGGCGCACGACATGACGGAGCAGTTCTGGGCGCGCAAGCGCCTCCAGCTGATCGCCGAGGCGAGCCGCCGCATCGGCAGCACGCTCGACGTGACCCGCACGGCCCAGGAGCTGGCGGACGTGACCGTCCCGGCGCTGGCCGACTTCGTCAGCGTCGATCTGCTGGCCGCGCTGGACGACGCACCCGAGCCGCCCGTACCTGCGGTTCCGGCGGAGGGGCCGCTGCTGCTGCGACGGGCCGCGGTGCGGTCGGTGACCCCGGACGCCCCGGAGTCGGTCGTGGCGGCCGGCGCGGTGGGCTCCTACCCGGCGGGCTCGTTGCACTTCGAGAGCCTGCGCACCGGACGCCCCGCCCTGCACGAGGTGAGCGACACGGGGGTCACCGCCTGGCTCGCCCGCGACCCGGCCCGTGCCGCCCGGGTCCGGGCGTTCGGCATCCACTCCGTGATGACCGTGCCGCTGGCCGCCCGCGGCACCACCCTCGGCGTCGCCTTCTTCGTCCGGCACCGCAACCAGGAGCCCTTCGGGCACGACGACCTGGTCCTGGCCGGGGAACTGGCCGCCCGGGCGGCGGTCAGCATCGACAACGCCCGCCGCTACACCCGCGAGCGCACCACGGCGGTCACGCTCCAGCGCAGCCTGCTGCCGCAGCGGCTGCCCCGGCAGGCGGCCGTCGACGTCGCCTCCCGCTACCTTCCGGCGGGCGGGCACGTCGGGGTCGGCGGGGACTGGTTCGACGTCATCCCCCTCTCGGGGGCGCGGGTGGCCCTGGTCGTCGGAGACGTGGTCGGCCACGGGCTGGTCGCCTCGGCGACCATGGGGCGGCTGCGTACGGCGGTCCGCACACTGGCCGACATCGACCTGCCCTGCGACGAGCTGCTGACCCACCTCGACGACCTGGTCGCCCGTCTGAACACGGAGGAGGAGAGCGACGGCGAGCGGACGCCGGCGGGCTCCGCCAAGACCTCGGGCGACGTCGGCGCCACCTGCCTGTACGCCGTCTACGACCCCGTGACGCGGCGCTGCTGCTTCTCCGGGGCCGGGCATCCGGTACCGGCCGTGGTCAGCCCCGAGGGCACCGTCGAACTCGTGGGGCTCCCGGCCGCGCCCCCGCTCGGCGTGGGCGGTCTGCCGTACGAGGCCACCGAGGTCGTCCTCCCCGAGGGCAGCCTGCTCGCCCTGTACACCAACGGCCTGATCGAGGCCCCCGACCGTGACCCCGACACCGGCGTCCACCGGCTGCGGGAGGCCCTGGCCCGCCCGGCGGCCTCGCTGGAGGCGCTGTGCGACACGGTCCTCGCCGACCTGCTGCCGCAGCGCCCGGCCGACGACGTGGCCCTGCTCATCGCCCGTACCCGTGCGCTGGACGCGAGGCAGGTCGCCACCTGGGCGGTGCCGGCCGACCCGTCCGCGGTCGCGCAGACCCGCAAGGACGTCGTGGCGCAACTGGAGCGGTGGGGGCTCTCCGACGCCGAGTTCGTCACCGAACTGATCGTCAGCGAGCTCGTCACCAACGCCATCCGGCACGCCGAGCCGCCGGTCCAGCTCCGCCTGATCCACGACACGACCCTGATCTGCGAGGTCTCCGACGGCGGCACCACCGCTCCCCACCTGCGGCGCGCCCGCACCTACGACGAGGGCGGCCGCGGTCTGCTCCTCGTCGCCCAGCTGACCGAGCGCTGGGGCACCCGCCAGAGCGCCACCGGCAAGACCATCTGGGCGGAACAGACCCTGTCCCCCGCATGAGGAGCCACCGGCCATGACCACACCCGCGTCCCACCGGGCCGCCCGCGCCCCCGTCCGGCAGGCCGCCCTGCTGGTCGGCCTCGTCTTCCTCGTGGTCGGCGTGCTGGGCTTCATCCCCGGCATCACCACCGACTACGGCTCGCTGGAGTTCGCCGGCCACGAATCGGGCGCCGAGCTGTTCGGCCTCTTCCAGGTCTCGATCCTGCACAACCTCGTGCACCTGGCCTACGGCCTCACCGGCCTGATCCTCGCCGGCACGGCGTCGGGGGCGTACTCGTACCTGCTGGTCGGCGGCGCCGTCTACCTGGTGCTGTGGGTGTACGGCCTGTCCGTCGGCCATGACAGCGACGCCAACTTCGTCCCGCTGAACACCGCGGACGACTGGCTCCACTTCGCCCTGGGCATCGCCATGATCGGCCTGGCCCTGGCCCTCCGTCGGCGCGGCACCCGCACCGGCGCCCGGTGAGGATCACCGAGGACGGCATGCAGACCTTCCTGCCCTACCCCGACTTCCGCACCACGGCCCTGGCCCTCGACCGCCGCCGGCTCGGCAAACAACGGGTCGAGGCGCTGCAGGTCCTGCGCGGCCTGGTCGTCCCCGGCTACGGCTGGCGTCGCCACCCGGCCGTGAAGATGTGGCTCGGCTACGAGGAGGCGCTGGTCCGCTACGGCCTGGAGATCTGCCGTGTGTGGCGCGAACAGGGCCACCAGGACACCTGCGCGGCCACCCTCGTGGCCGACCTCGCCGCGATCCGCCCCCACGCCCCGGTCCGCGAGCAGCCCCGCCTGGCCGCCGAGGGCGAACTCCCGCCCTGGCTCGGCGACGACCCCTTCCACGAGAGCCACCGCTCGGCCCTGGTCCGCAAGGACCCCGCGATCTACGCGGCCCTCTTTCCGGGCGTCCCCGACGACCTGCCGTACGTCTGGCCGGCGTCGGACCGCCGGCCGTAGGCGCGCCTCCCGGCCAACTTCCTTCCACTCAGCCCCCGTTGTCCCGTTGTCCGAGCAGACCGGTCCGTGTTCCACTGGATCTTTTCTGGCACATCGGTCACGGGTCACCCGCTCCCGGGCGGGCAGGCACTCCATGGGGGAACCGTGTGTGAAGAACTGGGGTTCGAGAGACTTCTGGGCGAGGAGGGCTTCTTCGCGCGTCTCTTCGGGCGGGCGCCGTCCGGGGCCGGGCGGGACCCGCTGTACGGCCCCGACCTGCCCGTCGTCCTGCTCACCGGCGGCCCGGGCATGGGCAAGAGCCGGCTGCTGCGCGCCGTGCGGGATCGTTTCGGCGCCAAGGTGCCGGTGATCCACCTGGACTGCGCCTCGCCGGTGTTCGCGGACCGCGCGGACCCGGAGCCGGGCGCACGCTCGGCCGCGACCGAGGCCCTGACCGAGGTCGCCCACCGGCTGCGCACCTGGCAGGGCACGGGCGGCTCGTTCGCCTTCCCGCGGTTCTTCGCCGGCCTCGCCATGATCGCCACCGGCGTCGCGGACGGCTCGCCCGAGGCGGTCGCGACGGAGGCCGAACGCTACGAGGACCTGGCCCAGCGGCCACGCCTGCGCGGTCTGGGCACCGGTGACTTCTGGCGGGGCGTGCTGCAGGGCGCCATCCGCAACCTGCTGACGACCCTGTCCGGACAGGCCTTCGACCCGTACTCGGCGGCCGTCGGCAACGCCCTGCTGGACGCCCTCTTCGAGCGCGCGGCCCCACGGGGCAGGGCCGAACTGGAGCGGGTCTACGGCGCCTACCCGGGCGCGGCCGGGCAGCCCAGGATCGGGCTGCGCATCCTCGCCGCCGATTTCCGGGCCGGCGGCGAGGCACGCGAGGTGGCGGAGAGCTTCCTCTTCCGGGCCCTGCGCGAGGACCTCGAGGCGGCGTACGCCTCGCCCTCCGGCTGGCTCCGCCGCGTCGGCCGCCCGGGCCTGCTGCTGGACCACGCCGAGTCGTCCCCGGGCGAGCAGCTGCTGCGCGCCGTCCTCACCGACCGGCGGGGCGGGCAGCGCGACCGCGTCGTCATCGTCGGCACGGCCCGCCGCGCGGACGGCGGCGCCTTCCTGCACGGCGGGCTGCCGCCCGCGACGCCCCCGGCGGAGTACCGGCCCGCCGACGGCGCCCCGCCCGCCTGGTCCCGCCGCGGGGACGGCACCGCGGGCCCGGGGCCCCTCGCCGACGGCGTGCTGCTGCTGCGGATGCCGCTGCTCACCGGCGACCAGCTCCGCCGGGAGACCGTACGAAGACAGCAGCGCGCCGAGCCCGAGGGCGGCACCAACCGCCGCCGTATCGACGCGGCCGTGGCCCGGCTCAGCGGCGGCCGGCCGCACACGGTGATCCGCCTCGCCACCGCCGCGGCCTCCTTCCACATGCCGGCCGACGCCAACGACCGGGACATCCTGGCCGCCCCCTTGCGGCTCCCCGGCGACGACGCCCCCGAACGGCCCGTCGCGGACGTCCTGTTACGGGAGCTGATCCTCGACCAGCTCCCCGTACAGCTGCCGGACGAACACCACGACCAGTGGCTCGACCTCCTCACCCACCTGTCGGTGGCGCACGACTCGGAGTGCGCGGACGTCCTGCTCCGCCACCACCAGCAGGGCCACGTCCATCACCTGACCGCCCATCACGTCTCCCGGCTCCTCACCGACACCGGCTGGCCCACCTGCGAACGCCACTTCATCGGCGACTTCGGCCTCCGCCAGCTGCTCGTGCACCGGCTCTACGGGCTGCGTCCCGGCGGCGCCGCCTGGTACGCCGACCACCACCTGCTGCGCGACCACTTCGCCCGGCGCGCGGACGGACAGCAACCGCCCCCGGACGACAGCGCCTTCCGGTCCGTCACCGCGCACCGGATGAACCACCACCTCGTGTCGGGCGGCGCCGACGAGGTCGTCACCCACCTCGCCGCCACCCTCCCCGGCCGCCCCCACGAGTGGTGCGCCGAGCTCCTGGAGATCGCGCAGGCGCCGTACCCCGGCGGGGCGGACGCCCGACGCGGGCGCGCCCAAGGCCTGGTGGCGGTGGACGGCCCGCCGCTGCGCCGCACCGTCGACCAGCTGCTGCACGCGGTGTGGCTGTGCGAGGAGCGGACCAGACCCACCGGCAGGGAGACGGCCCGCACGCTGGCCAAGCTGCTCGACCTGCTCTCGATCATGGATTTCGACGGCGCGGGCCGGCTCAGC
Source organism: Streptomyces sp. NPDC024017 (assembly GCF_040638895.1). Lineage (NCBI taxonomy): Bacteria > Bacillati > Actinomycetota > Actinomycetes > Kitasatosporales > Streptomycetaceae > Streptomyces > Streptomyces sp. NPDC024017. Next base: position 79,216 of record NZ_JBEZYZ010000002.1, on the reverse strand, counting down.
AGGACGGCGACGGACTGGAGCGCCCTGGCGGAGAACGAACAGCCCCTGCTGCGCTGCACGTGCACCGAACAGCTCCGGCGAAGGAGATAACGGGCATGCCGAGATGGAAGAAGATCCTCTACTCCCTGCTGGGCGTAGTGGTGCTGGTCGCGGGCGTCGCATTCACCACCTCCGTCATCCGCAAGCCCGACACCTGCGCCGACGGCGTCGAGCGGATCGACGGCGAGTGCATCGGAGTCAACGGCGAGGGCTACGACTTCGGCACGCCGGAGATCGCCGGCGTGGCCCGGGCCATCGCCCGCGAGAACCAGCGGATCGAGAAACAGCCCCACGTCACGGTGGCGATGATGCTGCCGCTCCAGTCGGACCGCGAGGCACTGCGCCGGCAGATGCGCAGCGACCTCCAGGGCGCGTACCTGGGACAGCGGCAGGCCAACGCGGGCGAGGGCGAACCGCCGAAGATCCGGCTCGTCCTGGCCAACCCCGGTCAGGACTACGGCCGTCAGGCGGAGGTCGTCGACGACCTGCTGCGGATGGCCGCCTCCCCCGAGGACCGGCTGCGCGCCGTCACCGGCTTCAACCTGAGCCTCGCCACCACGGAAGCGGCCGTCGAACGCCTCACCGAGAACAAGGTCCCGGTGCTGGCCGCCCGGATCAGCGGGGACCGGATCGCGAACGAGGACCGGGCGGACGGCATGGCCGAGCTCCGCTTCCCGGGACTGGCGCGCATCCTGCCCACCAACAACGACGCGGCCCGGGCCCTGGCCGACTTCAACGGCGACCGCGGCCGCCGGAACCTCAAGACGGTCCTGGTCTACGACAAACGCCCCGACGGCTACAGCGAGTCGCTGGCCAGGGCGTTCAGCCGGATCGAGGAGAAGGGCCCGGCCGGCCCCGCCGCGATGTCCTTCGAGTCCCCGTCCATCGACGAGGCGGGCTCAACCGGCAACCAGTTCACCCAGACCGCCAACAACATCTGCGACTCCGAGGCGGACACGGTCTACTTCGCGGGCCGCACGCTCCACCTGCGCATCTTCGCCCTGAAACTGGCCGAGGTCGGCTGCAAGGACCGGCACTACACGATCATCAGCGGGTCCGACGCGGCGTCCCTGCGCCAGGACATGACCGAGCAGGACTGGGCCCGGCTCCGGGGCGAGGACGGCCGGGCGAAGGTGACGGTCCAGTACGCGGCCCCCGCCCACCCCGACGCCTGGACCACGGAGCTGACGGCCTGGACGAAACGGTGGACGGCCACCCACCGCACCGGGCCGAAGCCCCGGGACCTGCCCCAGTACCTCACCGAGCCGAAGGCGGCCCTGGACGCTCTGCGAGGCCAGATCACCGCGGCTCAGCGCGAGGGCATCGACCTCGGCTCCGCGCCGAACCTGGAGGACTCCCGCACGATGCTCGTCCACGACGGCCTCATCACCATCGGCAAGGCCCTCCACCAGGCCCAGAAGGGCGGCCCGGAGACAACGGTCCCGAGCCGGGAGGACGTCGGCCGTCAGTGGTCGCTCCTCCAGTCCCGCCACCGCGTCCAGGGCACCAGCGGCCTGATCTGCCTCACGACAGGCGGCAACGCCTACGACAAACCGGCCGCGATCGTCGAACTGGACCCGGGCCGCAGGGGCCGGGGAACACTGAAGTTCGTCGGCCTGGGCTGGCCGACGGGCAAGGAGCAGCCGAAGAACTGCGTGATCCCGAGCGACACGCCGTGAAGCGATCCGTCCCGCTGAGAGACCTGACGCAACGAGGCCCCGACCGGCTGTCGAAGCCACCGTCACTCGTGGAGGGCTAGGGTCTGTCGTTTGGATCAGGTCGCAGGGAAGCGACGGTGCTTTTCAACGCCGGTGAGCGGGGTCTGGTGCGTGTCTCTGCAAGGCGGAGGAGGGCGTCGACGCGGAGCGCCGGCAACCGACGACACCGCGGCAGAGGCGCGTGCCAGACCCCGCGTCTGCGGCCTGATCCAAACGACAGACCCTAAGCCGCCCTGCGGCGCGCCTCGCGCATGCCCGGCCCGGGCTCCGGCGCGTCCTCGGGCGGGAAAACCTCGTCCTCCCCGAAGTCCGGGGCCTGGAAGGGGTTCGTCGCCGGAGGCGGCGATGCTGCGGCGGAACGGCGGGCTTGCCCTTCCGGAGCGGAGAACAGCGAAGTCGGTTCGATGGGAGGTCTCTCTTTCGTTACAGGCCCCGTCCGGGGCCTGGCGTGCCGTGACCGGGCACAGCGGTCCTACAGCTTGGTCATCTTGCTGTACGGGCTCAGGATCCGCATCTGCGACGAGCCGAAATCGACGAGTGCCGCGATTCCGTCCTCGATGCCGATCACGCGGCCGAGACCGTACATGTCATGAGTGACCTGGTCGCCCACGGCGAAGTGCTTGGGAGCCGGTGCGACGGGGGCCTTGAAGGGGCTGGTAGGCAAATGACGCTTGGGTGCAACGGGCTTAGTCATCGACCCCAGTATGCGCCTAAGGCTCTCCGGTTCCCATAGGTCGTCCGTTTCCCCTGGTCAGAAGGGTCCTCGGACGGCGGTGCGGCGGGGCAGCGGCCGAGATGCCGTCCGCGCCGGCCGAGGACACGCCGACCGCGGGCGCCTCCACGGCGCCCTGGAGCGCGGCTGCTTCGCGCCGCCGGCTCCCCGCCCGGCCGTGGCGGCCGGCCTGCCGGGCCCTCAGCAGGGCGATTGGCCGCCGCGTGCTGCCGTCGGCTCCGGAATTCCAATTCAAGCTATTTTCGTAGCGCTGTGCGCCGTTCGAATGGGAGGCGAGTCTTCTCTCTTCTTGCCGTCGGTGACAAAGATATTTCTGCGTAATATGCGTCGGCGTAACAGCAACGAGGCTTCCCGGGTGATCGGTAGGGCCCGGTATGCCATGGCCTACAGGAAATGGCTTTTTGATGAAGCTGAAGATCCCTCAGGTAGCCGGCCGCCGTTCATTCTCCGGTTTGCTGGCCTCGTCTCTCGCCGCCACGGTTGCCGCGGTGATGGTCGTCCTGACCCCGACGCAAGCGGTGGCCATCGCGACGCCCGTGCCTTTGGCCACGGCCGCGAGCTTCTCCGTCCTCTCAGGCCAGGGAGTCACCAACACCGGCCCCTCGGTGCTCAGCCAGGACCTCGGCACGCACCCGAATCCGTCCATCACCGGGTTCCCGCCCGGCCTCGTGCTCGGCGCCGTGCACGCTGGGGACGCCGTCGCGCTTCAGGCCAAGTCCGACCTGGTCACGGCGTACAACCAAGCGGCCGGTCAGGCCACGGACTTCGCGCTCCCGGCGGCCATCGGCGGTGGCCAGACGCTGCTTCCGGGCGTCCACACCGCTGAGGTCGGCGTAGGACTCACGGGCGACCTGATCCTGGACGCCGGGGGAAACCCGAACTCGGTCTGGGTGTTCCAGATCCCCGAAGCCCTCACGACGGCGTCCTCCAGCCGGGTGCTCCTCACGAACGGCGCCTCGCCGTGCAACGTGTACTGGCAGGTCGGCAGCTCGGCCACCCTCGGCACCAACTCCACGTTCGTGGGCACGATCATGGCTCTGACCTCGATCAGCGCCAACTCGGGGGCGAACATCGAGGGCCGGGCGCTGGCCCGTAACGGCTCCGTGACGCTCAACAACAACAGGATCTTCCTCAGTGGGTGCGCGACCTCCACCGCTGGCGGAACGACCACGGGTACGACCACGGGTACGACCACGGGAACCACCACCGGCACCACGGCCGGAACCGGGGGTCTCATCAGCGGCGGCCTCGTCACCGGCGGTCTCCTGGGCGGACCCATCGCCTCGCCCGGCAGCACCTCGGGCAACGTCGCCGGCAGCACGTCCGGGAACACCGAGGGCAACACGTCCGGCAACACCGCGGGCAACACGGCCGGCAACACCACCGGCGGGAACGGCGGCGGCGACAACGGCGGGAACGGCGGCGGCGGGAACGGCGGCGGCCACGGCCACGGCCCGGACGACGACGGCAAGCCCGGAAGGCCGGGCCACGGCGGCGGACACGACGACGGCAAGCCCGGCCACGGCAAGCCCGGCCACGGCGACAAGTCCGACCACGGCAAGCGTCCCCACGAGGACTACGGCTACGGCGATCAGCCCCACGAGAAGTTCGGCTACGGCAAGCAGCCCCACGAGAGCTACGGCTCCGACGGGAAGCCCAAGGGCCACGAGGGCGACGACCACTCCGAGGGTCACGACGCCTAGGCAACGCACTGCGGTCGGTCGCCTCACCCGATGACGGCGCGCGGCGGAATCTCTACGAGTCCGCCGCGCGCCGCCCCGGCGTGCGCGGCCGATGTGAGAAAGGCAGGTAGGCGATGTCGAGCGGAATCGACGCAGCGGACGTGAAGGAAATCCAGCATTCCGAATGCGGTCCGGATGTGCGGGAATGCCCTGACGTCACGGCTGCTCCGCCCAAAGGGCCGAGAAGTGCCCGCGTCATCAGAACAGGTATGTGCGCCGCGGTGGCCTTGTGCCTCATGGCGAGTGTCGTCCACGTGATTCTGGTGTTCCTCCACGTGGCACCGGCCAACACCGTCTCCAAGCGTTACGGCGCGCAGATCAATGCATGGGTCTTCCCCTTCTTCGAACAGAATTGGCGGCTTTTCGCCCCGGACCCGGAATCCGTCAACCGGCAGATTCTGGTGAGAACCGCCCACACCACATCCGACGGATCGGTCGAGGTGAGCCCCTGGTTCGACCTGACCGCCGTCGACGGCTCCGCGGTCGAACACCACGCGTTCCCGAGCCACACGGCACAGAACCTGTTGCGTCGCGCCTGGTCCGGCTACGTCGACTCGCACGGGGCGGACGACAGGGCGCGCACGGAACGCGCCGTGATGATGCGGAAGTACCTCACCAACATCGCCGCGGACCGCGTCGCCGCCCATCGAGGCGGCACCTTCGACTTCGTTCAGCTCCGCGTCGTCACGCTGCCCGTCGCCGCGCCCGGCTCAGCGGCCGGCGACCGCCCGCCGAAACCGACCGAGAACCGGCTTCTGCCCTGGTGGAAGGTGACCCGCCATGCCGAATGAGACGCGAAGGACGGCGCTCCAGGCCGCCGACCGGTGGCTCGCCGACCGGATCACCGCGCTGTGGGACCTCCTGACCGGGCGGCCGGTGTCCCTGTACGCCGCGTCGGTGCTGCGCATCGGCTACGGGCTGCTCTACCTGATCTTCCTGCTGCGTGAGTTCCCCCATCGGGACGAGATCTGGGGCCCCGGGTCCCCGTGGACGCCCGCCCTGGCCCAGGAGCTCTTCGAGCAGACGGGCTGGTTCAGCGTCCTGGCCCTGTCCGACAGCCGCGCCTGCTTCGAGCTCTGCTACGTCCTGGCCCTCGTCACGTCCGCGCTGTTCATGCTGGGCTGGCGGACCCGGGTCATGTCCGTCCTCTTCGCCGTCATGGTGACCTCGTTCCACGCCCGCGCGATCTTCATGACGGACGGGGGCGACAACCTGGTCCTGCTGATGGCCCTCTACCTCGTCCTCACCGCCTGCGGCCGCCGCTGGTCGCTGGACGCGCGCAGACACCGACGCAAGGCCGTTCCCGCCGGAAGCGCGCCGCCACCGCCCGGAAGCCCCCTCAGGGGACAGCTGCGGGACGCCCGGACCACTCTGGTCACCGCGGTGCACAACTGCGGCATGTTCGTCATCGCGGCACAGGTCTGCCTCCTCTACGGATCAGCCGGCCTGTACAAGGTCCAGGGCCCTTCCTGGGGCAGCGGCACCGCTCTCCACTACGCCCTGAACCTCGAACTCTTCCGGCCCTGGCCCGAGCTCTCGAACTTCGTGGACGAGCACACGCTCGCGATCGCCGTCGCCGGCTACGTGACCGTGCTCCTGCAGGTGGCCTTCCCGTTCGTGCTCTTCGGCAGGCTCAAGTACCCCGTCCTCACCCTGCTGCTGGGCATGCACCTCGGCATCGCCGTGCTCATGGGGCTGCCGCTGTTCTCCGGGGCGATGATCATCGCGGACGCGGTGTTCCTTCCCGACCGCTTCTACGCCTTCCTGCCCCGCCTGTGCCGACGCGTGCTGCGGCGCACGGACAGCAGTCGGCCGGCACCGGAACGAGCGGCAGGCTCCGGAGCCGTACCCGCGCAAGGCGGCCCGGGCGGCGCGCTCGGCTCGAAACACGGAGTCGTGCACTCCGCCGAGCAGGCGGCGAGCCCGGCGAGTGGTCCCTGACGTCCCGCGCCGGGCGTCACGGCCGCTTCTCGCGGGCGGCGGAGGCCTGCCGGGTGTCCGCTCCGGAGCTGACGTGCCGCTGGGTCTCGTGGGGGCCGTGCCAGTCCAGGCACATCACGGTGGCGTCGTCCTCGAGCCGGCCGTCGGCGGCGTCCCGGACCGCGGTCGTCAGCGCCAGCGCGGCCTGCCGCGGGTGCAGGCCCCGGGTGCGCTCCAGCAGAGCGGCCAGGTCGACCTTCTCCCCATGACGTTCGACCATGCCGTCGGTGAACATGAGCAGACGGTCGCCGGGGCGCAGATCGATGTCCTGCACGCGGTAGGGCTGGGTCGCCAGCGCGGACAGCCCGAAGGGGTGGTCCACCTCGCAGGGGATCACCTCCACCGCCCCCTCGCGCATGCGCAGTGGCCAGGGGTGGCCGGCGTTGACGAGCCGGGCCCGTCCGGTGCGGAGGTGGATGCGCAGCAGCTGCCCGGTGGCGTGACCGTGGCCGTGGTCGATCAGTGCCCGGTCGGCCCGGTGGGCCTGCTCGGCCAGGTCGGCTCCCGCACGGCGGGCACCACGCAGGGCGCTCACCAGGACCGTGGCGGCCAGGGCGGAACCGATGTCGTGGCCCATGGGATCGGTCACCGACACATGCAGGGTGTCGCGGTCCAGGGCGTAGTCGAACGTGTCGCCGCTGAGGTCTTCGGAGGGCTCCAGGCTCCCGCACAGGGTGAACTGCGCGGCCTCGCACGACAGTGACGGGGGCAGCAGCTGGTACTGGATCTCCGCCGCCAGGGAGGGCGGCCTGGAGCGCTTGCCCCAGGTGTAGAGGTCGGTGAAGCGCCCGTTGGCGATCACGATGTAGGCCAGGACGTGGGCGGCTTCCCCGACCGCGTCGAGGACGCCCTCGCCGGGGTCGGCCGGCAGGAGCAGTTCCAGCAGTCCGATGGCGTCCCCCCGGTTGGTCACCGGCATGATCACCCGCTGTCCCCGGCCGGTCGCCTCCTGGTGGAGCCGCTGGGTACGGATCACCTCCTCGTAGACGCTGCCGTACATCGGGATCCGCTCCGGCTCCCGGCCGGCCTCCGCAGGGGCGGTCGACAACCGCGCCACGGCCTTCCCCGTCAGATCCACGATGAGGAAAGAGACCTTCGTCGCCTCGAAGCGCTGCCGCAGGTCCTCCGCGATCACGTCGACCGCGTCCACCGGGGCCGCCGTCTCGGCCGCCGTCAGCAACCGGGGAAGTTCATTCTGCCCACCACTCACGACCGCGGTCCCTTCCGCCGGCCCCCTCACACCAGCTTGGGAACCTCCGCGGTGAGCGTCAATCCGCGGACGGTCACGAGGAGTGAAGGCGGCCGCGCCCTGCGCTCGCGGACATGGGCCGGTCCCGACGCCCACCCGCGGACGAGGCCGCCCGGCCGAGCCCGTCGCGCTCGATGCGGTTCGGTGCGGCTCGACACGGAACAGCCCCTCGCCGAGAGGCCGTTGTCGCTCGCCCCGGCCGACCGGAGCGCGGCTGCTGCGCGGAGGACGGCGGCGGTGACCGGGCCCGGGGGTGCCGGAGGCGACTGCTCCGCCCGGACGGCACGGACGGCCCGGACGGCGCGGACGACTTCCGGCGGATGGGTGTCCGGGGCCTACCGCCAACTGGACCTCGACGCGGCGGACAACGTCGAAGGGCCCCACCGCAAGCGGTGGGGCCCTTCGACTTCGTGCCCGGTGAGGCACTGGCGGAGGATACGAGATTCGAACTCGTGAGGGGTTGCCCCCAACACGCTTTCCAAGCGTGCGCCCTAGGCCTCTAGGCGAATCCTCCGCCGCAAACAATACAAGACGTTGAGGAGTGCTCGCGAACTCGTTCCTGCCTCCGACATCAGGTAGCCTTGGCGCAGCCCCTCACGCGGCGCTATCTGACTGAACTCCCCCAGGGCCGGAAGGCAGCAAGGGTAGGTTGGCTCTGGCGGGTGCGTGGGGGGCGTCTGCGTTCCGGGGCGCCGGAGCTTCCGGGGCCGGAGTGCCCGGGGGGCGGAGTGGATCTCCTGGCCGGGTCCGGGCCGGGTCCCGATGTCACTGGGCGCCTATAACCTCGTATGCGTGTCGTCTCTCGCTCTGTACCGCCGCTACCGCCCGGAGACCTTCGCCGAGGTCATCGGGCAGGAGCATGTCACCGACCCGCTGCAGCAGGCGCTGCGGAACAACCGGGTCAACCACGCGTACCTGTTCAGCGGGCCGCGCGGCTGTGGCAAGACGACCAGCGCACGCATCCTGGCGCGCTGCCTGAACTGCGAGCAGGGGCCCACACCCACGCCCTGCGGTGAGTGCCAGTCCTGTCAGGACCTCGCGCGCAACGGCCCCGGTTCCATCGACGTCATCGAGATCGACGCCGCTTCCCACGGTGGCGTGGACGATGCCCGTGACCTGCGCGAAAAGGCCTTCTTCGGACCCGCCCGCAGCCGGTACAAGATCTACATCATCGACGAGGCCCACATGGTCACGTCGGCCGGTTTCAACGCGCTGCTGAAGGTCGTCGAGGAGCCGCCGGAGCACCTCAAGTTCATCTTCGCGACGACCGAGCCCGAGAAGGTCATCGGGACGATCCGGTCGCGGACCCACCACTACCCCTTCCGGCTCGTGCCCCCCGGCACGCTCCGGGAGTACCTCGGCCAGGTCTGCGAGAAGGAGGCCATCCCTGTCGCGGACGGCGTGCTCCCGCTCGTCGTGCGGGCGGGCGGCGGGTCCGTGCGTGACTCCATGTCCGTCATGGACCAGCTCCTCGCCGGCGCCGCCGCGGACGGTGTGACATACGCCATGGCCACCGCCCTGCTGGGGTACACCGACGGCTCGCTCCTCGACTCCGTCGTCGAGGCCTTCGCCACCGGCGACGGAGCCGCGGCCTTCGAGGTCGTCGACCGCGTGATCGAGGGCGGGAATGATCCACGTCGTTTCGTCGCCGACCTGCTGGAGCGGCTGCGCGACCTGGTGATCCTGGCCGCCGTCCCGGACGCGGCGGAGAAGGGGCTGATCGACGCCCCCGCCGATGTGATCGAGCGCATGCAGGCCCAGGCCGGCACCTTCGGCCCCGCCGAGCTGAGCCGCGCCGCCGACCTCGTCAACGAGGGCCTGACCGAGATGCGCGGCGCCAACTCGCCCCGTCTCCAGCTCGAACTGATCTGCGCCCGCGTCCTGCTCCCCGCCGCCTACGGCGACGAGCGCTCCGTGATGGCCCGCCTCGACCGGATCGAGCGCGGCGTGAACTACTCCGCGGGCCCCGCCGGCATGCCCGCCATGGGGTACGTGCCCGGCCCGGAGGGCCATGGGGGAGCGGCGGCCGCTCCGGTCCAGGCGTCGGGTGGCGGCGGTCCGGTGCCGCCGGGCGGCGGCCCCGCCGCGGCCCGCGCGGCGGTCCGGGCGTCCGGAGCACCGGGCAACGGCGGCGCCGCGACCGGCAGCGGTGGCGTCGGCGGCCCTGCGGCGGCTGCGGCCGGCTCCGCCCCTCCGGCGGCGGGCCAGGGCGCGCCGCAGTCGTCCCCGGACCGGAGCGTGTCACCGACGGCACCGGCCACACCCCCGGGGCATGCCCCGGCTCCCGGCACCCAGGCCGGACCCGGCGTCCCCGAAGGCCCCGGCGCACCCGCCGAAGCCCCGGCCGCCGCCACGCCCTCGGGACCCGCCCAGCCGTCCCAGACCCAGTCCGCCCCCGGCGCCTGGCCCACCGCCGCCTCCGCCGGCAGCGGCGGCCGTCGCCCCGGCGGCTGGCCCACGGCCGCCCCGGGCGCGCCCGCCTCGAACACACCGTCGGCGAACACCCCGCCGACGAGCACTCCCGCCCCCACCACTCCACCGACGGCCCAGTCCCCGGCTCCGGCCCAGGCCACTGCGGCCCCCGCTCCCGCGGGCGGCGGCAATCTCGACCCGCGCATGCTCTGGCCGAACATCCTGGAGGCGGTCAAGAACCGCCGGCGCTTCACCTGGATCCTGCTCAGCCAGAACGCCCAGGTGACCGGCTTCGACGGCACGACCCTCCAGCTCGGCTTCGTCAACGCGGGCGCCCGGGACAACTTCCTGAGCAGCGGCAGCGAGGACGTGCTGCGGCAGGCGCTGGGCGAGCAGTTCAACGTCCAGTGGAAGATCGAGGCGATCGTCGACCCCTCGGGCGGCTCCGCACCTCCGGCGCCGGGCGGCCCCTCCGGGTTCGGCGGCGGTGGCGGCCACAACTCCGCCGGTGGCGGCGGATACAACGCGGGCGGCGGTACGGCCACGGCCCAGCGCCCCGCCCCGTCCCAGTCCGCGCCCCCGGCCGCCCCCACCCAGCAGTCGAGCAGCCCCGCTCCCGCCGGCGCCCCGGCCCCCGCACCTGCCGCCTCCGTCCCCCAGCCCTCCACCCCGCGGCCGCGCCACGTCTCCGTCGAGGAGGACATCCCCGAGGACGACGACCCCGACCTCGACGAGTCCGCCCTCTCCGGCCAGGAGCTGATCGTCCGGGAGCTGGGGGCGACGGTGGTCGAGGAGTTCACGAACGAATAGCCCGGGTCTCGACCGCGGAGCTCGGAGAAACGGCGGAGCTCGGAGGAAGGCGGCGCCTTCCTTGGAGGAACCTCCAGCTCACCATCCCCCCTCCCTTCGGAAGCCCGCACAAAGGGAACCCGACGTCTCCCGTTAGGCTGACCCCCGTGAAGGTCCTCGTCATCGGCAGTGGCGCCCGCGAACACGCCCTGTGCCACTCCCTGTCCCACGACCCCGACGTCACCGCGCTGCACTGCGCCCCGGGCAACGCCGGCATCGCCGAGGTCGCCGAGCTGCACCAGGTCGACGCCCTCGACGGCGCCGCCGTCACCGCGCTGGCCACGCGCCTCGGCGCGGAGCTCGTGATCGTCGGCCCGGAGGCCCCGCTGGTCGCCGGTGTCGCCGACGCCGTGCGCGACGCAGGCATCCCGGTCTTCGGCCCGTCCGGCCAAGCCGCCCAGCTGGAGGGTTCCAAGGCCTTCGCGAAGGACGTCATGGCGGTGGCCGAGGTGCCCACGGCCCGGTCGTACGTCTGCACGACGCCGGAGGAGGTCGACACGGCTCTCGACGCCTTCGGCGCTCCGTACGTCGTCAAGGACGACGGGCTCGCCGCCGGTAAGGGTGTCGTCGTCACCGACGACCTCGAAGCGGCCCGGGCCCACGCGGCGGCCTGCGAGCGCGTGGTCATCGAGGAGTACCTCGACGGCCCCGAGGTCTCCCTGTTCGCCGTGACCGACGGCGAGACGGTCGTACCGCTCCAGCCCGCCCAGGACTTCAAGCGCGCGCTGGACGGCGACGAGGGCCCGAACACCGGCGGCATGGGCGCGTACTCCCCGCTGCCGTGGGCCGACCCGAAGCTGGTCGACGAGGTGTTGCAGACCGTGCTGCAGCCGACCGTGGACGAGATGCAGCGGCGCGGCACGCCGTTCTCCGGCCTGCTCTACGCCGGTCTCGCGATCACCTCCCGGGGTGTCCGCGTGATCGAGTTCAACGCCCGGTTCGGCGACCCCGAGACCCAGGTCGTGCTGGCCCGGCTCAAGACGCCGCTGGCCGGTCTCCTGATGGCCGCCGCCACCGGCAACCTCGCCCACCTGGAGCCGCTGCGCTGGAGCGACGAGGCGGCCGTGACCGTGGTCGTCGCCTCGCACAACTACCCCGGCACCCCGCGCACCGGTGACCCCATCACAGGGCTCGACGAGGTCGCCGCCCAGGACGCCCCGCACGCGTACGTGCTGCACGCCGGCACCAGGCAGGAGGGCGACGCCGTCGTCAGCGCGGGCGGCCGCGTCCTGTCCGTGACGGCCACCGGCAAGGACCTCACCGAGGCCCGCGACCGCGCCTACACGGCCGTCGGCCGCATCCGCCTCGACGGCTCCCAGCACCGCACGGACATCGCCGCGAAGGCGGCAGGCGCGTAACCGTCCCCACGCCGGCAGGGAGAACACCCCGCCGCCGATGAACCTCACAGGCCCCGGATCCGTCTCAGGATCCGGGGCCTGATGTGTGCGAGGGGCGGGGCCTGACGCTCGCTGTCCGTCATCCACCTCTCCCCTAAGCCATTCCATCGAGTGACCGATGCCCTATCCGGCTGACGGGGGGCGGAGCCCCAACTAGGGTGCGGCGCAAGCGTTCCGGCACTTGGCCCACCGGCATTGCGATGTCAGTGACGGGTGCCACAGTGGGGGAGTGAGCAAGGGAAGCGTCGGGTCAACGGGGAGGGGGTGAGGTCGGTCGTGACCGGAATGGGTGTGGAAGCAGGCGCGCAGGCCGCGCGGGCACGGGCACTGGCCGTGCTGCGCATGCGCAGCCGTGCACTGGCCGTCGCCCTGCTGCCGGCCGCCGTCGCCGTGATCCTGCTCGCGGGCGCCGCCGGAGACCGCCTCGAGGGCCCCGTCTGGGACGCGGCCCGCTGGGTCCTGACGCCGGTCGCGGTCCTGGTGCTGCTGGCCGCGGCCGGGATCGCCCTGGTCGTCGCCCGGGCCCGGCCCGCCATGAGCCCGACGGTCCCGGTCGCCGAGGAGGCGGCCCCCGACCTGTACCGGATGGTGCGCGACCTCGCCGACCGTCTCGACGTCCCCGCGCCCTCCGCGATAGCGCTCACTCCGGACTGCGACAGCTGGCTGGAGGACCGCACCCACCCGGCCCACGCGCCGCCCCCGGCCGAGGAGCACCACGACATAGCGGGAGCGGGCAGACAGGCGCACCGCAGGCACCCCGTCGCGCCGGTCCTCGTCATCGGCTCCCCGTTCCTGTGGTGGATGCGGGTCGGCGAGCTGCGCGCGGTCCTCGCCCCGGTCATCGCCGGTACGGGCCCCTCGGCCCACCCGGACATAGCCGCCGCCCGGCGCTTCGTCCGTGGCCTGGACGCCGCGGTGGCCGTGGCCTCGGCGCCCCGCCGCGATCCGGTGTCGCGGGCGGTGCTCGCCGGTGTCGGCTGGGTCGCCCGGCTTCTGCTGCGCAGTTGCCGAGGCCATGCCGCCGAGATGGAGCGGGGCGTGGCGGCCGCGGCCGCGGAGCGTGCACAGGCTGTGGATTACGGGCTGCGGATCGTCGCCCAGGAGCAGGTGGGCCTGGCGTACGCGGGCTGGGACCGGCTGCTGACCCGGGTGGCGCTGCCCGCCTGGCGGATGGGCCGCTGGCCGTCCCGGCTGGACGCGGGTGTGGTCGCGGCACTCACGGAGCTGTCCCGGCGCGACCGCCTGGCCGAGGGCTTCGCGTCCCGGCTCGGCGAGCGGCCCGCCTGCGATCTGCTGGAGGAGCCGGGCGCGGTCGACGAGGCCGCCTCCCTGCTCGCCGCCCGCCTCTTCCACGGCGGCCCCGCCGCGCCCGGACCCGACTGGTCTCCGGTGGCCTGGAGCGAGTATCCGGAAGAGGTCGTGGACCGCAAGTGGCGCCTCGACGCGGCCCGGCTGCACCGCGTCCTGGACGCGATGGGCGTCCGCCCCGCCACCGGCCCCACGGCTCCCGCCACCGTCGCCCCGACCCTGTCCCGCGTCCTCGACCACCTCACGGACACGGGCCCCGCGTGGACGGCCGAGAACGCCGGAGCGAGGGGCCCCACAGCGGACTCGGCCGGTCACAGACCGGATTCGGCCCCGGCCGAAGCCCCCGCCGCACCCACCGGCACCACCGGCACACCGGACCCCCTCGACGACGAGGACCTCTCCGGCACGACGGCCCCCAGCGCCACCCTCGCCGCCCGGCTCAGCGCCGAACTGGCCCGTGAGGAGGCCGCCCCCTCCCCGGCGACCCCGTCGCCCGCCTCGCCGTCCCCCACCCCCGACCCCGCGGCGCTCTGGGACGACCGGGCCCTCCCCCTCTTCCCCCTCCAGCCCCCGCGCACGGCCAGGGAGCTGCTCGCCGACCACCTCACCGCGATGGTCTGCTGTGCCGCGATGGACACCGCCGGCGCGACCCCGGGCCTGGATTGGCTGGACGGCCCCACCCTCCTGATCGAGGGCGAGCGCACGGCCGACCTGGCACCCAGGGTCCTCACCCTCATCGAGGACGGCGACGCCGCCCCCCTGCGGGTCTGGCTGTCCCAGCTCGGCATACGCCCGGAGAAGCCGGTCCGTCTCGGCTGACAGCCGGAGCACCCCCTTCCGGTTCTGGCCAATTCGAAACGAACAGTAACGAAGTGCGCGCTTTATGTGATGTGCTTGGACCGTTCGCGTGCATGGCAAGGGCTTGCGACATACGACAAACACATAGGCACGACGGCGTCGCACGCACCGCAGAAGACCGCACACACCACACCGGCATGCACCACCACGGGGGCGAAGGGGAGGGGAAGCAACCATGGGTTCGGAGCAGATCCGCCGCTGGGAGTCGGGAGCGCTGGCGCACGCCGTGACGGATCCCTTCGGGCAGGGCCCCGTTCCGTGGCTGCGCGGCAACGTGACGTATTTCGACGACTCGGGCCAGGTCGTCCCCTGGTACGTGGACCAGGACGCCCCCCACCCGTCGAAGAAGGGCAGTCGCTCCGGCGGCCCCCGCGCGGCCGACGACGTCAACCGTCAGATCAAGGGCTTCACCTCCACCGGCGCGGTCGCGCCCGGCGAGGCCATCGACTTCCACATCACCGTCGACCCGCCGCAGCAGTTCGCCGTGGACATCTACCGCATCGGCCACTACGGCGGTGACGGCGCCGCGAAGATCACCACCAGCCCGCGCCTGTCCGGCATCGTCCAGCCCGCGCCGCTCACCGCGGACCGTACGGTCTCCTGCCACCACTGGTGGCTGTCCTGGCGCCTCCAGGTCCCGTCGTACTGGAACATCGGCGCGTACGTCGCCGTCCTCACCACCGCCGACGGCTACCGCTCCCACGTCCCCTTCACCGTCCGCCACGACCAGCCCGCCGACCTGCTGCTCGTGCTGCCCGACGTCACCTGGCAGGCGTACAACCTCTACCCGGAGGACGGCCGCACCGGCGCCAGCCTCTACCACGCCTGGGACGAGAAGGGCCGTCTGCTGGGCGAGTCCGAGGCCGCCATGACGGTCTCCTTCGACCGCCCGTACGCGGGCGCGGGCCTCCCCCTCCACGTCGGCCACGCCTACGACTTCATCCGCTGGGCCGAGCGCTACGGCTACGACGTCGCCTACGCCGACGCCGGCGACCTGCACGCGGGCCGCGTCGACCCCGCCCGCTACCGCGGCCTGGTCTTCCCGGGCCACGACGAGTACTGGTCGGCCGCCATGCGCCGGACCGTGGAGGACGCCCGTGACGCCGGCACCTCACTGGTCTTCCTCTCCGCCAACTCCATGTACTGGCAGGTGGAGCTCGGCCCCTCCCCGTCCGGCGTCCCCGACCGGCTGCTGACCTGCCGCAAGCGCCGGGGCCCGGGCAAGCCGGTGCTGTGGCGGGAGATCGACCGGGCGGAGCAGCAGCTCATGGGCATCCAGTACGCCGGGCCCGTCCCCGAGCCGCACCCGCTGATCGTGCGCAACGCCGGGCACTGGCTGTGGGAGGCGACCGGGGCGCACGAGGGCGACGAGATCGAGAACCTGGTGGCGGGCGAGGCCGACCGCTACTTCCCGCGCACCCCGCTGCCGGAGCACGAGGAGCGCATGCTGCTGGCCCACTCCCCGTACACGGACAAGGAAGGCGCCCAGCGCCACCAGGAGACGTCCCTGTACCGCGCCCCCTCCGGCGCCTGGGTCTTCGCAGCAGGAACGTTCGCCTGGTCCCCGGCCCTGGACCGTCCCGGCCACGTCGACCCGCGCATCCAGCGCGCCACGGCAAACCTCCTGGACCGCATCTGCAAACGCGACTGACCCCCTGTCGGTGATCAAGCTCGCATACGGGAGAATCGAGCCACTTGGACAGAACCACGGGGAGGAACCGTGTCCGGATTCGTCGAAAAGCCCGAGCCGCTCCAGATTCCGGGCCTGGTGCACCTGCACACCGGCAAGGTGCGCGAGCTGTACCGCAACGAGGCGGGCGACCTCGTGATGGTCGCCAGCGACCGCCTGTCCGCCTACGACTGGGTGCTGCCCACCGAGATCCCCGACAAGGGCCGGATCCTCACGCAGCTGTCCCTGTGGTGGTTCGAGCGGCTCGCCGACCTGGTCCCGAACCACGTCCTGAGCACGGAGCTGCCCGCGGGTGCCCCCGCCGACTGGGCGGGTCGCACGCTGATCTGCAAGTCGCTCCAGATGGTCCCCGTGGAGTGCGTGGCCCGCGGCTACCTCACCGGCTCGGGCCTCGCCGAGTACAACGAGACCCGCACGGTCTGCGGTCTCGCCCTGCCGGAGGGCCTGACCGACGGCAGTGAACTGCCCGCGCCGATCTTCACCCCGGCCACCAAGGCCGCCGTCGGCGAGCACGACGAGAACGTCTCCTACGAGGAGGTCGCCCGCCAGGTGGGCGCGGACACCGCGGCCCGGCTGCGCCAGGCGACCCTCGCCGTCTACTCCCGGGGCCGGGACATCGCCCGGGAGAGGGGCATCATCCTCGCGGACACGAAGTTCGAGTTCGGCTTCGAGGGCGACGACCTGGTCCTCGCGGACGAGGTCCTCACCGCGGACTCCTCCCGCTTCTGGCCGGCCGACCAGTGGCAGCCGGGCCGCGCGCAGCCGTCGTACGACAAGCAGTTCGTCCGCGACTGGCTGACCTCGCCGGAGTCCGGCTGGGACCGGGGGAGCGAGCAGCCCCCGCCCGCCCTGCCCCAGCAGGTCGTCGACGCCACCCGCGCCAAGTACGTGGAGGCGTACGAGCGCCTGACCGGCACGAGCTGGTCGTAGGACACGGAGAAGCCCCCCGGCCGGAACCGGGGGGCTTCTCGATGGAGCGAACGACGAGGTTCGAACTCGCGACCTCAACCTTGGCAAGGTTGCGCTCTACCAACTGAGCTACGTTCGCATGCGCCGTGGCGCGAGAACCACTATACCCAACCTCGCTCCCGCGCGAGCCGTACCGCCGCATGCCGGTTCTCCGCCCCGAGCTTCGACACGGCCGACGACAGATAGTTCCGCACGGTCCCCTGCGACAGCGCGGCCCGCTCGGCGATCTCCGCGACGGGCGCTCCGTCGGCGGCGAGTTCCAGGACCTCGGCCTCCCGGGCGGTCAGCGGTGAGTCCCCGGCGGCGATCGCGTCGGCGGCCAACTCCGGGTCGACGTAACGGTTCCCGGCGTGCACCGTGCGGATGAGCTCCGCGAGCCGCTGCGCGCTCACGGTCTTCGGCACGAACCCCCGCACCCCGGCCGCCAGCGCCCGCTTCAGATGCCCGGGCCGCCCGTGGCTGGTGACGATGAGCACCTTGCACCCGGGCAGTTCGGCCCGCAGGGATGTGGCGACCTTCACACCGTCGGCCCCGGGCATCTGGAGATCAAGCACGGCGACATCGGGCTTGTGCGCCCGGGCCATGGCCATCGCCTCGGGCCCGGTGGCCGCCTCGGCGACGACGACGAGGTCGTCCTCCAGCGACAGCAGCGCGGCGAGTGCCCCCCGGATGAGGTGCTCGTCGTCCGCGAGTAGCAGCCGGACCGGCTCCGCGGCCGTCATGGCGTGACCTCGCTCACCGCATGCGCGGCACGGGCGGCCGGAACAGCGCCGGAGGGGGCGGGCTGCGACGGCAGCGGAATCTCCGCCGTCAGCCGGAAGAGCCCGCGCCCCGCGGGCCCGGCTTCCAGCGTCCCGTCGATCTCCGCCAGCCGTTCGCGCAGCCCGGCGAGCCCGGAACCGGTCGGGCCGGACGAACCGGTAGAGCCGGACGCCCCCTGCCCGGTCTCGGCAACCCCGTCGTTCTCCACCGACAACACCACCCGCCCCTCAAGCACCCTCAGCCGCACCTCACACCATCGCGCGTCTCCATGCCGCAGGACGTTCGTCGCGGCCTCCCGCACGACCCACCCCAGGGCGGACTGCACCCCGGCCGGCAACCCCACCGGGGCCCGCCCGCTCACCGTGCAGTCGATACCGGCGGCGGCCAGCACCCCTTGCGCACCGGCCAGTTCCGACCCGAGGTCGGCCTCCCGGTAGCCGCGCACGACCTCGCGTACCTCCCGCTGCGACTCCTGCGCGAGCCGCTGCACCTCGACCATCTGCGCCACGGCCTCCGGCCGGTCCCGCTGGGCGAGCTGCACGGCCAGTTCGCTCTTGAGCGCGATGACGGCGAGGTTCCGCCCCATGACGTCGTGCAGGTCCCGTCCGAACCTCAGCCGTTCCTCGGCGACGGCGAGCCGGGCCCGGGTCTCGCGCGCCTCGTCGAGCTCGTAGACGATGTTGAGCAGCCACACCGAGACGACGGCCGTGAAGGCGAGGAGCCCGCCGCCGAACAACACCATCATCGACGCGAAGAGCGATTCGCCCACCGGGGTACCCCGAGTGAACGCCACGACGAAAGAGCCCGTGGCGAAGGCTCCGGGGATCGCGAGCACGCGCCGCCGCCCGCGTACGCCGAGCGCGATGATGCCGGTCCCGATGACGATGACGGCCCCGAACGTCCCGCCCGCAGCGACGTCCACGCTCTCGCGGTCCGGTCCGCCGTCCGCGATGCCGATCGCACAGAGGCCGACCGCGGAGGTGACGGCGGCCAGCGTCCACAACAGCCGGACGGGCTGGGGCCGCCTGCCGCGCGTCCAGTCCAGTGCCCGCGACACGGTGACGAAGCAGACCCCGACGTGCACAGCCACCGTCAGCAGCAGCACGGCCCCCGGCCACGCCCCCAGCGGCACAGCCATGATCCCGATCGTGACGAACTCGACCACCGCGAAGGAGTGGAACGACCACCGGGTGTACGTCTCGACCTTCTCCGGCTTGCTCTGCCGCCGCCACCACCTGCCCGGCCCGCGCATCAGCCCGTCACTCCCCCTCCGGTCAGCGCCGAGGTTCCCAGCGGAACCACCGTCGTACAGCAAACACGGCGATGACGATCCAGGCCACCGCCGTCGCGACGGCGCCCAGCGCCTCGTACGCCGACAGGTCGCCGGTCCAGCCGCCGCGCACCAGCGTGACGACGGGCGTCAGTGGCAGCAGCTCGCAGACGGAGGCCACCCGGTCCGGCATCAGCTCCAGTGGCCAGAACATGCCGGAGCCGATCATCGAGATCATCAGCAGCGGCATGGGGGTGACCTGGGCGCTCTCGCCGGTCCGGGTGAAACTCGCGGTGGCCGCGGCGAGGGCGGCGCACATCACGAGCCCCAACAGCAGCCCGAGGACGACCAGATGGGGTGCCGACGGCGCGGACAGGTCCAGCAGCGCGACGCAGCCCGCCGCCAGCAGCAGGCACTGCGCGAGCCCGGTGAGGACGGCCGGCAGCGCGGAGCCGGCCAGGATCTCGACGTCCCGCAGCTCTCCGGTGCGCAGCCGCTTCAGGACGAGCTCCTCACGCCGGACGACGAACGAGCCGACGAGCACGGAGTAGACGGCGAACAGCAGGGAGAAGCCGACCGCGGCGGGCAGCACCAGGGTGCCGGTGTTCAGCCCCGCCTCGGCGAGGTCCATCTCCTCGGCCGCCGACCGCACGCTGACCGGCAGCACCAGCGGCACGAACAGCGCGGCGACGAGCGCGCCCCTGGTCCGCCCGAGCAGGGTCAGTTCGGCGCGGGCGAGCGCGGTCATCCGGCTCAGCGGAGTCGTCGCCGGTGCCGGGCGGGGTGCAGTGTGCGTGGCGCTCATGCCGCGTACTCCTTCGTCGTCATGCCCACGGCCTGCTCCGCGGAGACGTTCGTGGCGATCCCGAGGAAAGCCTCCTCCAGGGATGCCGAGCGCACGTCCAGGCGGCGCAGCTCGACCTGGGTCTGCGCGGCCCACATCAGCAGGCCGGTGGCCGTGCGCTGCAGTTCACGGGTGCGCAGCCGGACGGTCCGGCCGTCGGCCTCGTGGCCGGTCACGCCCAGCTCGGCGAGCGGCGGAAGGTCGCCGACGAAGTAGCCGTCGGGCAGTTCGAAGGAGATCCGCGAGGGTTCCGCGGCGGTCACCTCGGCCGGGGTCCCGGTGGTGGCGATTCGGCCCTCGTGCATGATCGCGAGCCGGTCGGCGAGGTTCTCGGCCTCTTCCAGGTAGTGCGTGGTCAGCAGCACCGTCGTCCCGCCGTCGCGCAGCGCGCTCACCAATTCCCAGGTGGCCCGGCGGCCTTCGGCGTCCAGCCCGGTGGACGGCTCGTCGAGGAAGAGCACCTCGGGATCGCCGAGCAGGGCGAGCGCCAGGTCGAGGCGGCGCCGCTGGCCGCCGGACAGCTGCTTGACCCGCGTGCCGGTCTTCGCCTCCAGGCCGACCAGTGCCAGTACCTCCGCCGGCGGCCGCGCCCCGCTCACGCATCCCGCCCACATCCGCACGGTCTCGGCGACGGTGAGCTCGGAGGGGAAGCCGCCTTCCTGGAGCATCACGCCGGTGCGGGGCCGTACGGCGGCCCGGTCGGTGTACGGGTCGTGCCCGAGCACCCGCACCCGCCCGCCGGCCGGCGCCGCGAGTCCCTCCAGGAGTTCGACGGTCGATGTCTTGCCCGCGCCGTTGGTGCCGAGCAGCGCGAAGATCTCCCCGCGTCGGACGGAAAAACTGATTCCGCGTACCGCTTCGAACCCGCCCCCGTACACACGCCGCAGGTCAGTGACCTCAATCACGTGTTCGTGTCCGTTGGTTTCCATGCTTCAAGCGTCCCGGCCGGGCGGGCCCGCGAGCAGTGCGCGCTGTCATCACTCGGCATGACAAATGTCAGGCGAACGCTCGGGGGCATGAAGAAGGCCCCGGTCCTGATGGACCGGGGCCTTCATTCCCGAGCGGACGACGAGGTTCGAACTCGCGACCTCAACCTTGGCAAGGTTGCGCTCTACCAACTGAGCTACGTCCGCATTCGCTCCCGACCAGCTATCACTGATCGGTGCGGGCACCAGCCTACCTGATCCACAAGAGTGGCCGGTACGGCGGTGCAGAGCGGGTGACAGGAATCGCACACTGCGCCTTCCCCCTGGAAGGGGGATGTTCTACTACTGAACTACACCCGCATGTTTCCGTGAGCTGGGCCTTTCGGCCTCGCCCCTCGGCGTGCTCCAGACTCTAGCTGATCAGCCGGGGTGCTGCGCAAGTCGGTTGCCGCGAGGGGCGGGTGACCGGGCCTCGGTCCGGGCTCGACGGCCCGTCACTGGGCGGCGGTGAACGCCTCGTAGACCCTCTTGGGGATGCGCCCGCGCGCGGGGACCTCCATCTTGTGGGCCTGAGCCCAGGCGCGCACGGCCGACGGGTCGGGGGCGACCTCCGTCTGCCGGTACGCCTTGCCCGAGCGGGACCGCTTGCGGCCGGCCTCCACGTAGGGCGCGAGCGCCTTCCGCAGTTCTCCGGCGTTGACTTCGCTCAGGTCGATCTCGTACGACTTGCCGTCCAGTCCGAAGGCGATCGTTTCCGTCGCTTCCGAGCCGTCGATGTCGTCAAAGAGAGTGACCACGACCTTCTGCGCCACGAATATCGGTCCCTTCATGCGGCACTTTGCCAATTCATTTGTACAGTGCCTGGCAATACATTGTGAAGCCCGACTAAATCCTTCTGCGTGTCCAAAAGCAAGAGGGAGCGCAGCGACTTCATTGGAAGGGTGGTGGCGGGAGACGGGTGGGCGCAATAGGTCCCGGGTGTCGATCCGGAATCTTTCCCGAAAATTTCGCGTGTGGGCCCGTCGATGCCGGATCGTGATGACGGTCACGTAGTTTCCTACAAGTCAACGCGCGTAGAATTTTTGTGCGGGTAGTCTGAAGGAACCTGCTCAGCACCACACACCGGGAGTGCCAGTGGCACGCGTCGTAGTCGACGTCATGCTCAAGCCGGAGATCCTCGACCCCCAGGGCCAGGCGGTGCAGCGCGCACTGCCGCGGCTGGGATTCGAAGGCATCTCGGACGTCCGCCAGGGAAAGCGTTTCGAACTGGAAGTTGACGGGCCGGTCGACGAGGCCGCCCTCGCCCGCATTCATGATCTTGCGGAGTCCTTCCTCGCGAACACCGTGATCGAGGACTTCACGATCAGGGTCGAGGAAGTCGCGGAGGCCGCGAAGTGACCGCTCGTATTGGCGTCGTCACTTTTCCCGGCAGTCTGGACGACCGCGACACCCAGCGCGCGATCCGCGTCGCCGGCGCCGAGCCGGTCGCCCTCTGGCACAAGGACAAGGACCTCAAGCAGGTCGACGCCGTGGTGCTGTGCGGTGGATTCTCCTACGGCGACTATCTGCGCGCCGGGGCCATCGCCCGTTTCTCGCCGGTGATGGAGCCCCTGCTGGAGCAGGCCAAGGCCGGCCTGCCGGTGCTCGGCATCTGCAACGGCTTCCAGATCCTCACCGAGGCCCATCTGCTGCCGGGCACGATGCTCCGCAACAACCACCTGCACTTCATCTGCCGTGACCAGAAGCTGCGGGTGGAGAACGCCGAGACTTCCTGGACCACCGACTACACGTCCGGCCAGGAGATCCACATCCCGCTGAAGAACAACGACGGGCAGTACGTCGCCGACACGTACACGCTCGACAAGCTGGAGGCCGAGGGCCGCGTCGCCTTCCGCTACCTGGACTTCAACCCCAACGGCTCCCAGCGGGACATCGCCGGCGTCACCAACGAGGCCGGAAACGTGGTCGGCCTCATGCCGCACCCCGAGCACGCCGTCGAGCCGCTGATCGGCACCGGTCGCACCGACGGCCTCCCGTTCTTCACCTCGATCCTCAAGAAGCTGGTCAACGCATGAGCCGGACGCCTCTGGACACGGTCGAGCACGCGGCCGCGACCCCCGACGTCGAGCTGCCCTGGGCCGAACTGGGCCTGAAGAAGGACGAGTACGAGCGCGTGGTCGAGATCCTCGGCCGCCGGCCCACCGGCGCCGAGCTCGCCATGTACTCGGTGATGTGGTCGGAGCACTGCTCGTACAAGAGCAGCAAGGTGCACCTGCGCCAGTTCGGCGAGAAGGCCCCCGAGTCCGACGCGATGCTCGTCGGCATCGGCGAGAACGCCGGTGTCGTGGACGTCGGCCAGGGCTACGCGGTCACGTTCAAGGTCGAGTCGCACAACCACCCGTCGTACGTCGAGCCCTACCAGGGCGCGGCCACCGGTGTCGGCGGCATCGTCCGCGACATCATCGCCATGGGCGCGCGGCCCGTCGCGGTCGTCGACCCGCTGCGGTTCGGCGCGGCCGACCACCCCGACACCAAGCGCGTCCTGCCGGGCGTCGTCGCCGGCATCGGCGGCTACGGCAACTGCCTGGGACTGCCCAACATCGGCGGCGAGGTCGTCTTCGACGCCTGCTACCAGGGCAACCCGTTGGTCAACGCCGGTGCCATCGGCGTCATGCGGCACGAGGACATCCACCTCGCGAAGGCCTCCGGCGCCGGCAACAAGGTCATCCTGTACGGGGCCCGGACCGGCGGCGACGGCATCGGCGGCGCCTCGATCCTGGCCTCCGAGACCTTCGACGACGCCAAGCCCTCGAAGCGCCCGGCCGTGCAGGTCGGCGACCCCTTCCAGGAGAAGCTCCTCATCGAGTGCACCCTGGAGGCCTTCGCCGAGAAGCTCGTCGTCGGCATCCAGGACCTCGGCGCGGCCGGCCTGTCCTGCGCCACCTCCGAGCTCGCCTCCAACGGCTCCGGCGGCATGCGCGTCACCCTGGACGACGTCCCCCTGCGCGACTCGACGCTCTCGCCCGAGGAGATCCTCATGAGCGAGTCGCAGGAGCGCATGTGCGCGGTCGTCGAGCCGGAGAAGGTCGACCGCTTCCTGGAGATCTGCGACAAGTGGGACGTCATCGCCACCGTCATCGGTGAGGTGACCGACGGCGACCGCCTGGAGATCTACTGGCACGGCGGCAAGATCGTCGACGTCGACCCGCGCACGGTCGCGCACGAGGGCCCGGTCTACGAGCGCCCCTACGCCCGCCCGTCCTGGCAGGACGAGCTCCAGGCCGACGACGCGAACAAGCTGCCGCGGCCGGCGACCTCCGAGGAGCTGAAGGACCAGGTCCTGAAGCTGGTCGGCTCCCCGAACCAGGCCTCCAAGTCCTGGATCACCAGCCAGTACGACCACTTCGTTCAGGGCAACACCGTCCTCGCCCAGCCCGAGGACTCCGGCATGATCCGGATCGACGAGGAGACCGGCCTCGGCGTGGCCATCGCCACGGACGGCAACGGCCGGTACGCCAAGCTCGACCCGTACCACGGCGCCCAGCTGGCGCTGGCGGAGGCGTACCGCAACGTCGCCACCACCGGGGCCAAGCCGCTCGCCGTCTCCGACTGCCTGAACTTCGGTTCGCCCGAGGACCCGGCGGTGATGTGGCAGTTCGCGGAGGCCGTGCGCGGTCTGGCGGACGCCTGCCAGCAGCTCGGCACCCCGGTGACCGGCGGCAACGTCTCGCTCTACAACCAGACGGGCGAGGCCGCCATCCACCCGACGCCGGTGGTCGCGGTCCTCGGCGTGATCGACGACGTGGCCCGCCGCACGCCCGTCGCCTTCCAGGAGGAGGGCCAGCTGCTCTACCTCCTCGGCGACACGCGTGAGGAGTTCGGCGGCTCGGCCTGGTCCCAGGTCGTGCACGACCACCTCGGCGGTCTGCCGCCCAAGGTCGACCTGGAGCGCGAGCGGCTGCTCGCCGAGATCCTGATCTCCGCGTCCCGCGACGGCATGATCGACTCCGCGCACGACCTGTCCGACGGCGGTCTGATCCAGGCGGTCGTCGAGTCGGCGCTGCTCGGCGGCAAGGGCGCCCGCCTGATCGTCCCGGACGGTCTGGACGCCTTCACGTTCCTCTTCTCCGAGTCGGCGGGCCGCGCGGTCGTGGCCGTGCCGCGCTCGGAGGAGGTCCGCTTCAACGACATGTGCGGGGCGCGGGGCCTGCCCGTCACCCGCATCGGTGTCGTCGACGGCGACACCGTGGACGTCCAGGGCGAGTTCGCGCTCTCCTTGGCCGAGCTGCGCGAGACGCACGAGGGCACGATCCCGGCTCTGCTGAAGTAAGCAACCGCTGCGAAGCCCCCGCCCGGTCCGCCGGGCGGGGGCTTCGCCGTGTCCGGAACGGTACGCGCACACCGGCCCTTGTGTGAGATTACGTAGTTACGTAATCTGGGAAGTGTGGAACTGGAACAACGCGTCGCCGACCTCGAACGCCGCCTGGCGGCCCTGGAAGGCGCCCAGCGCACCGGCCCCCGCCTCGACGGCAGCGACTTCTGGGCCCTGAACGGGCTGAGGGAGCAGCTGTCCGAGGCCGGGGCGGCCGACGGCGGTGTCCTCTACACCGGCTCCGTACGCCTGCCGACGGGCGAGCAGTACGCCTGGCAGATGACCGCCCTCACCCAGGACCTGCTGGAGGACGACTGGGTGTCGGCCGCCGAGTCGTTCGCCGCGCTCGGCCACCCCGTCCGGATCCGCCTGCTCCGCGAGATCCTCGGCGGCCGGCGCACCGCCGCCGAACTCGCCGAGCTCGACGAGGTCGGCACGACCGGCCAGATCTACCACCACCTGCGCCAGCTCACCGGCACGGGCTGGCTGCACACGACGGGCCGGGGCCGCCACGAGGTGCCGCCGGGGCGGGTCGTACCGCTGCTGGTGGCGCTGGCGACGACCCGCCCATAGAGGAACGGGGGGACAGGATGTCCGCACGCAAGCTCGGCACAGTCGCTTCCCGAGGCCTTCAACTGGCCTTCATCGGCCTGGTGACCGCCCATGTCTGCTTCGGCTGGGACCACAACGTCCTGTGGAATTTCCTGCCGCTGGTGCTGGCGTACGCCGTCGTCACCGTCGCCAACCGGTGGGGCGGCGCCCCGGACGACCCCCGGGTCGCCCCCGAGCCCCTGGAGGTCGCCCCGCCCGTGACCGGCCGCTGGTCCGCGCTGAACAGCCCGGCCGACCGCACCCCGAGCCATGGCGTCCACGCCCACGGGCAGACGTACGCCATCGACATCGTCGCCGAGCCCGAGCCGGGTGCCCGTCCGGCCTTCGGGTGGCTGTGGCCGCTCGCCCGCCGCCCCCAGGACTTCCCGGCCCACGGCGCCCCGATCCTCGCGGTCGCCGACGCCACGGTCGTACGCGCCATGGACGGTCAGCGCGACCACCTCAGCCGCAACTCCCTGCCGGGGCTGCTGTACCTGATGCTGATCGAGGGCTCGGTACGCGAGCTGTTCAGCGTCAACCGCATCCTCGGCAACCACATCGTCCTCGACCTCGGCAACGGCACCCACGCCGCCTACGCCCACCTCCAGCGCGGCTCCCTCACCGTCCGCGAGGGCGACCGCGTCCGCGCCGGACAGCAGCTCGCCCGCTGCGGCAACTCCGGCAACTCCACCGAGCCGCACCTGCACTTCCAGCTGATGGACGGCCCCGACCCGGACGCGGCCAGGGGCGTCCCCTTCACCTGGCAGGGCATCGGCGTGCCCCGCAACGGGGAGACCTTCGAGGCACCCCCCACTGTCACAGCCCGCACTTAGGCTGACCCCCATGCCACCGGCCAGGAAGCGCACCCGCAGCTACGACCCCGCCAAGATCCGTACGGCGGTACTCGCCCAGTTCGGGAACGTACGGGCCGCCGCCGCCGGACTCACCCCCGACCAGCTCGCCCTCCCCACCCGGCTGGGCGACTGGACCGTCCGGGACCTGGTGGCACATGTCGGGATGAGCCTCGGGGCGGTCTCCCGGCTGACCGGCCTGCCGGAGCCGGCCAAGCAGGACGGCACCCTGCTCGACTGGCCCTCCGCGATCGCGGCCGACGCGCCGGACATCGCCGCGTACGCCCGTGAGCTGGCAGAGAGCCACCCGGACCCGGCCGCCCACCTCGCGGACACCGAGGAGCGCTTCACCGCCGACCTCGCCGCCCACCCCGGCACCCGGCTGCTCGCCACCAGCGCCGGCGCCCTGCCGCTGGCCGACTACCTCGTCACCCGCACCGTCGAACTCGTCGTCCACACCGACGACCTCAACGCCGCCGTCCCCGGCCTGGACATCCCCTACGACCGTCAGGCCCTGGCCGCCTGCACCCGGCTGCTGGCCGACGCGCTCGCCGCGAAGGCGCCCGGCGGTTCGACGGAGGTGCGGGTGCCGCCGTACGCGGTGGTGCAGTGCGTGGAGGGGCCGAGGCACACCCGGGGCACCCCGCCCAACGTCGTCGAGACGGACCCGCTGACCTGGATCCGGCTGGCGACCGGGCGTCTTGCCTGGGCGCAGGCCCTCCGGGACGCCCAGGTCAGTGCGAGCGGGGAGCGGGCGGATCTGTCGGCCCACCTGCCGCTCATGGCGTGAATGCTCATGGCACAAGAAGGAATCGCCGCCGTAAGGGGAACCGATCCCCCCGGGTGGCCCGTCGAAGTGGCATGGACAGGCAGAAGCAGCGCATGACTCTGACGGCCGCCGCCATGCTCGTCCCGCTCATGGCGGCCTGTGGCAGTGAGAAGGCGGACAGCGGCAGCGGCTCGGTCGGTGCCGAGCGGCCGGTCACCGGTGTGCGGTGGAGCGTGGACAGCGTCACCGCGGACGGCAGGACGCAGAAGGCACCCACCGGCGCCCACGTGACCATCGACAAGGGCCGGGCCGAGGGCAGCTTCGGCTGCAACAACTTCAGCGCCGAGGCCACCGTCGACGGCGACCGCGTCCGGCTCGGCAAGACCATGGCCACCGAGATGGCCTGCGAGAACAAGCCCATGGCCTTCGAGAAGACCCTCGCGCAGGCCTTCTCGGACCAGGAGCTGAAGGCGAAGGTGGACGACGACCGTCTCACCCTCACCACCGGCCAGGGCGACACCGTCCGGCTGACCAAGGCGAAGGACGCCCCGCTGGCCGGCACCAAGTGGACCGTCACGACCCCGAGGGCCGACGGCCGTGCCCACCTCACCTTCGACGAGAAGAAGGGCACCGTCTCCGGCAGCCTCGGCTGCAACAAAGTGAACGCCAAGGCCACGGTCCGCGACGGCCATATCACCCTCGGCCCTCCGGCCACGACCCGAATGATGTGCGAAGACTCACTCATGGACGGCGAGAAGACGCTGCTGCGACTTTTCGACGGAAAGCTGAAGTACCGAGTCGATCACCAAACCCTGACGCTGACCAGCGAAAACGGTACGAGTGTGCGAGCGGTCGCCGAGCGGTGATCCACCGGAAAGTCCGGTATCCCCAATTCGGACCAGTGGTCGACCTCGCCTACACTCGGTGGCGTGCCACGTGGTGACGGACGACTCAACCACGACCTGCTCCCCGGTGAGAAGGGCCCCCAGGACGCTTGCGGCGTCTTCGGTGTCTGGGCTCCGGGCGAAGAGGTCGCCAAGCTCACGTACTTCGGGCTCTACGCCCTCCAGCATCGAGGCCAGGAATCCGCGGGAATCGCGGTCAGCAACGGCTCACAGATCCTCGTCTTCAAGGACATGGGCCTGGTTTCCCAGGTCTTCGACGAGACCTCCCTCGGTTCGCTCCAGGGTCACATCGCGGTCGGACACGCCCGCTACTCGACCACCGGTGCCTCCGTCTGGGAGAACGCCCAGCCGACCTTCCGCGCGACCGGACACGGATCCATCGCGCTCGGCCACAACGGCAACCTCGTCAACACCGCCCAGCTCGCCGAGATGGTCGCCGACCTGCCCAAGCAGGAAGGCGGGCGGACCCCGCGCGTCGCGGCGACCAACGACACCGACCTGCTCACCGCGCTCCTCGCGGCCCAGGTCGACGAGGAAGGCAAGCCGCTGACCATCGAGGAGGCCGCCCACAGCGTCCTTCCGCAGGTCAAGGGCGCCTTCTCACTCGTCTTCATGGACGAGAACACCCTGTACGCGGCCCGCGACCCGCAGGGCATCCGCCCGCTGGTCCTCGGCCGCCTGGAGCGCGGCTGGGTCGTCGCCTCCGAGTCCGCCGCCCTCGACATCTGCGGCGCCAGTTACGTCCGCGAGATCGAGCCGGGCGAGTTCGTCGCCATCGACGAGAACGGCCTCAGGACCTCCCGATTCGCGGACGCGAAGCCCAAGGGCTGTGTCTTCGAGTACGTGTACCTGGCCCGCCCCGACACCGACATCGCCGGCCGGAACGTGTACCTCTCCCGCGTGGAGATGGGCCGCAAGCTCGCCAAGGAAGCGCCCGTCGAGGCCGACCTGGTGATAGCGACCCCGGAGTCCGGCACGCCCGCGGCGATCGGCTACGCGGAAGCGTCCGGCATCCCGTTCGGCGCCGGCCTCGTCAAGAACGCGTACGTCGGACGTACGTTCATCCAGCCCTCGCAGACCATCCGCCAGCTGGGCATCCGCCTCAAGCTGAACCCGCTGAAGGAAGTCATCAAGGGCAAGCGCCTGGTCGTCGTCGACGACTCGATCGTGCGCGGCAACACCCAGCGGGCCCTGGTCCGCATGCTCCGCGAGGCGGGCGCCGCCGAGGTCCACATCCGGATCTCCTCGCCGCCCGTGAAGTGGCCCTGCTTCTTCGGCATCGACTTCGCCACCCGCGCCGAGCTCATCGCCAACGGCATGACGATCGACGAGATCGGCACCTCCCTGGGCGCCGACTCCCTGGCCTACATCTCCATCGACGGCATGATCGAGGCGACCACCATCGCCAAGCCGAACCTGTGCCGTGCCTGCTTCGACGGCGAGTACCCGATGGAGCTCCCGGACCCCGAGCTGCTCGGGAAGCAGCTGCTGGAGACGGAGCTGGCCGCCGGCCCGGCCGCCACGGCCGCCGCCGACGCGATCCGCCGCCCGTAGACGGCCCGTAACACCTGCCGTACGACACGAAGGTTCTCTTTAGCCATGTCCGAGAAACCCAATGCCGAGGGCGGCGCCAGCTACGCAGCCGCGGGCGTCGACATCGAAGCGGGCGACCGCGCCGTCGAACTGATGAAGGAGTGGGTGAAGAAGGCCCAGCGCCCCGAGGTCCTCGGCGGCCTCGGCGGCTTCGCCGGCCTCTTCGACGCCTCCGCCCTGAAGAACTACGAGCGGCCCCTGCTCGCCTCCGCCACGGACGGCGTCGGCACCAAGGTCGACATCGCCCGCCAGCTGGGCGTCTACGACAGCATCGGCCACGACCTGGTCGCCATGGTCATGGACGACATCGTGGTCTGCGGCGCCGAGCCGCTGTTCATGACCGACTACATCTGCGTCGGCAAGGTCCACCCCGAGCGGGTCGCCGCCATCGTCAAGGGCATCGCCGAGGGCTGTGTGCTGGCCGGCTGCGCCCTGGTCGGCGGCGAGACGGCCGAGCACCCGGGCCTGCTGGGCGAGGACGACTTCGACGTCGCCGGCGCCGGTACGGGCGTCGTGGAGGCCGACCGGCTGCTCGGCGCGGATCGTATCCGGACGGGTGACGCGGTGATCGCCATGGCGTCCTCCGGTCTTCACTCGAACGGGTACTCCCTCGTCCGGCACGTCCTGCTGAACCAGGCGGGCCTGGCCCTGGACGCGCACATCGAGGAGCTCGGCCGCACCCTCGGCGAGGAGCTGCTGGAGCCCACGAAGATCTACTCGCTGGACTGCCTGGCCCTGATGCGCACCACCGAGGTGCACGCCTTCAGCCACATCACCGGCGGCGGACTCGCGGCCAACCTCGCCCGGGTCATCCCGGACGACCTGCACGCGATCGTCGACCGCTCCACCTGGACGCCGGCCCCGATCTTCGACCTCGTCGGCCGTACGGGCAGCGTCGAGCGCCTGGAGCTCGAGAAGACGCTGAACATGGGCGTCGGCATGATCGCGATCGTGCCGCAGGAGTCCACGGACGTGGCCCTGACGACCCTCGCCGACCGCGGCGTGGACGCCTGGGTCGCCGGAGAGATCACGGACCGGGGCGAGCACACCACTGGTGCCGCCCTGATCGGTGACTACGCGAGCTGAAGCACGGGGGACATGACCCTGCAGGCAGCACAGAACCCGGTCGGTGACCGGAGTCACCGACCGGGTTAGTGCTCAGTGCAGGGTCAAGCGCCGCGACGATGTTGCGAGGACTGGTCGTCCTCGTCGTCGTCGTCCTCGTAGAGGTCGGCGTACCGTGCGTACAGGTCGTCGTCCTCATCGTCTTCGAACGGCTCGCCGTTAGGCGGCTGCGGATTCGAAGGCGATGCACCCAGCTCCTCGGCCAGGCGTGAGAGGTCAGTCCCACCGCTGTTGTACTTCAGCTGGCGGGCGACCTTCGTCTGCTTGGCCTTGGCCCGGCCGCGCCCCATGGCTCGACCCCCTCAACGACGGGGCTCGACGGCCCCAGAGTCTTGACACGCGTTCATGGTCCGGCACGGACTCTCCGCGGAGAGACCGGTCCGTAGGGCTTCCACGGTACCTGAGCCCGCGCCCATACGGTACGTCGCCCGCATGACGTGCCCGCGCCCAGGACCTTCGAGGCGCCCCGTCCTCGCTGGTCAACCGCGATTTTAACCACTTCTCGGCGGTCGACCCGCCGGTAGAAGTGAGAGTTCTCTCTAACTGCCCACCGACGGGTACCGGCCAAACGTACGAGGCTGCGCGGATCAGTCCCGCATCGCCCGGGTCAGTTCGCCCGGCGCGCCAGGGCCGCGTCGTGCATCCGCTGCTCGGCGATCCGGTCGGCCGCGGCGGCCGGCGGAATGCCGTCCTCCTTCGCACGTGCGAATATGGCCAGCGTGGTGTCGAAGATCTTCGACGCCTTCGCCTTGCACCGGTCGAAGTCGAAGCCGTGCAGCTCGTCGGCGACCTGGATGACACCACCGGCGTTCACCACGTAGTCCGGCGCGTAGAGGATCCCGCGGTCGGCGAGGTCCTTCTCCACGCCCGGGTGGGCGAGCTGGTTGTTGGCGGCGCCGCAGACCACCTTGGCGGTGAGCGCCGGCACGGTGTCGTCGTTCAGGGCCCCGCCGAGCGCGCAGGGGGCGTAGATGTCGAGGCCCTCGGCGCGAATCAGGGTCGCGGTGTCGGCGACGGCCGTCACACCCGTCGGGTGGGCCGCGAGGATCCGCCCCACGGCGTCCTCGCGCACGTCGGTGATGACGACCTCGGCGCCCTCCGCCCGCAGGTGCTCCACCAGGTGGTGGCCGACCTTGCCGACGCCGGCGATGCCGACCCGCTTCCCGCGCAGCGAGGGGTCGCCCCACAGGTGCTGCGCGGAGGCCCGCATGCCCTGATAGACGCCGTACGCGGTGAGGACGGAGGAGTCCCCGGCGCCGCCGTTCTCCGGCGAGCGGCCGGTCGTCCAGGGGCACTCGCGGGCCACGACGTCCATGTCGGCGACGTACGTACCGACGTCGCAGGCGGTGACGTACCGGCCGCCGAGGGAGGCGACGAAGCGGCCGTAGGCGAGGAGCAGGTCCTCGGACTTGATGCGCTCCGGATCCCCGATGATCACGGCCTTGCCGCCGCCGTGGTCGAGACCGGCCATGGCGTTCTTGTACGACATCCCGCGGGCGAGGTTCAGCGCGTCGGCGACGGCGTCGGCCTCGTTCGCGTACGGGTAGAAGCGCGTGCCGCCGAGCGCGGGGCCCAGGGCGGTGGAGTGGAGGGCGATGACGGCCTTGAGGCCGCTCGCGCGGTCCTGGCAGAGCACGACTTGCTCATGTCCTCCCTGGTCCGAGTGGAACAGGGTGTGCAGTACATCAGCAGGTGCGCCGGTTACGTCGGTCACTGTGGTGACTCCTGTGTAGTTGCGGCGGGCGGAGACCAGCTCCCGTGCGGGTGGCGGGGACTGTTGAGCACGAGATTAGAGCCTGGTGCGCCCGCCGACCGCACAGTGCTCAGGATCACCTCCGACCGGAGTACATCGTGCGACGATTTGCATAGATTTCCCGCGCGATCGTCAGTGGGTTCCGCAGGTTTTCGCGGCGGTGCGCGGGGGAGGGAGCAGGCGTGCCCAAGGTGACCTCGGTGATCGTCCCCTACGCGACCTACCTGCGCGTGTACGAACCGCTGGCCGCCTTCCCCGAGCCGGAGCGCAGCCACTGGGCCCGCTACGCCCGCCGTACGGACCGCCCCTCGTACCAGGACGAACTCCGCCGGGCCCTGGCCGACTTGGCCCCCACCCCGCCGGTCCCGGTGCCGGTGCACGAGAGCGAGGACGCCTTCGTGCTCGACGTCGACGGCGTCGTCTGCGTCTGCCCCTGGCGCACCAGGCTGCGCGGCTGGCTGGCCCTGGACGAGCTCTCCGAGGAGCTCCCCCCGCCGGTCATGGACGCGGTCCTGCCGCCCGTTCTGCGGCGCCAGGCGGCCCAGGACCACGAGCGCTGGCTGGCGATCAACCCCGACGCCCGGCCCTGGATCCGTACGGCCACCTGGCAGGTGCCGATCAACTGGTTCGTGCTGGTCTCCGACGAGGAGCGCGAGTACGACAAGGGCGCCTCGGCCGACAGCCCGCCCGTGCTGCGCTACCGCACCCCCATGGTCCAGGCCCGGCGGCGGGTGGCCCGGGGGCTGCGCGCCCTGAAGGAGGCCATGGACGAGGGGCCGCTGATCGACGGCCTGGTGGACGTCGGACGCTGGCTGGAGGAGTTCCACCCGCGCTCGCTCGTGGAGCTGGACTACGGCGGCCTGGTGCACGCCGTGCCGGCCGGGGCGCTGGAGGACGACCACTCCGCGGCGGACGTGGCCGAGGGCATCGCCGCGCTGCGCCGGGGTGACGGGGCGGTCGCGGGGGAGGCGTACGCCCGGCTCGTGGAGCGGTGGCGTTCCGTACGGGATCTGCGGTCGGCCAACTGACCCCTGACCTTGTTGTCCGTACAGACCGCTCGCATTAGGTCACGAACTGACGTTTGACGAACCGCCCGATTTGGGGTTTCGTCCTCGCACCGAGTTCCTGAAGCGGGCTGAGCGTCTCCTGAGGCTTCGTCAGCAAGGGACGTAGGGCCCGATCCGGGCAGACCTCTCAAGTAGGCCAAGCGTGACGGACTACACGTACGAGGCTCTTGCGCCCCTTGCCCCTCCTCATGCCAAAATAGGACAAGGAGTCCGGGGAGGGCTCCTTCCGTCCCATGGTGCTGCACTATGGGTGGAATCTCAGCATTGCACGCTTTGGGGGGTCTGGTGACTTCCTGATCACCCTGTGACTGATCGTCACAGCGGTGTGACTGTCCGCTATGGCATGGTCCATCGGCTTCCGTCGCTGATGAACACCTGGAGGGGCAATTCCATCGGTTTGGCCGACGCGGCTGGACAGATGGTGTAGTTGTAGTGCCGAGGACAAGCCGTTCGTCCTATAACCGACTCGACTCGCGTCCGCCATTTCGGGCAACGCGGGTCAAGGTGCAGAATTTAGAGGAAAGAACCGAGAAGGTTCGGTTCTCCCGAGGAGGCCGCTCATGACCGCTCGCACCCCTGATGCCGAGCCGCTGCTGACCCCGGCTGAGGTCGCCACCATGTTCCGTGTCGACCCCAAGACGGTCACGCGGTGGGCGAAGGCCGGCAAGCTCACGTCGATCCGCACGCTCGGCGGGCATCGGCGCTACCGCGAGGCCGAGGTCCGCGCTCTGCTGGCGGGCATCCCGCAGCAGCGCAGCGAGGCCTGAACAACTGAATAACCGGGCAAACCGGCTGGTCCCCCCATCGGCCGCGGCGTCCGGAACCACAGCTCCAAACGACGCGGGTACCTGCCCCAACAGGCCCCACGCCCAAGCCAGTCAGAGCTTTCCAGGCATATAACAGGGTGCGTCGTCGATCGCGCTGGACTCCGCCGGGTCCAGCGCGATCTTTTTTGTGCGCCCACGGTGGGTCGGCCGATCCTGCTGTGAGCGGCCTTGTAGGAGCCTGGGGAGGGCTGTCGGATCTCCCGTGTGCGACACCTCGGACAGAGTGCAATTGCACATATTAAATTGACCCTTTGTAGGTGGGGGGTAAGTACCGCACTTTCCAAAACTCATGCGGTGACACCCGTCACATACCAAGCAGCTTGTTAGCTCTGTCGCGGGTGCGATAGAGAAGCCTCCGCCTCCAGCGGCCCACGTCCGCCCGGGTGTTGAGACCACTCATGGATCATGCCGACGCCGGGCTCTCGTCCTCTCGGGTCGGGGGCGCGGCCCGAGAGGCACGCGGCGCCGACTCCATCGCCAGCCGCAGCAGGCGATGGCATATCGGGCAGTGCCGTGTGAGGTGCCGGTATGACGACGCGGCCGACAGATGCGCGCGGAGCAGAGCCCGCGTCTCGTGCCTGGCCGCTGTCGCCATACGCCACCTCCAGAAGGCCGCACGGGGGAACGGTCCTGGTTCTGGGGTACCGACGGAATGAGGGGGCGTCAAGACGGCGTGAGGGGGCCCGGGGAGGTTGAACAGAGGCCGAACGGAAGCCGGGCGGAGGGCAGGCAGAGGTCAGGCGCACAAAAAAGAAGCCCGGATCCGAAGATCCGGGCTTCTCCACTGCGGTCCTGACGGGATTTGAACCCGCGGCCTCCACCTTGACAGGGTGGCGAGCACTCCAAACTGCTCCACAGGACCAGGTTTCGCGGCGCCATTCGTGCGTTGCGCTGCGAGAAGAGACTGTACAGGAGGGTGAGCCCCTGGTCGAACTCACCCTGCGTACAGGTCCCGTTACGGCGCCACCGCGTCGATCGCCTTCACGATCCGCTTGTCGGAGACGGGGTACGCCGTGCCCAACGCGTGCGCGAAGTAGCTGACCCGGAGCTCCTCGATCATCCAGCGGATGTCCAGGACCGACGACGGGACCGGCCGGCCCTGCGGCATCTGCTCCAAAAGCCAGGCGTACTCGTCCTGCATCTCATGGACCTTCTGCATCCGCGTGGTGTCCCGCTGGACGTTCGTCGGCATCTGCTGCAGACGCCGGTCGGCCGCCACCAGGTAGCGCATCAGGTCCCCCATGCGCCGCAGCCCCGCCTCCGTCACGAAGCCCGGCTTCACAAGAGCGTCCAACTGCTTGCGGACATCCTGGAGATTCGGCAGCAGCGCAGGGCTGCGCACGGCCTTCAGACGGCGCTCACAGGCCTGCCAGGCGGCCAGGACCTGCTGCACCTGCCCCACCGTACGCACGGTCGTGTCGACGATCTCGGCGCGCACCTTGTCGTACAGCTTCCGGTACGACTCCTCGTCCCACGCCGGCCCGCCGAAGTCCCCGATCAGCTTGTCCGCGGCGGCCATCGCACAGTCGTCGAACAGGCCCTGGACGGAACCGTGCGGATTCGCGGACAGCGCCAGCTTCTGCGCGTTCGTCAGGCGATCGCTCGCGAATTTCGCCGCGTTCACCGGGATGTTGCGCAGGATCAGCCGCCGCGTGCCCTTCCACATGGCCTGCGCCTGCTCCGCCTCCGTGTCGAAGAGGCGCACGGACACGGTGTCGCCGTCGTCGACCAGCGCCGGGTACGCCTTCACCGGCTGACCGGCCCGGCGGGTCTCGAACACGCGGGAGAGCGTGCCGATCGTCCAGTCGGTCAGACCCGAGCGCTCCAGGGACTCGCCGCCGGAGCGCTCGGCCGTCGCCGCGGCCGCCTGGGAGAGAGCCTTACGGGCCTTCGGACGCAGCTTCAGCTTCAGCGCCTCCAGGTCCTTGTCCTCGGCCAGCTTGCGGCGCCGCTCGTCGACGATCCGGAACGTGATCTTCAGGTGATCGGGGACCTTGGACAGGTCGAAGTCGTCCGCCTCGAAGGGCACCCCGACCATGAGCCTCAGCTCGCGCGTCATGGTCGCGGTGAGAGGCTCCTGGAGCGGAACGGCCCGGTCCAGGAACGCCTTCGCGAAGTTCGGTGCGGGCACGTAGTTCCGGCGGATCGGCTTGGGCAGAGACCGGATCAGCTCCGTCACCAGCTCCTCACGCAGGCCCGGAATCTGCCAGTCGAAGCCCTCGTCCGTGACCTGATTGAGGACCTGCAGCGGGATGTGGACGGTCACGCCGTCGGCATCCGCGCCCGGCTCGAACTGGTACGTCACCCGGAACTTCAGATTCCCCTGACGCCACGAGTCCGGGTAGTCGGCCTTGCTGACCTCACCCGCCTTCTCGTTGATGAGCATCTCGCGCTCGAAGTCCAGGAAATCGGGCTGCTCGTGCCGCTTGTGCTTCCACCAGGAGTCGAAGTGGGCCCCGGACACGACATGTTCGGGAATCCGCTGGTCGTAGAAGTCGAACAGCGTCTCGTCGTCGACCAGGATGTCCCGCCGCCGGGCCCGGTGCTCCAACTCCTCGACCTCGGTGAGGAGGCGACGGTTGTCCGAGAAGAACTTGTGGTGCGTACGCCAGTCACCCTCGACCAACGCGTTCCGGATGAACAGCTCACGGCTGATCTCCGGGTCGATCCGCCCGTAGTTGACCTTCCGCTGCGCCACGATCGGCACGCCGTAGAGCGTGACCTTCTCGTACGCCATCACCGCGGCCTGGTCCTTCTCCCAGTGCGGCTCGCTGTACGTGCGCTTGATGAGGTGCGCCGCGAGGGGCTCGACCCACTCGGGCTCGATCTTGGCGTTGACGCGGGCCCAGAGACGGGACGTCTCGACGAGCTCGGCGGACATCACGAAACGCGGCGGCTTCTTGAACAGGGCCGAGCCGGGGAAGATCGCGAACTTGGCGTTCCGCGCACCCAGATACTCGTTCTTCCCGGCGCTCCTCCCGCCCTCCCCTCCCGCGTCCTTCACGTCCTTCATGCCGATGTGGGAGAGCAGGCCGGCAAGGAGGGAGACGTGGATGCGGTCGGCCGGGGCGTCGTCCTCGTTGAGATGGATGCCCATCTGCTTCGCGACCGTACGCAACTGCGTGTAAATGTCCTGCCATTCGCGGATGCGAAGGAAGTTGAGGTACTCCTGCTTGCACATCCGGCGGAAGGACGACGACCCCCGCTCCTTCTGCTGCTCGCGGACATAGCGCCAGAGGTTGAGGTAAGCCAGGAAGTCGCTGGTCTCGTCCCTGAAACGGGCATGCTGCTGATCGGCCTGCGTCTGCTTGTCAGCGGGGCGCTCGCGCGGATCCTGGATGGACAGCGCGGCCGCTATGACCATGACCTCGCGCACACAGCCGTTCTTGTCCGCCTCCAGCACCATCCGGGCCAGCCGGGGGTCGACAGGCAGCTGGGCCAACTTGCGGCCAGTGTCCGTGAGCCGCTTGCGGGGATCCTTCTGCGCCGGGTCGAGAGCGTTCAGCTCCTGGAGCAACTGAACACCGTCCCGGATGTTGCGGTGGTCCGGCGGGTCGATGAACGGGAACTTCTCGATGTCGCCAAGACCGGCCGCGGTCATCTGCAGGATCACGGAGGCCAGGTTCGTACGGAGGATCTCCGCGTCCGTGAACTCCGGGCGGGCATCGAAATCGTCCTCGCTGTACAGACGGATACAGATACCGTCGGACGTACGGCCGCAACGGCCCTTGCGCTGATTGGCACTGGCCTGCGAAACCGGCTCGATGGGCAGCCGCTGCACCTTGGTGCGATGGCTGTAGCGCGAGATGCGCGCGAAGCCGGGATCGATGACGTACTTGATGCCCGGCACCGTCAACGACGTCTCGGCGACGTTCGTCGCCAGAACGATCCTTCGACCCGTGTGCGGCTGGAAGACGCGATGCTGCTCCGCATGGGAGAGCCGGGCGTACAGCGGCAGGATCTCCGTGAACCGGTAGTTCTTCTTGGTCAGCGCGTCCGCCGTGTCCCTGATCTCCCGCTCACCGGAGAGGAAGACGAGAATGTCACCCTTCCCCTCCCTCTGAAGCTCCTCCACGGCATCGGTGATCGCAGTGATCTGATCACGGTCGGCGTCGTCCCCGTCCTCCTCCAGCAGCGGCCGGTAACGGACCTCCACGGGATACGTACGGCCACTGACCTCGACGATCGGGGCATCGCCGAAATGCCGCGAGAACCGCTCGGGGTCGATCGTGGCCGAAGTGATGACGACCTTGAGATCC
This sequence comes from Streptomyces sp. NPDC024017, assembly GCF_040638895.1. Taxonomy (NCBI): domain Bacteria; kingdom Bacillati; phylum Actinomycetota; class Actinomycetes; order Kitasatosporales; family Streptomycetaceae; genus Streptomyces; species Streptomyces sp. NPDC024017. Next base: position 40,358 of record NZ_JBEZYZ010000002.1, on the reverse strand, counting down.
GGGCGCTTCGGCAGCAACTGGGCCAGATAACCCAGCAGGAAGTCGATGTTGAGAGACCGCTCATGAGCCTCGTCGATGATGATCGTGTCGTACGCACGCAGCTCGCGATCCGTCTGGATCTCGGCGAGCAGGATGCCGTCCGTCATGAGCTTGACGAAAGTGGCCTCAGGATCGACCTGATCGGTGAAGCGCACCTTCCAGCCGACAGCCTCCCCGAGCGGAGTGTCCAGCTCCTCGGCGACACGCTCGGCGACCGTCCGGGCGGCGATCCTGCGCGGCTGCGTGTGCCCGATCATGCCGCGAACGCCACGCCCGAGCTCCAGGCAGATCTTGGGGATCTGCGTCGTCTTGCCGGAGCCCGTCTCGCCGGCGACGATCACGACCTGATGGTCGCGGATGGCGTCGGCGATCGCGTCCTTCTTCTGGCTGACCGGCAGCTGCTCGGGATACGAGACCTCAGGCACGAGGGCGCGCCGACCGGCCATCCGCTCCTCGGCCCTGCCGACCTCCGCCTCGATCTCGGCGAGCACGGCGGCCCGCGCCTCCGGCTTACGGATCTTGCGCGCACCTTCGAGCCTGCGCCCGAGCCGGTGCGCGTCGCGCAGGGACAGCTCGGTCAGGCGGGGGGCGAGGGCGCCGAGGGCGGGGGCGGGGTGCGTAGACATACGCGACCCAGGATCTCATCCCCCGCAAAACAGAGGCGAACGGATTTCCACCAGACCACGTAAGTGCAATTCGAGCGCTTGGCCGGACAGTCATTCGATCGCCTCGGCACGCGGACGCTCGTACCAAGGGTGTGATCCACGAGACATACAACAAGGCCCCGATCCGAAGATCGGGGCCTTAGCTGTGGCTGGGGCCGGGGTCGAACCGGCGACCTATCGCTTTTCAGGCGATCGCTCGTACCAACTGAGCTACCCAGCCACGAGGTTTCACGTGAAACCTCAGCGGTCCTGACGGGATTTGAACCCGCGGCCTCCACCTTGACAGGGTGGCGAGCACTCCAAACTGCTCCACAGGACCAAGCTTCGTACGACAGTGTCGCACAGGGTGGTGCGTGCCCCCAACGGGATTCGAACCCGTGCTACCGCCTTGAAAGGGCGGCGTCCTAGGCCGCTAGACGATGAGGGCTATCGGCCCGCCTGGGCGCTTCTCAGCGCGTCGGGGACGTGAGAAGCATATGGGATGGCGGGAGCTATCGCCAAAACGGTTTAGGGGGAGGGTGACGAGCTGCCCTCCGGCGGGGTGCTGGGGGACTGGCTCGCGCCGGGCTGGTTCTCCTTCGGGAGGTGGCGGCTGACCTCGGCGGTCGTGAGGCCGAGGCCGCCCAGTTCGATCTCGTCCCAGGCCTGGAGGTGGCGGGTGTCCCGGTCGAAGTAGAGGATCGACGCCTCGATGGGGTCCGGGTGTTTGCCTTCGATGGCGCGCAGGCCGCTGCCGCCCGTGGAGCCCTCGATGCGGAGCCGGGTGCCGTAGGGCAGGTCCTCCATCTCGTCGTGGTGGAGGTGGCCGGCCAGGACCAGGGGGACCTCGCCGTCGACCTCGCGGGCCGCGGAGGGTTCGTGGGCGATGGCGATGTCCACCGGGGTGCCGGCGGTGCTCTGGTCGCGCAGGGCCGTGGCCAGGCGGGCGCCGGCGAGTTCCTGGGACTGTTCGGCGCCGGTCTGCTGGGAGCGGTCGGGGGTGAACTGGGGGTCGCCGATGCCCGCGAAGCGCAGGCCCTTGATCGTCTGTGCCCGGCCGTCGTCCAGGACGTGGACGTTCTTCAGGTTCTCCATGTAGCGCTGGGTGATCATCGAGTCGTGGTTGCCGCGGACCCAGACGTAGGGGGCTCCGAGGTCCTCGATGGGGTCCAGGAAGCCGTTCTCGGCGGCGGTGCCGTGGTCCATGGTGTCGCCCGAGTCGACGATCACGTCGACCTTGTACTGCTCCACGAGTGAGGCGATGATCTTCCAGCTCGCCGGGTTGAGGTGGATGTCGGAGACGTGCAGGACCCGGATCGTGGAGGGGTCGGGCGCGTAGGCGGGGAGTGTCGAGGTGGCGTCGTAGAGCTTGGTCACGTTGGTGACCAGGCGGGCCAATTCCTTCTGGTAGACGTCGAATTCGGTGACGATGCTGCGTGCGTTGCCGACCAGGGAGGGGGCCGAGGTGAGCAGGCCGGAGAACTTGGGTTCCAGGACGGAGTCGGGACGCCAGGTGGCGTAGGCCGTGCCGCCTGAGGCGGCGAGGAGGGTGAGGGCGAGGCCGCCGGCGGCGAGGGCGCGGCGTGGGCGGCGGTAGACCGCGAGGCCGAGGGTGGTGGCGCCGGCGACGACGGCGACGCCGGAGCGGAGGGCGAGGTCGAGGGTGCCGCGGCCGACGTCCTGGGTGACTTCGTCTTGGAGGCCGGAGAGGCGTTCGGGGTGGTCTACGAGGGCCTGGGAGCGGTCGGGGTCGAGCTGGTCGACGTTCACGTCCAGGCGGACGGGGGCGATGTGGCTGTTCAGTTCCAGGGCGCCGAGCGGTGAGATGTTGATTTTGGTGCCGCCGGTGAAGGAGGGGCGGAGGGTCATGGTGGTGTTCATGGGGCCGACGGGGACCCGGACGTTGCCTACGACCAGTAGTCCGAGCCAGGCGCCGAGGAGGACGACGGCCACGAGTCCCATCGCTCGGGTCCAGGGGTGCGGCTGTGCCACGAGTTCGATCGTGGCGGGTGCCTGGCGGGAGCGATAGCGGCGGGCCAGGGCGCGTGGGGCCCTGCGGATCGGGTTCAGGACGGTCAGGACTGCGGCGGGGACGCGGGCCATTGGTCCCGTATGCCCAAGTCCGTGGCCGGATATGCGGCGCCGGGAGGCTCTCGTCCGGCGGGGTGGTGGCCGACAATGGGCGTGTGCTGGAGATGACGCGCGAGGAGTTCGAGGAGCTGGTCGCTGAGGCGCTCGACCGGATCCCGCCGGAGTTGACGCGACTGATGGACAACGTCGCGGTGTTCGTCGAGGACGATCCGCCGGCGGACGATCCCGAGTTGCTCGGGCTGTACGAGGGGACTCCGCTGACCGATCGGGGTGAGTGGTACGCCGGTGTGCTGCCGGATCGGATCACGGTCTACCGGAATCCGACGCTGCGGATGTGCGAGTCGCGGGAGGACGTCGTCGCGGAGACGGAGATCACCGTCGTGCACGAGATCGCGCACCACTTCGGTATCGATGACGCGCGCCTTCACGCCCTCGGTTACGGCTGACCCGGTTGTGAATGCGGGGCGCGTGTCCTCTTGTGGGCGGCGGGAGTTGGAGGTGTTGACTCCATCACCCTTTCCGGAGGTGGCCCCGTGCGCCCCTTGTACGTACCCGTCCGACTGGCCGCCACGGTCGTGGCGGTGGCCGCTGCCGCCGGCTGCATGAGTGTCGGCGATGACGACGCGGGTGGGAGCGTCAAGCCGTCGCACACCGCCGGGCAGCGGGGTGGCAAGGCGCCCGATGGCGGTCCGGCGGTGTCGGGCGGCGGAGCGGGGTTCGGCGCGGCCGGGGCCGACGGCGAGCGGGGGCGTGGCAAGGGCAAGAAGGGCAAGAAGGGCAAGGGTGGCGGGGCGGGGGAGCAGGCGTCTCCTGCGGCCTCGCCGAGTGCTGACGCGAGTCCGACCGTGCCGGGGCGTGACAAGCCGGGGGGGCCGGCCCGGCCCACGCCGAAGCCGCCGGTTCCGCCGGCGCCCACTCGGACGGCCGAGCCGGAGCCGACGCCGACGCCGCCGGAGCCGACCACGTCTCCGGAGCCGACGCCGGAGCCGTCGTCGTCGGCGCACGAGCCGCCGGGGCCGCAGCTGGGGCAGCGGGAGCCGGCGCCGGAGGCGGGGGCCCCGGCGTGAGGGCCGAGGGCGTGGGTGGGGCGGGAACTTTTCCTCCTGGGGCGGGAACAATTCCGTCCGGGGGGTGGTTGGAGTCGTCGGAAGGCTGTCCGGTCGACGGACGGTGTTCCGCTGTCGCCTGCACAGTCCGGTTTGCCTTGCGGGGCCCGGAGTGCGTATGGTGGCAGATCGTTTGATCCCATCTTGCCCGGCGCCACTGCAGAGCGCGCCGTGTGGCGCGTACTCTCCCTTGCCGTGGTGGACCGCATTGAGGCGGTCGTATTGCGAATCGCGAATCACGGAGTTGACGGGCGCGTGCCGACTTGAGACTCCGGAAGGTTTCGCATTCGCATGTCCATCGCCAGTACTGATCACGTCGTCGTGCCCGAGAACGAGGCAATCGAGGACGCCCCCGAGGCCACTTTCGCGGACCTCGGCCTTCCCGAAGGCGTTGTGCGCAAGCTTGCGCAGAACGGCGTGACCACCCCCTTCCCGATCCAGGCCGCGACGATCCCGGACGCCCTGGCCGGCAAGGACATCCTCGGTCGTGGCCGCACCGGCTCCGGCAAGACCCTGTCGTTCGGTCTGCCGACTCTGGCCACGCTGGCCGGCGGCCGTACCGAGAAGCACAAGCCGCGTGCCGTCATCCTGACGCCGACGCGTGAACTCGCCATGCAGGTCGCCGACGCGCTGCAGCCCTACGGCGACGTCCTCGGCCTGAAGATGAAGGTCGTCTGCGGCGGTACGTCGATGGGCAACCAGATCTACGCCCTGGAGCGCGGTGTCGACGTCCTCGTCGCCACGCCGGGCCGGCTGCGCGACATCATCAACCGTGGCGCCTGCTCGCTGGAGAACGTGCAGATCGCCGTTCTCGACGAGGCCGACCAGATGTCCGACCTGGGCTTCCTGCCCGAGGTCACCGAGCTGCTCGACCAGGTCCCGGCGGGCGGTCAGCGCATGCTGTTCTCGGCCACGATGGAGAACGAGATCTCCACGCTGGTCAAGCGTTACCTGACCGACCCGGTCACGCACGAGGTCGACAGTGCTCAGGGCAACGTCACGACCATGTCGCACCACATCCTCATCGTGAAGCCCAAGGACAAGGCGCCGGTCACCGCGGCGATCGCCTCCCGCAAGGGCCGCACGATCATCTTCGTCCGTACCCAGCTGGGCGCCGACCGTATCGCCGAGCAGCTGTGCGATTCCGGTGTGAAGGCCGACGCGCTGCACGGCGGTATGACGCAGGGCGCGCGTACGCGTGTGCTGGAGGACTTCAAGAAGGGTTACGTCAACGCGCTCGTCGCGACCGACGTCGCCGCCCGCGGTATCCACGTCGACGGCATCGACCTGGTGCTGAACGTGGACCCGGCGGGTGACCACAAGGACTACCTGCACCGGGCGGGCCGTACCGCGCGTGCCGGCCGTACGGGCACGGTCGTGTCCCTGTCCCTGCCGCATCAGCGGCGTCAGATCTTCCGGCTGATGGAGGACGCGGGCGTCGACGCCTCGCGTCACATCATTCAGAGTGCGGGTGCCTTCGACCCGGAGGTCGCCGAGATCACCGGTGCCCGGTCGATGACCGAGGTCCAGGCCGAGTCCGTGGGTAACGCGGCGCAGCAGGCCGAGCGTGAGGTGGCCGAGCTCACCAGGGAGCTGGAGCGGGCGCAGCGGCGTGCGAACGAGCTGCGTGAGGAGTCCGACCGGCTGCTTGCGCGGGTCGCGCGTGAGCGGGGCGAGGAGCCCGCGGCTGTGGTGGCCGGGGAGGCCGGGGATGTCGCGGCCGCCGTGGAGGTGTCGGTGCCCGAGCAGCCGACCGCGAAGGACGTCGAGCGCGAGGAGCGCCCCGAGTCCTCTGCTCCGTACGAGCGCCGGGAGCGGCGTGAGGAGCGCGGTGGGTTCCGCCGTGACGACCGTGGTGACCGGGGCGGTGACCGTGGTGGCCGTTCCTTCGAGCGTCGTGACGACCGTGGCGGTCGTTCGTTCGAGCGTCGTGACGACCGTGGTGGGTTCAACCGCGACCGTGACCGGGACCGTGGTGGCCGTTCCTTCGACCGTGACCGTGACCGCGGTGGCTTCCGCCGTGACGACCGGGCCGACCGTGGCGACCGCGGTGAGCGCGGTGGGTTCCGCCGTGACGACCGTGGCGACCGGGGTGGTGACCGTGGTGGCCGTTCCTTCGAGCGTCGTGACGACCGTGGCGGTCGTTCGTTCGAGCGTCGTGACGACCGTGGTGGGTTCAACCGCGACCGTGACCGCGGGGGCTTCCGCCGGGACGAGCGTACGGGGCACCGCGGCAGCGACCGTCCCTTCAACCGGGACCGCCGTGATGACCGTCCGGGCTTCCGCGCCGGCGGGCACGACCGTCCCAACGGCCGTCGTGACGACCACCGCGGCGGTGGTTCGTTCCAGCGCCGCGAGGACAAGCCGCGCTGGAAGCGCAACGGCTGACATCAGCGCATGAGGAGCGCCGTGCTCCGTCCCAACGGGCGGGTCACGGCGCTCTGTCGTTCCGGCGGGCTCCCGGGGGAGCATCGCGGACACGCCCGAACCGGTCGATCGTGGCCCTCATCGGCCCTGTTCGTCGGTCCGGCGGGGCCGGGACCCCGATACCCGATCGGAGTCTCGGCGTCGTCCGGCTATGCTCGTGGGGGCAACATCGCCTGGGCCCTTAGCTCAATTGGCAGAGCAGTGGACTTTTAATCCATTGGTTGTGGGTTCGAGTCCCACAGGGCCTACCGTGCGGTTGACGGGGATACCCCGTCTGACCTGCTGGGCAGCGCCCGGGTCGGCTTCGGCCGGCCCGGGCGCTGACTTGTTTTCGGGGCTGGGGCGTCAGTGGTCGGAGTAGCTGAAGTCGCCGACGGTCCAGGCGCTGACGTCCTCGATCGCGACGCGGTACATCCCGCCGGTCTCGGGGATCCCCACCGCGCCCTGCAGGATCCGGGCGACGTGGAAGTGCAGATGTGTGGGTGGGCCGTCCTTCTTCGTGGGGGTGTCGAAGACGGCGGAGAACTCGCCCAGGTCGGCGGAGTCCGTCAGCACGTCCGACACCCTTTGCCTCCACAGGGCTTCTGGGGCCAGCCGACCGGTGATGACAGCGCCACCGGTGACCACGGTCAGGGACATCTGATTGCTCTGCCCGGACTCCACGAGGGCGGCGATGTCAACGATCAGCTCGTCAGGCTTCGACATGAGCACGGATTCTATGCACCGGTCGGCTCCGGTGGTCCGGGTGGGCTGTGGACGGCCCGAAGCCTTCGCGTCTGGCCCACCGGCTGTGCCTCATCGTCGAGGGCACTAAATCTGTGCTCGCCAGAGTAGACATTCGCTGCTGGCATGTTTATGGTTTCTTTCGTAGCAGAGATCGAGCAGGGCACGGCAGACACGAACTGCCGTGCAGCACAACACGCATGACGGTCCGGTGGTGGAGTGTCGAAGCCAGGTTGTTGCAGGACGGCGACGGGACTGACGACCGGACCGGGTGGCCCGCGGTGATGAGGGGCCGCCGTTCCGAGGGAAGAACGGAGGAGTCGAGCGCCATCAGGATCGCCCGGGTGAAAGACGCGAAGCCCGGGTGCCGCAGGACATCGATAGGCAGGTGGTCTCCGGTCACGCATCAGCGATCCCCGCACCCCCGTCGGAGTATCGGGCGGTCGTGCGGAAACAGAAGGCCGGCGCAGCACTAGGGCCGGCAGATGGTGTTGCAGTTCCTTCGGGGCCTTGGTGCCGTACGGCACCAAGGCCCCTCGACGTGTTCCGAAGACCGGCTCTGTTCCGAGGACCGGCTCGAAGAAAGCCCCGGTCCGGATGGTCTCCGGGCCGGGGCTCCTGCCGTGGTGTGAGGGCGTGTCAGCCGGTGGTCAGCATCCCCGACCGCAGGCGTGCCACCGTGCGCGAGATCAGCCGGGAGACGTGCATCTGCGAGATCCCGAGCCGGGCGCCGATCTCCGCCTGGGTCAGCTCCTCGACGAAGCGCAGGTGGAGGATGAGGCGCTGGCGCTCGTCGAGTTCGGCGACCAGGGGGGCCAGGGCGTGGAAGTCCTCGACGAGTTCGAGGGCCGGGTCCTCCTCGCCGATGAACTCCGACAGCGTCGTGTCGCTCTCGTCCGGGTCGCCGCTGACCGTCGCGTCGAGGGAGGACGACACGTAGCCGTTGGCCGCGATCTGGGCCTCGACGACCTCCTCCTCCGACAGGTTCATCAGGGCCGCCAGTTCGGACACTCTCGGCGCGCGGCCGAGGCGGGAGGCCAGTTCCTCGGTGGCCTTGGCGAGTTCCGTACGGGCCTCCTGGAGGCGGCGCGGCACGTGCACGGCCCAGGACGTGTCGCGGAAGAACCGCTTGATCTCGCCGATGATGTACGGCACCGCGAAGCTGGTGAACTGCACCTCGCGGGAGACCTCGAACCGGTCGATGGCCTTGATCAGCCCGATGATGCCGACCTGGACGATGTCCTCCATCGACTGGCCGCTGGTGCGGAAGCGGCGGGCCGCGAAGCGCACCAGCGACGTGTTCATCTCGATGAGCGTGTTGCGGGCGTACTGGTATTCGGGCGTGCCCTCCTCGAGCACGGCGAGCCGGTCGAGGAACTGTCCGGTCAGCTCGCGCGCGTCCTGCGGGGCGAGCTTCTGGGGCTCGGCGATCTGCGGCAGCTCCTCACCGGTGTAGGTGGCGGAATCCGTCGTCGTGCCGATGCGCATGGTCGCCGTCACGGGCCCTCCCTCTCAGTCCGGCCCGCTCCGATCCCCCGACAGGCCACCTCCAGCGCCGCTACCCGCCCTCGCCCTGGTCATGCCCTGCATATGCCCCGGCGAGACGTTGACCACAGACGGTGCAGGTCGAGGCGGTGGCGGGGTACCCGAACCGGTACTGCGACGGTACGGGCAGGGAGGGCGGGGCGGTGGGGTGCGCGGGAGAAGACCGAGGAGCTCGCGGAGCGGACAGTTGTCGTTTGACAACTATAGGTGGAGGGCAACAACCTAGGCGTGCCGCACGTGTTCGGGGAAGGGGCAGCAGGAATCGACTCCGTGCCGCGGCGGGCAGTTCAGGCAGTCCGGGTACCGGACGAGCGGGAGTCGTCGGAGTCGTCGTGTATCTGGGCCGCCGCCGCGTCGCAGAACGCCTCCAGCCCCTGCAGCAGCGCGACCCGCTTCGCCGCGGGCATCTGGTCGAGCACGGCGCGCAGCGCCTGCTCCCGGCGCATGCGCAGGTCGGCGAGGAAGGCGCGGCCCCGGCCGCTGAGGCGCAGGCGGACCTCGCGCCGGTCGGCCGGACTCGCCGCGCGTTCGACGAACCCGGCCGCCTGCAGCCGGTCGCACAGCCGGCTGGTCGAGGGCGGTGTGGAGGCGAGGGAGTCGGCGAGCGTGCGCAGGTTGATGTCCTCGTGGTGTTCGAGGATGAGCAGCACCCGCAGCTGGGACGCGGAGGCCGGCGCGGTCGAGGCCCGGCCCCAGAGGACTTCCAGCAACTCCGCGGCCGTGGAGGTCACACGGGCGACCTCTGCTGGCTCAGGGCGGGGTCGGAGGGAAGTCACAGTCACACTCTCGCAGGCACCGGGATGGCCGTCAGCGTACTAGGCGTGATGTGAACCGCCCGGGACCGCTCTGCCGGCCCGTGGACAAGAACCAGTTTCCGAGGACGCGTCGGCGTCCCGTCGAGGATGGTGAACAGACCACCGTGACCACGATCACGAACAGATTCGTGGCCGCCGAGCGCGCTCTGCGCACGGCGGCGCCCCATCAACTGCTGGACGCGGTCCGTCGTGTACTGACCGATCAGTACGCGGCGGACTCCGTCGAGCTTTTCCTGGCCGACTACGGACTGACGGTGCTTCAGCCGGTGTCCGTGCTGCCGCACACCCTCCAGCCGGTGTCCGTGCACAACAGCCCGGCGGGCCGGGCCTTCGGTGCGCAGCAGCCGTACGTGGAATCCCTCTCGGACGGCCTGGTACGGGCGCATCTGCCCGTCACCGTGCGCGGTGACCGCCTCGGCGTGCTGACCGTGACGCTGCCGGGCGACGGGCACGCCGACGGCTGTCTGGGCGAGCTGGCGGAGATCGCCGAGGTGCTCGGGCACGAGGTCTTCGTGGCCGAGCGCGACACCGACCTGTATCTCCAGGCGCGCCGCCGGGACCGGCTCACGCTGGCCGCCGAGATGCAGTGGCAGCTGCTGCCGGGCCGCTCCTGCAGCCGCCCCGAGTACGAGCTGGGCGCGCAGCTGGAACCGGCGTACGCGATCTTCGGCGACAACTTCGACTGGTCCGCCACGGCCGACCGGCTCAGTCTCTACGTCACCAACGGCATGGGCGAGGGCATAGAGGCCTCCCTGCTGACGAACCTGGCGATCAACGCCCTGCGCAACGCGCGCCGGGCCGGGTTGCCCCTCGACGACCAGGCGGCTCTGGCCGACCAGGCGGTGTACGCCCATTACCGGGGCCGCTGCTACCTGTCCGTGCTCATGCTCGACTTCGACCTGGCCACCGGGCGGGTCCGCGCGGTGGACGCCGGGTCGCCGCAGATGCTGCGGCTGCGCCGGGGCGCGGTGGAGCGGGTGCCCTTCGACGCGCAGTTGCCGCTCGGCATGTTCGAGGAGACCGACTACGTGATCCAGGAGGTACGTGTCGAGCCGGGCGACCGGCTGGTCTTCGTCAGCGACGGGGTCTACGGCGTCGCCTCCCCGGGTGGCGAGGCCTACGGGGACGCCGCCCTGGCCCGGGCGATCCAGTCGACCCGGCTGCTGCCGGCCGCCGAGGTGCCCCGGGCCGTCCTGCGCGAACTGACGGGCCACCGCGGCAGGTCCACCCCGGACGACGACGCCCTCGTGGTGTGTCTGGACTGGCGTGGCCGGTAAGGGACGGGGAAGGTGCAGGTCGGGGGCGTAGGTAGGCAGTTGTTTGGTGGTGCCGTACGTCGGCACTAATGTTTGTCATACGGCAACTAACGGCTGAGGCGCCGTCGCGTGACCTCGGTTCGGCCCGTGCAAGGGAGCGATGCAAGTGTCGGTGTCGGAAGAGAACGCGGAACAGGAGCCGGCCGCATACCAGGTGAGCGCCTTTCTGGAACGGCGCCGGGAGCAGATCGCCCAACGGTGGGCGGACGCCGCGCTGTTCCGCACGGTCTTCACCGTGTCACGCGACGAGGCGGTGGAGGCGGGCAGGGCCGTGACCGCGGCCCTGGCGGCTGTGGCCGCCTCCGGGAGGGTGGACGACATCCGGGCGTCCGGGTTCGAGTCCGTGCGCGACCAGCTGGGGCGGATGGCCGCCTCCCGCGCCCGTACGGGCATCGACCCGGACGGGGTCGCCGACGAGGTGGCCGCGCTGCGCGAGCCGGTGACCGAGCTGCTGCGCGCCGAGTTCCCGGACCCGTACGCCGCCGAGGCCCAGGAGTCCGTGGTGGCGCTGACCGTGCTCATGGGCACGCTGCGCCTGGTCGTGATGGAGACGACGGTCAGCGCGGGCGAGGAGCTGATCGCCCGGCAGCGTGAGCAGCTGCACGAGGTGGCCACCCCCGTGATCAAGCTCTGGGAGAGCACGGTCGCCGTACCGCTGATCGGCACCCTGGACAGTGCGCGCAGCCAGGTGGTCATGGAGAGCCTGCTGGACGCGATCGTCGCCGAGCGCGCCCGGTACGCCATCCTCGACATCACCGGCGTGCCCACGGTCGACTCGCTGGTCGCCCAGCACCTGATGAAGACCGTGGCGGCGGCCCGGCTGATGGGCGCCGAGTGCATCGTCTCCGGCATCCGGCCCGCGATCGCGCAGACCATCGTCCATCTGGGCATCGACCTCGGCACGGTGCTCACCCGCTCCAGCCTGGAGGACGCGCTCGCCTACGCGCTGAGCCGGCAGGGCGTCGAGATCGCGCCGCTGCGGGCGGTCGGCGCGGCGGCGGACGCGGGCACGCGATGACCAGGTCGGCGGGACACGGCCCGGTGGGCGGGCACGGCTTCGGCTTCACCGTGCCGGTGCTCCAGCTGGGCGACGTCCTGCTCGTCACCCTGCAGGGGGAGTTGCACGACGGGATGGCCGAGCAGCTCCAGCAGGACATCACGGCCCGGATCTCGCACAGCCGGGTGACCGGGGTCGTGATCGACATCTCCGGTGTGGAGATCGTCGACTCCTTCCTGGGCCGGGTCCTCGCCGAGATCGCCGCCGGAGCCAAGCTGCTGGCGGCCCGTACGGTGCTGGCCGGGATGCGCCCGGCGGTGGCGATCACCCTGGTCGAGCTCGGACTCACCCTGCCCGGCATGCGGACGGCCCTGGATGTCGAACGCGCGATGGAGATGCTCGGCGTGACCACGCGCCGGGGCGAGGGGAGTCCTTGATGCAGACTTCCCGCCATGCCGGTCCGGCCACCCTGCCGATCGGCTCGGACGCCGACCTGGCCTGGGTACGGCAGCAGGTCCGGCAGGCCGCCGCCGAGCTCGGCTTCGGGCTCGTGCAGCAGACCAAGCTCGTCACCGCGGCGAGCGAGCTGGCCCGCAACACCCTCGTCCACGGCGGGGGCGGTCATGTGCAGATCACCCCGCTGGCCGCCGGGCAGTCGCACGGGCTGCGGCTGGCCTTCGTCGACACCGGGCCCGGCATCCGCGACCTGGACCAGGCGCTGACCGACGGCTACACCAGCGGCGGCGGGCTCGGGCTCGGGCTGAGCGGGGCCAAGCGGCTGGTGCAGGGGTTCGAGGTGGACAGCCGGCCCGGTGAGGGGACCACCGTCACCGTCACCGCCTGGGCCACCGTCGTGCCGCCCTCCCGGACGGTGCCGTGATGAGCAGGGTCTGGGACGTGCCGGTGGACGACTCGACCCGGGTGCGGGACGTGCGGGTGGCGGCCGAGCAGGCCAGCGCCTGCGCCGGCCTGCCCTCCAACCGCACCGCGACCGCCGCGCTGGTGGCGACGGAGCTGGCGACCAATCTGCTGCGGCACGCGGAGGGCGGGCGCGTGCTGATCAATCTCGTCGAGCGTGCGCACGACGACGGCCGTCGGGCGGCCGTGCAGCTGGTCTCGCTCGACCACGGCCCCGGCATCCCGGACGTCGCGGCGGCGATGCGCGACGGCTACACCACGACCGTCGCCGCCTCGCTCGGTGCCGGGCTCGGCACGTGCCGGCGCATAGCGAACGACTTCGATCTGCACAGCGCCCCCGGCCGGGGCACCGTCGTGATGGCCCGGATCGGCCACGAGCCCGCAGTCCGGAACCAGGGGCCGCCCGCACCGGGTCCGCGCGCCGGGGGTGTCAATGTCCCCCTCGGCCGGGCCGAGTACTCCGGGGACGCCTGGGGCCGGGTGCGCGACGGCGACCGTCTGACCCTGCTGCTCGCCGACGGGCTCGGTCACGGAGCGAAGGCCGCCGAGGCCTCCACCGCGGCGGTGAATGAGCTGCGCGGCCTGGCGAAGCTGCCGCCCGCCGAGATCCTGCGGCGTCTGGGCCGGGCCCTGCGCCCCACCCGGGGCGCGGCCGTCTCCGTGGCCCAACTCGATCTCGAAGCCGGGCAGTTGAGCTTCGCCGGGATCGGCAACGTGGGCGCCCGGCTGCGGACCGACGGCGCGTGGAAGCCGCTGCTGTCCCAGCCCGGCATCGTGGGCGCGCAGGCCCCGGCTTCCGTGCCCGTGCAGCGGGTCGCCTGGCACGCGGACAGCCTGCTGGTGCTGCACAGCGACGGCCTGCCCAGCCGCTGGACGCCGCCCGACGACGGCGTACTGCCCGGCTGCGATCCGGCGGTGGCGGCCGCCGTGGTGCTCCGGGACGCGGGCAGCGCGGCCCGGCCGGCGAGGGACGACACGTGCGTGGCAGTCCTGACCGCCGGCGGCGTGAGCCGCCACGGCTCGGGGGCCTGACGGTCGGCTGGTCGCCCCGTGCGTGCGGCCGATCAACCGTAGGGAATCACGGCCCGGGCTCACCGGGGCCGGGCGTCGTGTCCTGGGCTGCCAGGAACCCCCTCAACCCCCTGCTCAGTGCCGCCCGTTCGGCCGGTTGCATGGCCGCCAGGGCCGTGGCCAAGGCCTGGGCGCGGCGGGCGGCGACGTCGGCCAGGACGTGCTGTCCGTGTGTCGTGAGCCACAGTTGCACCTCGCGGCGGGTGCCGGGATGCGGGGCCCGTTCCAGCAGGCCGGCCGCCGCCAGGCGGTCGCAGAGGCGGCTGGCCGTGGGGAGACCGATGTCCAGGCCGTCCGCCAGAGCCGTCAGGTTCAGGCCGGGCGCCGCCTGCACGGTGCGCAGCGCCCGCAACTGGTGCAGGGACAGGCGCAGGGACGCCTCCTGGGCGGCGACCGACCACAGCGCCGTCAGACTCTCCACGGCATCGGCGATCTGCGATGCGACGGCCTCCGGGTCATCGCCCGGTCCCCTCGCCCGGTGGTTGCCGGGGCCGCCGAGATCGGTCACGAAACGGTCACTTCCATAAGGCTCCGGGTACTGATGAGGTCGCCCTCTTTCAAAGGCTGTACCCGATGAACCGAGGGGCAAGCAGTCCGGTTCAGTGCCCGGCCGGACCGGGGCGGTTCAGCCCGCGCTGAGCTCCGTCAGCGCGGCGAGCGGCAGCGTGTGCTGCGTCTGGAGGACTTTCGCGCGCAGATAGCGGACGTTGTGGGCGGTGGTGAAGACGCCCGTGGGAATCCGGTCGCGGACGTCGACGCCCAGGGACCGCAACTGGTCCGCCTTGTCGGGGTTGTTGGAGAGCAGGTCCAGTTCGCCGATGCCCAGGGCCCTGAGCATCTGGGCCGCCGCCGTGTAGTCGCGGGCGTCCTCCGGCAGCCCCAGCGCCGCGTTCGCCTCGTACGTGTCGAGCCCCTCGTCCTGGAGGGCGTACGCGTCGAGCTTGTTGTAGAGGCCGATCCCGCGGCCCTCCTGGCGGAGGTACAGGAGCACGCCGCCGCGCTCGGCGATGCGCTCGACGGCCTCGCGCAGCTGCGGGCCGCAGTCGCAGCGGGCCGAGCCGAACACGTCCCCGGTCAGGCACTCGGAGTGCAGCCGCACCAGCGGGACCGGGCCGGGCTCGCCGAGGACCACGGCCACGTGCTCCCGGCCGTCGGCCAGCCCGTGGAAGGTGACGAGCTCGGCGTCGGCCTCGTAGCCGTCGTGGAAGCGCAGCGGGACCCGGACGCGGGAGCGCGGGGTGGCGATGACGGCGGGGGTGTCGGGCATGCGGGGCCTCCGGGTTCCGTTTCCTGTTCGGCTGCACAGCCGTAGTGCTTCAGATTTGAAGCAGATCCACGTCCGGAACCCTAGTCGTGCTTTAAATTTGAAGCAACGAGTGTCGGTGTCTTGTGATGCGCGTCACGTGCACCTCGGGCGTACGCGTCGCGTCACGAACAGGCCGGTGAGGACCTCCGCCGCCACGGCACGTCGTCCGCCGCCGGTCGCGCCCCGTCCTCCTGGAGTCCCTGCGCGATCGCCGCGGAGATCTCCTCCAGCTGCCCCACCTGCTCCTCGCTGAGCCGGTCGAACAGGAAGCTCCGCACGGTCTCGACATGCCCGGGCGCCGCGTGCTCCAGCACGGCGAACCCCTCGTCGGTCAGCGCGGCGATGCTGCCCCGCTTGTCGTACCGGCAGGCCTCGCGCCGCAGCATGCCGTCCTTCTCCAGCCGCGTGACCGCGTACGTCAGCCGGCTGCGCGTGATCTTCAGCCGTTCGGCGAGATCGGTCATGCGCAGCCGCCGTTCCGGGGACTCCGACAGGACGGAGAGGATGGAGTAGTACAGGTGCGGCATGCCGGCGTCCTGCTGGAGCTGCCGGTCGATCGCGTCCTCCAGGAGCAGCGAGGCGGCGATGTAGGCGCGCCAGGCGCGCTGCTCATCGGGGGTGAGCCAGCGAGTCGTCATGCCGCCAGTGTAGGTTTGTTTCAAACTTGAACCAAGCCCGCCTTGGTGACCCGTCCAGTCCCGCCGTCCCGACCAGCCGCGGAGCGTCGATGCCTCACCCGTACGTCCTGCTGTCCGCCGCCGTCTCCCTCGACGGCTACCTGGACGACACCGGACCCGACCGCCTGCTCCTGTCGAGCCCGGCCGACTTCGACCGGGTCGACGAGGTCCGGGCCTCCGTCGACGCGATCCTGATCGGCGCCGGCACCATCCGCGCCGACAACCCGCGGCTGCTGGTGAACTCGGAGCAGCGCCGGGCCGCCCGCACGGCCGCGGGCCGGCCCGAGTACCCCCTCAAGGTCACCGTCAGCGGCTCCGGAGACCTCGACCCGGACGCCCGCTTCTGGCACACCGGCGGCGAGAAGGTCCTCTACACGACCGACCGGGGCGCCGCACGCGCCCGTGCCCTAGGCCTCGCCACCGACGTCGTCCCGCTCGGCGCCGACCTCGACTGGCGGCGGCTGCTCACGCACCTGCACGACGTCCGCGGCGTACGACGGCTCATGGTCGAGGGCGGCGGCCTGATCCACACCCAGCTCCTCACCCAGGGCCTCGCCGACGAACTCCAGCTGGTCCTCGCCCCGCTCTTCGTGGGCGACGCCCGGGCACCCCGCCTCTTCGGCCCCGGCGGCTACCAGGGCGGCCGGCTCCGGCTGCTGGAGTCGCGGCAGATCGAGGACGTGGTCCTGATGCGCTACGAACCGACCGCCCCGGGCACCGGCCCCCTGCCCGCCGCCGCCGACCACCACTGGCTGGCCCTCGCCTGCGAACTGGCCGACCGCTGCCCGCCGTCGGACACGGCGTTCAGCGTGGGCGCGGTCGTGGTCGCCGCCGACGGCACGGAACTGGCCCGCGGCCACTCCCGCGAGGCCGGCGACCCGGTCGTGCACGCCGAGGAGGCGGCCCTCGCGAAGCTCGACCCGGCCGACCCGCGCCTGCCCGGCGCGACGGTGTACAGCAGCCTGGAGCCGTGCGCCCGCCGCGCCTCACGCCCCGCCCCCTGCGCCCGGCTGATCCTCGACGCGGGCGTACGACGGGTCGTCACGGCCTGGCGCGAGCCGGACACCTTCGTGACGGACGCCGACGGCAGCGGTCTCCTGGCGGCCGCGGGAGTGCAGGTCCTCGTCCTCCCGGAGCACGAGGAACGGGCCAAGGCCCCGAACCGACACCTGCTGCGCCGGGTGTGAGCAGCGGGTGTGCAGAGTGGTCCCGCGGATGGCGTACACTGGAGTCACAACGGCGCGGGGTGGAGCAGCTCGGTAGCTCGCTGGGCTCATAACCCAGAGGTCGCAGGTTCAAATCCTGTCCCCGCTACTGAAGGCCGAGGGCCGGAATCCGAAAGGATTCCGGCCCTCGGTGCATTTCCCGATACCTCTCGCGCGTCCCATTACGGTCGGTGAGCGAACCATCCCGTTCCGCATAACAACTGACGCACCGTCAAAACCCGTCAGTCACTTGTGAAGCGGCCAACTCGCCCGATTTGAGCCAGTCATGGCAGGTAAGTCCGCGCGAAACAGGTTAATGATCAAGTGGAATCGCTGGAATACCCCCCGCGCGTCCATTAACGTTCGATAACGCAGCGCGGTCGTCCCAGCCGTCACAGAAGGCGGCTCCGTGCGCACGCGCCGAATCCCGAAAGGGAACCGGGGAACCACCACTTGGGGTGAATCGGGCGGATACCACCGTGAAAGCACGGTAGGTATACGCGCGTAGGAGACCTTCCTGCTCCGAACCCGTCAGCTAACCCGGTAGGCGAGAAGGAAGGAAAGGAGTACGCCCACGTGGCGTCCAACCGGCCTGCCCCCGCGGCCCCGTACGCGCCGAAGCGCGACAGCGACACCTTCGGCTACGGCGCTCAGCGCACCGACGAGGGGCCGTTCCAGGAGTGGAACCCCACCGAGGAGTCCATCCGTCCCGTCCGCGGCCGGCATCGCGTCACCAAGCAGCGCGGCGGAGGTCTCGCCCGCAGCTCCACCGTCCTCGGCGTCGGCGTCATAGCCGCCGTGGGTGCCGGCGGCATGGCCAGCGCCCAGACCGGCAAGCCCCCGGTGTCCATCTCCGTCCCGGACCTGCCCTCGGTGGGTTCCCTCATCTCGGACGACGACACCCCCGAAGGTTCCGCCACTCCGCTCAGCAGCCTCGGCACCGCCACCGCGGAAACCAAGCAGAGCAGCTCCGGCGCCGGCGCCGGTGAGGCCCTGCGCGCCCGGATCATGGCCCAGGTCGAGCACCAGCAGGACCAGATCGAGACCAAGGCCGCCCAGGACGCCGCGGCCGCCGCCGAGAAGGCCGCGGCGGAAGCCGTCGCCAAGGCGGAGGAGGAAGCCAAGGCCAAGGCCGCCGAGGCCAAGAAGAAGGCCGAGGAGGAGGCCAGGAAGAAGGCCGAGGCCGAGCGGCTCGCCGCCCTCGCCAAGCAGTTCACACTGCCGACCTCCTCGTACACCATCACCTCCAGCTTCGGCCAGGCCGGCGCCTACTGGTCCTCCGGCTACCACACGGGCCTGGACTTCGCCGCCCCCACGGGCACGCCGATCAAGGCCGTGCACAGCGGCACCATCACCGAGGCGGGCTGGAACGGCTCCTACGGCTACAAGACCGTCCTCACCCTCGATGACGGCACCGAGATCTGGTACGCGCACCAGTCCTCCATCGGCGTCAGCGTCGGCCAGAAGGTCAGCACGGGCGACGTCATCGGCCGCGTGGGCGCCACCGGCAACGTCACCGGGGCGCACCTGCACCTCGAGGTCCACTCCGGTGGATCCGCCGACGGCATCGACCCGATGGCCTGGCTGCGCGGCAAGGGACTGAACCCGTAAGCGGAAAACGCCCGTAGAAGCGCCGGCGGCCCTGACGACGACCCCCCGACGTCAGGGCTTCCGGATGCCCGGCCGGTGGGCGGCAGCGTTCACAGGGCCTTTGCGCCCGTAGCGGAATGAGCCACTCCGTACGGACGTTGACGCAGAACATGACTTCTCTGCGCAAGCTCGGCACCTCCGACCTCGAGGTCTTCCCGCTCGCCCTCGGCGGCAACGTCTTCGGCTGGACCGCCGACGAGGACCAGTCGTTCGCCGTCCTCGACGCCTACACCGCCGCCGGCGGCAACTTCGTCGACACCGCCGACTCCTACTCGGCCTGGGTCGAGGGAAACCGGGGCGGTGAGTCCGAAACCGTGCTCGGCAAGTGGCTGAAGTCCCGCGGCAACCGCGCGGACGTCGTCGTCGCCACGAAGGTCAGCCAGCATCCCGAGTTCCGCGGCCTGTCCGCCGGCACCATCAAGGCCGCCGCCGACGCCTCCCTGCGGCGCCTGGGCACCGACTACATCGACCTGTACTACACGCACTTCGACCAGCCGGACGTGCCCGTCGAGGAGATCATCGGCGCGCTCGACTCCCTCGTGAAGGCCGGGAAGGTGCGGCACATCGCCGCCTCCAACATCTCCGCCGAGCGGCTGCGGGCGTCCCTGGAGTTCTCCGACCGCGAGGGACTCGCGCGCTACGTGGCCCTCCAGCCGCACTACAACCTGGTCTCCCGTGACACCTACGAGGGTGAGCTCCGGGACCTCGCCGAGCGGACCGGCCTGGCCGCCGTGCCGTACTTCGCGCTCGCGTCCGGCTTCCTCACCGGCAAGTACCGGCCCGGCACGACGGTCGAGAGCGCGCGGGCCAGGAGCGCGGCCAAGCACCTGGAGACCGAGCGGGGGCAGCGGGTGCTCGCCGCCCTCGACGAGATCGCCGGGGCGCATGACGTGCCCGTGGCCACGGTGGCCCTGGCCTGGCTCGCCGCCCAGCCGACTGTGGCGGCGCCGATCGCCTCCGCGCGGACGGTGGAGCAGCTGCCCGCGCTGGTGGGCGTCGGGCAGCTGACGCTCTCGGAGGCCGAGATCGGGCGGCTCACGCAGGCCTCGGCCTGAGCCCGGCCAGGGGCTGGCCTAGGAGCGGTACGGGTTGTACGCGGGGTAGGGCGCCGGCTGGTGGCCGTAGCCGTACACCCCGTACACCGGCCAGGGCGGGGCCACCACCGGGACCGGAGGGGCGGTGATCCGCGCCGCGTGGTCCAGCGCGGGGCGGGCCGCCTCCCGGCGCCGCCACAGCTCGCCCAGCAGCTCCCCCTCCCGGACGGCGAAGTCCGCCCCGGCTCGGCCCCGCCGGGCCCGGTGCCGCAGGAACGCCAGGGACGTCGCGTACGCCTCGTACCGCGCCACCTCCCGGGCCGCCGCCTTGCCCGCGTGACGGCGGGCGTACTGGCGGGCGATCCGCCGGGCCCGCATCGAACCCAGCGCGAACGGCTCGGCCGGGGTCAGCCAGCCGGCCGCCGCGTAGGCGGGCAGCTCCGCCCGTATGGTCTTCAGCTCCCGCTGCCGCGTCCAGATCACCAGCCACGTCAGCAGCCCGAAGATGGGCACCATGAACGCCGCGTACACGGCGAAGAACCCGTACTCGCCGAACGCCGACGAGCCGTTCCACATCGCGTGCATGCCCATCGCGAGCAGCAGCCCGGAGAGCGGGAAGGCGACCCGGCGCAGGTGCCGGCCGTCCGCCGAGAGCGCGGCGATGCCGAAGCCGATGCCGGTGAGGACCGTGAACAGCGGGTGCGCGAACGGCGACATGATGATGCGCACGAAGAAGGTCGCCGCCGTGACGGAGGCGATGCCGGAGCCGCCGGTGAGCTGGTCGGTGCCGAACGCGGTGCCCAGGTAGAGGATGTTCTCCGTGAACGCGAAGCCGGTGGCCGTCACGCCGGCGATGACCACGCCGTCGACGATGCCGGTGAAGTCCCGGCGCCGGAAGAGGAAGACCAGGAGGACGGCCGCCGCCTTGGCCGACTCCTCGACCACCGGCGCTATCACGGTCGCGCCGAGGGTGTCCGCGCTGGACGGGTCCGCCGTCGCCGTCGCTATCCATCTCGTCGCGAAGCTGTTGGCGACGATCGCTATCAGCGCCGCCGCGCAGGCGCCCCAGGCGAAGCAGAACAGCAGGTTCCGCCAGGGGCCGGGTTCGACCCGGTCCAGCCAGCGGAACGCGGCTATCAGCAGGGGTACCGGGAGGACGGCCAGGCCCAGCCCGACCAGGAACCCCTCCGTGCCGGTCTCCTCGCGGACCAGGGCGAGGATGACCAGACCGGATATCGCGAGGAGCGTGCTCAGCGCGCCGTAGCGCACCCACGCGCGCTGCCACCAGTGGGCGTGCCGCAAGGAGCCGGCTGAGCCGACGAGGGGTGCGCCGTCGGTGGGACCGCTCGGGTACGACGGATGTGGGGGGCTGGTGGCCACGGCATTGACCCTAACGACGGATGGGCGCTGTCCGCAGGCGGAGAGGTGCCAGGGGTGGTCAGGCGCCGGCGGGGGGCTGGTCCACGTGCTGTACGCGGCGGAAGAGGAGGTCGTTCACGACATGTCCCTTGTCCAGTCCCTGGCCCTCGAAACGGGTCAGCGGACGGAAGTCGGGACGCGGCGCGAAACCACCGTCCGCCTGCGTGTTCTCGAAGTCGGGGTGCGCCGTGAGGACGTCGAGCATCTGTTCGGCGTACGGCTCCCAGTCGGTGGCGCAGTGGACGATCGCGCTGGGAGCGAGACGGGTGGCGGCGAGGCTGAGGAAGTCGGGCTGGATGAGCCTGCGCTTGTGGTGCCGCTTCTTGGGCCACGGGTCGGGGAAGTAGACGCGGAGGCCGCCGAGGGAGTCCGGGGTGAGCATCTCCCGCAGGAGGATGATCGCGTCGCCGTTGCCGACCCGGATGTTGGACAGGCCGTTCCGGTCGGCGAGATTGAGCAGGTTGCCCTGGCCGGGGGTGTGGACGTCGACGGCGAGGACGTTCGTGGCGGGGTCGGCCGCCGCCATCTGGGCGGTGGCCTCGCCCATGCCGAAGCCGATCTCCAGGACGACGGGGTTGTCGTTGCCGAACAGCTCGGGCAGGTCGAGGGTCCGGCTGCCGTCGATGTCGAGGCCCCACTTGGGCCACAGGCGCTGCAGCGCGTCCGCCTGACCGGCGGTGACACGGCTGCGCCGCGGCTGGAAACTCCGGATCCGCCGCTCGAAGTGCGACCCGGCGGGGTCGGCCTTCGGCCCGTCGGGGAAGCGCGGCTCCCCCTTGGCCCGGGTACGCCGGACGGAGACACCGGGGGTGTTCGGGTGCGGGGTTTCGGGGGTGTTTACGGAGTCAGACACAGTGGGGTCGATTTTACGGGGTGGGGTGTGGGTGGGAGGGGGTGCGTGCGTGTGCGTGCTTTACCCGACGCGGCCCCTTGCGTCGTCCGGCGGGTGGCCGGTGCGTCGTGGTCGCGCCCGCAGCGGCATCCCCTCCGTCGGCTTGGGGGCCCGCCCGGCATCAGCGGCAGGCCTCACAGCGCGCTCAACGCCCTCCGTGCCACCTCCCGGCCGATCGGCAGGGACGCCGTGGCCGCGGGAGACGGTGCGTTCAACACGTGCACCGTGCGAGGGCCCTCGCGGATCAGGAAGTCGTCGACCAGGGTTCCGTCGCGCAGCACCGCCTGCGCCCGCACCCCCGAGGCCGTCGGCACCAGGTCGTCCTCGGACACCCCGGGCAGCAGCCTGCCCACCGCATCCGTGAACGCCGCCTTGGACAGGGACCGCCGCAGCTCACCCGCCCCGTAGCGCCAGTGCCGGCGGGCGATCTGCCAGGAGCCGGGCCAGGCCAGGGTCGAGCCCAGCTCGCGCAGGCGGACCGTGCCCCACCCGTATCCCTCGCGGGCCAGGGCCGGCACCGCGTTGGGACCGACATGGACACCCCCGTCGATGCCTCGCGTGAGGTGCACCCCGAGGAACGGGAACGCCGGATCGGGCACCGGGTAGACCAGGCCCCGCACCAGCTCCGGCCGGGCCAGCTCGTAGTACTCGCCCCGGAACGGCACGATCCGGACGTCCGGGTCGTCCCCGGTCAGCCGGGCGATCTCGTCGCACTGCAGACCCGCGCAGTTCACCAGGACCCGCCCGCGTACGACGTCCCCCGCGGCCGTGAGCACGGCGACCCCCCGCTCGGGGCGCCGGTCGACGCGCACGACCCTCGTGCCGTAGCGGATCTCCGCGCCCGAGCCGTGGGCCAGCTGGCGGGCGACCGCGACGAAGTCGCAGATGCCGGTCGTGCCGACGTGTATCGCCGCGAGGCCGCGTACCTCCGGCTCGTACTCCATGATCTGGGGCCCGCCCAGCTCCCGCACCGGGATCCCGTTCTCCCGGCCGCGCTGTACGAGGGCGTGCAGGCGGGGCAGCTCCGCGCGGTCGGTGGCGACGATCAGCTTGCCGGTGACCGCGTGCGGGATGCCGTACTCGGCGCAGAACTTGACCATCTCCGCCGCGCCCCGCACCGCGTAGCGCGCTTTGAGGGAGCCGGGGCGGTAGTAGATGCCGCTGTGGATGACCCCGCTGTTGCGGCCGGTCTGGTGGCGGGCCGGGCCCGGCTCCTTCTCCAGGACGGTGACACGTGTGCCTGGTGCGGCGCGTGTGATCGCGTACGCCGTCGACAGGCCGACGATGCCGCCGCCGATCACCAGCACGTCACAGTCATATGTGATCCGCACTCGCACCACCTCCCGCTTCGATAGTGCACTGCGCCACTGACAATGCCTCCAAACGCGGGACGGGCGGCATGCCTGCTCCGGCTAGGCCGGAGTCATCAGCAGCGGACGCGCACGCTCACGGAGCTCCACCACCCGCGGCTCGTCGCCGTACGGCTCCAGCCGGTGCAGGAGATCCTTCACGTACTCGGTGGTGCGGGCCGAGGAGATCCGCCCGGCGACCTCCACCGCCCGCACCCCCTGCTCGCAGGCCGCGTCCAGGTTCCCCGACTCCAGTTCGGCGACGGCCGAGACGACCAGGCGCAGGCCGTGCGAGCGGACGAACTCCTCCGTCGGCTTCGACAGGGCCTGCTCGGTGAAGCGGCGGACCTGGCGGGGCGCCTTGAGGTCGCGGTAGCACTCGGCGGCGTCGGCGGCGAAACGGTCGTAGGAGTAGAAGCCGAGCCAGCTCGGGTCGTTGTCGCCGGGGCGGGCGCGCTCCAGCCAGCTCTCGGCCGCCTTCAGGGCGCCCCCGGCCGCCGGGGCGTCGTTCGCGCGAGCATGGGCGCGTGCCTCGACGAGGCGGAAGAAGCTCATGGTGCGGGCCGTCGCCAGGCCGCGGTTGCGTTCCAGGGCGGCCTGGGCGAGGTCCACGCCCTCGTCGCCGAAGCCGCGGTAGGTGGCCTGGAGGGACATGGAGGCCAGCACGTAGCCCCCGAGGGGGACGTCCGCCGCCGCCCGGGCCAGGCGCAGGGCCTGGATGTAGTAGCGCTGGGCCGCTTCCTGCTGGCCCGTGTCGAAGGCCATCCAGCCCGCGAGCCGGGTGAGTTCGGCGGAGGCGCCGAAGAGGGCCCGGCCGACCTCGTCGGAGTACGAGCCGAGCAGCAGAGGGGCGGCCTCCACCCTCAAGCACTCGGGGACCATGGAGGAACGCCAGTCGCCGCCGCCGTACTTGGAGTCCCAGCGCCGCGCGTCCTCGGCGGCCTCCCGCAGCTTCTGCACATCGCTGTGGCCGACTTTGAGCGGTGCGCCGGAGCCCTCGCCGGGGCCCACGTCACGCGCGACCGAACTGTCGGCCGGGGTTATCAGCCACCGTGAGGCGGGCGTTGCGTATGCGCTCACCGCGAACGATCCGGCGAGCGACTGCCAGATGCCGCCGGAACCGGCCCGGCGGCCGGCGAGGTCGAGGCGGTACAGCTCGGTCGCGGACCTCACCGCCTGGCCGACGTCCCGCGGGAAGGCGAGGCCGACTTCGGGTGCGGGGTCCGCGTCCGCCAGGCCGATCTCGTGCAGCGGCACCGGGCGGCCGAGCTTCTGGCCGATGGCGGCGGCGATGAGGTGCGGGGCGGCACCCTGCGGCACCATGCCCTTCGACACCCAGCGCGCCACCGACGTCTTGTCATAGCGAAGCGTCAGACCACGCTGGGCGCCAAGATCGTTGACGCGCCGCGCGAGGCCTGCGTTGGAGATTCCCGCGAGGGCGAGAACGGCGCCGAGTTTTTCGTTCGGCCCGCGTTGCTCCCTGGACATGAGCCACCCCTCGACACAGACGGCTGCCGCACTGGCATAACCACGCGGCATTCGTAAACCCAGCGTAGTTCGCCGCATCCCAAGCGTTAAGGGGCATTGTTCCGGTTGGCGGGATTGTGGTCCGTACTGAAGTGCGGTTCAGATACGGGCTGTTGCGACGTGCTCCCACTGTGTGGCCGTGCGCCTGTCCGTGCGCTCTTCTCCGGCCACTGCGGGAGCGGTTCCATGGTCGTTGCGTGGGTCGGCCCGCTGTACTGGATCCAGTGGGCTGGGGGACACCGCCGCCTCCATCCCCGCGGGCGGCGGAACGGTCCGGGAGGCGTGCTCCGTCTCCCGGACTGCGCGACCGGGTGGCAGGGTGCCGAACCTGTACGGAGAGTGTTCGAGGCTGTCTGCGTGACGCCGATTTGGCCAAAAATCGACCCCGCCGATCGCGGGGTATCAGGGCTCCTACCACGGCACTTGAGGGCGCGTCGGGCGTGATTGGGGCGCGTTTCGGGGGCGCATTCGCGTCGCAGTCGTACCGGAGACATGTCGCTGGCCTGCCTTGATTCTTGGCCGTTTCTTCGCTTCTCCCCGCTTCCGCCGCCGCCCTGTTCGTCGACTTGTTCGTCGTCTTGTTCGTCGACTTGTTCGTCGTCTTGTTCGTCGCCTTCTCGTTGCCCCGATCGTCGTCCCGTCCGCCCGGGTCTTCGTGCGGTGTGCGGGTGTTCGGGGTGTTCGCACCGGTGCGGGTGGCTCCGCCGGGGCGCATTCAACGGAGCGCAAGCGGCGTCGGCACCCTCTGGAACGCTTCCTTCATGGCAGCATGGTGAACCGGTTCGTACGGTGCACTGGTTGTCCACAGCCTGTGGAGGCGGCGATGCGGTGGTTGGTGGGATGGAGCAGCACCGCCGCGGGAGCCGTCGCTGCCGGCTCGGCGGGGGCTACCGGCAGCGAGGGCGAGACGCTGCACCCGGTGGGGTCCCAACTCCTGTGGGGCGATCCCGACCCGCTGTGGGCGGTCGGCGACTGGCGCCCCGACGAGGTGCGGGTCGTGAAGGCCGACGACCGGACCAGGATCGCCGTCCTCGGCATCTGCGGCGCCACCGACGAGCAGTTGCGCGTCGCGCTGTTCGCCGCGCGCGGCGGGGCACTTCGGCATCTGACCGCCTGGCCGGGCAGCTACACGGCGATCGTCCAGGTCGGCAGGCGGATCACCGTCTGCGGCGATCTCGCGGGCGCGCGGCCGGTGTTCCACACGCCCTGGGCCGGCGGTACGGCGTACGCGACCGCCGCGCTGCCGCTGGCCGACCTCATCGAGGCCAACCTCGACTTCGGGCATCTCGCGGCCCTGCTGGCCGCCCCTGACGTGC
Organism: Streptomyces sp. NPDC024017; assembly: GCF_040638895.1. Taxonomy (NCBI): domain Bacteria; kingdom Bacillati; phylum Actinomycetota; class Actinomycetes; order Kitasatosporales; family Streptomycetaceae; genus Streptomyces; species Streptomyces sp. NPDC024017. The sequence goes on along the minus strand of NZ_JBEZYZ010000002.1, from coordinate 14,291 downwards.
CCGCCGCGCTGCACGACTCCACGCCGTACGACGGCGTGAAGCGCATTCCGCCCGGGCATGCCCTCATCCTGCGCGCCGGGGCGCGCGAGATCGCCGGGTACGAGCCGGTCGCCTCGCTGGCCGTGGCGGCGCCTCCGGCCGATCCCGACAGCGCGGTCGACGCGGTGCGCGACGCGCTCGTGGAGGCCGTACGGACGCGGCTGTCCGCTCCGCGGCACGTCCCCGGGGCGGACATAGACCCGGGTCCGGTGCCCGGCATGGGTCCCGCCGAGCGGCGGGCCGCGCGCGGGATGCCGGTGCCGGGGATCGGCGCGGACCTGTCCGGCGGGCCTGCCTCCGGGGCGCTGGCGCTGCTGGCCGCGGGGCTCCCCGGGATGCCGGGCACGGTGCTGGGGCACGGCACGGGCGCGGGGGAGCGGCTGCTGGCCGTCACGTTCAACGACCTCGCCGTCGGCGGGCGGGAGGCCGAACTGGAGCGGGCGGGCGCGCTGGCGGCGAACCCGCGGCTGCACCACGTCGTCGTCGCGGGCGGCGAGGAGACCCTCCCGTACGCCGACCTGGACGGACCGCTGACCGACGAACCCGGGCCCTGCCTGGTGTCGGCGGCACGCCATCGGGCCCGGCTGGCGGCGGGCAGCGCGGACCACTTCACGGGCTACGGGGCGCGCCAGGTCCTGGACGCCCATCCCGCGCGGCTCGCCGACCTGCTGATGGACCGCCGGCGGCGGCATCTCGTGCGACCGGTCGCCGCGCTGACCAAGGCCGACGGGTCGGTGCTGGTGCCCGCGCGCGTGTACGGGGCGGCGCGGCGGTTGTCCCGTACGCCGTACCGGTCCGGTCTCGAGTCCCTCGCCGAGCGCCTCCTCGACCCCCGCTCCGACGACGGTCTCGACGCGCCCGGTGGTGCGCTGGACGCCTCGCTCGCCGCGCTGACCTGGGGCAGACCCGGGCCGGCGGCGCGCTGGCTGACCGGTGAGGCGCTCGCTGAAGTATCGGTTCGCCTTCAGGCGGCGACACACCGGTCGGAGCTGGTGGGGCCGGGGACGCGGCCGGGCGACTTCCGCGCGCGTGCGGCGCTGGCCCGGCATGCGGCGGACCTGCGGGTGCTGGAGCAGGCCGCGGAGGTCCGCTTCCAGCGACTGCACGCGCCGTTCCTCGACAACCAGGTCGTCCGCGCGGCCCGGACGCTGCCCGAGGCGCTGCGGGTGCGGCCGGGGGCGCGAGCGGCGATCCTGCGTACGGTGCTGGAAGGCGCCGGTGTCCGGGAGTTGCCGCCCGGCTGGGGCGCCCCGACCCAGGCGACGGCGGCGGCCGCGGAGCGTACGGGGCTGCGCGTGGCGGCGGACTCCCTGGTCGCGCTGTTCGACACCCCGCTGCTGGCGGAGGCGGGCCTGGTCGAGGCCCGCGTGGTCCGCAAGGCCCTGCGCGGCGCGGCGGCGGGCGAACCCCTCCCGCTGGACGGCCTCGCGGACCTGGTCTCCCTGGAGCTGTGGCTCCGCCGCCTGCTGTCCCGCCGCGGCACATGCTGGACGGGGACACCGGCGCGGCAGCGCGCGGTACCGGCGGGCATCGCACCGCAGCGGGGGGCGTTGGGGGCGGGAGCGGGTGGAGGGCGGCGGGTGTAGCGCCCCCCCCCGACACCCCTCGGGCGGCGCCCCCGACACCCCTCGGGCGGCAACGCCCAGCACGCCTCGGGCGGCGACGCCCAGCACCCTCACCCAAGCCCCCGGGCAACGCCCGACACGGAAAACCCCCCGACCCTCACACCCGCCCCAGCGACAATGACCCGGTGCGGTACAGAATCCTGGGCGTCACCACGGCAGAGGACGAGCACGGCTCCGTCGTACCCATCGGAGGGCCCCGGCTCCGCGCCCTGCTCACCGCCCTCGCCCTGCGCCCCTCCCGCGTCACCACCCCCGGGACGCTGATCGACGAGGTCTGGGCGGAGGACCCGCCGCAGGACGCCCCCGCCGCTCTCCAGGCCCTCGTCGGCCGGCTCCGCAGGGCCCTCGGCAAGGACGCCGTCACCTCCGAGACCGGCGGCTACCGACTCGCGGCCACCAAGGACGACATCGACCTCCACGTCTTCGAACGGCTCGTCCAGCAGGGCACCGACGCCCTCGCCGCCGACGACCCCGCCCTCGCCGAGCAGCACCTCGACGCCGCCCTCGCCCTCTGGCACGGCCCCGCCCTCGCCGACCTCCCCGACCGCTCCGCCGCCACCCGCCCGGAGGCCAGGCGCCTGGAGGCGACCCGGGCCAGGGCAGAGGCCCGGCTACGGCTCGGCCGCGGGCCGGACGTCGTACCGGAACTGCGGGAACTGACCGCCGTGCACCCTTACGACGAGCCGCTGCACGCCCTCCTCATCCGCGCCCTGCGCGACACCGGCCGGGACGCCGACGCCCTCGCCGCGTACGAAACGGCCCGTCGCGCCCTGGCCGAGGGCCTCGGCACCGACCCCGGGCCCCATCTGCGCGCCCTCCACGCCGGCCTGCTCGACTCCGCCCCGCAGGACGAGAAGCCCCCGTCCACCCCGCCGGAGCGCGAGCGCATGCGGCCCGGGACCATCCGCCCCCGGCTGACCTCCTTCGTCGGCCGGGAACCCGAGATCGACGCCATCCGTTCCGAGATGCACAGGGCCCGACTCGTCACCCTCACCGGACCGGGCGGCTCCGGCAAGACCCGTCTCGCCGAGGAGGCCGCCGCCGGGCTCCCGCAGGCATGGCTGGCCGAGCTCGCCCCGCTCGACCGGCCGGAGGCGGTGCCGGGAGCGGTGGTCAGTGCGCTCGGTCTGCGCGAGACCGTGCTGATGACCAGCGAGCTCACCGCCGTGCAGGACGACCCCGTCGGCCTGCTCGTCGAGTTCTGCGCGCCGCGCAGTCTCCTTCTGATCCTTGACAACTGCGAGCATGTCATCGACGCCGCCGCCCACCTCGCGGAAACCCTGCTGACCCGCTGCCCGGGGCTCACGATCCTCGCCACCAGCCGTGAACCCCTGGGCGTGCCGGGCGAGTCGGTGCGCCCGGTCGAGCCGCTGCGACCGGACCACGCCCGCCGGCTGTTCGCGGAGCGCGCCGCCGCCGTCCGTCCCGACGCCGACGCCGTGCTCGGCGACGAGCAGGCGGTGGCGGAGATCTGCCGGCGGCTGGACGGGCTGCCGCTCGCCATCGAACTGGCCGCGGCCCGGCTCCGGCTGCTCACCCCCCGGCAGATCGCCGACCGCCTCGACGACCGCTTCCGCCTCCTCACCTCCGGTAGTCGTACGGTCCTGCCCCGCCAGCAGACCCTGCGTGCCGTCGTCGACTGGTCGTGGGACCTGCTCGACGACGCCGAGCGGACGATGCTGCGCGAGGTGTCCGTGTTCGCCGGCGGCTGGGACCTCGCGGCGGCCGAGGCCGTGTGCTCCGGGCCCGCCGCCGAGCTGATCGGGGCGCTCGTCGACAAGTCCCTCGTCGTGGCGTCCCCCAGCGCGGACGACGGCTCCCTCGGCATGCGGTACCGCATGCTGGAGACCATCCACGAGTACGCCGTCGAGCGCGCCGCCGACACCCCGCGGCTGCGCACCGAGGCCGAGCTCCGGCACCGCGCGTGGGCGCGGGCGCTCGCCGAGCGGGCCGATCCGCTGCTGCGCTCCGCCGGGCAACTGCCGTGGATCTCCCGCCTGGAGACCGAGCTGGACAACATCCGCGCGGCCCTCGACCGGGCCCTCAACGCCGGGGAAGAGGCGGAGGCCGCCGCCCTCGTCCTGGCCATGGGCTGGTTCTGGTGGCTGCGCAACTACCGCCACGAGGGCATGGAGTGGCTCGAGCGGACCTTGCGCCTGGGCGTGGCCCAGGACACCGCGGGCCGTGTGCCGCCCGGTGGAGCGCCGGAACCGCCCGGCCACATCGACCACTTCCTCGCCGCGCCCGACGGGGAGGCGGGGCATCCGCTGCACGCCCAGCGGATGGATGTGCGCATGTTGCACGCGTTCTTCATGACCGAGGCCGCGCCCATGGAGACGTTCGTCGAGGAGCACCGGCCGTACATGGAGCGGCTGGGGTCCTACTACGAGGGTGGCGGTCCGCACGCGGCCCGCGTTCCGGGGCTCGTCTGCCCGATCCTCTTCTCCTTCCTGGGCGACCAGAGAGAGGTCCGGGCCGTCCTGGACGCCACCGTCGCCAACTGCCGTGCGTACGGTGGTGACTGGGAGCTCTCCGTCGCCCTGATGTTCCGGGCGCACACGGTCGTCGACGGACCCGGTGGCCTGGAGGGCGTCGACGACGACCTCGCGGAGCTGCGGGTCCTCAGCCGCCGCGCGGGTGACCGCTGGCTGCGCGCCCAGGTGTGCAGCGCGGCCGGTGAGGCCGCCATGGCGCGCAGTCGCTTCGAGGACGCCAAGGGGGAGTACGAGGAGGCGCTGCGGCTCGCCTACGAGGTGGGCGCCTACGCCGAGTCGCCGTTCCTCATCGCCCGGCTCGCCGAGATCGCCTACCGCGCGGGAGACCGGGTGGCCGCGCTGGCGTTGCTGGACGAGGCCACCGCCGCCGCCGACCGGTACGGCGTGCGGGACTCCAAGGCGTACGTCCTCCTGATGCGCACCCAGATGGCGGTCGAGGAGGGGCACACCGACCGGGCGCGCGCGTGGTGCGAGGAGGCCCGCGCCAACGCCGTCCTCGGCACACCGCCGCCGCAGTTCATGGTGATGCTGCTCCTGCTCGACGCCGTGATCACCGCGAGGGAGTCCGGCCCGCGGCCGGCCCTGCTCAAGCTGACCGGAGCCCTGCGCGAGGCCGTGGACAAGCGGTGCTCGGACGTGATCCGGGCCACGGTCGTGGACGGCGCGGCGGGCCTGCTGGCCGACCTCGGCGACTTCCCGCGCGCGGCCCGGCTGCTCGGCACCGCTGACCACTGGAGGTCCGGCCGCCCGCGCTCCATGCCGGAGCGCGCCCCGGTGGAACGGGCCGAGGCCGCCGTTCGTGCCGCCCTGGGGAGCGTCCGGAGCGAGGCGGAGCGCGCTCGGGGCACGGCCCTCACCGCGGAGGACGTCCTGCGCGAGCTGGACGAGGCGCGCAGCGCGTACGCCACCGACCGGGTGAGGTGAGGCGCCGTCCCCGTCAGCAGGTGAACCTGGACTCCGCCCAGGCCACGGGCATCAGGTGGTCGAGGGCGCTGCGCGGTTCCACCACCAGCCGGACCGTGCTGCGGCCGGTGAGGTTCACATGGACGGGTACGGCCGGGTCACCGCCCTCGACCAGCGGGGACCGCCACAGCCGGGCCCCGTCGGCGTAGACGGAGAAGTACACCTTGCCGAGCCGCAGCGTCATGTCGTCCACCCCCACGAGCGCGTCGTACGACGAGCAGGGGCGGTTGAGGTCGATGGTGACGGACGAGCGGCCGTGCACGGTGACGCCGTGGGCGTACCGCTGTCCGCCCACCGACAGGCCGGACCGCTGCCAGACCCAGCTGCTCGAACCGATCCGCATCTCGGGTTCCGTGCCGTCGCCGCTGATGTCGTACGACAGTCCGCTCCACTGGTAGACGGCGGGGGCGGGCGGGGGCGGCGGGGGAGTGGGCGTGGGTGTGGGGGCCGGAGGCGGGGTCGGCCTCGGGGACGCGGGCGGTGGAGCGGGCGTCCGGGTAGGGGCCGGGGTTGACGTCGAGGTCGAGGGCGCGGCCGGGTCCGGACTCGGGCTGGTCCTGGAGCTCGGCGTCGGCGCGGGTGTCTCGGCGCGCGCGGGCACGATCCCCGGCGGCCGCGGCCCGGGTTCCGGCCGGGAGGGGGAGGGTGAGGGCTCGCCGGGGCGCACCACCGACGACGGGGGAGGGGACGAGGGAGCACTCTCGGCCTCCTCCTTGGGATTCTCGTTGCCGGCCAGTGCCATCACCACGGCCGCCACCACACCCACGGCGACCACGCCGGCCGCGACACCGGCCTTCACCGGCGCGCCGACCCCCTCGGAGGCCGCCGCACCACTCCCGCCTCCGGCACCGCCGGCCGAATCGCCGCCCGGCGCGGCTGCCCCACCGGCCGAGCCACCCGCCGCCGTGGCCGCCCCCGCCGCACCGGCCGCGCCCGCACCCCCGGCGATGAGCCCGGCCGCCTTCGCATACCCGGCGGCCCCGAACCAGCCGATGACGGCGACCGGCACGACGGCCGGGATACCGCCGGCCACTTCCTCGATCTGGAGCGCGGCCAGCCGGCACTTCGCGCACTCCTCCAGGTGCTTGCGCAACCCCCGCTCGGCCCGGGTGCGCAGCCGCCCGCGGGCGTAGGTGCCGAGCTGGTCGGCGTAGCGCGCGCACTCCTCGTCGCGGGTGAGCGTGGAGCTGACGTGGGCCTGGAGGTAGGCCTGCTTGAGGCCCTCGCGGGCCCGGCTGGCGAGCACGCGCGTGCCGTTGGCGTCCAGCCCGAACAGCGTGGCGACCTCGCTGGGCGACTCGTCCTCGATCTCGGTGTGCCACAGCACGGCCTGCCAGCGCTCCGGCAGCGACCGGAAGGCCCGCATGGCCATGGACTGCTCGGCCTCGTGCATCGCCCGTACGTCCGCGCCCAGTTCGAGCGTGTCGTCGCCGGACACGTCGGACCCGCGGGCGGACTGGGCGGCGAACAGCGCGAAGTCGTCGACGAGCTGCTCGCGCCGCGCCGACCGCGTCCAGGCGGCGGCGACGCGCCGGACGGAGGTGAGCAGATACGCGCGTACGGCGTGCGCGGGGCCCGCGCCACCGCGCACCGCCTGGAGCATGCGGGCGAAGACCTCGGCGGTCAGGTCGTCCGCGGTGTGGGTGTCTCGGCAGCAGGTGCGGGCGTACCGGCGCACGGCCTGGGCATGGCGCCGGTACAGCTCCTCGTAGGCGGTGTCGTCGCCCGAGCGCATCCGGTCGATGAGGTCGGCGTCGGACGGCGGCAGCTCGCGCGGCGGCGGCAGGACGCTGTCCTCGCGCCGGTCGCGCTGGGCCGGGATCGACTCGGCGGGGTGCCCGCCGGGCAGCCCGCTCGCGCGTCCGCCCTGACTCGGCACCTGCGGCGGGACCGGGCTGCCCACCGTGGCATCGCCGTTCCCGCTGCCGCTCGACTCGTCCCGACCGTCCACGCTCATCGCGGTAAGCCCCCGCCAGCCGCCCAACCCGTCCAGACCACCGGGTCAGCCTGCCATATTGGCTTTTGGTCAGAACCCCTCAGTTCGGACCACCACTCATCCGTGGGGAATTACCGCACGGCAGTACTGGCCGTCACTCATTCGGGGAAGGCTCCCCTTTTCGCTCCGGGCCCGGACGTCCCGCCCGAGCCCGGAAGCCCCACCTGGCCCGGGCCTGTTCGCCCGGGCCCCGGTGGATCACGCCGGTCGCGAGCGCAGCCCCTCCAGCAGGATGTCCAGCAGCCGGGCCGACGCGGCCGCCTGCTGTGCGGCGTCCGGCAGTGAGGGCGCGGCCGTGGCGATCACCAGCAGCACATCCGACACCGACACGTCCGCCCGCAGCTCACCGGCCGCACGCGCCCGGTCCACGAGCTGCCCGACGACCTCGAGCAGCGCCGACGTCCCGGCGTCGTCGTCGGCCGCGACCGCCGGTACCGAAGCGACCGCGACCGGCTGGTCCGGGACCAGCCGCAGCTCCGTCGTGCCCGGCTGGGTCCGCTGCTGCGGCACCCGCGGCGGGCCGCCGGCGCCGTCCTCGACCGAGACCCGCAGCACCTGCGGCGGCAGCAGCCGCCCGGCGCCGGAGGCCACCGACGTCCGCAGGAAGCGCGACAGCGCCGACCACGGCTCGTCCTCCTGCCCGAGCGCCGCACGCGCCTGGTCGGTCAGCCGGGAGGTCTCCTCCTCGGCTATCCGCCGCACCAGGACGTCCTTGCTCGGGAACCGCCGGTACACCGTGCCCACACCGACCCGCGCGCGCCGCGCCACGTCCTCCATCGGCGCGCCGTACCCCAGCTCGCCGAAGACCTCGCGCGCCGCGCGCAGTACGTGCTCCAGATTGCGCTGTGCGTCCACGCGCAGCGGCGTCGTCCGCGAGGTGTCGCGTCCGTTGCCCGCCGCCGCGCTCATCGTCATGCCGCCCGCCGCCACTGCGGACGCGGTCGACCAATGAGAGTCCTGAACATGCATAAGCATTCCCCCGGTAATGACGTCTCCCCCCGGAGACACTCCCCGTCATTCGATACCAGGGCGAGGGAACCGGCCCGGGTCCGCGGCCCGCCCCGCGGACCCCGGTGAGCGCATCCCCCTACACCCCGTCGACACACGAACATAGTTGAGAGGGAGTCAATTCAGAAGGGGCAGGTTCCGCACGGAGCGCCCACCGATCGGAGTACGGGCCGCATACGTCCCGAATGTGCCCCCGCGCGCCCCTCGCACTACCCCACCTGACCTGCATGTATGTGCCGCAGGCCGCTAATCCGGCCAACTCCGCGCGCGCTCCCGCTCCGGTCACACAATTCGTCGAGGCTGTGGACAAACGCAAGCGGCGGGTGCGTCATGGGATGGTGAAGGAACGTGCGCGCATTCTCGTTGTCGGTGGCGGCTACGTCGGGATGTACACGGCCCTGCGCCTGCAGCGCAGACTGAAACGGGAACTGGACCGGGGCGAGGTGGAGATCACGGTCGTCACCCCCGACCCGTACATGACCTACCAGCCGTTCCTCCCCGAGGCCGCCGCGGGCGCCATCTCCCCCCGCCACGTCGTCGTACCGTTGCGCCGCGTCCTGGACCGGTGCCGGGTTCTGATCGGCGAGGCCACCGCCGTCGACCACGCGAAACGCACCGCCACCGTCACCACCCTCGCCACCGAGGAGGAGGGCACGGGCGGACAGCGGCTGTCCTACGACGAACTCGTCCTCGCCCCCGGCTCCGTCTCGCGCACCCTGCCGGTCCCCGGCCTCGCCGACCACGGGATCGGCTTCAAGACCGTCGAGGAGGCCATCGGCCTGCGCAACCACGTCATCGAGCAGATGGACATCGCCTCCTCCACCCGCGACCCCGCGATCCGCGACGCGGCCCTGACCTTCGTCTTCGTCGGCGGCGGCTTCGCGGGCGTGGAGGCACTCGGCGAACTGGAGGACATGGCCCGCTACGCCGCGCGCTACTACCACAACGTCCAGCCCGAGGACATGAAGTGGATCCTCGTCGAGGCCTCGGACCGCATCCTGCCCGAGGTCGGCGAGGAGATGGGCCGCTACGCCGTCACCGAACTGCGCCGCCGCAACATCGACGTCCGCCTGCAGACCCGGCTCGAGTCCTGCGCCGACCGGGTCGCCGTCCTCAGCGACGGCGCCCGCTTCCCCACCCGTACGGTCGTCTGGACGGCCGGTGTGAAACCCCACCCGGTGCTCGCCGCCAGCGACCTGCCCCGCAACGGCCGCGGACGCCTGAAGTGCACCCCGGAACTGTCGGTCGACGGCACCACGCATGCGTGGGCCGCGGGAGACGCCGCCGCCGTCCCCGACGTCACCGCCGGGGATCCGGGCCGCGAGTGCGCACCCAACGCCCAGCACGCCGTCCGCCAGGCCAGGGTCCTCGCCGACAACATCGTGCACTCCCTGCGCGGCGAACCCCTGGAGACGTACGAACACGCCTACGCCGGCTCGGTCGCCTCCCTGGGCCTGCACAAGGGCGTCGCCCACGTCTACGGACGCAAGCTCAAGGGCTATCCCGCCTGGTTCATGCACCGCGCCTACCACCTCAGCCGCGTGCCCACCTTCAACCGCAAGGCGCGCGTGCTCGCGGAATGGACGCTGGCCGGCCTGTTCAAACGGGAGATCGTCTCCCTGGGTTCACTCGAACACCCCCGGGCCGAGTTCGAACTCGCGGCCGGTGGAAAGCCTCCTCTGGACCCCCCGCACAACCCGAAGGGGTCGTCCTGACCGGACCCAGGAACTCCAGCGGCCGGCCCGGCGTCTGACGGATGTCGGTCCGGTCCGCACCCTGCCAGACTGGTCCACCACCGCGGCCGTGCCACCCCACGTCCCGGTGCGGGCCTCCGGGCCCCGGCCGGTTCCGGTGCCGGCCGCCGACCACTACACGAGGCAAGGATTCGTGAACTTCACGCGCTGGAGCGCCCGGCTCCCCGGAACGCAGCGCCGCGCCGCAGCGCGGACCGAGCAGACGGCGTCCCCGGACCGGCGGGGGGAAAGCTCCGTACCCGCCGCCCGTGCCGAACAACTGACCGACGAGACACCGTCCGTACCCGCCGTCGACGAGCTGCGGGTGCGTGAGGTCCTCGACCGCGTCCCGTCCCTCGTCGCCCTGGTCCACGGCCCCGACCACCGCATCGCCTACGTCAACGACGCCTACACGACCGCCTTCGGCGTACGCCCCCTGGGCGAACGCGCCCGCGAGGCCCTCCCCGAGCTGGAGGCCCTCGGCCTGTTCCCCCTCCTGGACCAGGTCCAGCGCAGCGGCAAACCGCGCACGGTCAAGTCCCGCAAGGCTCCCGACGGCCGCTCCTACACCTTCACCTGCACCCCGGTCGCCCAGGGCGACGGCAAGGGCGGCAGCGAAGGCCGCGGCGTCCTCGTCTTCGCCACGGACGTCACCGACCACGCCGAAGCCGCCGAACGCCTGCGCGCCAGCGAACGCCGCCAGCGCGAAACGGCGGTCACCCTCCAGCGCTCACTGCTCCCCCAGGAGCTCGAAGAACCCGACGACCTGCGCATCGCCGCCACCTACCACCCCGGTGGCACCGAGGCCGCGGTCGGCGGCGACTGGTACGACGTCATCACCCTGGGCGGCGGCCGCACGGCCCTGGTCATCGGCGACGTCATGGGCCGGGGCGTCCGCGCGGCAGCGGTCATGGGCCAGCTGCGCACGGCGGTCCGCGCGTACGCCCGCCTCGACCTGCCCCCGCACGAGGTCCTCCAGCTCCTCGACGGGCTGGCCGCCGAGATCGACGCCAACCAGATCGCCACGTGCGCGTACGCCATCCACGACCCGAACGAGGGCAAGCTGATCTACTCCTCGGCGGGCCACCTCCCCATCCTCGTCCGCGACGAGAACGGCACGGTCCTGCGCGCCGAGGAACCCACCGGCCCCCCGCTGGGCACCGGCGGCTGGATGCACACCTCGGGCTCGATCCCCCTCGCCCCCGGCTCCACCGCCGTCCTCTACACGGACGGCCTGGTCGAGCGCCGCGACGCCGACCTGGACGAGGGCATCGCCGCCCTGGAACGCGCCCTGGCCGGCGCCACCGGCACACCCCAGGTCGTCTGCGACCGCCTGGTCCGCTCCGCGGGCGTGACCCCCGACCACGACGACGACGTGGCCGTCCTGGTCCTCCAGCACCCCGCCCGCACGGGCTCGGAGGGCGAGCTCTTCCGCAACGCCGCCCTGGAACTCCTGGGCGGTGTGGAAGCCGCGCCACGCGCGCGTGCCTTCGCCTCCGGTGTCCTGACCAGCTGGCGCTTCCCCGCCGACCTGCACGACCTGGGCGTCCTGGCCACCAGCGAACTGGTCGCCAACTCCCTCCAGCACGGCACCCCGCCGATGCGCCTGCGCCTGCGCCGCACGGACCGCCGCCTGATCATCGAGGTCACCGACGGCGACGACCATCTCCCCAGACGCCGCCGCGCGGAAGCGGGCGACGAATCGGGCCGGGGCATCGCCATCGTCGCCACGATCGCGTCGAACTGGGGCTGCCGCCGCACACCGGGCGGCGGCAAGGCGGTCTGGTGCGAGTTCGCCCTGCCGCGCACGCAGCCGACGTAGCCGAGCCGAGGATCAGACGTCCGCGGAAACGGGCGCCCCACCCCGCGCCACGACCCGGCTCTTCCCGAGCCACGGCTGATCCTGCACATCGGTCAGCTGCCGACCCAACCGCACGGCCAGGACGGTGATCCCCAGCGAGAACACCAGGAACGCCACGATGTACGGCGCGTGCAGCGAGGCCCCCAGAGGTCCGCCCACCGCCGGCCCGACGGCCAGTGCGAGCTGCTTGACCAGGGCGAACGCGGAGTTGTACTGCCCGGCCATCCCCTCCGGCGCGAGATCCGCGACCAGCGGGGCCACGGTCGGCGACAGCATCGCCTCTCCCAGCCCGAACAGCGCGTACGTCGAGACGAACGCCGCCGTCGCCATCTCCTGGCTCCCGTGCCCGAGCCCCGCGTACCCGGCGACAGCCCACGCCACGGCCCAGATCAGCCCGACAGCGGCGATCACCCGCGACCGCCGGCGCCGCTCCACGAACCGCAGCACGGCGAACTGCGCGATGACGATCACCAGAGTGTTGGCGGCGAGCGCGGTCCCCAGCGCGGACGTCGAGATCCCGGCGGCCTCGACCCCGTACGCACTCAGCCCCGACTCGAACTGCCCGTAGCAGGCGAAGAACAGCACGAAGCCCAGCACGCACAGCTGCACCATGGCCCGGTTGCCCAGCAGCTGCTTCCAGCTGCCCCGGCCCGACGCCTTGGGAGCGTCCTCGATCCGCGGCGCGTGCGGCAGCCGCACGGTCGTCATCACCACGACGAGCAGCAGGAACATCGCCGCCTCGATCGCGAAGAGCAGAGTGAAGGAGGCGGCGCTCGTCGTGTCGACGAGATGCCCGCCGATGAGGCCACCGACGCCGAGCCCGAGGTTCTGCAGGAAGAACTGCGTGGCGAAAGCACGCGACCGCGTCTCCGCCGACGAGCAGTCGACGATCATCGTCGCGAGCGCCGGCTGCATCACGGCCTGCCCGGCTCCCAGCAGGGAGGCCGACACCAGCACGGCCGCTGCGCTGCTCGCGATCCCCAGACTGAGCGCACCCAGAGCGGCGGTGACCAGGGCGGCGAGCAGCACCGGCAGCGGGCCGCGCCGGACGATGGCCCGCCCGGCGAACGGCAGCACGACCAACGCGGCCACAGCGAAGACGGCGAGTACGAGACCCGCCGTCATGGCCCCCAGCCCTCGCACCTGCGCCACATAGACGTACAGGTACGGGACCGTGAAGCCGAGCCCGAACGCGCTGAGTGCGTTACCCACGTGAATCCGGCGCATCGCTGCGCCCATCGCCCTGGTCACGTTCACCTCTCTCACAAGTTAGGAGTGAAGACTTCGAAACTAAAGTTCGAAGCTAAAGAGTACATACCCAAGGACTTCAAGGCAAAGAACGATCGTGCGATACTGCGCACATGGGCGACACCCCCGGCCCCAGCGAGCCGACCCTCGAAGAGCAGATCGCCGCGTACCAGCGCGAGTTCCAGGACCTCGATCCCCAGGTCGAGCAGATCGTCTCGGCCCTGTCCCGCCTGAACCGCCGCATGAACGTCGCCTACGGCCGTCAGACCTCGGCCCTCGGCATCAGCAACGCGGAGTGGGAGGTCCTCAAGGCCCTCGTCCTCTCCGGAGCCCCCTACCGCCTGGGCCCCAGCGACCTCGCCAAGCGCCTCGGCCTCACCCCGGCCGCGATGACCCACCGGATCGACCGCATGGTTGCCGAATCTCTGGTGACCCGTGAGCGAGACGAGTCGAACCGCGTACGAGTCATCGTGGAACTGACATCCGAGGGGCGGGAGAAGTGGCTGGAGGCGATGCGCCTGGCGTCGGTCTTCGAGGAGGACCTGCTCCAGGACCTGAACCCCGACGAGCGCACGGCGCTGGGCGAAGTGCTCACGCGTCTGCTGCGCCGGGTCGAGGACGCCCAGCCGGATGCCGGCGGGCGCCTCACCGACCTGGACTGACGCCGGGGCCGAAAAGATCTTGACAGGGCCGCTTGACAGCCCCCTGGTGGATCCGTAATGTTCTTCGGGTTGCCGCGGAGCCGTAACGGTTCTGCGACAGCACTTCCGCCGCACCAGCGGCACCCAAACCACCAGCTCGACCTCCCAACGGGATTGATTTCGGCGTGCCCGAATTCAATTCGAATTGGGACTCGACGATCCGATCGGCACAGCTTCGATTTGGAACTCGCCGAGAGGGCGCGCTAAGGTTAGGGACGTCGGAACGGCCCAACAGCCGCAAAGACAAACCCCGCTGACCGGGGATCAGGCCCGAAAGGATCTGATAGAGTCGGAACCGCCGGAAAGGGAAACGCGGAAGCGAGAACCTGGAAAGCACCGAGGAAATCGGATCGGAAAGATCTGATAGAGTCGGAAACGCAAGACCGAAGGGAAGCGCCCGGAGGAAAGCCCGCGAGGGTGAGTACAAAGGAAGCGACCGTTCCTTGAGAACTCAACAGCGTGCCAAAAGTCAACGCCAGATATGTTGATACCCCGTCTCCAGCATCTGCTGGGGCGAGGTTCCTTTGAAAAACACAGCGAGGACGCTGTGAACGGTCGGGCCTATTCCGCCTGACTGTTCCGCTCTCGTGGTGTCGACCGGATTACCGGTAAACATTCACGG